>NZ_JCADBL010000009.1:0-303062 GCF_059359015.1 Micromonospora sp. LZ37 | reverse complement strand
GTCTCGTCGTCGGCGACCCGGACCAGTTCGGCCTCGGCGACCCGGGCGACCCGGTCGGCCGAGCGGGTGAGCCGGGTCAGCGGTCGGGCCACCGTACGGGCCACCGCGAAGCTGAGCAGCAGCACGATCAGCAGGACCAGGGCGGCCGCCCCGCCGACCAGCCAGGCCGTGGCGAGCGCCCGCCGCTGCTCGGCGGTCACCTCGGCGAGCACGTCGGCGACGAGTTTCTTCTCCACGAACTGGCCAATTGTGATCATGGAGCGAATTGATGGGAAAAGTTGCTCAATCGGCACCTGCCGCACTGCACCGGCGGGATCACGCGCGCCCGCGGTCAGGAAGGCGGACTTTGCGCGGGCCGCCACGGCGGTCTCGTCCAGCCTTCGCAGGACGGTCTGCTCATGGCCGATGAGGCTGCGGTACCGGTGGTCACTCACCTGGTAGGCGCCCATGCAGGCGATGAAGTCCGCGCTCGCCCCTTTTCCCTTGGCCGCCTTCACCAGCACTAGCAGGGTGCCGCACAGGCTGAGCTCCTGGTCGGCCCGGAGCAGCGTGTCCAGGGCGAGGACCTTGCGGGTGACCGGAGTGCCATCCGACGCGACCTGCAGGCGGAGCGAATCGATGAGTCCACTGTTGACGGCGGTGAAGGCCTGGAGGATCTCAGTCGGGGTGATGGCTTCGGCGAGCACCGCGGCGCGGACTGCGGCCAGGGACCGAACCTCATCGAGGGCGGCAGCGACCCTCGGCGGCAGGCTACCGTCCCAGGTGGCCCGCAGGTCGCTGACCCGGTCGTCGACCACCGCCGACTGCTGCTGAAAGTCGATGGGTGTTGCCTGGCCGAGCAGCACACCGACCGCGAGTAGTTGCTCCTGCTGCACATCCTGGACAAGCGTTCCGACCCGGCTGGCCAGTTGAACGGCTGTCGCCAGGACATCGGCCTGTCGGGCGGTCAGCGCCTTCTCGGTCACCACCGGCGCGGCGAGCCCCACCATGCTCAGGAGTGGGACCACCACGAGCACCACCAGCTTGCTCCGGATCCGGAGCCGGTCGAGGAGCATCAGGAGCCCTGACTACCGACGCCGACGGCGGCGGGTCGGACGACCGATTGATCATCCAGCCGACTGGCCGGAACTCCGCCGCTGCCGTCCCTACCGCCGGTGGCGCGTCGGATGTTCCGGATGACCGCGACGACCAGGAGTAGCAGCAGGGCGACGGTCACGGTGGCCGTGGCTACCCGGCGCCGCGACGCGTTCGCCGAGTCGGTCAAGCGCTGTTGCAGCAGCGCGTCCAGCTCCGCGAGGATGACCGGCTGCAGTTGCTGACCGGCGAGGTGCACGTTGAGCCGGGCGTTGGCGAGCTGCTGCGGGTCGGCCCGGAACTTGCGGAGCGGGCTGGTCGGCTCGGAGATCCGCGCCAACTCCTCGACCGCCCGTTCGTACACATCCAGCGGCCCGAGCACCTTGACGCCCAAGTCCGCCTGTTCCGAGCTGTTTACCGCCGAGCGTAGGTCGCCGACGAGGTGATGGGCGGGCTCGAGGGCCTCGTGCCGCAGCTCCGCCAGCTCGTTGATGGTGGCGACGAAGTCTTCGTCGGGCCGATCCCGGGAGAGCAGCACGAGGTCGACCAGGCGGCCCGAAGCGACGATGGCCCCGGGAAGTTCATCGACGACGCTGTGCTGCAGGAAGTAGGTAGCCGAGCGAGGGTCCCGACTCAGGCCGGAGGTCTCGCCGACTCGTTGATGCAGGGCCATGAGCAGATCAGTGACCTCGTTGTACGAGTCGAAGGCTGCCTGCGGATCGGTCAGGCCACCGTCGCGGAGCGACTCCACCTTCGCCCGCAGCGTGATCCACCGGTCGTGGGTGCGCAACTCGTCACCCACCTGAGCGTCGGTGGCGGCGACGCCCTCGATCGCCCTGGTCAGGGCGTCCCGGGCGACCGGCTGGCGGGAGACGGCCGCAGACTGGGCGTTCACCAGTGCCTGAGTCAGCGGAGCGAGGGCCCGCAGATACTCGACGCCGCCGCGTTCCTGAGCCGTGAGCTGGTGCTCCACCTCGCTGAGCCGCTGCGCTTCGGTGAAGAGAAGTGCCACCGGTGCGAGCAGCGCCGCGACGAGCGCCACGGGCAATGGGTCGAGGAGTTTCGCCGACCATCGGCGGGATGGCTGGTTCGGACCTGGCATTCGGTTGGCTCCTTCGGCGCCTGGGAACTACCGGTTGCCGCGGCGGACCTCCTCCGGACGCGGGCAGGAGGCTCAACGGCGGCGCCCGCCGTTCTGTTCATCGCTGGTTGGCCAAATCCGCGCCCCGGACCGCTGAATCACGGTGCGTGCGTTCGATCGACACGCTGCGGTGATCTGATCGTGGGAGAAAATCCTTTAAAGACTGCTCGCAGACTTAACGTCCGTTCATGCGGATGCCGAAACGTTCTCCCACTCGCGGCGTCCGATCCAGACCTCCGGTCTTCGACGTCGGGTTGAACCGGGTCGCTGTCACGACCGTCATGCATGTCGTGGCCGCGCTCCGACGTGTACCGAACCCGGTCACCGCGCCTCACTGCGGTGACCGCGGGCCCGTGCCGACGACCGGTGCACCATCGGTCACCGGCCGGCACGCGTCGGTGACACGGCCCCTGGGGCGTCTACGGCAGCCGCATCCACTTTCTTGCGCAGGCCGCGCGCCCAGTGCGGCCGCACCCGACAGGAGGACCGGCGTGCCACGTCAACCACGCACCCGACGATTCGGGACTCCGCTCCCGACCGTGTTGGCTCGCATCGGTGGTGCCGGTGTGAGGCGCCGCCCGGGAAGTGGGGTTGACGCGTGAGGCTGGCCTTCGTGGGATGGGCCCAGCCGGGGTGCGCCGTCCTCGACGCGCTGCTCAAATCCCGGCACGACGTCGTCCAGGTGGTGACTGCGCCCGAGCCGACGATCGGCCCCGCTTCGGTGGTGGGTCTCGCGGCGGCGCGGGGTGTGCCCGTACTGGCTGACGCCGCCACCGATGACAGCGGGTGGACCTTTGGTACCTCCGCCGCGGCCGATCTCATCGTCGTGGTGGGTTGGCCCACCCGGCTGCCGCCGGCCCTGACCGCGGTGGCGGGGCTCAGCGCCATTGCGGTCCATGACATCCCGCTGCCAGGACGCCGGAAGCTCGAACGCACCGCGGGACAGAGCCGGTGGGAGGTGACGGCGCAGTTCGTCCGGCCGAGCTTCTCCTGGGACGACGTCCTGCTACAGCGCCGCGCCGTGCTGCCGGCCGGGGAGACGGCGGCCGCCGTTCGGCGCGGCGAGGCGTTCGTTGAGATCGCTATCGCCGCCCTCGACTTGCTCGATGCCGAGGCCGAGCCGGAGCCGTGCGGCTCGCCCATCGGCGGGAGAGCAGCCGTCGCCCGCTGACCCGGCTCATGTTGG
Organism: Micromonospora sp. LZ37; assembly: GCF_059359015.1. Classification (NCBI taxonomy): domain Bacteria; kingdom Bacillati; phylum Actinomycetota; class Actinomycetes; order Micromonosporales; family Micromonosporaceae; genus Micromonospora; species Micromonospora sp. LZ37. The sequence goes on along the minus strand of NZ_JCADBL010000009.1, from coordinate 299,661 downwards.
GGCGGAGTTACCCGGCCATCCGTGACGACGGCCACAGCCGGGGCGGCGCCGCCGACCTCACCCTGGTCGACCTGCCCGCTGCCGCTGAGCCCGCGTACGCCCCGGGGCAGCCGTTGGTCGCCTGCATCGCGCCGTTTCCCGGGTGATGAACCCGCGGACGCGGCTCTGCGTCGTGGAGGCCGAGCAACGGTAAGCAGTCGAAGGTGAGGGGGGAAGCAAGAGGTGAAGTGTCCGAAATCGTTGATCAGTTGTAGTCGGGCAAACCCGAGCAACAGGTCGTCGGCGGCCGGCCCGTACCGCCAGGTTCCATCGTCCGGGGCGTGCTGCGCGGAGCGGCCCCGCATGCGCGAGGCCCCTATGGTCACCCGGCTGACCAGGCACTTCTATGCCGGCGTCGAGTTGATGATGCCGACAGGTATGGTGCGGATGAATTCGGATATCCGGGCGATCCTGCTGAGTGGGCAGCAGGCGGGCGTCCTAGCGGTGCTCATCAGTAGCGCGGGCACGCCACGTAACCGTGAGGAAATCCGGGCCGCGATGCCCCTCGGCCTTCGGCCGCCGACGGTCGGGCAGATCGGCGTGGTCGTCTCCACCGTTCGCAAGAAGCTGGGTGCGGACCGGATCGTGACCGGAGCCGGCGGCTGGTGGCTCGAGGATCCAACTACCCCCGGTTCTGCCAACAGGCCTGAACTGCTTTCGTACGCTGACCTCACCCTCGACGTCGAGTACCAGCGGGTGTGGTTGAACGGCCGTCAGCGGGCCATCGGCCTCGGTAGGCAGGGAGTGGCCGTCCTGCGCGCACTCATCGAAGCGGAGGGACGGCCGTGCAGCCGTGATCAGATCTGGCGGGCCTTACCCGAGGCGATCCGTCCGGCCAGTGCGACGACTATCGGCGTGATTATTTACCACCTTCGTGCCCGACTCGGTCGGCAGACGGTGATCACCGCTGGGGGCGGATGGTGCGTCGCAGGCTCGTCCCCGGTAGCGACCCGCATCCCCGACACAGCCGAAGCGGCGCTCTGGCTCAACCCGTTGACCAGGCAGGTGCACCTGGCAGGCCAGGCACAGCCCGTTGGGGTAAGCCGTCAGGAGGCGGCCATCTTGCAGGTCCTCATCAATGCCCGGTCCTCGCCGTTGAACGGCGGGCAGGTGTTCGCCCGAATGCCGCCGGCCACTCGACCGAAGACCCCATTGGTCGTCAGTACCTTCGTCTCGCGGCTACGCCACAAACTCGGTCGGAACCAGATCGTCACCAGACCAGAGGGCTGGTGCCTGGCGGAACCGGTCACCGACACCACGGATCGGCATGGTGAACATACGGCGCACATCGATCTGACCTGAGCCTGCCACCGCCTCTCAGCACAGGTCGAGCGCGACATCGACCCGCAGGCAGGCATCCACCCATGCCCGCACCGCGGCCTCCCCCGGGTCGGCTCGGAGTGTCGCGGCGAAACGGTCCACGGCGGCTGCCACCTGATGCAGGCCCACCGTCGCCAACCCGCGCGCCGCGTCACCCAGGCGGTTCGGGTACGTGGCCAGCAGGTGCAACAACCCGTGGTGAGCGACGTCGGCGAGCACCGACCGACTGCCGCGCAGCGCGGCAACCAGCGGCCCGGGAGGATCGTCCGGGACCGACCCGAGGCGACCCGCCGTGGCGGGGACAGGTCGGGCAGGACCAGCGCGCCGTCGATGCTGAACGCCAGCGGGTCGATCACGACGCCGCCGCCGGAGCGGTGCACCACGCCGCTGATGTAGCGGAGCGACCCGTCCGTGCCGGTGAGCGCCGCCGCGACCGCGTTGAGCCGGCCGGGCGCGGCGACGCTGTGCGCGGCGGTGACTGTGGCCCGGTCGCCGTGCGCGTCCACGACGATGGCGTCGAGGCGTTGCTGGCCGGGCGAGTACCTGACGGACACAACGTCGGTCACCTCCACAACGCGCACCAACTCGGCCTCGATGCGCGGCCGGATCACCCGGGGCGGCAGGGCGTCGAGCTCGGCGGCCAACGCCGTGATGTCCCGTACCACGACCGCGCCCGGCAGCGTCTCCCAGCACCGCTGGGACGCAGTGACGGTGGTCTGCCCGACCCGGCCGGTCACGAGACGCACAACCCGGCTGGCGCTGCGCACAGCGGACTCGGTGACCAGGTTGCCGGCAGCCAGGTCGCCGATCGTGGCCCCGGCGACGCGTCGCCGGGCCAGGGCGGCACCGACGGAGTCTGCGTCCCAGCTAGGCCGTAGCACCAGTACGGTCGCGGTGTCGGCGTCCGCGTCGAAGATCTCCACCACGCGTTGCTCGCCGACCGCGGACACCCGGACGCCGGGGGAGAGGAGCCGGGCCCGGCGAAAGGGGTGTCTGCGCCGCCTCCTCGGTGCCGAGCACCCGGGCCCGCAGGGTCTCACCGGCGTTGTCGACAGCCCGGTGGCGGGCGTGCAGCTCCAGGATCAGCCCGGCCAGCGTGTCCGGGCGGTACCGGGCGCTGCGCTCCCGGTACGGTCAGCTGGTCGGCCAGCTCGTTGACCGTCAACAACGGCCAGCGCAGGTTGGCGGCGTCGAGGCGGCGCTGTTGGACGGCTATCGCGGCGGCGATGCCGGGGCCGACGTGTACGGCGCCGTCGCGCAGCACGGCGTCGGCGAGCCCCAGCGTCGGTCCGAGCCCGGAGCCGGTGCCGTCGGCGGTCCGGCCGCCGACCTGGACCTGGACCTGGGCCTCGGTGAGGTCGGGCGCGCGTTCGTCGGCGACCCGGAAGGCCCACACCGCCAGTGCGATCACGTCGTCCCGGGCACCGGCGGCGGCGTCGGTTTGCACGAAACCGAGGTCGTGGGGGACGAGGAAGCGGGGCACCGCCTTGAGCAGGGCGGGGTTCGGCTCCACCCGCCTCAGGACGGCGGGGTCGGTCACGACGTCGTAGATCTCGTACCGCTCCACGGCGTCGCGTTGCAGGCGCTCGATGGTCTCCCGGGGGAAGAGCCGGGTCATGTCGTCGAGCCAGTCCACCGTGGTCAGGGTCGAGTCACCGTCGCCGCCGTGCCGGCTGCCGCCGCGGCGGACGCCCCGGCGGTCGAGGTCCTCGTCCCGGCCGTACAGCCGGTCCAGGGCCGTCGCGCCGGCCAGCGCCTCATGCCAGGCGGGCAGGTCGATGAAGCGCAGCTGCGCGCCCACGGCCCGGCCGGTGGTCAGCGCGACCCACTCGGGGGAGTAGCCGCAGAACGGCGCCCAGGAGGCGTGCTGCCGGTCGGCGTCGCGGAAACTGCTGAACACCGCGATCGGCAGCTCATGGCCGAGCAGCAGCTCGTCGAGCCGGTCGTTCATGTCGGCCGGGCCCTCCACCAGCACGTACGCCGGCCGTAGCCGCTCGATCGTTTCGACGACGAGGCGGGCGCAGGCGGGACTGTGGTGGCGTACCCCGATGAACGTCGCCCCCATCAGCCGGGCAGCAGGTGTCGGGCGTCGTGCAGCTCCCGCCACTGCCCGCCGGAGCGCCAACCGGCCTGCTGCTCGAGGTAGCGGCGCAGCCGGGCCAGGTCGTCGGGGTTGTCCTTCGTCGCGGTGCCGCCAGGCAGGAGACCAGGTCTGCGGCGGTGCCCGCCCGCCGCGCAGGAACCAGCCGCGCAGTCCCACGGCGTGCGCGACCGACACCGCCTCGGCGGTGCTCATCACCGCCGCCGACAGCCGGTCCATCGCGTCACCCCGGACGGTCTGCCTGGTGCGCAGCTCACGGAATGCGGTGACCAGCACCTCCAGTACGTCACGGCGCGGCTCGGCGGCCACCCCGGAGCGTCGTAGCAATGCCCCCGCCTCGGCGGCCACCAGCGCCAGCTCGGTGTCGAAGTCGGCGATCGGGAAGACGGTCTCGAAGTTGAACCGCCGCTTCAGCGCCGAGCTCATGTCGTTGACGCCCCGGTCCCGGGTGTTGGCCGTCGCGATGACGTTGAACCCCTCGCGGGCAAAGACCATCGCCTCGTCGCCGGTCAGCTCCGGCAGCGCCAGCACCCGGTCGGACAGCGGCGACAGCAGGCAGTCCTGCACCTCCAGCGGGCAGCGGGTGATTTCCTCTAACCGGACCACCTTGCCCTCCGCCATCCCGCGCAGCAGCGGCGCCGGCACCAGGGAGCGGGTCGACAGCCCCTCGGCGACCAACAACGCGTAGTTCCACGAGTACTTGATCTGGTCCTCGGTGGTGGCCGCGCCGCCCTGGATGGTCAGCGTCGAGTCGCCGCTGACCGCGGCGGCCAGCAGCTCCGACAGCAGCGACTTGGCGGTGCCCGGATCGCCGACGAGCATCAGCCCGCGGCTGGTGGCCAAGCTGACCAGGGCCCGGTCGATCAGCGACGGGTCGCCGACGAAATTACAGCGGATGCCGCCGCCTCGTCGCCGACGATGAACCGCCGAGCCGCCTGCAGACTCAGCACCCAACCGGGCGGACGCCGTGCGGTGTCGTCGGCGCGTAGCCGGGCCAATTCCTCGGCGTAGCGCACCTCTGCGGGTGGCCGCTGCACCCGCGACTCCGCGCCGCCGGCCCCGTGCCCGAGGCGGGTCGTGTCGTCTCCGGCCACACTCATGCGGTGATCTCCTTCAGATCCCGGATGATCTCGGAGAGGACGACCGGGTCGAGGTCGCCGAGGGACGCCACCCGCTTGCTGCCCCAGTGGTCGTCCTCGGCGCGCCGCACCCAGATCTCCTCGAACTTCTGCTCGGCGAACTCCTCGACGAAGCCGAGGGCGATTCCGGGGTTGAGCCAGATGACGACGCCACCCCCGCCGGGCAGCGGGCGCTCGATGCCACCCTGGATGCCGGCGTCCTCCGGGTCGGTGCGCTGCCAGCCGCGGCGTTCGAGCCCGAGCACCTTGCCGAAGTGCACCGTCTTCCCCTCGAACCGGGTCAGCCGGGACGCCGCCAACTCGAGCTCGGTCAGCGTGTGCACCTCCCGGCCGAGCTGAGGGAACGGCTGCAGGATCTCGTAGTCGGCGAAGACCTCCGTCCAGGCCGCCACGCTGTCGCGGAACTCCAGCGGGTGTACGACCCCGACATGGTCGTCGTCGCGCAGCGTCACGGGCTCGTCGTCGACGTCGGCGAAGGTGCGGTCCTCGGCCACCCGGAGAGCGCCGACGAGTGCCCCCTGCGCGTCGTACCGGCCCCACAGCAGGCGTCGCGCCAGGTGCCAGAGCAGCGGATGCCCGACGAAGAATTGGCGGAGCTCGGCGCCCGTCCACCGTCGCCGGGTCACCATCGCCCGCTCCAGCCGGCGGATCTGGTCGGTCGCGATCGTGCGGACATCCTTGTTCAAGGCGGCGAACAGCTGGTACGCGGCCGGTGCCGCCACCGGATCGTCGTTGGCCCCGGGCCTGGGCAGGTCCTTGCGGCGCTTGCCGTCGGTGTCCCGTACGTAGGGTTTGAGCTGCTCGTCGAAGCTGACCACGAACCTCCGGGGCCCGTAGTCGAGCGTCAGACTGCCGGTCGCGTCGAGCCCCAGGTCCGGCACCAGCCGGTCGGCGAGCTGCTCCGTGTCCAGGCCGAGCCCCGCCGCGACCTCTCGCATCTTGGCGTTCGCCCGTTCCCTCAGGCCCTTGAACTTCACCTTCTGCGCGATGCCGTGCAGGTGCATCAACGCCACGTCGGTGCCGATCGCCGCGAGAACGTCCAGCCCGGCGACGGCCCGGGCGTGGCCGCCCTCGCCGGGCCAGGCGCGGATCACCGGTGCGAGCCGACGGACGACCTCGTCGTCGCCGACCAGGGCCAGGGCGTCGAGCACCCAGCCCTCCTTCGCGGGGTTGCCGGCCGCCTGCCAGGCGACGAAGATCGCCCAGGCGAAGTCGGCGAGGCTGCGTGGATCGCAGAGCTCCCTGACGACCCCCACCCCGGCGTACGGCTCACCGGGGCGCGAGATCGCCAGCATGGTGGCCACGTGTCCCGTGGCCGGCAGCGGCAGGACGGCGGATGGGTCGCGCATCCGGATCCGTGGCAGCCGCGCCGGGTCGGCCCACTCCGGCAGCCGAGGGATCCGCGCGGGCAGCACGTCGAGCGGGTCGACGGCCAGCAGTTCGTCGATCGCCACCGCCGCGGCCGGACCGTACTGCTGGGCGGCCGTGCGGACATGCTCCGCGTAGCCGTTGCCGGCCAACGTCCACAGGGCCCGTTCGGCGTGGCGCCGCTCGGCCCCGGGCCGACCCAACGCCGGCGGCACCAGCGCCCGGGCCGCCGCCGCGGGGTGCCGGGTGAGCCAGGCCAGTGCGGCCTGGCGTGCCGACTTGAGCCGGCCGAGCCACTCCGCCATCGACGTGGCGACCTCCGGGGCCGCATAGGGCAGGAGGGTGCCGGCCAGCGCGGCCGGGCTGCGCCGGGCTGCGCCGAGTGCGGCGGGCAGGGCGTCGAGCTCGAAACGGCCCACCACCCTCGGCATCCAGAGGTTGCCGTCCCACACGTCGACCGGCCGCCAGTCGGGCAGCGCCGGACGGGCGAGCTCCTCGGGTGCCCGGACCAGGAAGTCGACGGTCTCATACCAGTAGGCCCGACCGTCGCGTACCCGCGCGGCCACCGACTCCCAGTCGGGATGCTGGCCGGCCCAGGCCGTGTGGCCCCGGGTGTCGCGCCACGCGTCACGCTCGCCGGGCCTCCACCGCATGGCCGGCACGTCCGGGCAGATCAGGCCGTCCACGACGACCGGCCGGCGGGTTGCCCGGCGAACTGTCCACGGGGGACGCCGTAGCAGCGCCGGCAGGGCTTCGGCGGATGCCTCGGCGGGTGCCGTCGACACCGTGGCGGTCTCGCCGAGGATGGCCCGTACCCGACCGGCCGCCTCACCGGGCAGGGCCGGCAGCGCCCGCTCGGCCACCTCCGGGTGGGCGAGCACGTGCGCGCGTAGCAGGTCGCGTACGCCCCGCCGCGCGTCGGCCGCGAACAGCCGCAGGGCCCGCACCGGGAACCGTCCGGCGGCGTCGAGCAGGGCGGCCGGCACGGCCCGCTGCTCGAAGCGGTCGAGGAGCAGTTGGAACGGCTCGTCGCCGGGGAGCGCGGCCAGCGCCGCCAGCAGCGGGCGCTTCACGTCCGTCCCGCCGTACGCGTCGTCGAACCAGCGGGTCAGGATGGGCGCTGCCGCCGCGCCGGCCGCCGCGGTGATCGACCAGACCAACGCCGTCGACGGCACCGTCCAGTAGCCCGTGCCGAGGTCGCTGAGCTGGGCGACATGCGCCGGATCGGTCACCGCGGTCAACAGGATCAGCGAGAGCGTGACATCGCCGGCCGCCGCGACCGCGGTGACGACCTCGTCGTGCCAGCCGGTCTCCGTGGGCGCCAGGAAGGCGGCCGCCACGCGCTGGTGCAGGGTGCCCTGCCGGTACGGTGCGAGTGCGTCGAGAGCGGCGGCGTACTCGTCCGCGGCGGCGGCGGCGGCGAGCGCCGCCCGGATGCGGCCGGCGATCGTCAGACCGCCCTCGTGCGCCGAGTAGTCACGCGACTCCCCGGGCCGTAGGTGACGCAGCGGCACTCCACTCTCGTGATGCTGGTAGCCCCGGTAGCCCCAGCCGAGGGAGGACAGTTCCGCGGCCGCGGCGGCGGCGACGGGCAGACCGTGGTCGGCCAGCCAGAGATCCCCGAGCACCCGCAGGCCGTCCTGTTGGCGCCGGCTGCTCGCCCTGGCCACCAGGGCGGCGGCGACCGCCGCCAGCCCGAGCGGGGACGGCTCTCCGGCGAGCAGGTCGAGGCCGGCCGCTGCCACCTCCGGCTCGGCCCGGGGGTGCCGCAGAGTCTGCTCGATCACCTCGGCGTGGGTGGTGAGCAGCGACAACGCCGTCGCGTGAGCGGCCGCGTCAGGCTCCCGCACCGACCGGTCGGCATCGCCCCGCCGGGCGAAGACGTGCCGACGACTTGCCGGCGGCAGCACGAAGGTGTCCTCGTCGGTTGGTGCCACAGCCGAGCGGGCCACTCTGCTCGGGGTGGCCTCGACGGTGGCCTCGGTGGTCTGCTCGACGCCGGTTTCGCGCTCACGGTATCCCTTGCCCAGCTTCTGGGTGATCAGCTTGTCGACGTGCGCGGCAGCCGCCTCCTCGGTGGTGAAGGCCCGGCTGGTCGTCTGGCCGGTGGTGCCGGTGCGGCCGTACCGGACGACCACCTCGATGCCGTCGCAGGTGACCTCCCAGAACTTCGAGGAACTGCCGCCAATGAAGTCGAAGCTTCGGCTGATGGTCACTCGGCGAAACCTCCTGCTCAGGACGAAGGATGGAGCGGCCCCGCCACGCGCGTCACCTCTCGATAGCCACCGCGGAGCCGACATCGTGAGCAGTCCTCAGTGGTCATGAGCCGCTCGGGCGGTGCGGCGGGCGTACCTTAGCGATCACGACCGACAAGATGATCTACCCAGCCGGCGGTGCGGGTCCGGGGTGCCGGCGGGCGGTGGCCACCCGCCGTCGCCCGGGCGTACGACACCGTGCACCCGCAGCGCTACCTGCGGGTGCACGGCCTGGCACCGGATCCAGACCTGCTGGTGGCGATCCGGAGCAACGACTACCTGCCGCCGCCGGCCGACGGGGTGGCGACGGGGTGCGCCGACGAGCCGGCCGGGACGCGGATCACTCCTGTCGAGCGAGGACTGACGCCGGGACTGTCCGGGAGCCCCGTCCACCCCGCCCCGGGGTCAGCGGCGCCACTTCTGGTTCGCCGTTCCGCCGCAGCTCCACAGCTGCAACCGGCTTCCGCTGCTGGTCGCGTTGTCGGTCACGTCGACGCACTTGTCCGCCCGCCGGTTCACCAGGTCGTGCGCCCTGTTCAGGGTGAACACCTGGGCTTCGCTGCCGGAGCAGGTGCTCAACAGGATCTTCGCGCCGTCCGCGGTCGAGCCACCGGCCACGGTCATGCACCGGCCGAACGCGCGTACGGTGCCGTCGCTGTAGAACGTCCACCTCTGGTTCGGGCCGCCGTCGCAGGTCCAGATCTGCAGCTGAGGGTTGCTCTGGTAGGCGCCGTCGGTCACGTCGATACAGCGGTCGCTGCCGAACCCGATGATCGGACCGGCCGCGCCGACCGCCTTCGGCTCCGAACCCGCCGGCGGCGAAGTGGTCTGCGGCGGGTTGGACGGCGGCGCGGCCGGCCGGGTCGTGGTCGGCGTCGGCCGGCCGGCGGGAGCGTCCTTGCTACCGGACGCCGTGGGGCGCGTGCCACCGGAGTCGGGCCGGGCCGGGGTGCCACCCAGCCGTGGGTCGCGTTCGTACGCGGTGGTGTAGTCACGGGTCAAGGTGAGGAACCGCCGCACCGCCGGCGAAGCCGGTAGGCCGCCGGACCGCCGAACCGCGTCCGGTCCCCACTGGTACGCCACGAGCGCCGCCTGGTACGTGTCGCCCTGGCCGACCTGACCCACCTCCTCCTGCAGCGTGCACATCACCACGGCGAACGCGGCGATGGCCAACTGCGGGTCCCACGGCGAGGTGGTGGCCGAGTCCGGCGCGTACCGGGCCCAGATCGCCGGATCGAACTGGGCGATGCCCTGGGCGCCGGTGGAGCCCAGCAGGTTCGGGTTGAACGCCGAGACGGCCATCAGGTGCGCGGCGATCCGCGCCGGCGATACCGCGGGACAAGTCCTACCGGCAGCCAGGATGGCCTTCAGGTATTCTGCCGGCACCGGCTTGGCCGACGTACCGGGGCTCGGCGCCACTCCACCCAGGGGCGCCGGTGACGGCGTCGGATCGGTCCGGGTGAACTCGGGTCGCGACGCGTACCACGCGGCGTACCCGGCGACGGTGCGCACGTACCCGTCGGCGCTCCCCGGCACCCCGGCAGCCTCCCGCACGTCGGCCAGCCCGGAGTGGTAGGCGGCCAGCGCCAGCCGCCACCGGTCCCCGTCCACTCCGGCCTGCCGGACCTGCCCGGACAGGTCACACATGTGACGGGCGAGGGCGACGATGTTCGCCGCCGGATCGCTGCGACGCGCCGTCGGGCCGGGCTTCCAGGATGTCCAGACCGCCTCGGTCAAGCCGGCGACGCCCCGGCCACCGCCGTCGGTATGCGCGTCGGGATTGAACCCGGAGGCGGCCATCAACTGCCCGGCGAGCCGGGCCGGGGTGAGGACCGGGCAGGAGAGCGCGGCGGCGGCGACCGGCTGGACCAGGCTGGCCGGCACCTGCCGGCCGGCCCGGACGGCGTCGTCGGCGGTGGCGGCACCGAAGCCGGAGTTCACCACCACGCCAAGCCCGGCGGCCAGCGCCAGCAGGACTCCGGCCGCCACGCCCCGACGCAGCGGGCTGTCCAGCCGGTCCAGCCAGCCGATCGGCGCCCGGGTGACCCGGCGTACCAGCGCCGAGCGGCGCCGGGGCCAGGTGATCGCGTCAACCAGCCGGCTGCGGAGTTTCGACAGGCCACCGGTGCCGGGCGTGAGTCGCATCCTGGTTGTTCCCCTTCGCGTGCGGTCCATCCGCAACAGCACGACGGCGCACGGGCCGGGTTGGTTCATTCTCTGCTGGTGCGCTCTGACAGCGAGGCCCGGTCTCCCGCCAACCTGTCTATCCGGGCGCGGGAATCGGTGCCGGCGCGTACGCCTGTTGTTCAATAGATGCGCGCGGTTACGTCGATCGTCGGTCACCTGGCCGATGCCTCACCTCGGTTGGCTGTCCCGGGTGACCGATGCCGGCGCTGCTCGCCGCCGGGCCTGGAGTGGCCGTGCCGGGACCGGCGGTGCCCCGGTGCTCTCCGCCGCCGCCGGGCGGGAGGTGATCGGCCGCCGTGGGCGATCGAGGCGTCGGATGACCTAGCCACCTTCCTGAAGTGGTTCTCCGGCGAGGAGTTCCCCGCCACGAACGAGGACCGGCTGCGCGAGGTGGCGCGGGCCTACCGGGCGGCGGCGGACGGGCTGGACGAGCTGCTGCCGATCTTCGGCGCGGCGGTCAACAGCATCCGCGACGGCGTGCAGGGCCAGGCCGAGCAGGCCTTCGTCGCGGCGATGCAGGGGTACGTCGGCGAATCGGGATACCTCACCCTCGCCGGCAAGTACCTGCGGCGGCTGGGGTTGGAGCTGAAGGAGATCGCGACCCAGGTCGAGTACACCAAGCTCATGATCATCGCGGCGGTGGTCGAGCTGATGATCGAGTTCACGGTCGCGGCGGCGATCGCCTGGTTCTTCCCGGGTACGCTGCAGGCGCTCGCGATGCGGCTGCTCGTCGGCCGGCTGCGGATCGCGCTCTGGCTGGCCCGGCTGCTCTCCGCGGTGGCCACGAGTCAGGTCGTCGGCGTCGGCATGCAGGTGCTGAAGGACGTGATCGTTCAGGCCGTCCAGCTCCGCGACGGCACCCGTGCGAGATGGGATCCAAAGCTGACCGCGGACGCGGCGGCCGTCGGGGCGTGGGGCGGTGGTCGGTCTGTTGCTCGGTCCCGTCGGAGGGGCCGCCGCCGCCCTGCGCCGTCGGGGACGTGACGGACTCGCCGACGCCTCCGGCAGCGCGTCTCGCGGGGTCGGCGACGGTGGCCGGAGCGCGACGGCTGCTGGCGGGAACCCCGCCGGCGGCGGAGCGGGCAACCTCGCCGGCTCGGGCAGCCGCTCGGTGGTCGGGCCGGACACCGCGCCGACCTTCGGTGACGTCGCCCGGAGGATGGGCCAAGGGGCGGTCACCGAAGTGATCACCGAGGGAACCTACGGACTGATGACGGGGGAGGGGTGGCAGTGGGGCACCATGCCGGCCGCGGCGCTCTCCGGTGCCATCTCCGAGGCGGCGCAGGGGGCGGCCGAGGCCTGGGCTACCTGATGCGGCACCGCGATGACGACGACTCCAGCCTCGCGCCCCGAGCGGATACACCGCCGCCGTCGTACCCGGCCGAGCCGGACCCGGCGGGCGCGTACCGACCCGTACCGGGAAACGACCTCGTGGTGACGCGCTGCCCAAGGTCGGAGCGCCGACCGATCCTGGCGGGCACGTGCCCGCCAGGATCGGGCCCACCCGGCCCGGTCGGCTCCGTAGCGCTCCGATCCGGGCCGGTCGGCCCTGCTGCCGGGGAAGCCGGACCCGAGCTGGTTGGCGGCGGAATGATGCCGGTCCGGGCGCACGCCCGACGGACGACGTCGGCGGTGAGCCGCGGGCCGACCCGCCACCGGCGCCCCCGAGCCGACCGGCGTCCGCCGGCCCACCGGCGGCGGGCTTCCACGCCAGCGGTGTGATCGACGAACCCGCCGGGTCCGGCGACCCGGCCGTGCCGCCCGCGGCGGATGCCGGGACGCGGCACCCGGTGCCGGAGGAGCCGCGGGCGGAGTCGCCGGCCACGTCGATCCCGGTACCGGACGCGGGCGCGTCCGGACCGCCGCCGGCCGTGCCCGCAACGGCCGCCACGTCCTCGCCGGTCAGCGCGTCGCCGGTCACGCCAACACCGGTCGTGTCCGGCGCTGCGACGCTCGGCACGCAGCTCGCCGGCAGCCCAGCAACGGTCGCCCAGACGTGGGTGAGCCCGCAGGGAGGGACCGGGCCGACCGGCGCCACCGCGAACGTCCAGGGCGGCACTCCGCCAACGCCCAGCGGCACCTCGCACGGTCCACCCGCGCCGCAGCCGCGCCCGCCCGCCGGGCCGCTGCACGCCGTACCGGCCGAGGCGCCGCGGGTGGTCATCGACGCGGCCGTCCGAAGCTCGCTCGCGCCGGCCTCTACCGGGTCGGCCCCTACCGCCGTCCCGGCGCCAGCTCGGCGGTCTGCGCGGCGATGCCGCCCTGCGCCAGGGCATGCCGGTCTGGGCCGACCTCACCGACAGCCTCACCGCCGCCCAGCAGGCCACCAGCCTGGAGACGATGACCGAACAGCAGTGGGATCTGGACCCGCTCACCAGCGACGCCGACGGTGCCCGGCTCGACGTGTCGGTCGTCGGCCGGCTGACCAATCCCCGTGCGTCAGCCGTTGACCCGGCGACGGGTCAGCACCGCATGCACGGTAGAGGCGGGCATGCGGAGCCGGCCGGCGATCTGAAAACCGTCCCCAATCGATGTCTCCACCGCAGGTGCACCACCTTTCGAACCAGAGGCTGGCAGGTGCGGTTCGGGCTGTGACGCGGTCGCGACGACCGATCGCCCATCCCGGCCTCCCCGAGCTCGACGTAGCGCACCGCCCACCGCTTCGCCGTCGGCCAGGACACGTCATAGCGTTCCGCCGCACGGGCGACTGACCACCCCTGATCCACGATCAGACGCGCCAGACGAAGACGTGCACGAGGAGTCAAAGCAGCGTTAGCGTGGGACACGAAGGCCTCCTGGTTGGCGGAGCGGTTCCTAGACAGCTCCACTCCACAACCGGAGGCCTTCGTCATCACGTCTATCTACGCCGTGTCGTCACACAACCTCAACCAACCTGCCTGGGCAGTACATCTAGGGCACCTCCTCGACCACGCCACCACCGTGGTCGACCCGGTGGCGGAGTATCGAAAATGGCGGATCTGATCCGTCCGTGCCGTCGCGGGGCCAGGGGCGAGAGGGCAATCAATGTAACTGTAGCCGCCCTTACGACTACTCTCGAAGTATTGTTCAGCACGGTCACCAGGCTCTATCCTCTCGTGGTGCAGATCACTTGCTGTCCGTGGACCGCGCTGTGACTGTCGGTCAGATTCCCGTGATGGCGGTTCGAAGCTTTGTCTGATGAAGGTGCGCACCCTTAAACTTCGGCGGATGCTGCCGAGTCGGGTCTGCCTCGGCTCGCCCGCGACAGTCGCCGCAACGAAGAGGTTGACCTAGAATTGCGTGAACTCAGCAGACAAGATGCGTCTCCCGCTGAGCGGCGGCAGCCGTTTCAACATGCTCGGCAACGAGCGATGGGACAGGGTTTTGCAACCGACCCACCGTCGCGCTACCGATCCGGGGGAGATATGCAGGTACGTCGTCGCTCGGTGCGTTTCCAGATCTGGTCGCTGTTGGTGGTGGCGTTCGCGACGCTCCTTCCGCTGTGGGTCTTCGGCATGTACCTCACAGTCCCCAGCGCCGTGGAGACCAGCCAGAGTCAGCGACGGAATCTCGAAATCGGTGTGCCCACCGACGCACTGGACACCGCGCTGAGTGCGGAACGCAAGGCTTCGGTGATGTACTTGGCAGACCGTGGCGCGAGCCGATCCGTTCTCAACGAAGCGCGAGCCGCCACGGATCAGGCTGCCGAAAAATATCGTAATGACACGATAGATGTGATTGATGAGATCGGCAAAGGAATCACCAAGCCATTGTCGCAGGAACTGCTCGGCCGTCTCGGCTGGCTGTCCGCTCAGCGATCCGCGATCGACATCCGCGCCGCAGACTCGGCGCAGGTTTTCGCTTACTACAACGAGGCCATCGACAACGGCATTCGCCTCCTGAACTCCCTCACGAGTGTCGGCGACGAGGACCTGCACAGCTTCGGTGAGGCGCTCTCCCGCCTCACCCGGTCCCGGTCGCTGCTGGAGGAGGTGGACGCCCGAGTGTCCGCCGGGATCGCCGCAGGGTCCCTCGACCGCGGCGACTGGTACGCCCTGGTCACCAACATCGGCGCGGTCAACGGTTCGTACGCTACGGCGCTGCCCAACCTGCCTGCCGAGGTCGCGGACGAATACAACAGGATCGCCAGCAGCGAGGCCATGGGTCGGCTGCACGCGCTGCAGGAGAGGATCGCCCAGACGCCGCCCGGGAAGCCCATCAACGTGACCGCGGCGCAATGGGACGCTGCGACGAGCGCGGTGCTCGACGAGGTACACGCGTTCGAGCTGAGGACTGCCACGGTGTGGGGCACCAGCGGCGAGCCGGTCGGCCGCTGGATTCTGATCCGGGCGGGCATCGCCACCGGATTCGGTCTGCTCGGCATCATCGCGCTGGTCATCGTTTCGATCCGCATCGGCCGGACCCTGATTCGTGAGACCACCTCGCTCCGCACCCGGATGGATGAGGTGGCAACCACACGGTTGCCGGAGTTGGTGCACCGGCTCCGTGCCGGAGCGGCCGTCAACGCCGACGAGCTTTCTCAGGGCCAAGCCGTCGAACGGACGCGTACCAAGGAACTCGACGACCTGACTGGTTCATTCGACCGGGTCTACCGGGTTGCCATGGAGGCGGCCAGCGGCGAGGCGCAGCTCCGACAGGGCGTGTCCCGGGTGTTCGTGAACCTGGCGCGACGCAACCAAACGCTGCTGCACCGCCAGCTCAAACTACTCGACCAGATCGAGCGGCAGAGCAACGACCCTGATCAGCTCTCCCAGTTGTTCTCCCTGGACCATCTGGCCACCAGGATGCGCCGCCACGCCGAAAGCCTGATCATCCTGTCCAATGAGGCGCCGGGCCGGGCATGGAGCAACCCGGTACTGATGCAGGACATGGTACGCGCGGCTGTGACCGAGGTAGAGGACTACCCGCGGGTCAGCGTGCACATATTCCCGTCCGTAAGCATCGTCGGCTCGGTGGTCGCCGACCTCATCCATCTGCTCGCCGAACTCATCGAGAATGCCGCACTCTATTCGCCCGCGGACACGCAGGTGCAGGTGCGTGGTTCGAAGGCAGCCAACGGCTTCGTGATCGAAATCGACGACGCTGGCGTGAGCATGAGCGAAGCAAGGATGGCCGAGTGTAATTCGCAGCTCGCCTCTCCGCCGGAGTTCGACCTGACGGACGGCAGCCAGCTTGGCCTGTTCGTCGTCGGTCAGCTCGCCGCTCGGCACGGCGTACGGGTTTCGCTGCGGGCCTCGCCTTATGGGGGCACCACCGCGATCGTGTTGCTGCCTCCGGCCCTGCTTTCCGAAGTCGGCGCCACCAGCCCCCTCGCGCCTGTTGCCGCTGGCCGGCTCGCCGCAGCCGACCCGTATTCCGGGCGAACCGCCGTGACCCCCGCCGTCAACGCTGCTCCTTTCGAGGGGACGCGGCACCGTGACCCGTCAACAACGGATCTACCCGGGGTGGACGCGTCGCTGAGGTCGATACCGCACCTTCCCGCGCTCAACCTGCCGCCGAGCCCCGGCAATCCAATAAAGGCTACCCCGGACACGGGCCGGCCGGTGCTGCCCCGACGCCCCCGCCAAGCAGCACTTGCTCCGCAGCTTCGGCGTTCCAGCCGTTCGGGCGCTATCCCCGCACATCCGGAACCCGAGCACGACCGGAACCCGGAGGAAGTCCGGTCGTTGATGTCGGCCATCCAGCTGGGATGGAATGGGGTGCCGCCTTCAACGTCCACCAGCAATAATGGCGCCGGCGCGGGTTTCGGTGCGCCGTCGTCGAGTCCAGCATGGAAGAGTGATTAGTATGACTGATACGGCTGCGGGCGCAAACGGCCTCACCTGGCTGCTGGACACCTTCGCGGAACGGGTGCCCGGCATTCGGCACGCAATTATTCTGTCCAATGACGGCCTCCTCGTGGCGCGTACCCGCAATCTCGACCGCAACGACGCCGACCATCTGAGCGCCGTCGCGGCTGGTTTTCACAGCCTCGCCAGCGGCGCCGGTGATCACTTCGACTGTGGTGACGTTCGCCGGACAGTGGTAGATTTGACCCGCGGCCTCCTGTTCGTGATGGCCGCTGGCTCCGGTGCCCGGATGGCCGTCCTGACTGAGCCCGGTGCGGATGCGGGTGTGGTCGCTTATGAGATGTCGATGCTGGTGCGCCGAATGGGCGAGCATATGGCCATTCTCCCGAGGTATGAAAACCCTCCGCATGAAATTCGGTGACTTTGATGGCGGCATGGCGAAAGTCGGCGGAAGGCAGCGAGTGGCTCGACGACGAGGCAGGGCCATTGGTGCGACTGTACGGGGTCACCTCTGGCCGAACCCACGCTGCACAAATCTCCTTGGATCTCCTCACTGTGATCGCGACCGTCGACGTTCCACCGGCCGGCAGTCAACATGTTGGCCCGGAGCATCTCGCAATCTTACGGTTGTGCATGTCGCCGACGGCCGTGGTCGAGATCGGTGCTGATCTCGACCTACCCCTGGGCGTGCTCCGCGTACTGCTCGCCGATCTCCACGAGTGGGAATTGGTCTTAATTCGTCCGCCGAACCACGGCGCACTGACGGCCAGTGTGCAACTTCTGGAGGAACTGCTCCATGGTCTTCAGAGACTCTGACAACCCGGCACCGGCCCAGGATCCGGCCTCGGTGAAAATTCTCATCGCCGGAGGGTTCGGCAGTGGAAAGACCACGCTGGTCGCTTCGGTCAGCGAAGTCCGTCCATTTCGTACCGAGGAGGGTCTTAGCCTCCGGTCGGTCGGAGTCGACTCGACCGCCGGCGTCGAAACCAAGCGAACCACCACGGTCGCATTGGATTTTGGACGGATCACGCTCAGTCCGCGGCTCGTCTTGTATTTGTTCGGCACCCCGGGTCAGGACCGGTTCTGGTTCATGTGGGACGAACTGGCGCTCGGCGCGCTCGGTGCGGTCGTACTGGCCGACACTCGCCGGTTGCCCGACTCATTTGCCGCCGTCGACTACTTCGAGCAGCGCGGCATGCCCTTTGCGGTGGCCGTGAACTGTTTCGATGGTGCACCCAAGTATCTGCCGGAAGAGGTGTCCGAAGCGCTGGGGCTGTCCCCCTCGATTCCTGTTGTCCTGTGTGACGCCCGGGATCGAGAATCGACCAAGTACGTCCTCACCACCCTGGTCACCCACGTGCTTGCGCCCAGGGCCCGCGTTCACTGACCAACCCGTACGCGGGGTCCGGCAAAGTCGTCAGGTGATGCCGAGTAGGGCCAGTGATCGGTTGCTGTCGTGGGCGTGGTGGTGGTGGTTGGCGGCGGCGATGTTGGTGACGTCGTTCAGGCGTAGTGTCCGGCCGCCCTGCCGATCAGTACGTGATTCAGCCTGACAATGGTACTTACCAGCAATCGGCTAATGCAGTTCTGAATGCGAGTGCAGTTCGCCATGAAGGAGGATCCTGGATTCGTGGTCGACGTTGCCCCGGCATACGAACCGAATCCAACGACTTGACCAGTCGGTTGGCTCTCGCTACCGCGGCGCCAGTTGTAGATGACCGCTGATGACGACCATGGATGTCCGGTTGCCGTCGCCCCTCGGACACGACCCATAACCCCACGGTGCGCGCTGAGATCAGCTTCAGCGCGCACCGTTTGCGTCTCTGGCTGGTACGTGAGTCGGAGGCCGAGTTGACGGTAGACCTCGGCCTTGTCGGCGGGGTCGGCGTCGCGGAGCACGGTGACGATGTCGCCGAGCGCTTGTACCAGTTTGCTGATTCTGTTCGGTTCATCCGCTGCGAGCTCTTGTTCGGTGTGGCGTGAAGATCGGCTTCGGCACGCGTCCGCTCCGCCTGGGTTTGGGCGATCCAGCTGGTAACGACCGTCGGATCGGCTCCGGCGTCGAGGGCTGCTCGGCAGCGCTCAAGCTTGGCGCCGCAGTCGGCGATGGTTGCCCGGGCTGCGGTGCCGAGGGCGGGTAGATCATCAGCGGCCTGGGCATTAGCCATAGCGCTGATCGTTCGTTCGATGCGGTCCGGGGCGAACGCGGAGGTCAGCCAAGTGTCGAGCGGGTCGGTGAGGGCGTCCTCGCGCAGGTAGACGTTGCGGGGGTGCGCGACCTGGTTGACGAGGGCATATTCCTGGGGGAAGCGGCAGCGGTAGTACGCGTCGCCGTGGTTGTACTGGCCCTGCATTCTGCGTTCGCAGGCGGCGCAGTAGATCAGGCCGCGGAAGACGTACGGGTTGCGGGTGCGCTTCCTGGTTCTTTCGCCGTCGGTTCTTTGCCGACGCTGGCTGCGGAAAGCCTGCGTTTCTTCGAAGGTCGTGTCGTCGATGAGCGATGGGTGGGACGTATGGACCTATAGCTGTACCCGGCCATAACGTTGGTGACAGGCGGCTGGTCGGAAGTCCGCCGAGTGCGGTGTGACGCCGTTGAGTGTTGTACTGCTCGAGCCATGGGGCAAGGGCGGCTGATCGGTCATCGTTCCCTTGCGGACAGGGTCCCGATGAGTTTCCGCCCCGCCGGTTGTCCATCTCTGAGAGCCAACCCCAGTCGCGTACGTTCCACGCGACGCATACCACCGGCGGGGACGCGTAGCTTGTGCCGCCGTCCCCGCGCCACCGGTCCACTACGCCGCCCTGGAGGTTCATGATGTATTCGACGGTCCACTCGTTCCGCACGTTCGGCGGCGTCATCGCGACGGCGGAGGCGTGATGACGACGGTCGAGGCGGACGGCGTCACGCTCGGGGTAGAGCACTTCGGCGACACGGCGGCGCCGCTCGTTGTGCTCGCGGGCGGCACGACCATGCTCTCCTGGCCCGACGCACTCTGCGAGGCGCTCGCGCGCGGCGGGCGCCACGTTGTGCGGTACGACCTGCGCGATTCCGGCGCGTCGAGGACCGTCGATCCCAAGGTTCCGGCGTATACGCTGCGCGATCTTGCAGCCGACGCCGCGGCGCTCGCCCGCGAACTCGACGACCGGCCGGCGCACCTGGCAGGCATCGGCGTTGGCGGGATGGTCGCCCAGGTCGCCGCGCTCGACCACCCGGACGCGTTCTCGGCGCTCACCCTCGCCGGAACGCGGCCCGTTGCTCCAGGCCCGGTCGACGACGACCTGCCTGACCATGACGCGGCGACGATGGACCGGCTGTTCTCGCGTTCGATGCCCGATTGGTCCGACCGCGTCGCGGTGGCCGAGTTTGCCGCCGCAGGCGCAGAGATCCTCGGTGACGACCCCGTCGCCGCGCGCGCGACCGCCGAGCGCAGATGGGACCGCACGCCGGGCACGGAGCCCGCGGTGCAGATGGCCAACCACCTGAGCATGGTGTTCGCCAAGCTCGACTGCAAGCCGCGCTGGCGCGAGCGCCTGTCCGAGCTCGCGATCCCGTCGCTGGTGGTGCACGGTCGCCGCGACCCGTTGTTCCCTGTCGGCAGCGGCGAAGCGCTCGCGCGCGAGATCCCCGGTGCGCGGCTGCTCGTGCTCGAACGGGCCGCGACGGCGATCCCCGATGCGGCCGCCGGTGAGGTCGCGGCGGCGATGCTCGCGCTCTAGCAGCGGAAATGCCTCTCGGTATCTCTCACCACTCCCTCGCCGTCCGTGGACCTCTTGCGGACCTGGCCTCGCTCCCGGCCGATCCCTGAGGAGCATCGGGGTTCGGGGCGGAGCCCCGAGGTCTTCGAGTCCTGGTCGTCTCCAGCGTGGCCGGCCGGCCCGGCCGATGCCGGCCGGAGGTCGCCAGCAGGCCGGGGCCGGGCCGGCGCGGTGGGGAAGTCGGGCTGGCTGTAGCTACTCCTTGGTCGCTACAGCGGCAAGCGCGTATGCAACCACGATCAGGGTGACCATCAGCAGCCGTGGTGACGCGAAGGCTGGGATTTTGAGAGCTCCCCATCCGCAGATGAGGAGACCCGCCAACATCAGGCCGAGGAGGGAGACTGCCCATGGTCGTGGCAACCCGGCGGCCCAGGCGACGAGTAGGCCGAGAATGACGCTGCTCGGGATGCCGACGCCAAGCGTGATCAATACGGTGGATCCGAGGGTTTCCGGACCGTCGACCTCCGGATGGCGGTCGACGACCGAGTCCGCATACTGCGTCGCGAGATAGAGGGCAGCGGAGACCGCAAGACCGGCCAAGACGCCCCGTAACCCACTCAAGACCCAGTCGGACAGGGCGCGGACGGGCGAAGAGGCCATCATCAGTGTCTACCGCATGGTTGTGCACCACTGACACGAGACCCAGCTGAGACGGGAAGTTTGCAGGGCATGCCAGACGTGGTCCACTACTCGAGTACCGACCTGCGTCGGATCTTCGAAGGAAACGTTCCCCAGGCCGCACGGCTGCTCGACGTGGAGTTGCCACGCGCAGCGGGTGTCTTCTTCGAGGCGTATCCGATCGAGCGGGTCAGCCTGTCGAGGGAGTTTCCTGGACGGCTCGGGATCGGCCGGGCGTGGCACGGTATCTGCGAGGTTCAAGTCGACCTTGGCGACGCAGCGGTGTGGTCGGTCGTTGCGGTGGAGGGCGGTCAGCCGGAAGTCGCGTTCATGAACACTGACGTCGATCGGTTCATCATTTTCCTTCAGCGGGTGCACGGCATGGCTCTTCTCGCCGAGGTGGAGGACGGGCCACGGTATCGGGAGCAGGTCGAGGCCGTCAGCCGAGAACTCGCCCGAACGGACGAGCCGGCGACCAGGGAAGGTGCCTGGTGGTCCGGGATCATTGAGGAGATGGTGGCGATGGCATAGACACGCACGTGGATCTGCCGCTGGACCAGTGCCTCCTGCGTCGGGAGATCTTCGGCGTACCCCCAGGCTTAGGGATCGGTTTGTGGCTACCCGTCGTGATTCAAGATCAACGAGCCGCTTCGTTCGTGACTGAGCGGTGGTCGGTGGTGACCGATTCCGACACGCTGCTCTGCGCCGGAAGGCCGCCCCGGGCGCTGACTGCGGATAACGTCACCTACCTGGTCGGGCCGCTGGCGACGCTGGTCATCGTGCAGGCGGGCGACCGGGCCTGGCGGCAATGGGTGCAGAACCTTGACAGCCTGGAACTGAAGGAACCCTTCCCCGAAGCTGTCGACAAGCGGCTCAGCGGGTCAAAGCCTCCGCTGCTCGGATTCGTTCGCATGGCCAAGGGTTATCTCCCGTTGGAGAAGCTGCGCAACCCGGTCAGCCGACACAAGCCGATCAGCATCGACGGCAACCCGTGGCCATGCGGTGGTACGGGCGGCATGACGTGGTGTCTGCTGCGCCTCGCGGACCGCCCGCCGTTCGACGCTCTCGACCAGGTGCGCCGACACCGCGGCAACCCCCTCCCGGTCTCGACTGGGCTCCGCTTCCTGCCGCACGATCCGGTCGCCGCGGTACGCGACTTCGTGGCCGGGTGGTTCGCCGATATCCCACCTGGCGACGACGGACTTGACGACCGAAATGAAGCTCTCCCTGAGCCGCTGCTGGCCTTCTACCGAGCCGCTGCTGGGCGCCGGGAGGTGTTTGGGCTGCACAACGAGATCTACCCTGCCGGCGAGTGCATGACGAGCATGACGGGCGGGTGCTGTTCGGGACGGAGAACCAGGGGGTCTTCGTCATGTTGCTGGATCCGACCGAGGCCGACCCGGCAGTGCAGTACGAGGGACTCGACGCGCAACGGGAGCGGGCGACACCAAGACCTTCACCCGACCAGCAACGCCGGTCCGCGCCGGGCTTGAATTAACCGCTGCCCGCCGACGCGACCCCGCTCCCGCCGGCCGCACGACCGTGCCATCAAGATCAACGAGAGTCACATTGAGGCTCTGGGTCGCCCCGGCGAGGGCCTCCAGAGTGCTGCGTCGTGGGCGGTGAGCGCGACCAACGCGGCCGGCCCGGGTTCGTCCGCGACCTTGCTGGCGGTGTTCATGGGCCGGTAGGCGGCATCGACGTGGGGCCGTTGTCGCCCTGGCACTCGCCATGCTTGCTCGGCGGGCCAGTCACCCTGATGACTGGCGGCCAGGAAATCTAGGCTCGAACGGCTAGACATCTTCTGTGGTGTGGGATACTCTTCTTCGAGTCGAGAGGAAAGATCCGTCAAGACGCAGACGGGCCGTCCAGTCGTGGGGTCACGACGGGCGGCGAGGAGAGGAACGTTCTTAAGCGTTCCCTCTGGAGGCAGTAGGAGCACGTCAGTCCCGGTGTGACACGCGCCGGGGTGCAGGTGGAGCCGAGGCTCTTTTGGGGCTCCGGCTGATGTTCGCCGTACGTGTCGGGGCCATGAAGTCGCGTGGGCTCCGGTGCCGGTGGACCGTACGACAGCAAGGGAAAGAAGTAGCAGAGGAAAGGGAGGGGCGTACACCGTTGGATCGCCCGCCGTCGGCCGTCATGTCAGGCCGGGCGGACACCGCAGTTTCCATCGAACGAGAGGTGGTCTCCGGTCACGCATATGCGATCCTCGCACCCGAGGCCGTCCGTTACGGCTGGTGCGGATACGACAAGCCGACGTTCCTGTCGGTAGATGGTGTTCTGACCCGTAACCCTGGGCCCCGGCGCTTGCGCGCCGGGGCCCTCGACGTGGAGGTGACATGGGGCTGAACCCCGATGACATGTTCGGCGATGAAAACTACCCGGCCTACACCATCGGCCAGGCCGCGGAGATGCTCGGCACCACGCAGGACTTCCTGCGCCGCCTGGACGAGGCGAAATTGATCAACCCGCACCGCTCTACCGGTGGGCATCGCCGCTACTCCCGCTACCAGCTGCGACTGGCCGCCCGGGCCCGGGAGATGGTCGACCAGGGCACCGCCCTGGAGGCCGCCTGCCGGATCATCATCTTAGAAGACCAACTCGAGGAAGCCCTTCGGCAGAACGAGAAGCAGTAGCGTGGGCCGCGGCGACATGGACGGCCAACCCGCTCTCGTGCGAGGTCGTCGGCGGGCGATGAGCCGGATGGCCCGCCAGGCGATGGTCCCCGTCCCCGCCTCGGTCCTGGCAGCCCCGCTCGTCGCACATCTTCACATCCGGCCGGCGACCGAGATGCTGTGCGTGACCGGGTCCGAGGCGCCGCCGTCTGACGCCGGCATGCCCAGGCGCGGCGGCAGCCCGTTCGGCAGGTCTGGTGGGCCACGGGCTGGAGGACTTCGTGTTGGCGGTGCACGAGTTGATCAGCAACGTGGTGCGCCATGGCGGGGGCAGCGGCGAGGTGCGTCTGTGGCAGCACCACGACCTGCTGACCTGCCAGGTCAGCGACAACGGGCATGGGTTGGGTGAGATGGCCGTCGCCTTGCCGTCGCCGGGGGAGGCCGGCCACCGGGGGCTGTGGCTGTCTTGGCCGAGTCGTGCGATCCCGTCGTGCAGAACTGTGCAGTCGGTGCCTCGAGGTATCAGCGCGGCGGCGCTACCGGCGAAGGCGACCAGGCCCGACGTTGAAGCTCTCCGGTAGGGCGTCGGCGAAGTCGTGTGCCGCGGTCCTGGCCGCGTTCAGTGATGCCCGAAAGGCCAGCGGCTGGCCGGGTTGCGTCTGGTGCCCGCTTGTGACCGCTGCGCTCCACCGGTTACTGGCCCGCAGATGGCCCGAGCACGCGCGATCCCTAGCTGGGGCGACCCTCAGCCGTGGCAGCGAAGATCCTCCCCGCCGAGCAGGAAGCTGATCTGAATCTCAATCTTGCCGTAGGTGTTCGGGCGAGGAAATCGCCCATGCACCAGGAGTAGGCGAACCTGTTTCCCGTTCGTCGCAGGCCGCCGCTGGATGCGCGACTGGGATGGCTTCCGTGCCAGGAGGAGGTCGCGTCCTAGATCTTCGGTGCGACGGATTGGGCGATCTTGATCAGTGCCTCCTTGTCGCCCGGCGCACCGTGCACAATCAGCACCCGCATCTGCGAGCCCGTCACCTTCGCGGCGGCGACCGAACCGATGCCGTACACCTCGTCGTAGGCGGCGGTGTCACCGATACCGTTGAGCGGCTCGCCGGTCCGGTTGGACAGGGCGGCGCGGACGTTGGCCTCCGCCGACGAGCCATTGTTCGGCGCGACCGACACGCCGACGGTGAGGAACAGCCGGCCGGCGTTAGCGAAGCTGCCGGGCGCATTGGCCTCGCCCGTGGCTGGGCGTCGACGAAGATCAAGTGAACTGATCTCCCGCTGAGAACGCTCGAGCCACTCGCTGCCGTCGACGCACTGTGAGCGGCGGGGGGTGCCGTGGGTGGTGCAGCAGCGCTGGTGGTGGCCCGGGTCCGGGCTGCCCTGGTCGGCGGCGGCCCGCCGACCAGGGCCACCGGTCAGCGGCGGCCGGTGGCCAGGGCGACGAGGTACTGTCCGCCGCCGGCGTCGACGCTTGCGGTCACCGGCAGTCCGGGCACCAGCCGGGAGAACCGGTCGACCAGCCAGTCCGCCGCCTCCTGGGCGTCCTTCTTGCTCGGACAGCGGGCGACCAGCTCGCGCCCACCCTTGCGTTCGAGTCGCTCGGCGACGGTGATCAGTGGCGCGGGCTCCACCACGTGCAGATGGTCCGGCCAGGCGATGACCACCTTGACCGCGCCCTTGCGAGTGTTGCAGGCACGGTGCGCGAGTCGCTCGGCGACCTTGGCCTTCTTGTCGGCAGTGCGGCTGTCGACGCTGGGACCACGCGGGTCGTTTACCGACATGTCGGCGTCGACCGGCTCGTCGCACACCCAGCATCGCCAACTGTCACGCCTCGCGACGTCATCGAGGAGACTCATCCAAGCAAACTAGCCTGTCAATCCCCGGCCAACGACAGCCCCGGCCGCGGCGAGCGCCGCCAGTCCGTACGGCGCCGCCGCCGTGTTGTTGAAGGAGACGTTGCGGGGCCCGGTGGAGCCGGACGGCGCGCAGCGTGAGCGCGACCGCGGACGACGGCGTCAGCGACGGGTGGGCGCACAGGAAGTAGAGCTGAAGCGTGTCGTCGGCCGGGGCCCCGGGCGTCGGCTCCTCGTCGACGAGGTCCTCACGCCGGCGGCAGGCGGCGTCGGCCCGGTCGCGTCGAGGAACCGGCGCCAGGCCACGGTGACCAGCCAGCCTTCGGGTCCCGCGGCGGGTCGGCCGGCCAGACGCGGATCTGTTCAGGCGAGCGAGGCTGCCGTCGTGACCGTCCGCCAACAGACCGTCATCCTGCCCGGGGCGGCCGCTGCCCTGGTCGTGCCACACGTGGTCACTGACGTCCCCGCCCATCAGCAATGGCGGCTCGGCGTCGCCGAGCCGGCCGAGCACCAGCCTCCGGCACCCGTAGCTTCCTGAGCGGTCGATGAAGGTTTTTACGTGATCGCCGTCTCATGCCGGCCGCAGGTGCGTGCGGCGGGCCTTGCGCCCGCCTCGTACCCGGCGCGCGCGGCCTGCGTTTCGCCGCGCGCGGAGACCTCGGCGACCGGTACGTCCCACCAGGCCCCCGCGTCCGGTCCGGTGACGAGCGGGTCCGTCTCGACATGGATGACGGTGGTCCGGTCGGCGGCCTTCGCGGCGGCCAGCGCGGCCCGCAGCTCCTCGATCGTCACCACTCGGATCAGGTCCGCGCCGAGGGCTCGCCGCATTGGCACCGAGGTCGACGGCGAGCGGAGCACCCGACCGGTCCTGGTAGGCGGTGCCGAGCCGCTGCGCGCCGACGCTCTCGGAGAGCCGCCCGATTGAGGCGAAGCCCCGGCCTGAGCGCGACGCCGGAGCACAGCCAGCTCAAACACCGGTTGAGACCGATGCGCGGGCTACGAACCGACACGACAGCACAAGTGATCATCGCTGGCCACGCGTTCATGCAGAACCTGCGCCGCGGGCACTACGAACTCGCCATCGACACCCCGCCCGCTCTGCGGGTCGTAGCGGCGTTTGTCGAACTCGCCCAAGCGACCTGACCGCCCACCGGCACGGGCTCAACGCGTCTTCCGATCCCACAACGCGACGGCGCCGCGTCGGCCGACCCTGAGCTCCTGGAACCGGTAGAAGTGCGCGACCTCTGCCCGCGTGGTCAGGACGGGCGAGGGGCACGGCGGTCCTTGCGCCGGGCGAGCTCTTCGTCGTCTACCAGGGTGAGCATCGGCTTGCCGGGCTCGCACAGCATCGTGACGGTAAACCGCAGCGGGATGTCGTCGCGGTTGTTGCCGTCCTGGTAGTGGATGATGTCGCCACCCGGCTCCCAGAACGCCTCGCCGGCTCGCACGACCCGCTCAGGCTCGCCTTCGACCTCCAGCAGCATCTCGCCTTCCAGCACGTAACCGAACGCGGGGCCGGAGTGGCGGTGCGAAGGCGTACCGGGGTCGCCCGGCGGGAACTCGATGACCACGGTCATCGCATGCGCTCCCGCCGGAATGAACGGCGGCTCGGCCTCCTGCAGCACAGTGAGCGCCGTCTGCCACGCGGTCGATCTGCTCTTCGGCCCGGCGTTGCCTGGATCGTTGGCGGGCATGGGACGTACCTCCTTGGCTGCTGGATGATGAGCCGGGCCGACGGGCTACCTGGCGGACTTGGTGCGGCCCAGCCAGTCGACGTACGTGATCTCGCCGAGGACCGCCCCGTCGTCCGGCACCAGACTCCGCTCGCTCAACTCGGAGCCGAAGTAGCGCGCGTGCGGGTCGGTGACCACCTCACGCGGATCGCCCAAAGCAGCCAGGGCGGTCCGGAAGAACTCGTCCATCCGAAGCCGCTCGGGCCCGGCCACCTCGACCCGCCCCTTCAACGGCGACCCCACCGCCACCCGGCCGACCGCCTGGGCCACCTCGTCGCCGGCCATGGGCTGAAAGAGCACCGGTGCCATCCGGACCTTGTCACCGTCCGCGCCGCCGTCGGCGATGCCCTTGACGAACTCGAAGAACTGCGTCGCGTGCACGAGCGAGAACGGGATCGACGACTCCGCGATCAGCTTCTCCTGCGCATTCTTCGCCCGGAAGTAGCCGTTCTCGGGCAGCCGCTCGGTCCCCACGACCGACAGCGCCACATGGTGGCTCACACCGGCCGCCGCCTCCGCCGCGAGCAGATTGCGGGTGGAGGTCGTGAAGAACTCCATCACCGCGGCGTCTTCCCACGAGGGGGAGTTCGACACGTCGATCACCACCGACGCCCCGGCCATCGCCTCGGTCAGGCCCTCGCCGGTGAGGGTGTCGACGCCGGTATTCGGTGCCGCCGGCACCGCCTCGTGGCCGTGCTCGCCGAGCTTGGCCACGATCTTCGACCCAATCAGGCCGGTGCCGCCGATTACCACGATCTTCATGACAAACCTCCTGTTGGTCGGGGCATCGGTTGCCGTCCGGTCACCAGTTAAGACCGGGAAGCCCCCTGGCCTGTGACACCTTCGCGAAATGTCCCCGAAGTCGCTGATACCCGGCGCCGAGGTGTCACAGGCGGGGGCGCTGTCCCGCCTTGTCAGCTGCAGGACGGAACACATGTAGCGACAGGAGCGTGACCGTGCCGCCAGCAAGTACCGGATGCCGGATCCGGGGTCGGACGAGCGCGTGCGATCGACGAGCCGCACCGCGCCGCAAGCCAGAGTGCTGGCACCTGCTCCCGGAACGTGCGCCGTGTGCAGCCGGGGGCACGCCGGCCGACCGCGTGGTCCGCGACCCGTCAGGCACGAACGGCGCGACAGGCACGATGCATCGTGCGCGGGCGGATCCGTCGAAGAATCGCTGCCAGGCGGCGCCGGGCAGGGCGGCGCCGATCGCGCCAACGAGACCGCGGTGGGCGTCGGGGATGACCAGGCGGACGCCGGACAGGCCGCGGGCGGTCAGCGAGCGTAGGAACGCCAGCCAGCCGGCGCCGTCCTCGTCGCTTCTCCACCTGCCGCGTCGAGACGCCGAGCAGGTAAGAGGTGGCCACGACCGAGACCAGGGCCTGCTCGGCCCGCCGCCGATGCGTCAGCAACCAGTCCGTAGCTGCCCTGCCGCAGCTTCGGGATCGCCAGGTCGATCGTGCGGCCCGGGTGTCCCACTCCCGATGCCGGTAACCGTTGCGCGCTGTGGCCATCTCTCATCTACCCAACACGCCCATCACGGGCAAGTCGTACACCACTCCCGTGGACGCAACCGGCTGCGTGAGGTGTTGCGTGAACCCGGCAACCGCACCGGCGTTGTGGTCGATATGGCTCGAGTGACGTTCATCGACTCGTCGGTGATCGGCGTGCTCATCAAGGCCCGCAGCGACGCTGCCGCGGCCGGCGGGTGTCTGCGGGTGGTCAACCCGACCGGGCATGTGCGGCGGGTGTTGCACGTCACCGGTGTCCTTGCTTTGGTCACCGACGAGGCGTGACTCGGCATGGTGGGCAGTAGGCCGTGTCGCGGCCTTGAGGGGTCATGCGCGGGTCGAACCGTATCCGAGGGTGGCTCTTGATAGCCCTCGATTCAGTGGCTGTTCCACTGATGTCGGCGGTACCGGTGCTGCACTCGGAGCAGCCCGCAGAACTGTCGCCCGAACAGGTCCAGGTGGGCAACATCGCCACTGCGATGGGCGAAGTCGTGTAACAGCCCTGAGACGAGCAACGCCTGTGCTTGAGGGAGGTCCGGCCGCAGGGCCTCCCTGGGGGCGTGACCGGATGCTCTCGGTGTCGCACTCGCCCGGCCCTGGTCCGCTCACAGGAAGTGTCTATGGCTGAGCCCAGACCGCCAGTTCCGCCCAATCAGCCGACGTCCCGGCACGCTGCGGGCGCCGGCCATCCGGGGTCTCCCACGATGACATCTACCGCATCGGACAGCGCACCTCAGGTGCCTGAGCCGGAGCCCGAGCAGCGACGAGCAAAGAGTTGCCGGCACTGTCGGCAGCCCCTGTTCGAAGACTTGTTGTGGGGGTGGATGCACGATGGTGACCGATATTTATGCCAGGACCCGGCCACGGGCGAGTTGCTATGCCAACCGGCAACGCCCAATTGACGCCTCGGGCGCTGACCGGGCACCGTGCTGGCTTCGAGGTCTTCGCCAGGGTCCCCTCCGCCGGTGAGTCCTACGTACAGAAGGCGGGATTCCCAACCGTGACGGTGCGCGGCCGGCCGGCCGCGTGCTGTTCATCAAGTCGTTGGACCAGACGTGGGACACCGTTGTCGACGCGGCGATAGGGAAGACCCTGTATTGGGCCGTCCCTGGTGGCACGTGACAGGTTCCTCGGCTGGCCCGCCCGGCAAGGCCGCTCCCTACCGAATGACCGAGACCGGCTCGCCGCAGGCCGAGGGGGCATAACCATGAGCGGCACCGTGTCATCACTTTGCTGAGGGTGCTGACAGTCGCCACGATTCTCAAGAGGAGGCCAGCGACCGTGGCCGAAAGATCGACCGCTCGTTCTGCCGATGGGGCTTTCCAAGATCAGGACGACGCGTCGAGTGTCATAGACAGCTGGATCGGTCGACGGTCGCGGCTGGAAGCAAGCGATTCCGACTCGTACTACGAGCAGCAGGTAGCAGCCCCGCCGCAGGGGCGCGACGACGTGTCGGACCAGTACCAGGAGTCGCGCCAGTCCGAGAACACCTACGAGGACCAAGGGCGAGGAGCAAGGCAGTGGGCACACCCGCAGTATGAGGATGAGTACGAGCAGTACGACGGGGCCCATTCAGCACATGAGCACGCGCAGCGGCGGCCCGACCCACTGTTCTACCAGTACGACGAGCACGACCAGGCCTACTGGGAGGAACACCGGGCCCAAGAACCGTGCGGACCGACTGATGCCATCTCGGTCCACGACGAAGTGCACGCCGCGCAGCAGGAGAGGTACGCCCAACCGGAGGACGGCTACGCCCACGAGGAGTACGACCGGCACGCTGATTCCGCCAGCCGTAACGAGTACCGCCACGAAAGGCTCAACGCGGAGGACCCCGACGCCCACCTGGGCGGGCGGGCACGAAGGACGCACAACCGCGGCCTTCGTGCCCGCCCACGGCCAGCCAGCCGCCGGCGGCGCTGGCTGATCCCGGTTGGCGGGCTCGCGATGGCGGCGCTGCTCTGCGCTCTGACGCTCATGTGGGTGTCCGGTCGACCGCCGGAAAGCGGACTGGCGGTGTCTACGGCCACCACCCCGCCGGACCCGCTTGAGCAGCCGGTCACCCTGGCGGAGATACCGTCGACGTCGCCAAGTTCCGCGACATCGGCCGGCTCCTCCGCACCACCCAGTGCCACACCGTCGATCAAACCTTCCGCCACGCCCAGCGCCGCACCGTCTGTCACGCCTTCCGCCACGTTGACGCCGACGCCCACCGGGGCCACGCCGACGAAGACCCGGAGCCCGGACCCGGTCCTGCTCGGCCCATCGAGCAGCCGCGGCGTGTCGCGCATGGCCCAGCGGTACTGTGACCGGTACACCGGGGGCTCAGCGGACCCCCGCAACGACGGCCGCTGGCAATGTACGCGGCTTCTCTCGACGTCCATCGTCGACATGGACGTCGCCTGCCGCGACACGTTCGAATCCGGCGCCTACGCACAGACATCGGATTCCGGCGACCCGTACGCCTGGCGGTGCTACCGCTGATCACCCGCTGAGGTCACGCGGCCGCGCCGGTCGGCACCAGGTAGAGGTGATGGGCTCGCTGGCTGGGTGGGCTTGGAGAACCCAGTGCATGACTTCAGCGGGCACGGCCAGTACCGGCAGGGCGGCGGCCTCAACAGCTCGATGCAGGGGTGCGCCGAGACGATGCCGGCCACGCCGACCATGATGTCGATGACTGGCTCGGCGGCGGGCCTCGGCCCTGCGGTGCTGCCGGCGCGGCGGAGGCCGGTGATCAAGGACCGAGGGCCTCGCTGATCAGGATGGGCTCCTGGGCAAACCGCCGGGGCCAAGCGGCGACATAGGGATCAAGGTAGATTCCGGCTCGGCCTCGCGTGAGTCGCTGCGATGGCTGTCCAGCATGACGGTCACTGTGCCAGGGATGCTGGTTCCTCGCGGTTTGGACCGATGCACAGGGCCCGCACGGCGCGGGTCTGACAGGAACCGCGAGCCGAGTAGTGGACCACTGGCGCTCGCTCTACTGCCGAGGCGGCACTGCGGGTTGGGGTATCCGCGTCAGAGGCCGAGCAGCTGCCTCTCCTTCGCCTCGAACTCCTCCGCAGTGACAGTCCCGGCGTCGCGCAGCTCGGCGAGCTGGCGCAGCTGGTTCAGCGGATCCGGCTGGGATGGGACAGCCGTTGCGGCGGGTCGCTGTCCGGCCCGTGCACGCAGCAGCTCGGCGATCCGGGCGACGTCCCCGGTGTGGATCCGCTTCAGGCTGACGTCGTTACCCGAGTCCGCAAAACGAAAAGACTGCCCCATCAGACCCTTGCTCGACTCGACCGACGAGATGTTGGCATACGGAAATGTCTCGAGGTCGTGCCCGTCGAGCTTCTTCGCGGAGAACACGAGCCCCCGGTCCGTGCCAGCATCACACCGTCTCGCACGGGTGGACTGCCCCATCATCTTCGTGTCGTATGCGCCGAGCACCGCGGCCTCGATCTGCTCGCCCGGCTCCAAGTGAGCGCGGGCACAAACCGCCCATCACCAGGTTGACCAACGTCCCTGGGCAGTACAACTAGGCCGGTCCTGCCTGAACCGCCGTTCGTCGAGGGCTGCCACCGGACACGTCCGGTGGCAGCCCTCCGCCCTTTCAGGGCAGGTGATGGAGTTGGCGCGGGGGAGCGGTTGCGCGCCGCGACCGCCGACCCGCAAGTGGACGCGGTGCTGGACCGGCACGCCGACGAGATCCTCAAGGCTGCGCCGGTGCTGGCCGGCGGGGACCTGAGCGCGGTCGGCAACGTGGACACGGAGGCTCTGGGTGCCGCCGAGAACAAGCTCGATGGGCTGTGCGGGGCCGGGGAGGCGCAGGCCGGAGCCGCGCCGCTGGGCGCGCGGGCGCGGGCGGCGCTCACGGGGGCCTGCGCGGCTCTGGCAAAGGTCGGCTGCGGCCGTTGTGTTCCGCCGCCCCGACCCCAGGAGTACCTGCCGGGCGCAGCGCAATCTCTTGCCGCCGCTGCGACCGATGGAGCACGCGACCCTCGGCGGCGTACCAGCCGGCGCGGGCAAGCCTCTGCCGGTGCTCGTCCTGATCCGTCTGGACCACCTGGTGGCGCTGTCCCTGGCGATCGGCAGCGCAACGCGGATGCCCCCGCTCCCGGAGGAACCGGCCCGGCCGTCGGAAACGGTTGTCGGCGCTCGCTCGGGCTGCAAGATCCGCCGGCGTTACTCGGTTGTAACAAACGCAACCGTTGCGCAACTCATCCGCGGCTCTGAATACTTCCTCATCAACACGAGTTGATACATCGATTCGATGGGACGGCCATGGCCAATCGCAGTGATGTCGCGCGCCTTGCCGGCACGTCGCCCAGCGTGGTGAGCTACGTGCTGAACGACGGGCCCCGCGGCGTCGCCCCGGCCACCCGGGAGCGGGTGCTCGCGGCCATCGCCGAGCTCGGGTACCGCCCGAACGCGGTGGCCCGGTCGCTGCGGATGAGCCGCACGATGACGTTCGGGCTGGTGATCCCGGACAACTCCAACCCGTTCTTCGCCGAACTCGCCCGGTGCATCGAAGAGGTCGGGTTCGAGTACGGGTACACGATGTTGCTGGGCAACGCGATGGACGACGACGAACGTGAGGCCGCCTACGTCCGCGCTCTGCTCGACCGGC
Source organism: Micromonospora sp. LZ37 (assembly GCF_059359015.1). Taxonomy (NCBI): domain Bacteria; kingdom Bacillati; phylum Actinomycetota; class Actinomycetes; order Micromonosporales; family Micromonosporaceae; genus Micromonospora; species Micromonospora sp. LZ37. The sequence goes on along the minus strand of NZ_JCADBL010000009.1, from coordinate 266,771 downwards.
AGGTCGACGGCCTGATCCTGGTACCGGCGCACGGGGCGCGGACCTGGATCGCCGAGCTGTCCCAGACCCCGGTTCCCCGGCTGGTCCTCGACCGGCAGATCGCCATCCCGCACGCCACCCAGGTACTGGTGGACAACGAGGCGGGCGCGTACGAGGCCACCGCCCACCTCCTGTCGCACGGGCACCGCCGTATCGGCTGCCTGGCCGGCCCCGCGGACCTGTACCCGACGGTCGACCGGGTCGCCGGTTGGCGGCGCGCGCTGTCCGAGGCGCGGCTCGATGCGGATGCCTCACCGCTGGTGCACGTGCCGTTCGGTCGGGCGCACGGATACCGGGCCGGGCGGCAACTGCTCGGCGGCGCGCAGCCGCCGGACGCGCTCTTCGTCGCCAGCGACGAGCAGGCCGTCGGGGTGCTGCGGGCGGCCGCGGAGTTGGGTGTCCGCGTGCCGGCCGACCTGGCACTCTGCTCGTTCGACGGGATCGAGGCGAGCGCGTACACGGTGCCGGCGTTGACCACGATGCGGCAACCGTTCGAGGAGCTCGGGCGGGCTGCGGTGGAGTGGCTGGTCAATCGGGTCGAGACACCGGCGACGCCGGCCACCCGGATCGTCCTGGCCGCACGTCTGGTCGCGCGGGGCTCGTGCGGTTGCGTCGACCCGGCCGGCGGCGACCACGCCATCGACGGGGACCAGCCGTGAGCGCCGAGCGGGCCACCCGGGTGGTCGTGGTGGGCAGCCTCAACATGGACCTGTGCGTGCGGGTGCCCCGGCTGCCGGAGCCCGGCGAGACCGTCGCCGGGCGGTCGCTGGAGCGTTCCCCGGGCGGCAAGGGTGCCAACCAGGCGGTCGCGGCGAGCCGACTGGGTGCCAGCGCGTCGCTCGTCGGGTCGGTCGGGACCGATTCGTTCGGCACCGAGCTGACCCGGCGGTTGACCGCCGAGGGGGTGGACGTGGCGGCGGTGACGTACTCCGCCACGGCGCCCACCGGCGTGGCGATGATCATCGTCGAAGCCAGCGGCGAGAACATGATCACGCTCGCACCGGGCGCCAACGGAGAGCTGCGCCCGGCTGACCTGGCCGGGCTCGGGCCGATGCTGGCCGACGCCGACGCGCTGCTGCTCCAGTTGGAGATTCCGCTGGCGACCGTCCGGGCCGCCGCCCGCACCGCCCGCGACCACGGCGTGCCGGTGATCCTCAACGCCGCGCCGCTGCCGCTCGTCGACGCCGAACTGCTGGACCTGCTGCACCTCACCGACCTGCTGGTCGTCAACGAGACCGAGGCGGCCGGGCTGACCGGCCTCGACCGGGCAGACCCGGCGGCGACCGCCGTGGCGCTGCGCCGACTGGGCCCGCCGGAGGTGGTCCTGACGCTCGGCGCGCAGGGCGCCGTAGCCGCGGACGCCGCCGGCGTCCACCGGGTGCCCCCGTTCGCCGTGGACGCCGTCGATGCGGTCGGTGCCGGCGACGCGTTCTGCGCCGAACTGGTCCTCGCCCGCGCCGGGTGCGACACCGCCGATGCACTGGCCGCCGCCACGGGCCGCGCCTGCGCCGCGGGTGCCCTGGCCACCACCCGTCCCGGGGCGCAGACCGCAGCCCCGTGGCGCGCCGAAGTGGACCAGCTCCTCGCCGAGCAGCGGGGGGTGGGTAGCCATGCGCGCTGACGGGCTGTGGCACCCACGGCTGACCGCACTGATCACCGCCGCCGGGCACGGGGATCGGATCGTCGTCGCCGACGCCGGACTGCCGGTTCCGCCCGGCGTGGAGACCGTCGACCTGCTGTGGCGGCGCGGCGAGCCGGGCTTCCTGCCGGTGCTCGCCGCGGTACTGGCCGAATGCGTGGCGGAGGCGGCCGTGGCCGCCACCGAGCTGACCGACCGGCCGATCCGGCAGGGGCTCACCGACGCCCTCGGGCCGGTGCCGCTGGAGCTGGTACCGCACACCGAATTGAAACGACGCACCGCCGGTGCCCTGGTCATCGTCCGCACCGGCGAGGCGACCCCGTACGCCAACGTGATCCTGCACTGCGGCGTCCCGTTCTGACCCGATCGTTCCCCACCCCCAACCCCACCCCCGGAAGACGTAGGAAAGGAACACCCCGGTGAACCGAAGAATCGCACTGACGGCGCTCGCTCTGGTGATGACCGTGCCGCTGGCCGCGTGCGGCCAGGAGGGCGACAGCACGGCGGCACCCCCGAAGGCCGGCAAACCGACCGTGTGTCTGGTGATGAAGTCGCTCGCCAACGAGTACTTCCAGCAGATGCAGCAGGGCGCCAAGGCGCACGAGACCAAGCGCGGCGACTTCACCCTCAGCGCCAGCGGCATCCAGAACGAGACCGACGTCGACGGCCAGGTCTCGCTGGTCGACACCTGCATCACCAAGCAGGTCCAGGCGATCGTCATCGCGCCGGCCGACTCGAAGGCCCTCGTCGCGTCCGTCGCCAAGGCGATGAAGGCCGGGGTGAAGGTGGTCAACATCGACGTGAAGCTTGACGACGCCGCGCTCAAGGCCGCCGGGGTCGACGTGCCGTTCGTCGGGCCGGACAACCGCGACGGCGCCAAGCAGTCCGGAACGGCCCTGGCCAAGCTGCTCGGCAAGGGCGCCAAGGTGGTCATCCTGGAGGGCAACCCGGGCGCGGACAACGCCGCCCAGCGCAAGGCCGGGTTCACCGACGCGATCGCCGAGGGCGGGCTGACCCTGGTGGACTCCAAGACCGCGCACTGGGAGACCGACGAGGCCAACGCGGTGTTCGGCAACATGCTCACCGCGCACCCGGAGATCCAGGGCGTCCTGGCGTCCAACGACTCGATGGCGCTCGGCGCGCTCAAGGTCATCGAGGAGCGCAAGGCCGACGTGAAGGTCGCCTCGTTCGACAACATCCCGGCCGTCAAGCCGTTCCTGGCCAACGGGGTGATGGTCGCGACGCTGGACCAGTACGGCTCGCAGCAGGCCGCCTTCGGCATCGACTACGCGATGAAGATGATTGGCGGGGAGCAGCTGACCGGCTGGCAGAAGACCGAGGTCAAGCTGATCACCAAAGAGAACGTCGGCTGACGGTTCCCGGACCACCGGTGGGGCCGACGACCCGGCCCCACCGGACGGCTAGCGAGGTGAGGTGATCGTCGTGCCCCTGTTGAGCGCCACCGGACTGACCATGCGCTACCCCGGCGTGACGGCGTTGGACGGCGTCGACCTCGACGTCCGCGCCGGTGAGGTGCACGTTCTCATCGGCGAGAACGGCGCCGGGAAGTCGACCCTGGTACGGTGCCTGTCCGGCATCGACCGCCCGGACGCCGGCACGATGGTGTTCGACGGGGCACCGTACGCCCCGGCCGGGCCCGCGGAGGCGCTGCGCGCCGGCATCCAGGTGGTGCACCAGGAGCTCTCCATGCTGCCCTACCTGTCGGTGGCCGAGAACCTGTTCCTGCAGCGCCTGCCGCGCCGGTTCGGGCTGGTCGACCGCCGGACGCTGGAGCGGCGGTCGCGGGCGCTGCTGGATCGCGTCGGGCTGGACCTCTCCCCCCGGGTGCGGGTGGAGCGGCTGGGCATCGCGCAGATGCAGCTGGTGGAGATCGCCCGGTCGTTGTCGGCGGATTGCCGGCTGCTGGTGATGGACGAGCCGACGGCGACGCTGACCCCGCGCGAGGTGTCCCGACTCTTCGACATCCTGCGTCAGCTCACCGCGCAGGGCGTGGCGGTGGTCTACATCTCGCACCACCTGGACGAGATCTTCGATATCGGCGACCGGGTCACCGTGCTGCGCAACGGCCGGCACGTCGCCACCCGGGAGCTGGCCGGACTGACCCCGGCCGACCTGGTGCGATTGATGGTGGGCCGGGATCTGGCGCACGAGTACCCGCCGGTGCTGCCCCGGGACGTCGGCGACGAACTGCTACGGGTCGACGAGCTGCGGGTGACCCCGACCGCACCGGCGATCTCGCTGTCGGTGCGGGCCGGCGAGGTGGTGGGCGTGGCGGGTCTGGTCGGCTCCGGGCGTACCGAGGCGATGCGCGCCATCTTCGGTGCCGACCGCCCGGCCGCCGGCCGGGTCGCCATGCGCGGCGTACCGGTGCGTCCGGGCCGGCCCGGCTCGGCGGTCCGGCGCGGGATCAGCTTCCTCACCGAGGACCGCAAGAGCCAGGGCCTCGTCCTCGACCTGCCGATCGCCGCCAACATCAGCCTGGCCAGCATCGGCAAGGTCAGCCGGGCGGGCCTGCTGCGACCCTCGGCGGAGGCCGCGTCGGCGGCCGACCTGTCCCGTCGGCTGCGGGTCAAGGCGACCGGGGTACGGCAGCATCCGCGCGCACTCTCCGGCGGCAACCAGCAGAAGGTGGTGCTCGGTCGCTGGCTGGCGGCCGACAGCGACCTGCTCATCGTCGACGAGCCGACCCGGGGCATCGACGTCGGCGCCCGCTACGAGATCCATCAGCTGCTGCTCGACCTGGCCGCCGCCGGCAAGGGCCTGCTGGTGGTCTCCTCCGACCTGCCGGAGCTGCTCGGCATCTGCGACCGGCTGCTGGTCTTCTCCCGGGGCCGCATCGCCGGCGAGGTGGCCCGCGCCGACTTCGACGCCGAGCGGGTCCTCAACCTCGCCTACTCCGCCTATCGCAAGGAAACCACTGTGGATGGTGACCCCCGATGACCGCGCTCAGCGTGCCGGCAGTCCGACCGCGTACCAGCCGCGTCGCCAGTCATGTCCTGGGTGAGGCCGGCATCGGCGTCGCGCTGGTCGTGCTCGCCGCCTTCTTCCTGACCTTCGCTCCGTACTTCGGTACCGCACAGAACGTGCGGGACATCATGACCCAGATCACGCTGAACACCATCCTCGCCGTCGGGATGACGTTCGTGATCCTGGTCGGTGGCATCGACCTCTCCGTCGGTTCCGGCATCGCGCTGTGTGCCGTGGTCGCCGGCACCGTGCTCACCTCCGGCGCGACCGGTGGCACCGGCCTGCTGCTCGCCATCGGGGTCAGCATCCTGATCGGGGCGGCGGTCGGGTTGATCAACGGCTTCGTCACCGAGTTCTGGCGGGTGCCGTCGTTCATCGTCACCCTCGGCATGCTGTACGTGGCGCGCGGCGCGGCGCAGGAGTTCACCGGGGCGGCCACCATCTACAACCTGCCGCCGGCCCTCACCCGGTTCGGCACCGCCACCGTCGCCGGGCTGCCCGCGGTGTTCATCGTGGCGCTGGCCATGGTGGCGGTGGCCTGGTTCGTGCTGTCGCGCACCGTGTTCGGCCGGATGGTCTACGCCACCGGCAACAACGAGGAGGCGGTGCGCCTGTCCGGGCACCGGACCGCCACGATCAAGGTCGCCTGCTTCACCATCGGCGGCGCCACGGTCGGTATCGCCGCGATCATCTACATGGCCCGGCTCGGTGTGGCCAGCCCGATCCTCGGCCAGGGGTACGAGCTGAACGCCATCGCCGCTGTCGTCATCGGCGGCGCCAGCCTCACCGGCGGCCGTGGCTCGGTGATCGGCACCCTGCTCGGCGCCTGCCTGCTCGGCGTCCTCAGCAACGGACTGCTGCTGATGGGGGTCTCCGACTTCCAGCGCACGATGATCACCGGTGGCGTGATCATCGTCGCGGTCATCCTCGACGCGTACCGCCGCCGCCTGTCCCTACGGCTCTCGGCCAGCTGAGCCGCCCCACTTCCCACCCCCCCCCGTCTGACCCCCACGGAGACCGCCATGCGCCGTACCCGGAAATGGTTCAGCACCGTCTGCGCCAGCTTGATGGTGAGCGCCACGCTCATCGTCGCCGGCCCGACCACCCCCGCCCACGCCGCCGACCCCGTCCGGATCATCTTCGACACCGACGTCGAGGACGACGTCGACGACGCCGGGGCGGTGGCCGCCCTGCACGCCCTGGCCGACAACGGCGAGGCGCAGATCCTCGCCATGATGGTCAACACCAACAGCCAGTGGGGTGCCCCGGCGCTCGACGCGATGAACACCTGGTACGGCCGGCCCGGCGTGCCGATCGGCACGCTGAAGCCGACCACCGACGGCACCAGCTCCCGGTACACCCGTCAGATCGCCCAGGAGTTCCCGAACGACCTGCGCACCGGCCACAGCGCACCCGACGCCACGGCGCTGTACCGACAGGTGCTGGCCGCACAGCCGGACGGCAGTGTCGTGATCGTCTCGGTCGGCTTCCTTACCAACCTCGCCAACCTGCTCGCCTCCGGCGCCGACGGGGCCAGCCCGCTGAGCGGGCGTGACCTGGTCGCCCGTAAGGTCCGGCTGCTCTCGGCGATGGCCGGCGCGTTCCCGTCCGGCTCCGAGTTCAACCTGAACCAGCGTCCGGCCGCCGCCGCGGCGGCGCTGAACAACTGGCCGGTGCGCGCCGTGTTCAGCGGCTACGAGATCGGCGACTCGATCTACACCGGCGGGGCGCTCACCCAGACCCCGACGACCAACCCGATCCGGCGCTCCTACGAGCTGTACCAGGGCGCCGGCAACAACCGCAGCAGCTGGGACCAGACCTCGGTCTACTACGCCGTGCGCGGCACGGCCGGCCTGTTCGGGCACGCCGGTGGCACCGGCTCGATCAGCGTGGACGCCGGCAACGGCTCGAACTACTGGAACACCTCCGTCGACAAGGACCAGAACTACCTGACCACGGTAGTCTCCGACAGCACCATCGCCAGCTCCATCGAAGCCCTGATGCTCCAGCCGCCGCGGACGGGCAACCCGCCGCCCGGGTTCGTCCTCGGCGTCAACCTCAACGGCCCGGCCGTCACGGTGGACGGGGCGCCCTGGCGCTCGTACAGCGCGGCGCTCGGCCAGGGGCTCTCGGTCGACGCCGGCGCGAACCTCGCCACCAACGCCGTCACCCCGAATCCCGCCGCGCCGGCCGGGGTCGGCCCGATGCTCAGCAGCGAGCTGTGGCGCACCGGGAACATCGGCATCAACCAGTCCCTGCCCAACGGCGGATACCAGGTCTACGTCTGGGTGATGGAGGACTTCCAGGCCGGATACCGCTCCTTCCACGTCAACCTGGAGGGGGCGACCGCCACCACGGTCAGCACCGGCGCCGTCGGCTCGTGGCAACGGTACGGGCCGCTGCCGGTCACCGTCAGCGACGGCACCCTCGACCTCGACCTGATCCGGATCTTCGGCGACACCCTGATCCAGGGCTTCGCCGTCTACTCCGGCAGCGCCGTCGCCAACACCTTCCGGGTCAACCTGAACGGCTCCTCGACCACCATCGACGGCAAGCCCTGGCAGTCGCACGGCGACGCGCTGACCGCCGGCATGACCGTCGGCCCGGCCAACTACGCCACCAACGCGGTCAGCCCGAACCCGGCCGCCCCGGCCGGCGTGACGGCCATGCTCGGCACCGAACTGTGGCGCACCGGCGACCTCAACCTCTCCGTCCCGGTCCCGAACGGCGCCTACGACGTCTACCTGTGGGTGATGGAGGACTACCGGGCGGGGTACCGCAGCTTCGATGTGCGGCTGGAGTCCGCCTACGCCACCACCGTCAGCACCGGCGCCGTCGGCTCCTGGCAGCGGTACGGGCCGCTGCCGGTGACGGTGCCGGACGGCCGGGCGAACATCGACCTGATCAAGCTGTACGGCGACACCCTGATCCAGGGCCTGTCGGTGGTGCCGCGGGGCCAGCCCGCATAACTGCGCGCCGGTCCGTCGACGACCGGCCGCCGGCGCGGGCGACGATCTTCCATCGGACCTCGCGGGTCAGCCACACGTCCTGGCGGACCAAGCGCTGGGCGTACCGGTTCGTGGCCCTGCTCACCACCAGCGGGAGCGGGCCGCTGTATCCGAGCCGGTGGTTGTTGCAGTCGGGCGCGCCCCTACCTGCGTTCTGTGGAGGCATTCGGGTCGGTCCTCAAGCCCGCGCCGACCGCCGAGCGGTGGTCTGAGCTGCTGGTCGACGAGGATGCGGGGGAGCTTGACTGGTATATCCATGGCGGCATTGGCCTCGTCCTTTCCGTGCGACCGAAACCAGCACCTCGTCGGGCCGTCGCGCAGGGGTACTCGATGGCCGCCCTGTCCAAGGCCTCACTGCGGCACCACAGCGATAACGTCGATCTCTATCAGCATTCCGTCCAATGCCAGGGCGGGCACCGGGATCAGAGTCCATGCCGGCTTCCGGTCACCCCATACGCGATCGAACTCCTGTCTCACCACCCCGAACTTCTCCTCGTTGTGGTCAACGACCAGGAGGTTGAACTTCGCTACGTCCGACATCGTGGCGCCGGCGGCTGCAAGCACAGTTGCCGTGTTCGCCAGCGCTTGCCTGAGCTGCGTCCCGAAGTCCTCCGCCAGAATGCCGTCCTCAGTCTCGCCGCCTTGTCCTGCCGGAAGGATCATCCGCCAGCCGGCCGGGAATACCGCAAGATGTGAGTAGGCGTTCGGCCGAGGATCGTAGAGACCCCTTGGGTTGATGAACGTCAGTTCGCCAACTTCTCCCGCGTGAACGTCATGGGCCACGTGGTTCTTCCCCTCTGCGCCTGGTGTGAGGACGTCTGCCCTTAGCGACCTAGGCGTGCCACACAAGGTGCTTGGACCGCTACCCTCCGTCATCGCGAGTCTAGTGCTCCAGGCATAGCTGGTGGGGCCGGAGTCTGCGCAACCTGCTATTCGACGGCGCATCCGGCGCCGGGAGCCGATGCGATCAGATCGTGACAGTGGGCTGGGTTGGCCGGTGGTGCAGCGCGTCCCACGTTCAAGGTATTGACCAGGCGTTTCGCCTTGGTGACCTCTTCGGCGGGCCCGAAGAGATCATCAAGGCGGCTACACATGCGTGAGTCCGTGTCGCCCCTCGGACACCAGTACTTGGCCCGTGCCGTGACCTGATCCAGGCCGGCGTCGCGCCACAGGGCGGCGAGCGGGTCCGGCCGGCACAGCGGGAAGCGGACACCCTTGTCCGTGCCGCCACCCGGATCGGCCTCCGCGGCGGCGTCCCAGAACAGCCCTTTGACGAACTGGGCGCGGTCGGCCAGTGGGCTGCCGCGGTTCCGGCCTGCGAGCGCGCTGCTGGAGGGTAGGCGGCTCGATAGGCCTGGCGGTGCTCGCGACCGCCGCCAGCGCCAGAGCCGGGATGGGGTCGATGTGAATTCCCCGGCGACCCTCGCCGCCGGCTACGACCTGGTCTCCTTGCGGCGGCCGGGCTCAGCCTGGCCATCGCGGTAACCAGCGTGCTGCTGCCACCGTAGCGGCGCGGCTGACCACCGGTGACGCCGCCGTGCTTCCTCGCCGCACCCTGCGTCCACGCGACGAGGGGTGCGGCGAGCGACCTCACGTGGCGGTGCGTCTGACCCGTCCTTTGAGTTCCAGCGCTCCACGGACAGGAGATGCCATCGTTTCCGTAGAGGCATCGCGGGCGAAGATGGCCGCCCGGCAGTGCCCCCGCGAGACCCGTTGGGCCGACATCAGACCCGCTCAGACCTCCGGTCAATTGACAGTTGATCGACATACTGCTATCTGTTAACACAGTTTCCTGATGCTTGCGGCACCCACCGGTGCGGATCCGCCGCACCGGGCCACCGACCGGCCGGCAGCACGCCGCCCCTTCCCGAGGAGCGCCATGGTTCGCACGAGAAGAGCCGCCTACATCGTGGGCGCCCTGCTGATCGGCGTCGCGGCGGTCGGCTACGGCCTGCCGTCGGCCAGCGCCGCGACTGCGGGCCCGATCATCGGCCTCGCCGGCAAGTGCGTCGACGTCGCCGGGGCCAACCCGGCCAACGGCACCCCGGTTCAGCTCTACGACTGCAACGGCACCGCCGCCCAGACGTGGACGGTCGGCAATGCCGACAGCTCGGTCCGGGCACTCGGCAAGTGCCTCGACGTCACCGCCGCGTCGACCACCAACGGCGCCAAGGTGCAGCTGTACGACTGCAACAACACCGGGGCCCAGAAGTGGACGGCCAGCAACGGCTCGCTCGTCAACTCCGGCTCCGGCAAGTGTCTCGACGTCACCGACCGGAGCACGGCCAACGGCGCCCGGTTGCAGATCTGGAGCTGCGCTGGCACCCCCAACCAGCAGTGGACCCTTCCCGGTGGGGGTACGCCCACCCCCACCACCCCGGCCGGGGCCAACCTCGACGACCCGGCGAAGAAGGACGTCGCCATGCAGCTCGTCTCGGCGGCGGAGAACTCCTCGCTCGACTGGCGCGCGCAGTTCTCCTACATCGAGGACATCGGTGACGGGCGCGGCTACACCGCCGGCATCATCGGCTTCTGCTCCGGCACCGGCGACATGCTGGAACTTGTCGAGGCGTACACGCGCGCCAAGCCTGGCAACGTGCTGGCGGCGTACCTGCCGGCGCTGCGCGCCGTCAACGGCACCGACTCGCACGCCGGCCTCGATCCCAACTTCCCCCGCGACTGGCGGGCCGCGGCCACCGACCCGACGTTCCGGGCCGCCCAGGAGGCCGAGCGCGACCGGGTCTACTTCAACCCGTCCGTACGCGACGGCAAGTCCGATCAGGTCCGCGCGCTCGGCCAGTTCGCCTACTACGACGCCGCGGTGATGCACGGGTACGAGGGCATGCGGGCAATCCGTAACCGCGCTCTCGCCCGGGCGAAGCCTCCGGCTCAGGGCGGCGACGAGCGGGCCTGGCTTCACGCCTTCCTGGACGAGCGGGTCATCGAGATGAAGAAGGAGGCGGCCCACTCGGACACGTCCCGCGTGGACACGGCCCAGCGGGTCTTCCTCAACAACGGCAACTTCGACCTGAACACGCCGTTGGCGTTCGCCGTCTACGGCGACCAGTACCGCATTGGCTAGGTACCTGCGGATTCGATGGCGACGGGCGCCGCGGCCTGCTCGGCCTGCTGCCACAGGACGGTAGGGCCGGCGCCACCGTCACCAGCATGCACAGGCGGCTGATCGGGAGCAGATCGAGGGTGACATCGGCAGGACGATCGCGACGAGCAGCAGTGGGGCAGTGCGCCATCGCAGCTGCCGCTCAGCGGCGAGCGTGCCCTCGAGGATGACCAAGCCGAGGAAAAGATTAGGGATACGACGTCGTAGAAGGCCACCTCGACGCCGGAACGGCCTTGAAGTCCACGCCGAGCGCCGACATCTCCGCCCGAATCGCTCCCTGAGCCCGAGCTTCATCTACCGCGCCAGTAACGGCAGCTACCCGGGGACCGCTCCGCCTATGCCTCCCGTGCTCCGGCTTGACCTCAACCTCACTCGAGGTTCTAGCCTGCTTTCCGGAGGTACGGCATGAGCATGGAAGTGACCGCGTGGATGTCTCTGCACCACGCGATGAACGCGCAGGACGAACGACCACTGTCGCGGGCGACGTTGAAGCGCATCGCGCGGTTCGCGCGGCCGCACCGCACCTTGATCATGAGGTTCCTGCTGTTGAGCGTGGTGACGGCGGTCCTCACGGTGGCGGCGCCGGTTCTCGCCGGTCGGGTGGTCGACGCCATCGTCGACGGCGCCGACAGCGGCATCGTGATCCGGTTGGCGGTGCTGATCGCCGTGATCGCTCTGGCCGAGGCCGGCCTGGGTCTGGTGACGCGGTTCCTGTCAGCGAGCATCGGTGAGGGACTGATCGTCCAGCTGCGGACGGCCGTCTTCGACCATGTCCAGCGCATGCCGGTGGCGTTCTTCACCCGAACCCGCACGGGAGCGCTGGTCAGCCGCTTGAACAACGACGTGATCGGCGCGCAGCGGGCCTTCAGCGACACCCTGTCGAGTGTGGTCGGCAACGCCGTCACACTGATCCTGACCCTGGCGGTCATGCTGAGCTTCTCGTGGCAGATCACGCTGCTGGCGCTGGTGCTGCTGCCGATCTTCGTCCTCCCGGCCCGCCGGATGGGTTCGAGGCTCGCCCAGTTGCAGCGCGAAGCGGCCGAGCACAACGCGGCCATGAGCACCCGGATGACCGAACGCTTCTCCGCCCCCGGAGCGACACTGGTCAAGCTGTACGGGCGTCCGGCCGAGGAGTCGGCCGAGTTCGCGGTCCGGGCACGGCGTGTGCGCGACATCGGCATCCGCGCCGCCATGCTCCAGTGGGTCTTCATCACCGCGCTCACCGTCGTCGGCTCGCTGGCGTTGGCCCTGGTCTACGGGCTGGGTGGTCTCTACGCCCTGCGGGGCAGCCTCGACGCCGGCACCGTGGTCGCGCTCGCGCTGCTGCTGTCACGCCTCTACGCGCCGTTGACGTCGCTGGCCAGCGCCCGGGTCGAGGTGATGAGCGCCCTGGTGAGCTTCGAGCGGGTGTTCGAGATCCTCGACCTCAAGCCGCTGATCCTCGACAAGCCCGACGCACGCCCGCTTCCCGACGGGCCGCTCGCCGTGGAGTTCGACGCGGTACGGTTCGGCTACCCGTCGGCTGACAAGGTGTCGCTCGCGTCCCTCGAGGATGTCGCGAAGCTCGATACGCGCGGCGGCGAAGAGGTGCTGCACGGCGTGTCGTTCCGCGCCGAGGCGGGGCAGATGGTCGCCCTGGTCGGGTCCTCCGGAGCGGGTAAGTCCACCATCGCCCAGCTCGTGCCGCGCCTGTACGACGTCGAGGATGGCGCGGTGAAGCTCGCCGGCATCGACGTACGCGACCTGTCGGCCGAGTCGATCCGGACGGCACTCGGCGTGGTGACCCAGGACGGGCACCTGTTCCACGAGAGCATCCGCGCCAACTTGGCGTTCGCCCGGCCGGGCGCGACCGAGGACGAGATGTGGGACGTACTGCGGCGCAGCCGACTCGACGCCCTGGTCCGCTCACTCCCGGATGGGCTCGACACCATCGTTGGTGAACGCGGGTACCGTCTGTCGGGCGGCGAACGGCAACGGCTCACCATCGCGCGGCTCCTGCTGGCTGGTCCCCGTGTGGTCATCCTCGACGAGGCCACGGCGCATCTCGACTCCACGTCGGAAGCTGCGGTGCAGGACGCCCTCTCCGAGGCCCTGGACGGTCGGACGAGTGTGGTCATCGCGCACCGGCTGTCCACCATCCGCGCGGCCGACCAGATCCTCGTCATCGAGGACGGACGCGTCGTCGAACGCGGGCGACACAGCGACCTGCTCGCCGCTGGCGGCCGGTACCAGGAGTTGTACCGCACCCAGTTCGACCAGGATGGGCCGCCGGTCCCGAAGGACCGCGTCGCGACCGTCTGAGAGCGGCAACGCGATGGGCAAGGCCGGCGGAGCGGCCGCTGCCATCGGGCGCCGCCCCTTCGCGGGTGTCGCCGACGTACCGGAGGCATGGCGAGGCAACGCCGCAGACAGACTCCGCGAGATCGAGCTCACCCTCGCTACGGCGACCGTGAGATCGGACCGCAGAGGCGATCAAGAAGCGGTGCGACGTCTCCGCCAGTGCGATCGACGACCTGCTCGACCTGCTTCTGGTGATCAGCGGATGCCTGGCCGTCGGCACCGCCACGATCGAGACCATTCTCGATCGCCGGCTACCCGACAGCCACGTCAGGGTGGTTTCGATCAGGATTCCTCTTTACTCCCGATTTGGCGCTGCGCCCGCTCGGCGATCTCGCCGGAGACCTTGCCCATCATCGATCTGGCCCGGCCGAAGGCCCCAACCCCGAAACGACTGGCGACACCTACGCCCTCCGCCCCGGTCTCCAGAACCTTGTCCCTCACCTCGGTTCCAGTGTCGAGGACCTTGTCGCGCACCTCGGTCCCCGTTTCGAGGACTTTGTCCCGCACTTCCACGGCCGCGTCCAGCCATCGCCGGGCATCCCATGACTGACGATCGCGGTCGATGCCGAGCCGTCCGTGGAAATCGACGACGGTGGTCGCGACGTGGTTGCTCGCTTGCACCACGACGCGGGAGGTGGTCGGGTTCAGCAGCACCTTCGCATTGGCCGTGCCGGCGGCCGCGTCCATCCGGGCCATCAGGCGCTCGGTGCTGCGGGAGATGAGTTCGAGGCGGTTCCGCCGGGCGGTCCGGATGGCGACGCGATGCTCTTCCAGCTCTTCCGGAGACGCGTCCAGCACCCGGTCGAGTTCGAGCACGGCGACCGCGTCCTGGAGTTGGAAGCAGCGGGCCAGGACGGCGAGCCACTCCTGAACCTTGACCTCGGCTTCCTTGGACGTCTTGGCCAGGTCACCGACCTTGGTCTGGGTCTCCAGCTTCTCGGCGATGGCGTCGAGCTGCCGCAACGCGTACACCTGGGTCCGGGCCAGCGGCACCGGCGTGGCCTGCACCTTCGACCAGGTGACCTCGGAGACCCGGCCCACCCGCTCCCGGATCGTCAGGGCCTCGTCGATGACGAGCTCCACGCCGATCATGTCCGCCACCACGGCGTCGGTCTGGGCGCGGAGCACGGCGTCGACCTTCGCGTCGATCACAGCGAGATAGTCGGTGATCTCGTCCATGGCCTGTTGCATCGCGAGTTGCGCCATGAGTCCGGCGGCGCCGGTCAGGATCGCCGGGTTGGTCAGCAGCGCGCTGGGGGCCTGCGCCACTTCGAGCAGGCCGGTGATCTTGCCATGGTCGGTCAGTACGGCACGGCTGACACCGCTCTCCGAGCCTCTCATCAAGTTGTACTTCTTCATCGCCTGGGCGGACTCCGCGGTCAACTGGACTGAGCGACCGGAGTGGTCGGCGATCTCGGAGCCGGCCTTGGCGATCGTGGATCCGGTACGGAGGGCGGAGCTGAGCCGTTTCAGTCCGAGGTCCTTCGACGGCAGTCGCTCTGTGGTGAGGAAACGATCGACAGCCGCCGGATGCCCGATGACCGCCAGGCCATCGCCGTCACTGATCAGCTGAATCTCGTTGTCCAACGTCTGCTCCTTGAGGTGTGGCACGGGCTGGCCTCACGCTACGTCGGCGTCTTCGGCCTCACCATGGTCCGCTCGTCTCGATGATCTCGGGATCGGAGGATGTCGTGCCGCAGGTGGAGCCGGGCCCGCCCGGGTGATGCGAGACGGAACCGCCACGGTAGACACTTACGAGCTGACCAGCCCGCAAACGCGTCGTGCCGAGGCCAAGGTCGCGCAGATGGCGAACCGCGCGGGCGGATCGGTCCCCGACCTCAACTGGCGAGCCGCCGTCGGTCAGCGGCGGCTGCTCGACCTGGCCGCGCGCGGAGAGGCGCTCGACGACAACCTGTACACCACCCCCGGCAGGTTCGGCGGCGGCGCAGCGGACACCACCTGGCTGGTCGGCTCGGCCGCCGACGTGGCCAGATCGCTGCGCAGGTACCAGGCGCTCGGCATCACGCAGTTCGTGCTCTCCGACACGCCCTACCTGCCCGAGATCAAGCGCCAGGGCAACGAGCTACTGCCGCTGCTGCGCCGATGAGTGACCACCCCGATACCGCCTCGGCCTCGACACCGGCCGCGGATGGCTGTGGTGAGCAGGTCCGGGTCCAGGGGCGAGGTCCACTAGCCTGGCCGACGTGACGGCATTCGATTGGACCACGCTCTCGGCCGCGCGGGACGCGAGGCTGGACGCGGTTCCAGAGATGATCAACCACGCGCTACGGGTCCTGGAGGACCTCCTGGAGGAGACCGACCACGCCTGCACCTTCGTTCTCACCGACGGACCGCTCACGCGGGATGTGACCACTGCCGTGAACGCGCTGCTACCGACGCACTGCCGGGTCTCTCGGCTGGAGCCGGTCAGGTCCTGGTCCGCGCTGGTCCACGCGGCGCTACCCGGGTTGTTCTTCCCCGGGCATCCGCCGCACGCCTGGGCCGAGAAGATGCCTGCCCGGCAATTGGCCGAGGCGCTCGCCGCATGGGCCGTGGCACTGATGAGGCGGCTCTGGCCGGGCTCCGTCGAGTCCTGGGAACTCACCGTCGATGCCCGCCACTGGTACGAAGCCGTCTATGTCGACCTCGTCGTGCGCGTACACGACCGGGTATGGCTGCTCCACCTCGGTCTCAGCGACTGACGCACAGACCGATGGCGTGTGGCTGCGCAAGAAGGCCGTCCCGGCGGTCAGTCGTCGGCCGGTGACCACCCTCCCGGCCCGGTCGGCTTCATTCGGTGTGGCCCTGCGCTTGGGCGTCGTCCATCCACTCACCGCAGTGACCCGGCGCCCTCCATGCGGAGAGAAAGGCGCCGGGCCGAGGTGTTGTGCGACGCCGTCAGACGGCGGCGCGGGCCCATTGCTGGTTGGCCGCGCCGGTGGTGCTGCAGGTGTACTGGATGAGCTGTGTGCCCGGGTTCGTCGAGCGTGCGGGCACGTCGAGACATTTGCCGCTGTTGCGGTTGACGACCTGGTTGGCCGAGGTCAGGGCCCACTGTTGGCTGGTGGTGGCGCTGTTGCAGGCCGCTTGCACGATGAGGGCGCCGTTGGTGAGCGATGATTCGCTGACGGTGGCGCACTGACCGGTGGAGCGGTTGACGAGGTTGACGTACGAGCCGTTGGCTCGGACCTCCCATTGTTGGAGGGTGGAGGTGGCGGGGGTGCTCTGCACGACGTTGTTCGTGCCGCTGGCTACGGCCAGCCGCAGGGTGCTGCTGACGGAGGTGAACGTCGAGTACGGCACGGTCGGTGTCGGTGTCACGGTGGGGGATGCCGGGGATGCGGGGCCGGTGCCGACCGCGTTCGTCGCGGTGACCTTGAAGGTGTAGGCGGTGCCGTTGGTCAGTCCGGTCGCGGTGCAGCTTGTCGCGCCGGTCGTGGTGCACGTGCCGCCCGGGGTGCCGGTCACGGTGTAGCCGGTGATGGGTGAGCCACCGTTCGGTGGGGCCGTCCAGCTCACGGTCGCCGACGCGTTGCCCGCCGTCGCCGTGACGCCCGTCGGCGCACCCGGGACGGTGGCGGGGCCGCCGGCCTCGAGGATGAGCAGCCAGTCGTTCATGTTGGCGCCGTTGTTGCCCGGTGTCGCGAACGTCCGCGAGCCCGTGTTCGCGAACGTGCCGATGTTGGGGTAGGCACCCGAGGCCGGGTTGAACCACTTGGCAGCTACGGACGGGGTCGTCAGTCGCGTCATGTTGACCGTCAACGTGCGGGTGCCGGTTCCGGTCGAGGGCAGGTAGGCCATGACAAGCGTGCCGTCCGCGGTGCGGGCTGCCGTCACGTAGTCGCCGCCACCACCCGAGGTGGAGTTGGTGTTGTTGAACGTGCCGTAGCCGGCGGTGACGGTGGTGTGGCCGAAGTCCGGCACGAGGTTGTACCACGGCCGCGACGCGAAGACCGCGGCTGCGCGACCCGCGCTGGTGGTGAGTGGGTCGTTGAGGTGCGCCTGCCACGTCTGACCCGAGCGACCGTAGACGGAATCGCTGAACGGCCAGATGTCGCGGTTGCCGTAGCCGAAACCGCTCGATCCGCTCAGGACCGGCCAGTACATGGCCGCCCGAACGAGTGCCGGAGTGGCACCGTCGTTCTCGTAGCCGCTCTCCAGCATCACGTACGGCATTGCCGGGCTGCGCAGATACGCGTCCTTCGCCATCGCGTAGACATACCGCGAGCTGTTCTTTCCGGGGTAATAGGTGTAGACGCTGTTCAGCGTGAGCCACGGAGCGTTGCTGCTGTACACGGCGCGAGCCTCGGACGACGGCTGACCGTGTGCCGTGATCGGAACAGTGGTGTTGATGCTGCGAATACCGTTGGCGATCGCGTTGATGCGGTCGCGGGTGGCGGTGTCGGGAACGGCGTCGCCGCCCATCTGGAAGAACACGTTGGTGCGTGCGCCAGTCGCGTAGCGCCGGCCGATGAACTGACCGAAACCGGTGGCCGCCGAAATGCTGTTGCTGGCGAGCTGGCCGCCGCCCCACTCGTTGTTGCGGTAGCCCAGCCAGGTGAGCGCCATGTTGACCGCCAGGCCCCGGGCTCGTGCCTTGTCGACGAACGAGTCCATGTGACCCCAC
This sequence comes from Micromonospora sp. LZ37, assembly GCF_059359015.1. Taxonomy (NCBI): domain Bacteria; kingdom Bacillati; phylum Actinomycetota; class Actinomycetes; order Micromonosporales; family Micromonosporaceae; genus Micromonospora; species Micromonospora sp. LZ37. The sequence goes on along the minus strand of NZ_JCADBL010000009.1, from coordinate 249,009 downwards.
CAACCCGCGTCCGGGGTGGAGAGGTTGCCTGCCGTGCTGAACGGCAGCTGGTTGTAACGGTTGCGCTCCGTCCAGTGGTGCGGCGCCATCACCATGACCGTGTTGAAGCCCTTGGCCACGCGGTTGTCGAGGTAGGTGTCGACTTCGGCGTCCGTCAGGTTCTCCAGCGCGAACCACGCGGTGTCCGCCGCGAGGAGGATCGGCTTGTTGTTCGCGTCGACGAGGTAACGGGCGTTGCTACCAACCTTCAGCGGGAAGGCCGTCGCGGCGGCTGCTGGCTCACCTGTGGTGGCGAGCAGCCCGCCGGTGACGGCGAGGACGACGGCGGAAAGCGCCGCGCCCCAGCGCCGCGATATCCGATGACCAAGACTCATGACCTTCTCCTGTGTGGCAATTGGGAGCCGAATGCTGGCGTGGGGTTGTCGTGTGGTGAAGGCGTGCTGTGGAGCAGGCCCGGCGTCCCCAGGAGGACGCCGGCCGATCGCCGTCGAACTCGGATGACGCGTGCTAGACGGCGGCGCGGGTCCATTGCTGGTTGGTGGCGCCGGTGGTGCTGCAGGTGTATTGGATGAGCTGTATGCCCGGTGTTGTGGAGCGTGCCGGCACGTCGAGGCATTTGCCGCTGTTGCGGTTGATGACCTGGTTGTTCGACGTCAGCGTCCACTGTTGGCTGGTGGTGGGGCTGGTGCAGGCTGCCTGCACGATCAGGGCGCTGTTGGTCAGCGATGATTCGCTGACCATGGCGCACTGACCGGTGGAGCGGTTCACCAGGTTGACGTAGGAGCCGTTGGCTCGTACTTCCCACTGTTGGAGGCTGGAGGTGGCGGGGGTGCTTTGCACGATGTTGTTCGTGCCGGTCGCTACGGCCAGCCGCAGGGTGCTGCTGACGGAGGTGAACGTCGAATACGGCACGGTCGGTGTCGGTGTCACGGTGGGGGATGCCGGGGATGCGGGGCCCGTGCCGATGGCGTTCGTGGCCGTGACTCTGAACGAGTAGGCGGTGCCGTTGGTCAGCCCGGTGACTGTGCAGCTTGTCGCGCCGGTCGTGGTGCACGTGCCGCCCGGGGTGCCGGTCACGGTGTAGCCGGTGACGGGTGAGCCACCGTTCGGTGGGGCCGTCCAGCTCACGGTCGCCTGCGCGTTGCCCGCCGTCGCCGTGACGCTTGTCGGCGCACCCGGGACGGTGGGTGTGCCGACGCCGCTCGATACGTGGATGACCCAGTCCGGCTTGCCGCTGGCGTTGTTGCCGGGCGTGGTCATGGTGACGGCGGCACCCGAGGCCGCGGTGGTGCTGCCGGACCGGTACGTGCCGTTGCTCGGGTCGAACCACCGCAGCGTGTACGTCCGCCCGCTCGCCGGCATCCGCAGGTTCAGGCTGTGGGCCGTCGGGGTGTAGACGACGGCGAACGACTTGTCGTCGGCCACCGCGGCGACCGCGTGGTCCAGGTACTTGAACCGGCCGTAGCCGCCGGTCAGGAACGTGTGGTTGATGTCCGGCTGCAGGCGCGTCCACTGCGTGCCGGTCAGGAACGACTTCATCCGCGCCGCGTCCTTGCCGCTCTCCCAGGTCAGCGCCGTTGCGGGGGTGATGCCGTTGTAGCGGTGCAGCCAGATCGGCTCGGCCCCGTACGCGTACCCCCCGATGCCGCCGCTGACGGTCGACCACCAGGCCTGACGGCGCAGCCCGTGCCGGTCGCTCCAGCGGGAGCCGGCCGACGTGCCGTTGTTGCGATCGTAGAAACCCTCGCCGAACATGATCGGCATGGCCGGCGTCTTCACCCAGTCCTGCCAGTTCTCCACGTACGGGCTGCCGCCGGTGCCCTCGGCGCCCGTGAACGGCGGGGCGTACTCGTACGACCAGTCCAGGTTGAGCCAGTCGGCGCCGGTGCTGAACGCCTCGCGGCTGCTCTCGCCCGGCTTGCTGTGGTACGCGACGAGCGGCTTGGGCTTCCCCGCCGCCGCGTAGGCGTCGAGCACACCCAGGCCCTGCGCGTGGAGCTCGGGGCGGACGGCGAGGGGGGCGGCGTCGCCACCGATGAAGTACCCGACCCGCGGGTTGTGCACGAACCGGCCGGCCAGGTACCTGCCGTAGTTGCGGTTCTTCGTCTCCCCCTGGCCGTCCAGGTAGGTGTCCATCGTCTTCTTCCAGAACGGGTTGAGGATCACGACCAGCCCCCTGCTGGTCACCGTGTTCACCACCCACTCGACGCGGTCGAAGTAGCTGTCGATCGGTTGGGCCATGTCGCCGTTGGTGAAGATGTCGTTGATGTCCTGCAGCGGCTCCGTGCTGCCCCGCTGCAGCTCGGGGAAGGCAGCGGTCATCTGTATCGAGGTGAAGCCCTGCGCGGCCCGGGTGGTGGCGTGGTTGATCACCTCACTGTCGGAGTACCGGCCGGGCATCAGCCAAGCGGTGTCCGACAGGAGGAAGACCGGGGTCCCGTCGCTCCACTGCACGTACCGGCCGTTGGCCGACGGCTGCAGTGTGCTGCCCGGGGCCTCCGCCGAGGCGGGCGCGGGGGCGGTCACGCCGGCCACCACAAGAGCGCCGGCCACGAGTGCTCCGAGACCGATCGTGAAGGACTTCCGCAGATTCGCTGTGATCACCGCCCGCCAGCGGTGAGATGGACGGTTGCCAGAACCCATGGTTGAGCCTCCTGCCTGGGATGAGGTAGCCGAGTGCTTGGGCGGGCCGCATGTGGGCCGTGTGCTGGGAACCTGTCGCGTCAGAACGGCTGCTCGATGCACCCGTCGGCTTGCCGATGGGTGGCGACATTCGCGCGGACGGCCCGCCGCGTTGCATAGATATTCGTACATGGGTAAATATTCACCCAATGTTAAGACCGTAACTCCGGTCGATATATGTGTCAAGAATTCGCGTCGAACGATGCGGAAGGAAGAATCGACGGCAATCTCTGACCATCACCTCCCCAGGTCGACCCTGGTGGCACCGCATCGGGCCAGGCTGCCTGGCTGGTCGCGTCGGCCGCCCCTGCTGGGCTCGTATCTCCCGCACGGCCGGATCGAGGGTGGGCCCGCCAGGCATCACGGTGGGTCCGGACATGGGGCCGGTGCCACCGCCGGCGGTGGGGGTGTGCAGGAGCTGCTCGCGGACGAGATCGCGTGAGTCATGGCACGACTGAGCAGGTACTCCTGTCAGCCGCCGCAGTGCGCTGATCGGCCGGGCCGACCCGGGGTCCCGCCGCCGACGCGTGGTCGTCGTCGATGGCGGAACACCTCGATGGCCGGGTCCTCGGATCCTCGCGTCAGGTCTCTGCAGGGTGTTGGAAGATCACCAGTCTTGGCTCGCGCGAGGGATCCTCGTCGATCACCTCGCCGGCGGACAGCTGTCCGCCGGCGGTCGACTTTCCGGTGCGGGGGTCGATGATCGTGTAATGACGGGGCGTGTCGTGGTCGTGCATCATGCGGAGGGCGCCGCCGTGCGGTTGGTAGATGATGTGCAGCCTTCCGGGGACCCGCAGGCCGTGCGGGTTGAGGAACGTCTCCCAGTCGGGCTCCATGTCCGTGGTGGGCAGGCCCTGCAGGACCCGGCCGACCAGTCCGACGTACGTCGATCCCTCGAAGGACAGCGCGTCCTGCCAACTCCCGGCCGGGCCGAGGAAGTACGGCGCGTGTCCTGGTTCCCCGTCGCGCTGCACCCATTGCCAGATGTTGGCGGCGCCGTAGACCACGCCCATAGTGGAGCCGGCGCAGAGGTTGCTCCACGCCTCGTGTCCTTGCCACCAGCCCGCGGCGAGGTCGGCGTGGCGGGTCCGCTCATAGCTCGGTTCTCCGTTGGCCACCGCCTTGACCGGGGTGTTGCGCCACATGTCGGCGACCCGTTGGGGAACGTGTTCGCCGCCGTGCCCGGTCTGGCACCACTGGAAGTCGAGCCAGTCCGCGTCCTGGTGGGCGTGGGCGTGGGCGTGCGGCCGGTAGTGGATGCCGGTCGGCTGGGCGTAGCAGTCCCAGGCGTGGACCTCGCGGCCGCCGGCCTCGATCTGCGGTTCCTCGCCTGAGCCGTCCGCGCCCACGAGGTAGATCGTCGGGCGGGCACCGTAGCGGGCGACGAGGTAGCGGCAGTAGCGCGCGTACTCCTCCGGTGGCACGACCGTGCCCGCGACGTCGAGGCCTTTCCACCCGAAGCCCTGGAACACCGGCTGCAGCACCGGGACGATGCCGTGCTCCACCAGGATGTCGATGAGCCGGTCGAGGTATTGGAAGTACGCGGGGTTCAGGTCGTTGATGTGCCCGTCGGGCAGGTCCTCGAAGCCGACGTCGAAGCCTTCGTCGGCGGTCCGGTCGCGGGGTCCGACCGCGCGCATGTCGGGCTGCACCGACATCAGCAGCACGGCGTTGAATCCCTTGTCCCGGCGGTCCCGGGCGTACACGCGGACCTGATCCTCGGTGGCCCGCCAGGGCAGGGCCCAGGCGGTGTCCGCGACGAGGACGGCGGGCGTGCCGTCGGCGTGCTGGAGGCTGCGCCGGCCGGGGGACATGCGCCAGAACCCGTGCCGGTGGAACGGATTCGTCGCCGGCGAGGGCGCGACGTCCAGCGTGCCGGTGGCGTCACCGAGTCCGGCGACGGCCGACGTCGTGCGCCACCGCCACCGCCCGTGGTCCAGGGGTGAGGCGAACCGGACCCGCCACGTCCGGCCGCCGTCGTAGAAGGCCGGCCGCCGCAGGGTGACGCCGTCGTCGTGGGTGAAGTCGGCCCACACCTCCACGCCGGTGTACGGGTCCGCGACGTCCTGCCCGGCGGTCAGGACGATCTCCACCTCTCGCCAGGGGCCGGCCGTCACCGCGTCTCTCCGCGTTCGGCGCCGAGCAGCGCGGCCCGGGCGATCCGTTGCGCGGCCAGGGCGTCCTGGCGCGACTGTGCCTCGGCGAGCGCCTTGACGTCGAGGATCTGCAGGGCCCGCCAGATGGTGCGCATGACGTCGATGCCGGCACGGGCGGCTTCGACGTGGTCCTCCCGGAACGGGAACTGGTCGAGTTGCCACACGCCGGTCCAGCCGGCCTGCTGCAGCGTGTGGAAGAACTCGAACGTCTCGACCAGGTGGACGGACCCGACCACCATGTCGTCGTCCCAGCCGCGGAAGTTGTCGTTGACGTCGATGGCGTACAGCTTGTCGCGGGCCAGGATCATCCCGGCCGCGTCGGCCGGCGACTCGAGTCCGTACAGGGAGTGGCCGAAGTCGAGCAGGATCCCGACGTTGGGCACGTCCATCTCGTCGATGGCCAGCAGCGTTCGTGCCGCGGAGGAGAACGTCATCCGGTTGCGCGGCTCGCGCGGTTTGTACTCGATGGCGAAGCGCAGATCGGGGTGGCGCTGGGCCAGCTCGCGAACGGCGTCGACGGACAGCTTCCAGATCTCGCGGTAGTCGGCCTGGAACGGGTAGTCCCAGCCGTCCTGGCCGGGCCACAGCTTGACGTAGTCGCAGCCGAGCCGCCGCGCCAGGTCGGCGGCGTCGCTGACCAGCTCGATGGCCTGACGGCGGACGGCCGGGTCAGGGTTGGTGAAACCACCGCGGCAGAAGGTCCGGGTGTAGATCTCCGGGGTGAGGGCGATGGCCCGCAGGCCGTTGGCCCGCAGCCGCTCCTGCAGCGCGTCGATGTCGGTGTCGGCGGGGTTGAACGGGTAGTTGATGTCGACCACGGACAGGTCGCCGACCTGGCCGGCCCGGTCGATGGCCTCCAGGGTGGTGACCGGCGGGCCGTAGCCGTCGGTGGCGTACCGGTCGCGAAACTGTCCGAAGTGCCAGAGTCCGGCGCCGTACAGCGGTTCGTCGGGCATGGTCGTTACCTCCTGTGCGCAGGGACGGTCGGAGATGTCCTGACGGCGGCCACGGCCGCGTGCCAGGCCGTCATGCGGGCGTGGCGCTCGGCGGGGGTGGTGGTGGGGTGGAAGTCCTCGCCGGCGTCCGCGATCGCGGTCGCCTCACCGGCGGTCAGGTGGCCGACCGCCGAGCCGGCGAGCAGAGCCACTCCGAGCGCCGACAGGTCGGGCACGCCGGAGCGACGGACCCGGCGGCCGCTGATGTCGGCCTGCAGTTGCATCAGACCGGCGTTTCGTGAGGCGCCGCCGTCGGCGAGCACCGTGTCGACGTGGCCGGCCGCGGCGTCGACCTCGACGACGACGTCCTCGATCTGGAATGCCACGGACTCCAGGGCCGCGCGGGCGAGCTGGGGGAGCGAGGCGCCGAAGGTCAGCCCGGTCACGGCGGCCCGTGCTTCGGCGTCCCACCAGGGCGCGCCCAGTCCGGTGAACGCCGGAACGAGGTGGATGCCGGCGCTGTTCGCCGTGGCGGCGAGGTCGGCAAGCTCCTGCGGTGTTCGTCCGACGAGGTCGGCGAGCCAGCTCAGGGTGCTTCCGCTGGAGCGGATGTTGCCCTCGACGGCGTAGTGCACGCGGTCGGTGGCCCAGGCCACGGTGCGGCACAACGTGGTGCCGACCGGGGCGCCCGGCGCGCACAGGCCCATGACGGAGGAGCCGGTGCCGTAGGTGGCCTTGACGTGACCCGTGCCGGTCCTGCCGTGGGCGAAGAGGGCGGCGTGCGAGTCCGCGAGGACGGCGGTGACGGGTACGCCGGACGGTAGCGGCGCCAGGCCCGTGGCGGCGGGAAAGGGACCGGTCGACGGCACGACCCGCGGCATGACCTGCTCGGGGATCCGGAACAGGTTCAGCAGGTCCGGGTCCCAGCCGGTGGTGTGGATGTTGCACAACTGCGTGCGTGCGGCGTTGCCGACCTCGATGAGGTGGTCACCGCCGAATCGGCTGAGCAGCCACGAGTCGATGGTGCCGAGACAGAGCCTGCCGTCGCGGGCTCGCCTGCGATCGTTGTCGAACTGGTCGAGCAGCCATTCACCCTTGGCGGCGGAGAACATCGGGTCCAGGGGGAGGCCGGTGCGATCACGGACGAGGCCGCCGTGTCCCTGGGCGGTCAGCTCCGCGCACCGGCCGGCGGTGCGCTGGTCCTGCCAGCTCAGGATGGGGGAGACGGCGTCGCCGGTCGCCCGGTCCCACAGGAGCAGGGATTCGCGTTGGTTGCTGACGCCCACCGCGGCGACCACCCGGGGGTCCAGGCCGGTGAGGCAGGCGTCCACCGCCTTGACCACGCTCGCCCACACCTCGTCGGCGGACTGCTCGACCCACCCCGGCGCCGGGTGGGTCCGCCTGATCGCGTGTGAGCCGCGGGCGACCACGGTGCCGTCGCCGCGGACGAGGATGGCCTTGGAGCCGCTGGTGCCCTGGTCGATGGCGAGGACGAGCTCACCGTCGGCCATGGCCCGCCAGCTCACGGGCGGCGGTCATGATGCCGTCGGCGGTCAGACCGAAGTGCTCCAGCAGGAACGCGGTGTTGCCGGTCGGCGCGAACACGTGTGGTACGCCGAGGATGCGCATCGGGATCGGGTGGTGCTGGATGAGCAGACCCGCGACGGCGGCGCCCAGCCCGCCGGTGACGGTGGCTTCCTCCGCGGTGATCACACCGCGTGTCTCCCGTGCGGCGCGCAGGATGGCATCAGTGTCGAGCGGCTCGATCGTGGCCATGTTGATGACGCGTAGGCCGATGCCTTCGGCGCGAAGCTGCGCGGCAGCCGTGACAGCCCGCGACACCATGGTCCCGGCGGCGATCACCGTGACGTCGTCGCCGTCGGCGAGCTGGGTGGACCGCCCCGGCGTGAAGGTGATGTCGTCGGGGTTGACCGCCGGTACGGGGAAGCGGCCGATGCGCAGGTAGCTCGGTCCGTCGTGCTCGACGGCCCAGCGCAGCGCCGACCGGGTCTCGGCCGGATCGGCCGGTACGACGACCGGCAGGTCGGCGACGGCCCGCATCCACGAGAGATCCTCGATGGAGTGGTGGGTGGGGCCGAGCTCGCCGTAGGCCAGGCCGGGGCTCTGCCCGCAGAGCACGACGTGGGTGTTGCTGTAGGCGACGTCGGTCTTGATCTGTTCGAGGGCCCGCCCGGTCAGGAACGGTGCCGCGGCGCTGACGACCGGGATCAACCCGCCGTTGGCGAGGCCGGCGCCGACGCCGACCAGGTCCTGCTCGGCGATGCCGACGTTGATGAGCCGGTCCGGGAATTCTTCGCGGAACCTCACCAGGTTGCTGGAGCCGACGGAGTCGTTGCAGACCGCCACGATGCGGTCGTCCTGGCGGGCCAGCGCGATGAGTTCGTCGGCGAACGCCTGGCGGCAGTCGTGGGTCGCCGCCCGGTCGATGATGGTGGTCATCGGGTCAGCTCCTCGAAGGCCGCGGCGGTCTGATCGGCGCTCGGCACCTTGTGGTGCCACTCGACGCGGTCCTCCATGAATGACACACCCTTGCCTTTCGTCGTGTTGGCAATGACGCAGACCGGCCTGCCGGTCGTCGAAGCGGTGAAGGAGGCCAGCAGGGCGGTGTGGTCGTGCCCGTCCGACTGGCGCACCTCCCAGCCGAAGCTGCTCCACTTGTCGGCCAGGGGTTCCAGTCGCTTGGTCTCCTCGGTGGGCGCACCCTGCTGGAGCCGGTTGCGGTCGATGATCGCGGTCAGGTTGGACAGGTCGTGGTGGCTGGCCGTCATGGCGGCCTCCCAGTTGCTGCCTTCCTGCAGTTCTCCGTCGCCGAGCACGACGAACGTCCGGCTCGGTGATCCGCGCAGCTTCGCGGCGAGGGCGATCCCGACGGCGACGGGGAAGCCGTGGCCGAGAGGGCCGGTGTTGGTCTCCACCCCGGGGACCTTGGTGCGGTTCGGATGGCCGTTGAGCGCCGACAGGGGCGCGGCGAACGTCTGGAGTTCGGCCTTGGGGAAGAAGCCGCACTGCGCGAGGACGGCGTAGAGCGCCCCGGCGGAGTGGCCCTTGCTGAGGATGAGCCGGTCACGGCCCGCCTCGTCGGGGTTGGCAGGATCCACGGACAGGACCGCGCCGTAGAGCGTGACGAGGATGTCGATCACGGAGAAGTCGCTGCCGATGTGGCCGAGCCCCGCTCGTTGGATCATGGACAGGTCCTCGCGCCGGACCTCGCGGCTGAATTCGACCAGCATTGCCGCTCTGTCCGCGGCGCCGGCGCTCGCCACCTTCGTACGGAGCTCGCGGTAGCGGTCGGCCTGCGTGCGGTCAGCGGTAAGCATGATTGTTCCTCGACTCCGGTTCGAAGCGGTGGATCGGACAGGACTGCTGGATCGGACGACAGCGCCGCCCGGGAGTGAATGCTCAGCCCTTCACCGCCCCGGCGATTGCGCCCTGGGTGAAGAAGCGCTGGAACATCAGATAGACGATGAGGACCGGCAGGATCGACATGACGATGAAGGCGTTGAGCTGCGCGTAGTTCGAGCCGAACTGGGACTGGAAGGCCTGCAGTGCCAGGGGCACCGTCGCCTGCGTCTGGTCCTGCAGCAGGACGAGGGCTATCCCGTACTCGTTCCAGGTGGCGACGAAGTCGAGGATGAACAACGCCGCCAACGCCGGCTTGGCCAGCGGCAGGATGACCGTCAGGAAGAGCCGCAGGTTGCCGGCCCCGTCGATGCGCGCCGCCTCGTCGAGGTCGGCCGGGATGGAACGGAAGAAGCCGTACAGGAAGAAGATCTGATAGGGCAGACCGAAGGCCAGGTACGGCAGGATGATGCCGTTGGTGGAGTCGAGCAGGCTGAGGCTGGACATCATCGTGAAGATCGGGGCGAGGGCGACCTGTACGGGGACCATGGCGCCCAGGGTGAGGACGATCAGCAGACCGCGGTGCCACCTGAACCGGAGGCGGGCGATCGCGAAAGCGGCAGCCGCGGAGAGGAACAGTCCGAGTGGCACCTTGATCAGCGCGATGTAGGCGCTGTTCTTCACCACGGTCCACAGGTCCCCGCGTTCGGCCGCGTCGGCGTAGTTGTGCCACTGCCATTGCCGTGGCAGGGACCAGATGGCGGAGTTGTTGATGTCGGCCGTCGACTTGAGTGACGTCAGCACCATGAAGACGAACGGTGCCAGCCAGATGAGGCAACTGACGACCAGGCCGATCCAGAGACCGATCAAGGGGTAGTCCGGCCGGCGGGGTGCCTTGGCGGTGGCGGGGGGGCTGGGGGCGCGTGCGGGGGCCAGGGCGGTCACCGGTCGTCCTCCTTGAGGGTCCACAGCAGGTAGGGCAGGACCAGCGCGAGAGTGATGGCGAGCAGGATCACGGCGAGCGCGTTGCCGCCGCCGAAGTTGTGGTTGATGAACGACTGGCTGTAGGACCACAGCGCCAGCACCTGGCTCGACTGGGCCGGGCCGCCGCCGGTCATGCCCACGATGAGGTCGAAGACCTTCAACGAGTTGATGACGGTGAGCACCAGGACCACCGTGATGGTCGGCCGTAGGGCGGGCAAGGTGACGTGCGTGAAGACCTGCCGCGGATCGGCGCCGTCGAGACGGGCGGCTTCGACGAGGTCCCGCGGCACCGATTGGAGGCCGGCCAGGAACAGCACCATCGAGAATCCGGTGGTCTGCCACACGAACGCGACGAACACCGAGTAGATCGCGATCGTGGGATCACCGAGCCAGTCGCGGATCCACGACTCCAACCCCAGCCCGGTGAGGCTGCCGTTCACCAGACCCGCGTTGGGGTTGTAGATCCAGCTCCACATCGTGGCGACGGCGATCGAGGCGAGGACGGCGGGAATGTAGAAGACCGAGCGCATCAGGTTGCGGCCCAGGAGCCGGCGATTGAGGGCCAGGGCGAGCACGAGCGCAAGGACCGTCGGGATGATCAGCGACAGGACCGCCCAGATCAGGCTGTTGCGCAGCGCCGTGTAGAACACGGTGTCGTTGGTGAGGACGTCGACGTAGTTGTCGAAGCCCACCCACACCTGTGGGGTGGTCGGGAAGCCGTTCCACTTCAGGAAGCTGAGGTAGATGGCCGAGACGATGGGGAAGAGGAGGAAGACCGCGTACAGCACCACCGCCGGCGCCAGGAACGGGAGCGCCCCGAGCAACGAGGTCGGGCTGCGTCTTTGTCGCCGTGGGCGGGCGGTGACGGGGGCGGGCGGCAGCGGAGTGGTCGCAGTGGCTGTGGGCGCCATGGCAGGCCCTTCTGCGTCGTTCGATCGGGTCCGGTAGGAGCGGCTGGGCGCGGGTGTTGCCGGTCCCGCGCCGCTCTCGTCGTCGTGTGCGCTGCCGGGGTGAACCCGCCGCCTACCGGTGCGAGTCAATGAACTTCTGCAGTTGCTCGCCGGCGTCGGCGGGCTTGATCGAGCCGGCGGTGACGGCGTTCTGGATACGCCAGTACTCGGTCGTCACGTCGGTCGGGAAGTTCTGGTCGTTGTTGAGGAAGAAGCCCTTGGCTGCCTTGGTGAGATCGGCGATCTGGATGTTCAACGGTTGCTGGGCGGTGGCGGGCTTCGTGTCCTTGTTGACGGGGATGGCCGCGAAGACGCCGAGATTCTTGCTCTCCACCTCGGCCGACGACAGGTAGTCGAGGAACTTGGCGGCCTGATCCGGGTGCCGACCGGCCTTGGCGAGGTACTGGCCTTCGGAGAAGCCGTACAACCGCCCGGTGCCGGTCGGCATCGGGAAGACGCCGATGTTCTCGGGCTTGGCGCCGGCCTCGATGGCCTGCGGGGTGAACCAGTCTCCTTCGAGCGCCATGGCGGCCTTGCCCGAGGTGAACAGGGCGGCGGCCTGGGTCTGCGCCAGCCCGGCGAAGCCCCTGTTGAAGTAGTTGTCCGACCAGGTCTTGAGCTGTTCGAAGGACTTGTCGACGCAGGGCTCGCCGGCCCAGCTGGCCTTGCGGGTGTTGAGCTGGTCGCCCTTCTCGGCGCCGCAGTTGGTCTCGATGAAGGTGTCGAGCAGGCGCATCACGTGCCAGTTGTCCTTGCCGCCCATCGCGATGGGGGTCAGGCCGGCCGACTTCAGCTTCTGGGCGCTCGCGGTCCATTCGTCGTAGCTGGTCGGCGGCGCCGTGATGCCGGCTTTGGCGAACTGGTCCTTGTGGTAAAAGACGACCTCGGTGCGTTGGGTCCACGGAACGCCGTGGTAGCCGCCGTACTGGGTGTATGCCTTCAGCGTCGACTCGTTGAAGCGATCGGTCCACTTGTACTGCTGGTAGTACTTCGTGAGGTCGAGGCTGACGCCGGCGTCGACCATCTCGCCACCGAGGCCCGGCCCCGCCCAGTTGTAGTAGATGTCCGGTCCGGAGCTGCTCCCCGCCGTGGTGCGGAGCGCGTCCTTGTGCGCGTCGACTCCGCGGAACTGCACGTTGACCTTGATCGTCGGATTCGCCCGCTGGAAGTCCGCGATGATCGACTTCAGGGTCTCGGTTCCCTTGTCGGAAGTCTGCGTGACGATCCACCAGTTCAGCGTGACGCCGCCGCCTGCGGCGCCGTCGTCACCGCCGATGGCCTTGCCGGTGCACCCCGTGAGGGGAAGCAGAGCGGCCAGAGCCACCGTGGCCAGCATGCGTATCTTCATGGACCCTCCAACAGCGTTATATATTCATACGCGATTAGAGATACCGTAAGCGGGAGCATGATGTGTGTCAATCATGTTTCAAGTCAGCATGGAGGACCTCTTCGACGCGTCGTCGCCGACACCGCCGGCCGGCGGCGCGCAGGGACACGTCGGTGTGGCCGCATCGGCGGCGGCATCGCCACCGTGCGAACAGGCGGTCGGGAGGTCGGGACCGCGCTGATTCCGTCAGGCCCGGACGGGCCGTCTCCTGCTAAGCCTCGGGCGCTGCCAGACGGCGCGCCACCTGCAGGTCCGTGACGAGGACATTCACCCATCCGCCGCGCAGCGCCGCCCGGATGGCCGTGTACTTCCGCGCGCCTCCGGCGACGCCGACCCGGCGTGGCACGCGGCGCAGCGCGTCCGCTGAGATACCCAGTACGCGCTGGTCGAGCCCGGACGCGACCTGAGCGCCGCTCTCGTCGAAGAACCGCAGGCACACGTCGCCGACCGCCCCCGCCCTCGACAATGCCGGCAGCTCGGTCTCGGCGAAGGCGTTGCCGCTCTCCCGCAGCAGCGGCGACGGCTCGATGCTGCCGATACCGACCAGGGCCATGGTGAGCTGCTCGCACGCCTGCAGTGCCGGTCCGATGTTCGGATCGGTCAGGAACATCTCCCGCATGTCCCCGGAAGCGAGCACGCCCGGCGCCGGCAGGAACACGGCGGCGGCGCCGGTCAGCCGGGCCAGCCCACCGGTGATCCGGGTGGCCTGCGTCTGCGCCGTCAGATTGCCGAGGCCACCGAGCATCTGCACGACCTGATCGGCGACCGGGGTGGGCCGCGGGTGCATGGCATCGACCGTCGCGAGCAGCGCGGAGCTCCACGAGGACACCCCGATGCGCTCCTTGCCCATCAGCGTCGTCTCCAGGTAGATCGCGGCCGCGGAGCCGAGGGCGCGCTGGATCTGCAGCTCGTCCGCCTGCTCGTCGGTGTCGGCGATGACGACCTCACTGATGCCGTACGCCTGCTCGATCTGCTCCTCGAGCTCGGCGTGCACGCCGCGTGGGCTCACGACGGTCGTGCGGACGATCCCGAGATCCACGGCGCGCCGCAGCAGCCGCGACACCCTCGGTTGGGAGATGTGCAGCTGCTCGGCGATCTGCGGCTGTCGCATCCCCCGCTCGTGGTACATGCGGGCGACCTTGGTCAACAGGCGGATCTGATCCGGCGGGACGTCTCCTACGGCCGTGCTGGCGACCGTTACCGAACGTTCCGCCATTCCCACTCCTTCGCGCCTCTGCTCCGCCGTCTGCACGCCGGAACGACAACGACGCACGCCCCAGAATACCCATTCAGCCGCGACGGTCCGTGCGGGCCGACCGGGGTGCTCGGCCCGGCCAACCGACGGCGCCGGCCCCGCTTCTGCTGGCCCCCGGGCCACGCCGACCCGGGTACGGTCCAGCAGAAACGCTCTCAGGAGCCCACGAGCGAGAAGTCGCGTACCTTTGCGGCGTTCGCGGCATTGACCAGCACGCAGTCCACCGACTGCTTCTCCGGCTGGCCCGCCTTGCCGGTCTTGAGGTACGTGTCCGCCTGGTCGACGGCCATCTGCGAAATCTGACTGGCCGGTTGCAGCACGGTGGCCTTGATCCCGTTCTTGAGGATGGAGCTCACGACGTCCGGGCTGCCGTCGAAGCCCGTGACGATGATGTCCTTGCGACTCGATGCCTGGACAGCCGCATACGCGCCCAGGGCCATGGTGTCGTTGCCGGCGATGATGCCCTTGATGTTCGGGTGCGCCTGCAGGATCGTCTGGGTCTTGGTCAGCGCCTCCGCCTGATCCCAGTTGGCGCTCTGCTGCGCGACCATCTTCATGTCGGCGTACTGGTCGAGGACGCCGTGGTAGCCCTGGGAGCGGACTCCCGCGTTGGTGTCGGTCGCCTTGCCGGTCAGTTCGGCGTATTCGCCCTTGCCGCCCATCAGCTTGGCGAACTCCTGGGCGCCGAGCCCGGCGCCCTGGGCGTTGTTGGACACGATCTGCGCGACCGCGACGCCGGTCTTGTTGATCTCCCGGTCGATGAGGAACGTGGGGATGTCGGCGTCCTTCGCGCGCTGGATCGCCGCCACCGAGGAGTCGGCGCCGGCGTTGTCGAGAATGATCGCCGCGGCCCTGCGGGAGATCGCGGTGTCGATCTCCTGGCTCTGCTTGGTCGGATCGTCGTCGTGGCTGAGCACCAGCGTTTCGTAGCCGAGCTTCCTGGCCTGGGCGGCGGCCGCGTCCTGCTCGGCCTTGAAGAAGACGTTGTCCGGCGACGGGGTGATGATCACCATCAGCTTGGCGGCGCCCGCGGGCGCCGACGCGGCCGGACTGTCGGCGGAGCCGCCGCCGCACGCGGCGAGGGCCAGCATCGTCGCCGTGCCGGCCGGCAGCAGAAGCCGGCGAATCAGGGAAGTCCTGTTCATGGGAGCGCCTCTCGGTATGCGGTGCGATGTCGGGTCGCGGGAAGGGGAGAAACGTCAGGCGGCCCGGTCGGAAAGGCCGGCCTGCAGCCGCTGCTGTGCCTGCTCGGCGATGACGGCGATGATGATCACCGCGCCTTTCACCACCGATTGCCAGAACGTGGAGACGCCGACGAGGACGAGCCCGTCGCTGAGGAAGCCGATGACGAAGGCGCCCATGACGGTGCCGACGATGGTTCCGCGTCCGCCGCTGAGCGCCGTCCCGCCCAGCACCGCGGCCGCGATCGCGTTGAGCTCGTACGTGGTCGCCGTGTCGGGATAGGCGGCGCCCAGCTCGGAGGTGAGCAGCAGTCCGGCCAGGGCGGCGCACGAGCCGGAGATGACGTACACGGCGATCTTGATGCGGCGTACCCGGATGCCGGAGAGCACCGCCGCGCGCTCGTTGCCCCCGACCGCGTAGACGCGCCTGCCGAAGGGGGTCCTGGTGGTGACGACGACCGCCGCGGTGGCGACGAGCACCATGATCCATACGGCGACCGGTATGCCGAGGAAGCTGTCCACGCCGATGACTCCGAAGCCCTGGTTGCCCCGCTGCGGCGTACCCGCCAGGTCGGGGAAGGTGCCGCCGTCACTCAGCAGCTGCGCCACGCCCCGGGCGACGTACAGCATGCCGAGCGTGGCAATGAACGGCGCCACCGAGAATCGCGTGACCAGCAACCCGTTGAGGGCGCCCGTCAGGGCTCCGACGACGATGCCGATCACGACGACGACGGCCACCGAGAAGAAGACCGTGCCACCGGGCACCTGCAGGCCGGTGAACAACAGGCCGCCCGCCACCATGCTGGACAGGCCGGCGATGGAACCGACGGACAGGTCTATGCCACCGGTCAGGATCACGAAGGTGACGCCGATGGCCAGGATGGCGTTGATGGCCACGTGCTTGGTCATCAGGATGACGTTGCTCTGCGTCAGATACTCCGACGACACGGCGCTGAAGAACAGCACGAGCACGATGAGGACGACGAGCGTCCGCCCGCGGAGCAGGAGCAAGGCGGTCCGGGCCAGGCTCCGGTTGCGAGGGGCCCGCCCGGGCTGTGTCGGCGCGGGCGCCTTGCTGGCGACATCGGTGCTGGTCATCGCTGTGTCTCCAGGGCGCTGTCGGAAGCGGAAGCGGTGATGAGTGCTTCTTCGGTGACGGTGTCGGCCGCCAGTTCCGCGGTGACGCGCCCGCGGGCCATGACGAGGACCCGGTCCGCCATCGCGATCACCTCGGCGAGCTCCGAGGAGGTGAAGAGCACGCCGAAGCCAGCGGCGGTGAGCTCGGACATCAGAGCGGCGATCTGGGACTTCGCCCCGACGTCTATGCCGCGGGTGGGTTCGTCGAGCAACAGCACCACCGGCTCGGTGAGCAATGCCCGGGCCAGCACCACCTTCTGTTGGTTGCCGCCGCTCAACGACGTGACCGGGGTGGTGAGGGCGGGAGTCTTGATCGCCAACTCGGTGATCTTTCCGGTGGCGACGGACCGTTCCGCCCCCCGACGCAGCAGGCCCGAACGCGACAGGCGGCCGAGAACGGACAGCAGGATGTTGTCCCGGACGGTCATGGTCTGGATCAGGCCGTCGCGCTGGCGGTCCTCGGGTACCAACGCGAGGCCGGCGGCCATGCGGCCGCGAACTGTCGGGTCGGTCGGGGGCCTTCCGCGGACGAGGATCTGCCCTCGACCGGCGCGGCGCAGGCCGATCAGGCACTCGACGAGTTCCGTTCGGCCGGCGCCCATCAGGCCGTAGATGCCGACGACCTCGCCGGCGCGGACCTGGAACGAGACGTCGTCCACCACCGCCCCGGGGGCGCCGCGGGTGGACAGATGGCGGACGTCGAGCAGGACATCGCCCGGATCGGAGCTGCTGTGGGGGAACAGCAGCTCGGGATCGCGTCCGACCATCTGGCGTACGATCCACGCCGTGTCCGTGTTCGTCATGGACTCGTGGGCCACCAGACGTCCGTCGCGCAACACGGTCACGTAGTCGCCGATGCGGCGGAACTCGTCGAGTTTGTGCGAGATGTAGATGACGGTCACGTCGTGGTCCCGCAGGTCCGCCATGACGCCGAAGAGGACGTCGACCTCGTGGTTCGACAACGCCGACGTGGGCTCGTCCATGATGAGGATGCGTGCGTCCTCGAGCAGCACCCGACCGATCTCTACGAGTTGTCGCTGTCCGATCGGCAGTTCCCCGACCGGCGTGGACGGGTCCACGTCCAGGCCGAGCCGCCGCAGGACCTCGTGGGTCCGGCGACGCTGGCTGGCCCGGTCGACGAAGTGACGTGCCCGGCGCAGCTCGCGCCCGGCGAACATGTTCTCGGCGACGGACAGGTTGGGAAACAGGGTGAGTTCCTGATGGATGATGCCGATGCCGGAGGCGATCGCATCCCGGGGGCCGGCCAGCTTCACCGGCCGGCCGTCGAGGACGATGTCGCCGGTCGTCGGCTGTTCCGCGCCGGACAGGATCTTCATCAGCGTCGACTTGCCGGCGCCGTTCTCGCCGACCAGGACGTTGACCTTGCCGCGGTACGCGCTGAAGGCGACATCGCGCAGCGCCTGGACGCCGCCGTAGGACTTGCTGATGCCGCGCCCCTGCAGCGCTACCGGCGGGCTGGTCACGAGCCGACCCGCAGCTCGGTCGGCACGACGGTGATCTGGTCCGGCACCACGTCGCTGTAGGCGCCGTAGAAGGTCAGCTTCCTGCCGGGCAGGTTCCCGGCGTCGACCTTGGCCGCCACGTCGGTCCGCACCTTGGCGTTGATCTGATTCGCGACCTCGGCGTAGGCGATCTGGTTGGTGAAGTCGCCGAAGGCGATGAAGCCGACAGCGTCCCGCAGGGCCGTTCCGGCGATCACCGGACCGGTCACCACGGTCACGGTCACCGGCTCGCCGCCGCCGGGCGCGGGCACCTCGACGGTTACCGGACCGGTCGCCGCCGTCGGGTCCGCCTTCGTCACCGTGCCGGTGCCCTTGACGAGGTAGGCGTACGGGCTTCCGGTGCCGGACTGGCGCCCGAACCGCTGACCGGCGGCGGCGGGATCGTCGGCGACGGCGGCCGAGACGGTGACGACATCGACGGCCTGGTCACGCACGGTGGGGACGATCCGGGAGGACCAGACGCCTTCGACGTAGGCCTTCGGGTCGAACGCAGCCGTGGCGCGGGACTGTCGGTCACGCGTTGTCTCGTAGACGTAGACGCCCGGAACGCCGGTGCAGGCCGACAGCGAGGTGGCGACGAGCAGGAGAACGAGCGCCGAGGGCGGGCGCCGGTGACCATTCACCCGAATATCCATTCATTGGCGACTGGAGATGCAAGACATGCAATACTGTGAGCGCCGGATCACAGGCTTGTCAACAGCCGACGTGACGTTGTGGGCGGCTCCGCATGCGTCGCACGCGGAGTGCTCCGGGCCGCGTGCGACACCGGAAAGGTGTGTCTGCTCGACGCCGGCAGCAGGTCCATGTCACGTCATCAGACCAATATGGAGCGGCCTTTGGACTTCGTTGCCCGGCGCAGCGGCAACGCCACCGCCCAGCACCATCGCGCGCCCCCACGCGCGATGGGCGACGCGAAACGGGCGCCGGTGTACTCCTGGCGCAGGAGGCCGTTGGCCGGCTGAGCTCACGCAACCACACCGCCACGGACTGCGACCTGCAGTCCAGGTGGCGGCATACCGCGGCCGTCGGGCCACCGGATGTCGCCGCGCACGCCGCACGAACCCCCGCCGCTCGTCCCGCACCCCCGGAGAACTCATGCCTCTCATCACCCGCCTGTCGCATCGGATGGTCGCGGTCCTCACCGCCATCGTGCTGGCGGTGACCGCCGGCATCCTCGCCGTGGCGTCCGCCGGTACCGCCGCCGCGGCGCCGGCCACCGTGTTCCCGCTCAAGGTCGGCCCCACCGCGCGCTACCTCGTCGACGCCAACAACAACCCCTACTACTTCGCCGCCGACACCGGCTGGTTCATGCTCGAGAACGCCACCGCCGCGGAGTTCGACCTCTACCTCGACAACCGCAGGGCCAAGGGCTTCACCGCCGTCATGGTGATGGCGCCGCACCACTGGACCGAGCGCAACCGCGCCGGGCACCTGCCGTTCACCTCCGCCGGCAACCTCTCCACCCCGCACGAGGCGTGGTGGGCCCACATGGACGCGTTCGTGGACAAGGCCGCCGCCCGGGGCCTTGCGGTCAACATGGGCCTGGTGTGGCTGGGCTACCGCAACGAAGAGTGGGGCGCCGGGCAGCTCGCCAGCAACAGCATCTCCGCCGCCACCGGCTTCGGGCAGTTCATCGCCCGGCGCTACGCCACCGGCGCCCGCACGAACGTCATATTCCAGATGGGTGGCGACGCCAACCCGAACGCAGCCACCCGGGACCGGATCAACGCGATCGCGAACGGCATCCGCAGCATCAACGCAACGGTCCCGATAACGGCGCACACCGCCCCGGGTGGTGAAGGCCGGGTCGTCTACAGCAGCAACGCACCATGGTTGAACCTCAGCACCGTCTACACGTACTACCCGGAGAAGGGCAGCGGCTCCCGGTACGTCTACGCCGTGTCCAAGGACGCCTACCTGCGCAGCCCCGCCATGCCGTTCGTCATGATCGAGAGCGGCTACGAGGGAGACGGCGCGTCGCCGGCGTACGTGCGGGCCGAGCAGTACTGGCCCACGCTCAGCGGTGCCGCCGGGTTCGCCTACGGCAACCGTGACATCTGGCCCGTGAACGACTCCGTGTTCGCTCGCAGCGGTCAGACCTGGCAGAACCATCTCAACGACCGGGGAGCTGTCAGCGCCGGCCACGCCGCGAGGGTGATGATCGACAGGCCCTGGTGGAACCTCGTTCCGGACTTCACCCACACGACGGTCACGGCCGGGTTCGGCACCTTCAACAACGGCACCAGCATCGGGGGCGCCGATTACGTGACCGCGGCGCGTACCGCCGACGGCACCCTGGTGATGGCCTACATCCCGTCGACCGGCACCAGCGCCCGCTCCCTGACGGTCAACATGGCCAGGCTGAGCACCAGCTCGGTGTCGGCGAAGTGGTTCAACCCGGCGAACGGCACCTACACCAGCATCGGAACGTTCGCGAACTCCGGCTCACGGGTCTTCACCAGCCCCGGCGACAACGGCCAGGGCATGAACGACTGGCTGCTGATCCTGGAGTCCGGATCGGCCCCGAGCCTGCCCGGTGCGCCCACGGGTGTGACCGGTGTCGCCGGCAACGCGCAGGTGTCGGTGAGCTGGACGGCGCCGTCGTCCAACGGCGGCTCCGCGATCACCGGCTACCGGGTGACCGGCACCCCCGCCGGGACCTGCACGACGACCGGCGCGACCAGTTGCACGGTGACCGGGTTGACCAACGGCACGGCGTACACGTTCCGGGTCACGGCGACCAACGCGGTCGGCACCGGACCCGCGTCGGCCGCCTCGGCGGCGGTGACTCCGACCGCCAGCAGCACCACGTACTCGACGTTCACCTCCCGCAGGAGCCTCAAGCGCATGGAGGTCCTCAGCGGGACGAACACCGTCGTGCAGAACGCCCCGACCACCGGCTTCAACCAGCAGTGGGAGGTCCGCCCGACCGGCACCAGCGGCTTCTTCAACGTGGTCAACCGGGCCAGTGGCCAGTGCGCCACCGTCACCGGTGCGTCGTCGAGCAACGGCGCCACCATCACGCAGTCCGCATGTGGCACCGCGACCAGTCAGCAGTGGTCGCTGACCGACGTCGGTGGCGGCTACCTGAACCTCATCGCCCGGCACAGCGGCAAGTGCCTCGATGTGCCGGGATCGTCGCTGGAGAACGGCATCGGCCTCATCCAGTACACCTGCAGCACCACCGGCGCCACCAACCAGCAGTGGCAACGCGCCACCGCCTAGCGTGACGCACGAGTGCCGGCGCCCTCCCGACCCTGGGGAGGGCGCCACGCCGGACGCTGCGACTTGTGCCGAAAAGGGCCGGCGGACCGGGCGCAGCCGATGCCGTCCAGACGGGACGACTCGAAGGCCCGGATCCTCCCACGGCCGTAGGACGGGCCAACCAAAACGATCGCGCCGGTGGCGAACCTCAGGTGTCCACCACCGGCGCGGCCGTCGCGTCGGGACTGTCCCTTACGACCGACAAAAATCAGATGTCGTTCAGGTCGGTTACGCCGAGGATGTTGCCGCCATAGGAGAATGAGTAGAGCGAGGCCTCCACCACGACGAGACCTCGGAAGGCTCCGTTGTCGTCGATGATCTGCAGGGCCGGCTTGAGGTGGCCGGCGGCCGTCGTCCCAGTGCCGATGCAGGCGTCGCGGTTCACCTCATACAGCTGGTGGTTGTAGTACATCTTCCGGTCCAGGCCGTTGCCCGCCAGGTAGACCTTGTTGCTGGGAACCACCCCGCCCGCGCCGTCGGATTTCATCGTGGACAGGTTCATGCAGTTCGCGTTGCACAGCCGCACCGAATTGTAGGCATCCGGGTGATGAATCGTCTGCGACGATGCCGGGAATTCGGTGATGGTGCCGTAGTTGTTCTCGACTCCGGGCCCCGTGTAGGTGCCGTGGGCGTTGTAGATGTCGGTCACGCTGACTCCGGTGCGGAAGTGCACCGTGCTTCCCCAGCCGAACCCGCGGTTGGCGGTCGGGTGACTCGCCAGGTCCAGCTTGGTCACGGTAGCCATGTTCGAGAACTTCCACCGCTCGGTCTGGGAGTTCGTCGTCCACTGGATCGTCAGATCGCTACCGGAGACCGACCAGGTCCCGTACAACTGCTTGGGGTCGTTCTCGAAGCCCGCAGCGGTGTACACCTTGCAGGTCTGCGCGCAGCCAGCGGTGGTGAAACCCGTCTCCGCCCGGCCCGAGAGGGTCTTGGCGTTCCAAGCCCAGTAGTCGGCACGTGCCGTACCGTCGGAGCGCAGGCTGTACTCGGCCAGGCGCACGAACGACTCCGTGCCGACATTGCGCATCAGGGCCACGACGTAGTTCGCCCGCCCACCCGGGGGCACCGCCACGGCCTGCGCCGGTGTCGGCGCCGCCGTCAGAACGGTCAACGCGACCAGCAGCAATGTCATCAGCCGGGCACCGAACGGCGACGGTCTGAAGCGGCTCATCAGCACAGACATCAACTCCCTCTCTTCACCAGCTGGCAACCCGTCCTCGGGCAGCCGTCGCCGGCACGGGAAGTATCCGCTATGCCGACTGCCGGGGAGCTTCGCACAAGACCGTGTTCTCCGGGGCCCCGCTGCATCGATCGAGGCGATGCCTCATCGTCAATACCGGACGACCTCGCCGAGCCCCGGGAACGATACCGGTGAAAGGGCCGCATCCAGCCGGAGAAGGTGTAGGAAGATCACTGCCTGGGCCACGATGATCCGCAGCAGATCGATCTCGGACAGCCGCGTCACTCCAGATCCACCGGCCCGTACCGGGTCCGGGCGGCCCCGGTGCTCAGCGCCCAGTAGCGGTCGCCGAACGACCAGTGCCACCATTCGGTCGGGTAGTTGACCATGCCGGCAGCCGAGAGCGCCTGGCCCAGGATGCCGCGATTGGTGCGGGCCTGCGGGGAGATGTCGGGTGATCCGGTGAAGCAGGCGTTGGCGCTGTCCACCGGGCTGGCGTTGACGATCGTGCCCAGGTCCAGTTCGAGCCCGTCGGCCGTACAGAGCGTGAGGTCGACCGTCCCGCCGGTGCTGTGCGGAGCCACCTCGGGCGGCGAGACGTACTTGCTGGCCTCCACGTGCCGGCGCGCCGGGTCCCACTCCGGGTACCTGCGGCGCAGTTCGTCCTGGTAGCTCTCGAAGTAGGTCGTCTGCAGGCTGAGTGGCCGGTACCCCTCGATGATCAGCAGCCGCAGCTCTCGGGGCAGCGTCCGCTGGGCGGCGAGCAGGCGCTGGACCGTTGCCTCACGGAGGTGGGCGTAGGCCCCGGCCTCGTCGGCCAGGCGATCGTCGACCCGAAGTTCGGCAACCTGGCGTACGTCGACCAGGGCCTCCCCGTTGTCGCCGAGCGGGATGGCCGAGATTCTCCGATCGGACAGCAGGATCATGACCGGTATCGCGCAGCGGCGTCGATGATCGCGCTGGCCACGGCTGCGGCCGCATTCGGCCGGCCGTATTGACGGGCGGCGTCGGCCAGCTCCCGGCGTCGGTCCGGGTGGTCGAGCAGCACCATGATCTCCTCGTAGAGGCGGTTGGCGGAGGCGTCCGGGCCGGCGAGCATGCGGGAGGCACCGGCGTCGGCGAGGTGCCGTGCGGTCCGCCGCTGTTCGTCTCCGCCGGTGGGGATCAGCGGGATGAAGACGCATGCCTTGCCGAGGGCGGTGAGTTCGGCGACGGTGCCGGCGCCGCTGCGCGCGACGACGATGTCCGCGGCGCTCAGGACGTCGGGCAGCTCGCCGTGGACGTAGTCGACGACCCGGTACCTGCTGCGCAGGTGTTCCGGGAGGGCGGCCGCGACCTGCCGCATCCGGTCGAGGGAGTAGTCGCCGCACTGGTGCAGCACCTGACATTTCGGCAGGAGCCCGGGGAGGATCTCGGCGATCAGGTTGTTGACCTGGACGGCGCCCTGGGCGCCGCCGGTGACGTACACCAGCGGCAGGCGCGGATCCAGGTGGTACGCCGCGAGCGCCCGGTCGCGGTCGCCCATGAGGATCTCGGGCCGGATGGGGTTGCCGGTGACCACCGCGCGGGTTCTCGCTCGGGCGGGCAGATGGTCGATGGAGGACTCGTGACTCAGCAGGACCCGATCGGCGAGGAGGGCGAGGATCCGGTTCGCCAGCCCGACCGTGAGGGTCTGCTCGTGCATGACCAGCGGGCGGCGGGTCATCCAGGCGGCGATCCCGATCGGGACGCAGACGTACCCGCCGGTGGAGAAGACCACCTCGGGGCGGGTGCGCGCCACGATCATGATGGCCTGGAAGATGCCCAGCGGCACGCGGAAGGCGTCGGCGATGTTGCGGCCCCACTCGTGCAGGTTCGGCGAGCGGCGCAGTTTGCCGGTGGTGATCGCCGTGAAGGCGATGCCCTCCTGCCGGGCGATTCTGGCCTCCAGTCCGTGGGCGACCCCCACCCAGCGGACCTCCGGTGCGGTGCCGGCTGACGCCAGCCGGTCGCGGAGCGCACGGATCGTGGTCAGCGCCGGGTAGGTGTGCCCGCCCGTTCCTCCGCCCGTGACGATCATGCGGAGGCCACGGAGATGTTCCGCGGTGTAGACGGCCATCAGCAGGGACTCGGGCAGGCGAGGGCGGTGTCGCGTCGCGTCGCTGCGCCCTGGATGAGGATGTCGAGCAGTGCGGAGTAGCCGACGCCGGCCCGCTGCCAGATCTGCGGGTACTGGGAGGCGGCGGTGAATCCGGGGAAGGTGTTGACCTCGTTGATCACCGGCTCCCGGTGGTCTCCGGTCCACCCTGTGCCGTGATCGGCCTCTGGATCCGGCAGGAAGAAGTCGACGCGGAGCAGCCCGCGGCAGCCGAGCGCGTGGAACGCCCGCACGGCCCGGTCCTGCAGGAGTCGGGTGGTGCCGGGGTCGAGTTGGGCCGGAATGTGGAAGACGGCACCGCCGTCGTACTTGGCGTCGTAGTCGAAGAATGCGGCGTTCGCCACCCGTATCTCCAGCGGCGGCCCGGCCTCGACGCGACCGTCGGGGTGCTGGAGGACGCCGACGTCGATCTCGCGCCCGGGCACGGCGCGTTCGACGAGAACCTTCGCGTCGCCCTCCCGCGCGAGCCGCAAAGCGGCGGGCAGCTGCGCCCAATGTTCGACCTTGGAGACTCCCAGGCTGGAGCCGGCCCGGGCCGGCTTGACGAAGACGGGCAGCCCCAGCCGCTCCTGATCCCGCGACGACAACTCCTCGTCGGGCCGCAGCGTCACCCCGTCAGCCACCCGCAGGCCGTCGGCGGCGAGGAGCTTCTTCGTGACCGGCTTGTCCATCCCGGCGGCGCTGGCGAAGACACCGTTGCCGACGAACGCGACGCCGAGCCACTCCAGCATCGACTGGACGGTGCCGTCCTCACCGTACGGGCCGTGCAGCGCCGGGAACACCACGTCCTGGCCGCCGAGGGTCCGCAGCGCCTCCGCGAAGGTGGCCCGGTCGCCGTCCACCCGCCATTGGCCGTCCCGCTCGATCAGCACCTCGGTCACCTCGTAGGCGGCGGGGTCGAGGTGGGCCAGGATGCTCTCCGCCGAGCGCCGGGAGACGTCGTGCTCCCCGCTGCGCCCACCGAACAGCACCGCCAGACGAACAGTCATGATGTCGCCGCTTCCCCGTGTAGGTGTACGCGCGCCACTCGCGCGCCGATTCCGGTCAAGACCTCGTGCGGGTTGGTGCCGGCCCACCGCGCCCACTCGGCGGCCGTCGGCTCGGCCGGGTCGGGCGAGCCCGGCTCGGCGCCGGGGCCGAAGACGACCACCGGATCGCCGAGCGCCACCGGCAGGTCGCCGACATCGACGACGCACTGATCCATGGCGATGCGGCCGACGATCGGGCAGCGCCGACCGGCGAGCCAGACCCACGCGCGGCCCTCGGCCGTGCGCGACAGGCCGTCGGCGTACCCGAGCGGCAGCAGGGCGAGCGTGGTCGGCCGATCGGTCACCCGGTCGGGGCCGTAGGACACGCCGGTACCGGCGGGCACGCGCTTCAGGTTGATCACCCTTGACCGCAGGGTCATGGCGGGTCGCAGGCCGTAGCGGCGGGGGGTACCGCTCGCGCCGAACGGGTCGACGCCGTACATGGCCAGCCCGATCCGGCAGAGGTCGAACCGGGTCTGCGGGGCGGCCAGTGCCGCCGCCGAGTTGGCCAGATGCACCACGTCGGGGTCGAGTCCGGTCTCCCGAGCGATCCGCAGCGCCTCCTGGAACGTCGACAGCTGCCGGGCGATGCTCGGGCAGCCCGGCACGTCGGCGTTCGTCAGGTGCGACCACACCCCCCGTACCCGGACGCTGCCCTCCGCCTCGTGCTTGCGGGCCCACGCGACCAGTTCGGGCCATTCGTCGCCGCTGGCACCGTTGCGTGACAGGCCGACGTCCGCCTTGAGCTGGACCGCGGCGGGCACCCCGACATCCGTGGCCGCGCGCGCGATGGCGCGCAGGTGGGTCACGGTCGACACCGCGATGTCGACGTCCGCGGCGATCAGGCGGCTAAAGTCCTCGTCCGGCCGGTGCAGCCAGCTCAGGACGGGCGCGTCGATGCCCGCCGAGCGCAGCGCGACCGCCTCCGTCGCGGAGGTCACACCCAGCCAGGCGGCGCCGGCGCCCAACGCCGCCCGCGCCACCGGCACCGCGCCGTGCCCGAACCCGTCGGCCTTCACCACGGCCATCAGCCCGCTACGTGCGATCGCCGCGATCGTCCGGATGTTCTCCCCGATCGCCGCGAGGTCGATCACGGCCTCGGCCAGCGGGACGGTCTCGTTGCTCACACCGGTCCCCGCGCGCCGGCCACCCGTACCCGGCGTCACCCCGGCAGCCCCGGGCTCGACGCGCGGTTCGTCCGGCGGTTCGGCGGCCCCGTGCCCGCCGACCGTGGCGGCCCGGCGCACCGCGAGGGTCTCCCGGATCCGCCGCCGGGCCGCCCGCCGCTGTTGCTCGTCGCGGCGGCCCGGTTGTGCTGGTTCGAAGATCATGTCCGGCTCCTGACTGACACGACGAGCACCGTAGGCAGCCGGTGGTGAAGAACCCTTGAAGAAGGCGTGGGCGAGCTGTGCGGATATCCCGCCCGCCGCCCTCCGGGGCCCGCCCACATCAGTTCTTCACGGGTTTCGGGTTTACTTGACCCCGCAACCACCAGGCAGGATGGGGAAACATGAGCGCGCGGATCCTGGTCGCCGAGGACGACCCCAAGCAGGCCAACCTGGTGCGGGTCTATCTCGAACGCGAGGGGCACAGCGTGCTGCTGGTCGGCGACGGGCGGGCCGCACTGGACCAGTGCCGGTCCCGCCGGCCGGACCTGATGGTCCTCGACGTGATGATGCCGGTCCTCAACGGCCTGGACGTGTGCCGGATCCTGCGCGCCGAATCGGAGATTCCGATCCTGCTGCTGACCGCCCGCACCACCGAGGACGACGTCCTGCTGGGCCTCGACGTCGGTGCCGACGACTACCTCACCAAGCCGTACAGCCCGCGGGAGCTGACCGCCCGGGTACGGGCGCTGCTGCGCCGGGCCCGGGTGGTGACCGCCGACAACCGGGCGGTGCTGCGCGTCGGCGATCTCGAGGTGGACGCCGGCCGGTTCGAGGTACGCGTCGGCGGGCGGCCGGTCGCCCTGACGGCCAAGGAGTTCGGCATCCTCGAGGTGCTCGCCGGCGAGCCCGGGCGGGCGTTCACCCGGGCGCAGATCATCGACCGGGCCTTCGGATTCGATCGTTTCGTGCTCGAACGCACCGTCGACGCGCACGTGATGAACCTCCGCCGCAAGATCGAGGACGACGTCGCGGAGCCGCGGTACGTGCAGACCGTCTACGGCCGCGGCTACCGGCTCGCCGAACCGGAGCCGGCGCCCGAGGGCGCGTCCGGAGCCCGCCGGTGAGTTTTCGACTACGGGTGCTCTGGCTGGTCATCCTCGTCGCGGTGAGCGCGACCGCCGCGACCGCCTGGCTCACCCTGCGGCAGGCCTCGCAACAGATCAACGACTCGGCCACCACCGACCGGGCGCAACTCGACGAGGTCGTCGGCCGACTCACGACCTACGGCAGCCGGCACGGCACCTGGGAGGGCGTGTCCGACCTGGTGCGGGACCTGCGCGCCCAGACCGGTCAGCGGATCCACCTGGTCGCCGACACGGGCCAGGTGATCGTGGACACGGACACCCAGGAGGACCGCACCGCCCGGCCGCTCGGCACGATGGTCGGGGTCGTCGATCCGCGGCCGGTCTTGAACCTGGCCGCACTGCCGGCGGAACCGGCGAGCCGGCAGAAAGGTGTGGCCGGTGCGATCGCCGGCTACCGCACCGGCGTGCGGTTCGCGGCCTGCCTGACCCGGGAATCCGTCCCTGTTGTCGCTGTACCCACCAGCACGGGAGTTCCGCAGTTCGACGCCGACCTGAGCGCGGCCGACGTGCGCGATCGCCCTGGTGTCGCTGAGATCGTCGACAACTGCGCCGACGTCGCGGCAGAGCCGGGCCGGAACCTGGCCGACGCTGCCTCGGTGCAGGTGTGCGGCACTTCGACGGTGGAATCACTGGATTCCTGCCTGGCCCAGGCCTTCACCAACGACACCCGTGACGTCGCGCCGGTACCCGCCCGGGTCTATCTCGGTGCGCGCAGCGATCCGGCGTCCGTGGTGACCGCCGGTCCACTGCTCGCCGCGGCAGCGGGCGTCGCGGCGGTCGCGGTCATCGGCACCGTGCTGCTGAGCCGGCGAGTGCTGCGCCCCATCGACACGCTCACCACGGCCGCTCAGCGGCTCGGCCGGGGCGACCTCACCGGACGGGTTCCGGTGCGGGGCAACGACGAGTTGGCGGAGCTGGCCCGGTCGTTCAACCGGATGGCCGACTCGCTGCAGCGGGGGGAGGAGCGGCAACGCCGGCTGGTCGCCGACGTCGCCCATGAGCTGCGCACCCCGCTGGCCAACCTGCGCGGCTATCTCGAGGCCCTCTCCGACGGCGTGATCACGCCGGATCAGGATCTCTTCGCGTCGCTGCACGAGGAGGCGGTGCTGCAACAGCGCATCGTCGACGACCTGCAGGACCTGGCCCTGGCTGAGGCCGGCAACCTGGCGTACCACCGGGTCACGGTGGATCTGGCCGAACTCCTGGAGACCTGCCGCACCGCCCACCACGCCCGGGCGGAGGCAGCCGAGGTGTCGTTGCGCGTGGCGGCCGAGCCGGTCGCGGTGCAGGCCGATCCCGACCGGCTCCGCCAGGTGGTGGGCAACCTCGTCACCAACGCACTACGGGCGACCGCCGCGGGCGGCAGCGTCCGGCTGGTCGCGAGCCATACCGACACACAGGCGATCGTCCAGGTCGTCGACACCGGTTCGGGGATCGAAGCGGACGCGTTGCCGCACGTGTTCGACCGGTTCTGGCGGGCCGACGCCGCGCGGGGCCGCCGTACCGGGGGCAGCGGCCTCGGCCTCGCCATCGCCCGGCAGATCGTCACCGATCACCAGGGGGCCATCACGGTCGAAAGTGAGGTCGGCGTCGGGACGACCTTCACCATCACGCTGCCCCGCGCCGACTAGCGCGGTGGAACTCCCGCCTCTGGCAGCCGGTCGGTCTGGAGTTCCAGGGCTCTTCCTGACGGGTGACGCCGTCGGCGTACACGACGGTGTGGTTCTGGCAGTCGCCGGCCACCGTGAGCCCTCCGCTTCGCTTGACTGGCCGCAACGCCCGTCCGAGAAGAGAGGCTTTGCAGATGGCCATGGCCCCGGTCAGCCGCACCGCCCACCGCCACGTCGATCTCGACGGCGTCAGCGTCTTCTACCGCGAGTCGCTCCCGGACCGCCCCCACGCACCGGTCCTGCTGCTCCTGCACGGCTTCCCTTCGGCCTCGCACCAGTTCCGCCGCCTCATCGACGCCCTCGGCTCCCGATACCGGCTGATCGCCCCGGACTACCCCGGCTTCGGCTACACCCGGACCCCTGACGGCTTCACCTACTCCTTCGACCGGCTCGCCGACATCGCCGAGGGCTTCGTCCAGCAGCTCGGACTGCGGCGGTTCGTGATGTACGTCTTCGACTTCGGAGCGCCGGTCGGCTTCCGGCTCGCCGAGCGGCACCCCGAGTGGATCGCGGGGCTGGTCGTGCAGAACGGCAACGCCTACACCGAGGGGCTGTCGGACGACGCCCGGGGCCTGCTCGCCCTGCGTCCCGAGACACCCGGCGCCGAGGACACCCTCCGCGACCTGCTCACCCTGTCCGGCACCCGCCGCCAGTACGAGACCGGCGTCGCCGACCGCGAGCTGCTCGCCCCGGACAACTGGACCCTCGACCAGCACTTCCTGGACCTGCCGGGCCGCAAGGAGGCGCAGACGGCCCTGGCGTTCGACTACCACTCCAACCTTGAGCGCTACGAGCGCTGGCAGGCCTGGCTGCGCAGCCACACCCCGCCCACCCTGATCACCTGGGGAAGCAACGACCCGATCTTTCCCGAGCCCGGCGCCCGTGCCTACACTCGCGACCTGCCCGACGCCGAACTCCACCTCTTCGACACCGGCCACTTCGCCCTCGAAGATCACCTGCCGGAGATCGCGCCGCTCATCGCCGACTTCCTCGACCGCACCTGGAAGTAGTGGCGAGGCCCCGTCCACCTCGCCGTCATCGACGAGTGGCGGTGACCGACTTCGACACAGGCTCAGTCGGCGGGCGAGATCGTGCATTCGGAGCCGGCCGCGTCGAGGTTCCACCGTCGCCCGAGCGCCGCTACGTTGTGCAGGCGGATCCGTCCGAGAACGTCGGGGACGTGAGCGTCGGCGGCGAGCCTGCCCTCCCGCGGTTCGAGGCCGAGCATCGTGCGCAGGAGCAGCAGGGGCGCACCGCTGGCCCACGCCTGGGGGTTGCAGGCGGTCGGGTACGGCACAGGCTCTCGGCCGAATGACCGGTCATAGCCGGAGAACGCCTCGGGCAGCCGGTGTCGGGAGTGGCGGGAGGCTTCCAGCATCGCCATCGCGATGCGGTTGGCCTCCTCGCGGTAGCCGTACCGGGCCAGCCCGGCGGCGATGATCGAGTTGTCGTGCGGCCAGACGGTGCCGACGTGGTAGCCGATGGGGTTGTACCCGACATCGGCCGTGGAAAGAGTTCGTACCCCCCATCCCGAGAACATCTCCTCGGACATCAGGTGCCGCGCGACGTGCGCTGCGCGGTCGTCGGGGACGATCCCGCTCCAGAGCAGGTGGCCCATGTTGGAGGTCATCGAGTCGATGGGGCGTTTGTCGCCGTCGAGGCCGACGGCGTAGTAGCCGCCCCGCTCCGGCATCCAGTAGTCCTGGTTGAACTGCTCGCGCAGTCGGGCCGCCTCACCGCGCAGCCGCTGGGCCATGTCCGGATCCCGCCACGGGCCGTCGGAGATCTCGGCCAGGCGCAGTTTCGCGTCGTAGGTGTAGCCCTGCGTCTCGCAGGTCGCGATGGGAAGCACCGGGATGGTGCTGTCGGCGAACTGCACGCCGTCGGGCGAGTCCCGCCAGCACTGGTTGCCGAGACCCTGGGCGGAGCGGGTGGCATATTCGACGTAGCCGTCGCCGTCGCGATCGCCGTACCGGTCGATCCAGCGCAGCGCGGCTTCGGCGTTGCCACGCAACCGGCACACGAGCTCGTCGTCACCGGTCCACCGCCAGTACTCCGACAGCAGGATCAGCCACAGCGCCGTGGTGTCCGCGCCGCCGTAGTAGGGGCGGTAGGGCTTGAGGCCGAGTTGGGTCAGCTCACCCGTGCGGTACTCGTGGAAGATCTTGCCCGGTTCCTGATCGGTGAAGTCGTCGAACGTCGTCGCCTGATGAGTCGCCAGCACGATCAGGGCGCCGCGGGCGACATCGGGACCGCAGGTCATGCACTGGTAGCCGGTGATCAACGTGTCGCGACCGAAGATGGTGAGGAACCACGGCAGGCCCGCGGCGAGGAGCGCCACCGGTTCGCCCGCGATGGTCTTCTCGAGACGCATGGACACGAGGTCGACCGCGGACTGGTGGTAGACGTCGCGGAGCAGATCCACGTCCGCGTGCAGATGCGGCTTCTCCGCCGCCCAACGGGTCGACGGGTCCTCCGGCCCGTGATCGAACGCCTCGTCGAACCCGCGCACGGTGGGCCGGAAGCGTTCGTCGCCGCAGCGCAGCGGCACGCTGAACTCACAGTTCCACTGCTGCCCCCGATCGAGGTGCACGTCCCACACGAGGGCGTCGCCGTCGACCACGTCGGCCGGCGGGTCGGCCTCGACGCGTACCGACGCCGCGTAGGTGCCGTTGCGGTAGCAGAACTCCAGCGCCGCGCCGTCCGGTTCGTGCTGGCGGCTGATGTCCGCGCTGCGGTCGCGGCCCGACTCCTTGATCTCGAACAGATCCGCGAAATCCGTTCCGGCAGCCAGGCGCAGCCGGATCGACACCGGCTCGGTGCCGAAGTATCGCAGCTCGACGCGTTCGTAGAGGCCGTCGCCGACGAAGCGCTGCCGTCGCACGCCCACCCGGTTGGCGGGCAGGTGGGCCAGTTCGGAGTTGGACAGGAAGAACGCCGCCGAATAGGCGTCGACGGTTCCCGCCGAAAGTACCAGCAGCGGAGCGTCGTCGATCGACAGCTCCCACTGGTCGAGGAACCGTGTGTCGTCGTGCACCAAGCCCCCGATGGAGCCTCTCGGCACGTCCCCGCGGGCGTCGGAGAACATGAAGGTGCGCCCCTCCAGCACACCGATCGCGTCCGGCCCGAGCTCCGGCGGCAGGTCTCGGCCGGCGCCGCTGGACACCCCCAGCCGTTCTGGCGCTTCCGGCATCGGGTCAGCGGGGGTTGGTCGCCATGCTGCGGCGGTCACTCGAACCTCCCTACATCCCTGACGCGGTGCGCCCGGATCGGGCGTAGCTGACAGCGGAAGGCCGCCCGCCCGCTGTCGGAGCCGGCGATTCCGAACCCCCGGTTACCCGGCCGGGCGCTGGTCAAGCCGTCGCACCCGCTGCCTCCGTCTGCGCCGGGGAGCGGTTCCTGTCCGGTCTACCGGGCGGCTCGTCGCTGAGCGGTGGCGGGCCCTCACGGGAGGTCGAGGCAAAGTAATTGAGGACTCAATATTTGATGGTGCAAACTCTTTCCTGGTAACTTCGAGTCAGCGGGGCCTGGTGAGATGCCGGCCGCCGCAGGTCCGGGGCTTCTCTGCCCCCAAACGCCAGCTAGCCCGCCGGTGGCTGTGAGCTGGGCCCGGTACGCAACCGTTCCCGCCCGAGAAGGGGTCCTTCATGAACAACGTCCCACTCCGTGACCTGGCCGTGCTCTTCGCGCGCGTCGCCGTCGGTGTCATCTTCATCGCGCACGGATGGCAGAAGCTCACCGAATGGGGCCTCGACGGCACTGCTGCGGCATTCGGCCAGCTGGGTGTCCCGCTGCCGACGGCGAGCGCCTGGTTCGCGGCGTTCGTCGAGCTCGTCGGTGGTGTCGCCCTGGTGGCCGGGCTCGCGGTGCCGCTGGCTGGACTGCTCCTCGCGCTCAACATGGTCGGTGCCTTCCTCACCGTCCACCTCGGCAACGGGGTCTTCGTGAGCACCAACGGGTTCGAGCTGGTGCTCGCGCTCGGCACCATGGCCCTCCTGCTCGCCGCGGTCGGCGCGGGACGTTTCAGCCTGGACCGGATCATCGCGCCCCGGCTGTCCCACGGCGTGAGCCGCCCGGCGTCCGAGCCCGCTGCCGTCTGAGCCTGAACGACCTGCTGGGTGGGGGACGGTCGCGACTACGCGCCTCACCCACGACAGCACCCCCCGGTGTGGGCGGCGGATCCAGTGATTCGAGCGGCAGCCGCGGAGCAGCTGCTCCGCGGCTGCCGCTTTATCAGGTCACGCCCGGCCGGACCGGACCTGCTGCCCCTGCCGACCGCCGCAACCGCCGATGGTCGTGGCGGTGTGGGGGCCGGTGGGTCGAGCGGCCCACCGGCGGTCGGGGTGTCCCTGGGTCACGGAGCCCACGCGGCGGCGACGGCCCAGGTGCTGTCGGCCGCCCAGAGGTTCGGAGTGTTGTACGCGGCGCCGCCGGCGCCGTTGCTCAGCCACACCTCCGAGTCGTGGTGGCGCAGGTACGAGCCCCGGTAGTTGTACGACTCCAGCGACACTCCGGTGCCGGTCAGCCCGGTCCGGGCGCACCAGGTGGCGTCGGCCCGCATCAGCGTCGAGCCGTCGTCGGGTGAGTTGCGTACCCGGGAGAACGCGTGGCGGAGGTACTGGCCGGGGTAGTTGACCGACTCGAAGGAGTAGCAGGCGGCGTCGGCGAGTCCTCGCCGCACGGTGTAGGTCGCGTCGTTCTTGAGCACGGCGGGACTGCCGGCCGTCACCACCTCCGTGTACGCGAGGCTGTCCCGGTGCCGCAGGTACCGGTCGGTGTGACCGGGCGTGGTGACCCGCAGCGACAGGCGGGCGTCGACGGGCAGCGTGACCGGCGCGGAATTGTTGAGCGCCTTCGACGCCTCGATCAGGCCCTGGTTGGCCGTCCGGACCCGGGCCTGGTCCATCTTGACGACCTGACGGTCGTAGGTGAGGAATCCGTTCAGTTCGCCCTCCACGTCGGTGATCTCGGTGTACACCGAGGCGCTGAGCCCCTTGCCGAGCATCAGGTTCCGGCTGCCCTCGACCAGTCCGACGTACCGGTCGGTGAGAGCGCCGGAGGTGGGCTGCCACTCGTACGCCAGGAAGTTGCCGTTGGGGCTGTACTCGTGGCCGGGTGAGCGCAGTCCCAGGCCGCCGAACTCGCCCAGCACCGCGATGCGGCTGCTCGACGGCACGGGGGAGTCCGGGCCGACGTAGACGTGCCAGTCGTTGATGTCACCGTTGCCCGGGTCGCCCAGGGACTGGCAGCAGTTGTGGCCGCTGTGGGTGTTGACCAGCCGGGTCGGGTCCTGGTTCTTGACGTTCTGGCCCACCCGCCGGGTGTCGGCAAGGGCCCGCTCGCCCCACCCCTCGTTGTAGACCGTGTAGGCGACCACCGCTGGTGAGCTGCGGTGCTCGTCGACGATCTCCCGGGCCTCGGCCTCGAGCTGTGCCTGCTGGGCGTCGGTGGGGTTGATGTCCTGGGCGGTCAGCGACGGCACGTCCTGCCAGACGAGCAGGCCGAGGCGGTCGGCGTGGTAGAACCAGCGTTGGGGCTCGACCTTGATGTGCTTGCGGACCATGTTGAAGCCCAGATCCTTGTGCTTGTGCAGGTCGAACGCGAGGGCGGCGTCGGTCGGTGCCGTGTACAGACCGTCCGGCCAGTAACCCTGGTCGAGAGTGCCCACCTGGAAGACGAACTGGCCGTTGAGCTTGGGGCGGAGCACCCCGTTGACCAGGCCGGTGCTGATCTCGCGCATGCCGAAGTAGTGCACGGTCTGGTCGGCCTGCGCCCCGGCGGCGTTGCGGAGTGTGACCCGCAGGTGGTAGAGGAACGGGTCGTCCGGTGACCACCGGCGGGCGTTGGGCACGGGGACGGAGAACTCGGTGAACCCGCCGGTGGCGGAGCCGACGACGGTGCCGCCGGCGAGCGCCTGGGCGAGGACGCTGTGCCCGGTGGTGTCGCCGCGGGTGAAGACCCGGATCCGCAGGCTGTTGGTGGCGAGGTTCGGGTAGAGGTCGACGCTGCTGATCGAGGTGGCGGGGGTGGGCTCCAGCCAGACGGTCTGCCAGATGCCGGAGGTGGGGGTGTAGAAGATCCCGCCGGGGGTCCTGGTCTGCTTGCCGATGGGCGGCAGGCTGCCGGCCTGCCGGCTGTCGCTGGGGTCCCAGACCTTGACCAGCAGTTCGTTGCTGCCGCCGGTCAGATGCGGGGTGATGTCGAAGGTGAAGGCGTCGTAGCCGCCGGTGTGCCCGCCGACCCGGGTGCCGTTGACCCAGACGGTGGTCTGCCAGTCGACCGCTCCGAAGTGGAGCTGCACGCGTCGACCGCTCCACCCGGCCGGGACGGTGAAGGTTCGCCGGTAGAACAGGTAATGGCGGTCGTCGCCGGCCGACCGGCCGATGCCGGACAGCGCGGACTCCACCGGGAACGGGACGTTGACCCGCTCCGGGAGGGTGACGCCGAACGGGGGCGCGTCGTCGGTGGTCGACTGGCGTAGCTGCCACTCACCGTTGAGGTTGAGCCAGTCGGCGCGGGTCATCTGTGGCCGTGGGTACTCGGGCAGGGGAGTGCCGGCGAGGGCCTGGCTGGTCCACGGCGTGGTCAGCGGTGGTGGCTTGGCGGGCGCGGCCTCGGCGGCTGGCGCCGGGAGCAGGAGACCGGCGGCGAGGGCGGCGGCGGCGAGGGCGGACAGGCGGGTGCGGACGGGCTGTCTCATGGCGGTTCCGTCTCAGGGGGCGGCGGGGGACGGTGCACGGTGCCCGGGCGGCGCGACGGATGTCGGTTCGATCGAGACTGACGACGTTCGGGGTCTTATTGACATTCGTCGTTGCGTGTATAACGTTATAGGCCTCCCGCGGGCAACACGTCAATGGCCCTTCGTCAATGTCTCCGGTCGCGGTCGTCGCCGAGACCGCGTCCCGTCCCCGGGTGGACCTCCCGCGCCGACGCGCCCTGTCGACGCCGGCTCACCTGCCACCACCGCGCACGAGGAGCACCGGAATGACCATGAGGATCCGCCGTCTGGCGAGCGCGACCGCCGTCCTGGTGGCCGGCACCGCACTGCTCGCCGGTTGCACGAAGAGCGAAAGCGAGGGGACCCCCGCACCTCAGGGCACTGCCGGCCAGCAGGTCGTGGCCAGCAGCACGCCGGGTGGTGCCGGCTGCACCCTGCAGCAGTACGGGGCCGAGAAACTCGACCTCACCAACGCCGTCGTCGGCTTCTCCCAGTCGGAGAAGGAGGCCAACCCCTTCCGGATCGCCGAGACCCAGTCGATCCGCGACGAGGCCGCGAAGATCGGCGTCAAGAAGCTGCTGGTCACCAACGCCCAGTCTCAGCTGTCCAAGCAGATCAGCGACATCCAGGACATGCTCGCCCAGGGCGCGCAGTTCCTGATCGTCGCCCCGCTCAACAGCGACGGCCTCGAGCCGGCGCTGCAGGCGGCCGCGGCGAAGAAGGTGCCGGTCCTGACCATCGACCGGAAGATCAACGCGAAGCCGTGCCGCGACTACCTGGCGTTCCTCGGCTCGAACTTCGTCGAGCAGGGCAAGCGGGCGGCCGACGCCATGATCAAGGTGACCGGCGGGTCGGGGAAGGTCGCCATCCTCCTCGGCTCCTCCGGCAACAACGTCACCACCGACCGCACCAACGGCTTCGTCGACCAGGTCAGGGCGAAGGCGCCCGGGCTGCAGATCGTCGCGCAGCAGACCGGCGAGTTCGCCCGCGACAAGGGCCAGGCCGTGATGGAGCAGCTCATCTCGAGCAACCCCGACATCACCGCGGTCTACGCCGAGAACGACGAAATGGCCCTCGGCGCCGTCACCGCCCTACGGTCGGCCGGCAAGAATCCCGGCAAGGACGTCAAGATCGTCTCCATCGACGGCACGCGCAACGCCGTACAGGCCATCGTGGACGGCACCATCAACGCCGTGATCGAGTCCAACCCGCGGTTCGGCCCGCTGGCGTTCAAGACCGCGCAGGACTTCTACGCCGGGACCCCCATCGGCGAGAACGTCATCATCAGCGACCGCGAGTACGACTCGGGCAACGCCCGGGAGTCCCTGGCCAGTGCCTACTGACGTCCCGCCCGGTCCGGTCCGATCCGGCCGGACCGGGCGGCCCTCCGTCGTCCCACCCGAGGGGGCAGCACCATGACCGACAGCGCCGAGCCCGTGCTCGAGGTGCGCGACCTTTCCAAACGTTTCCCCGGCGTACGCGCCCTGGAGGCGGTGAACCTCACGGTGGCACCGGGCGAGGTCCACGCCCTGGTCGGTGAGAACGGCGCGGGCAAGTCCACCCTGATCAAGGTGCTCACCGGAGTGCACCGGGCGGACGCCGGTGAGGTCCGCTACCAGGGCCGGCCCGTGACGTTCCGCCGCCCGCTCGACGCCCAGCGTGCGGGCATCTCCACCATCTACCAGGAGGTGAACCTCATACCTCTGCTGAGCGTCGCCCGGAACCTCTTTCTCGGACGGGAGCCCCGCCGCTTCGGACTGGTGGACGTGCGGCGGATGAACCGCGAGGCGGGACAGACGCTCAGTCGGTACGGCGTCGACGTCGACGTGACCCGACCGCTCCGGTCGCTGAGCCTCGGTGCCCAGCAGATGGTCGCGCTCGCCCGTGCCGTCGCGGTCGACGCGCGGGTGCTGATCATGGACGAGCCGACCTCGTCCCTGGAACCGCGCGAGGTGGAGACGCTGTTCCGGCTGGTCCGGCAGCTCAACGCCGGTGGCGTCGCGGTCGTCTACGTCAGCCACCGCCTCGACGAGCTCTACCAGCTCTGCGACCGGGTGACCGTGCTGCGCGACGGCC
This sequence comes from Micromonospora sp. LZ37, assembly GCF_059359015.1. NCBI lineage: Bacteria > Bacillati > Actinomycetota > Actinomycetes > Micromonosporales > Micromonosporaceae > Micromonospora > Micromonospora sp. LZ37. Next base: position 211,129 of record NZ_JCADBL010000009.1, on the reverse strand, counting down.
GGGTGGTGCACACCGGGCCGATGGCCGACCTGGACCGGCTCCGCCTCGTCTCGACCATGCTCGGCCGTGACCTGGCCCAGGTGCGCCAGGAAGGCCTCACCCGGTTCAGGGCCGCGCATCCTCCCCGGGACGCCCCACCGGTGCTCACCGTCGACCGCCTCCGCAAGCGGCACGTCCTGCGCGACGTCTCCTTCACGGTGCGCCCGGGCGAGGTCACCGGGCTGGGCGGCCTGCTCGGCTCGGGTCGGTCCGAGACCGCCAAGGCGATCGTCGGGGCGCTCCCGCTCGACGGTGGTGAGATCACCGTCGCCGGGCGTCGCCTGCGCCGTCCCACGCCCCGCCGGGCCATCCGCGCCGGAGTGGCCCTGCTTCCCGAGGACCGCAAGGCGGAGGGCATCGTCCCCGACCTCTCGGTCCGGGAGAACATCGTGCTGGCCGCCATGCCCCGGCTGGCCCGCGCCGGGATCGTCACCCGGGACCGGCAGGACCGGCTGGTCGAGACGTTCATGAAGCGCCTGCGGATCCGCGCCTCCAGCCCGGAACAACGGGCGGGTGACCTCTCCGGGGGCAACCAGCAGAAGCTGCTGCTGGCCCGCTGGCTCTGCCTGAACCCGAAGCTGCTCCTGCTCGACGAGCCGACCCGCGGCATCGACGTCGGCGCCAAGGCGGAGGTGCAGGAGTTGATCGGCGAGCTGGCCCGCGACGGCCTGGGCGTGGTCCTGATCTCCTCCGATCTGGAGGAGCTCGTCGAGGGGGCCGAACGGGTCGTCGTGCTCCGGGCCGGCGCGGTGGTCGGGGAGTTGGTGGGCGACGACGTGTCCGAGCACGCCATCATGTCCGCCCTCGCCACCGGGGAGGGGCCCGACGATGACCGCTGAGCCCGCGACCCTCACCCCGGCCGGTTCCGACCGTGCCGCGCTTACCCGTCACCTCCAGCACTACGGGGTGTACGCGGCGGTGCTCGCGCTCGTGGTCTTCAACGCCCTGTTCACCGACAACTTCCTCGACCTGGCGAACCTGCGTACCCAACTGGTCCAGGTGGCGCCGGTCGTGATCGTCGCTCTCGGCATGGCCCTGGTGATCGGCACCGAGGGAGTGGACCTGTCGGTGGGATCGGTGATGGCCCTCGCCGCCGCCGTCCTCCCGCTCTACCTGGGGTTCGGGGCGTGGCCGGCGGCCGCCATGGCGCTGCTGGCCGGCGTGGCGGCGGGCGCGCTCAACGGAACCTTGGTCGCCGTCGTCGGCCTGCAACCGATCGTCGCCACCCTGGCCCTCCTGGTCGCCGGGCGGGGGATCGCCCTGGTGCTCGCCGACGGGCAGCTCAAACAGCTCCGCAACCCGCAGGTGCTCGGGTGGGGCACCGACGACGTGCTCGGCGTGCCCGTGGTCGTCGCCGTCGCCGTGGTGCTCGCCGGCCTCGTGGGCTTCGCCGTCCACCGCACCACCTACGGCCGGCAGCTCGTCGCCATCGGTGGCAACCGCCCCGCCGCCCAGCTGGCCGGCCTGCCGGTCCGCCGGGTCCTGATCGTCACGTACGTCCTCAGCGGGTTGCTCGCCGCGCTGGCCGGTGTGCTGGCCACGGCCCGGCTCACCGCCAGCGACCCCTCGGCCATCGGGAACCTGATCGAACTCTCCGCGATCACCGCGGTCGTGGTGGGGGGCACCCCGCTCACCGGCGGCCGGGTCCGGGTGCTCGGCACCGTGGCGGGGGCGCTGCTCATCCAGCTGCTCCGCGCCACCCTGATCAAGCACGACGTGCCCGATTCCACGGCGCAGATGGCACAGGCCGTCATCATCCTGGTCGCCGTGTACCTGGCCCGCGAACGGAGGTCGCGATGAGCGCCGACACCACCGCCCACGTCGCGGCGGCGGGCGACACGCCGCAGCTGCCCGTGTCGCGCGTCGCCGGGATGGAACGCTTCGCCGTCGCGGCACAGCGGCACGGTGCGCTGGCCGTCCTGCTGCTCGGCGGCGCCGTCGCGGCCATGGCCTTCCCCGCGTTCGCCACCGCCGACAACCTCGCCGGCATCGCGATCCAGTCGTCCACGCTGATGATCGTCGCCGTCGGGATGACCTTCGTCATCATCACCGGCGGCATCGACCTGTCGGTCGGCTCCGTGTTCGCCCTGGGCGGTGTGCTCGCCGCCTGGGCCAGCCAGTGGGGGGTGCTGCCGGCCGTACTCGTGCCCCTGGTCGTCTGCGGCGGGATCGGCCTGCTGAACGGTCTGGTCATCGCGTACGCCGGGCTGGCCCCGTTCATCGTCACCCTGGCCAGCCTGCTCGGCGCCCGCGGTCTGCTGCTGGCGGTGACGGACGAGGGTGCGGCGACCTATCTCGTGCCCGGAGATTCGGCCCTGCTCGACCTCGGGCGGGGAACCCTGTTCGGGCTCGGCTGGCCGGTCTACCTGGCCGTGCTGCTCGGCGCGGCTGCCGCGCTGCTGTTGCAACGCAGCCGCTACGGGCAGGCGGTCTTCGCCATCGGCGGCAACGAGGAGGCCGCGGCGCTGATGGGCCTGCCGGTCGCGCGGGTGAAGGTCACCACCTACCTGATCAGCGGTCTCCTCGCGGGCGCCGCGGGAGTGCTGAACGCGGCCCGCCTGGGCTCCGGGGTCACCATCCTGGGGGTCGGCATGGAGCTGGACGCCATCGCCGCGGTCGTCATCGGCGGCACCCTGCTGACCGGAGGCGCCGGCAGTGTCGGCGGCACGTTCTGTGGCGTGCTCCTGCTGGGGGTCATCCAGAACGTCATCAACCAGATCGGGAACCTCACCTCGTCCGTGCAGTCCGTGGTCAGCGGGGCGTTCCTGGCGGTCGTGGTGGTCACGCAGACCTACCTCAGCCGGGCACGGCGACTACGGTGACAGGGGTCGATGGCTTCCGGGAGGGTGCGACGTGGGCGTCAGTCTGAAGGACATCGCCCACCGCGCCGGCGTGTCCCTGGCCACCGTGTCCAACGTGGTGAACGGCTACCGCCCGGTCGGCGAGCAGACCCGGCGGCGCGTGCAGCAGGCCATCGACGAGCTCGGTTACACCCCGAACCTCAGCGCCCGCCACCTGCGTCGGGGCCGAACCGGTCTCATCGCGCTCGCCATCCCGGAGTTGAACAACCCGTACTTCGCCGAACTCGCCGACGCCGCCATCCGGGAGGCCGCCGGTCTCGGGTACACGCTGGTGATGGAGAGCACCGCGGCCGACCGCGAGACCGAGCTCATGCTGCTGGGATCGCGTCGTCACATCATCGACGGGTTGATACTCAGCCCGGTCCGGGTCACCCGGGAGGACGTCCTGGCCCGCACCGACACGACCCCGCTGGTGCTGATCGGCGAGGGTGTCTACGACGTACCGCACGACCACATCGCCATCGACAACGTCGCCGCCGCCCGTACGGCGGTGCGCCACCTGCTGGATCTGGGACGCCGTCGCATCGCGTTCATCGGCTCCGGCACCGGCCAGGACCGGCAGTCGGCGCACCTGCGGCTGCGCGGCTATCGCGAGGCGCTCGCCGGCGCGGGGCTCGCGGTGCGGCCGCGGCTCGTCGCCCCGACCGAACAGTTCGGCCGCCGCGACGGTCTGTCCGCCATGTCGCAGCTGCTGGCCCTCGACGAGCCGCCGGACGCGGTGTTCGGCTACAACGACCTCGTCGCGATCGGCGCGATGCGGGCGGTCAGGGAGGCCGGCCGCCGTATCCCGGACGACATCGCCGTCGTCGGTATCGACGACATCGAGGAGGGGCGGTTCAGCCACCCCGGCCTGACCAGCGTCTCCCCGGACAAGGAGCACATCGGGCGGCTCGCCGTGCGGCGGCTGGTCGCCCTGATCGAGGGTCAGCCCCTGGCTCCGCCGGCCGACCTCGACCTGCCCTTCCACCTCGTCGTCCGGGGCAGCACGATCGGCGAGCGGCCGTCCGTCGCGAGGTGATCCGCCGTCCATCGGGCGTGCCGGAGCCCACCCACCCGGAGATCGCGTTCCTGCCCGACGGGCGTCCCGCTCGCCGCGACCGTGGCGAGCGGGACGCCTCCGGGGTGGGTCAGCCGCGCGACCACCGTTGGTTGGCCGCGCCGTGGCAGGTCCAGAGCAGCACCCGGCTGGTGTTGGCCGTCGCCGCCCCGGCGACGTCGAGGCAGAGCCCGGACTGCTCGCCGACCACCGTGCCGTCGGCCCGCCAGGTCCACCGCTGGTTGGGCTGCCCGTTGCACGGCCAGATGATGACCGCCGTGCCGGCCGTGACCCCCTGGTCGTACGCGTCGAGACACTTGTCGCCGTAGACCCGCAACTCCCCGGCCGGAGTGCTGGTCCACAACTGGTTGGCCGACCGCTGGCAGTCGTAGATGATCGTGGCGGTGCCGTTGGCCCGCGCGGCGCCGTTGACGTCGAGGCAGCGTGCCGAGCCGGCGCCCACCATGGTCGAGGTGGTCAGGGTGGCCGGGGTCCCACCCCGGACCCGGAAGACCGCCACGCCGTGCGCGGGCACGTCGGCGGCGAGCGTCCCGGTGCTCGACGACGTCGCGCCCGTCCACAGGTCCCGGACGGTGAACGGGCCGGCGCCGAGCAGGCCGACCTCGGTGGTCCGGGTGGTGATCCGGGTGCTCGCACCACCCCGGTTGAGCAGGGCCACGGCGACCGACCCGTCGGCCAGCGCCTTGGCGATCACCTCCGTTGCGCCGTCGTCGCGTACCCGCCGGCCGCCGTTGCCGGCCGGGTCCTGGTTGACGGCGATCAGGTCGGTGTTGCGCAGGACGGCGCTGACGTCGGCCGACATCGACCGGATGTCGTTTCCGGCCATCAGTGGCGCGGCCATGATCGCCCAGAGCGCGAAGTGGGCCCGGTACTCGGTGGCGGCCAGGCCACCGACGCCGACCTCGAGCATGTCCGGGTCGTTCCAGTGGCCGGGGCCGGCCTGGCTGGCCAACGGCAGCGTCTCGTCGACGATGTTGACGACCCCCATCGGGTACGAGTTGACGTTGCCGGTGTCCCAGTACGGCTTGATGTCCTCCGTCGTGCGCCACAGGTCGGCGACCGCACCCCAGTTGTAGGTGGTGCCGGTCACCGCGTGGTAGCTGTTGGGATTGATGCTGTAGACGATGTCGCGCCCGGTGGCCCGCAGCGCGTCCCGCATCAGGGTGAAGGCGGCCACCTGCTCGTCACGGCTGCCGTCGGGGGAGCACCAGTCGTACTTCAGGTAGTCGACGCCCCACGCGGCGAACGTGGCGGCGTCCTGGCGCTCGTGGCCGAGGCTGCCCGTGGAACCGGGATAGCTGCCCCCGCGCTGGGCGCAGGTACGGGCGGTGGGCACCTGGTAAATGCCGAACTTGAGGCCCTTGCCGTGCAGGTAGTCACCGAGCGCCTTCATCCCGCTGGGGAAGCGGTCGGGGTTCGCGCGGAGGTTGCCCTGGGCGTCGCGCTGCGGGTCGAACCAGCAGTCGTCGATCACCACGTACGAGTAGCCGGCGTCGCGCATGCCGGACGAGACGATGGCGTCGGCCATGCCGCGGATCAGGCCCTCGTCGATGTCGCAGCCGAAGGTGTTCCAGGAGTTCCAGCCCATCGGCGGGGTCTGGGCGGGGCTGCCGGGCGCCGCCGGGGCGGGCGCGGCGGGCAGGGCGACGGCGAGCGCCGCGGTGGTCAGGACGGCCAGCGCGGACGCGAGCAGGCGCCGGCGGTGGGGTCGATGCATTGCCATCTCCTAGGGGAGAGGGGCAGCACCTCGGACGCCGACCGGGGAGTTCTGCCACACGGATGAACACGTTCTACCAGAACTACACATCGACGGTCAACAATCAACGTCGGCCGAACGGGTGGCCCGCCGCCCGGACGGATCAGGCCACCGTGAGTGGCAGCCGGCCGGGAAGGTCTGCGGGCGACCACTCGTCTTCGCCGCCTGACCCGGGGGAACTGCTCCACGTGCCGCTCCGGGCCGCCGTTCCGCCGATGCCGCCCGGCGGTTTTGCGCGGGCTGCGTAGGGACGACCCGGCATAGTCAGCACTGACGGCCGGCGCCCGTCGCCGGCCGATGCCGCACCCGCAGCCGCTCCTGCTCGACCGACGGTGCTCGGGGGCGCGGAGGGTGCCGCTCGACTGTTACCTCCGTTACCTCCCTGTCGACCAGGGAATCAAATGATCGGATCTGGATTTGGAGTCAGGTGTGACTTGTGCCCACTTCTCGGCCCGGCCGCGCAACGACCGGTCGGAGCCGACCCGATGACCGCCACCGTCGACACCCCTGAGGGCCGGTCGGTCCCGCTGACGCCCGGAGACCTGATGAGTCGCCGGCAGCGCCTGCAACTCGTCCTCGTGCTCGGGTCGCTGATCGCGGTGGGTCCGCTGACCATCGACATGTATCTGCCGGCGCTTCCCGCGATCGCCGCCGACTTCCAGACCACGTCGGCGGCGGTGCAGCTCACTCTCACCGGCACGCTGGCCGGCCTCGCCGTCGGCCAGTTGCTGATCGGCCCGCTGTCCGACGCCGTCGGCCGACGCGCACCGCTGATCGCCGGAATCGCGCTGCACGTCGTGGCGTCGTTGCTCTGCGTCGTCGCACCGAACATCACGGTTCTCGGTGCGCTGCGGGTGGTGCAGGGCCTCGGTGTCGCGGCGGCCGCGGTGGTCGCCATGGCCATCGTCCGCGACCTGTTCAGCGGCGCGGCGTTCGCCAAGCTGCTCTCCCGGCTGCTGCTGGTCATGGGGGCGGCCCCGATCCTCGCGCCGACCCTCGGTGCCGGGCTGCTGCGCTGGACGGACTGGCGTGGCGTGTTCGTGGCCCTGGCCGTCCTGGGTGTGCTGCTCGTCGTGCTCGCCGCGCTCGGCCTCCGCGAGACGTTGCCGGCCGATCGGCGCCAGCGCGGCGGGGTGGTCGCGACGGTGGCCGTGTACGGCTCGCTGCTGCGGGACCGTACGTTCGTGGGCCTGGTTCTGGTCGCCGGGCTGGCCATGGCGGCGTTGTTCGCCTACGTGGCCGGGTCGTCGTTCGTCCTGCAGCAGCAGTACGGGCTGGACGAGCAGCAGTTCGGGCTGGCCTTCGGCGCGGGCGCGGTCGGGCTGATCGCGGCGACCCAGTTCAACGTACGGCTGCTGCGTCGCTACTCCCCGCAGCGGATCCTCCTCGCCTCCCTGGCCGTGGGGACCGTGGCCGGTCTGGCGCTGCTCGCCTTCGCCGCGACCGGTCTGGGTGGCTTGCCGAGCCTGCTGGTGTCGTTGTGGGTGGTGCTCGCGGCGGCCGGCCTCGCGATGCCGAACGCGCCGGCCCTGGCCCTGTCCCGGCACGGGGAGGCGGCCGGCACCGCCTCCGCTCTGCTCGGCGCCGTGCAGTTCGGTGTCGGCGCGCTGGCCGCGCCGCTGGTGGGCGTGCTGGGCACCGGCGCGGTGGCCATGGCCCTCGTGGTCGCGGGCGGCATGGTGGCGTCGATGGTGGTTCTGCTCGTCGTCGTGCGACCGGCCCAGCTCGCGGGCCTCGAGCCGGAAGCGGTGGTCGTGGCGGCCCACTGATGGCGGCTGTGCTTCCATGATTGGGTGGAAGTGACTGTTACTGACGCGCCGGAGCGGGAGCGGTTCGAGGCGCGGGACGAGTCGGGTGCGATGGCCGGGCTGGTCACCTACCAGTTGACCGGCAACATCATCGCCTACACGCACACCGAGGTCGATTCGAAGTTCGAAGGCGGGGGTGTGGGATCGACCCTCGCTCGTGCGGTGATGGACGACGCACGAGGCAAGGGCCGGACGGTGGTGCCGATCTGTCCGTTCATCGGCGAGTGGCTGGGCAAGCACCCCGAATACGACGACATCGTGGTCCGATCGACCCGAAAGGTCAGATAGCCGGCGCCGAGTTCCGGGTGCGTGCCGCGACCGCGGCGGCCGGCGAACCGGTCCCCATGATGCCGCGGGGCGAGGCGGTCCGGGGCTCGAACGATCCCCGGACCGCCTCGACGTGACGTCAGAGCGTGAGCTGGCTCCAGGTGTGACCGCCATCGGTGGTGCGGTACACCGCGGCGCCCGACCATGCGGGTCCACCCCAGACCACCACGCCGTGCGTGGCGTCCTGGAAGTCCAGGTCGAGCATCGGGAGCTGCACGTCGGGGATCACCAGCGGCGTCTCCCAGGTCGCGCCCTTGTCGAAGCTGGCGTGCAGCCAGCTCGCGCCCGCGCCTACCCCGGCCACGACCGCGGTACCGTCCGAGGCCGTCGCGAACCCGGTGGTGATTCCCGTGTTTGGCGCCCGCCCCAGCACGACGGGCGCCGCGCCGCCCGCCGACTCGACCAGCTGCTTCTCCATGAAGCCGCGCTCGGCGTTGAAGCTGCACATGCCATCGACGTCATCGGGGGAAGTGCTGCTCAGCCGCACCGCGTCGTGCACCGAGCAGACCGGCTGGACCTCGGTCCAGCCACTGCCGTCGGCCGTCGACCACATCCGGAGCGACGTGTGGATCACGCCGAGGGCGACGTGGGCGGCCGAACCGTGCGTGGTGATGTCCCACCCGCCACCGCCGGGCACCGCGACGCCGGCCACCGGCCGCCAGCTGTCCTGGCCGACGGGCGTGGAGTAGAGCTGGGTGGTCCTGGTGCTGCCGACCCCGTAGGTGACGATCGCGTAGGCGTACCGGTCGGTCGACGCCAGCTTGGCGATGCTGACCGAGCCGACGGCGCCGGGCAGCCGCACGCGCCCCCACGTGCCGGCACCGTCGTGGGTGGCCATCAGGACCTGGCCGTCGGTGGCCCACCCGTGGAGCTTGCCGGCGAAGTGGATCTTCGTCTGGTCGGGCGTGGACGACACCCGTGGGGCGGTGTGCTGCTGCCAGGTCTGCGCGTCGGTGGACGTGCTGACCAGGGTCGGGCACGAGCCGGCCCGGCATGGCGCGAAACCGAGCACCCAGCCGTCGGAGGGGCTGGTCCACGAGGTGGACGTGGGAGCGAAGCCGACCGGTACACCGGCGGTGGCCGCTGCGGCCGTCGGCGCGCTGCTGGTCGTGCTCGCCGAGGCGACGGAGGGCGCCACCAGCGCGGCGAGGGCCGTTGCCATGCCGACGGAAGCCGACAACCGGGAGTACCACGATCTGCTGTTCGTCGCTGTGCCAGCGACGGCGGAGCGTTTCACGCCTTCTCCAACCTTGTAGATCTCGGCGGGGGACACGGTCATGCGTGAAGGGAACTGGTCACCTCAGAGCTGAGCAATGGCTGGCGACCGGCACGTCGGTGCCATGGCGCACCCTGGCCAGCATCGAGCCGTGGCACCCCCGTCCCAGTTCGCGCGGCGGAGGCAGAACACGCCGACCACGACGGCATCGACGCCGGTGCCGGCCGTCGAGTACGTTACCGGCGAGTCGATCTGGCGATGGTGGACGGCGGGGAGGCCGCATGCCGGGGAAACACCGTTCGTGGTGGGGCTGGGGGCACGTCGAGGACGCGGTGACCGGCGCGGAGGCCACGGCGTTGGTCGATCGGGTGCGTACCCTGCTGCCCGGCGCCGACCTGACCGAGCACGTCGCGCCGCCGGTGGCCGACCTCGGCCTGCGCCCGCCCCGGGTCGATCCGCCGGCGTCACTGTCCCCGCTGTGCTCCACGGACCCGGCCGACCGGGCGGCGCACACCCACGGCAAGGCGTTCCGGGACGTCGTTCGCAACCTGCACGGGGAGGTCCACGACCCGCCGGACCTGGTGGTCCGGCCGACCACCGAGCAGGACGTCGTCGACGTGCTGGACTGGTGCGCGGGCCGGGACATCGCGGTGATCCCCTACGGCGGCGGCTCGTCGGTGGTCGGTGGCGTGGAGCCGCGGCTGGACGACGCCTACCCCGGGGTGGTCAGTCTCGACCTCGGGCGCCTCGACCGGGTGCTGGAGGTGGACCCGACCAGCCGGGCGGCCCGCATCCAGGCCGGCGTGTTCGGCCCGGCGCTGGAGGACCAGCTCCGGCGGCACGACCTCACGTTGCGGCACTTCCCGCAGTCGTTCGAGTTCTCCACCCTCGGGGGCTGGTTGGCCACCCGTGCCGGCGGTCACTACGCCACCGTCCTGACCCATGTCGACGACCTGGTGGAGTCGTTGCGGGTGGTCACCCCGGCGGGCACCAGCCAGTCCCGCCGGCTGCCCGGCTCCGGCGCCGGGCCGTCCCCCGATCGGCTCTTCCTCGGCTCGGAGGGCGCGCTCGGCGTCATCACCGAGGCGTGGCTGCGGCTGCAGGACCGACCGCGCTGGCGGGCGGGCGCATCGGTGCACTTCACCGACTACGACGAGGCGGTCGAAGCCACCCGGGCCATCGCCCAGTCCGCGCTGCACCCGAGCAACTGCCGGCTGCTCGACCCCGCCGAGGCGCTCCTCAACGCCGGCGCCGCCACCACCGGCGGCGTGCTCGTGCTGGGCTTCGAGTCCGCCGACCATCCGGTCACCCCGTGGCTGGACCGCGCCGTCGAGTTGTGCCGCGCTCACGGGGGAACCCTGCCGGCGCCACCCCGCGGCGACGACTCGTCCGGCCCCCGGCAGCGGAGCGCCGCCGACGCCTGGCGGTCGGCGTTCCTGCGGATGCCGTACCAGCGCGACGCGCTCGCTGCCCGGTCGATGATCGTGGAGACGTTCGAGACCGCCTGCACCTGGGACCGATTCCCCGCCTTACGCGCCGCCGTGCTCGACGCGGCCGGCGACGCGCTCCGGGCGGTCGGCGCGACCGGCGTGGTCACCTGCCGCTTCACCCACGTCTACCCGGATGGCCCCGCCCCCTACTTCGGCGTGTACGCCACCGGCCGCTGGGGCGCCACCGTCGACCAGTGGGACCAGATCAAGCAGGCCGTCTCCGACGCGCTGCTTGCGGCCGGCGGCACCATCACCCACCACCACGCCGTCGGCCGCGACCACCGACCGTGGTACGACCGGCAGCGTCCGGACCCGGTCGCGCTCGCCCTGCGCGCCGCCAAGAGCGCGCTCGACCCGTCCTGGATCCTCAATCCCGGCGTCCTCGTGGATCGCACCGGCTGAAATCCGGCCGGCTCTGCGACGCCTGACTTCCCGGCAAACCCGTGGTGACGGCGCCAAGGCCGATTCGCCGGGACGCTGCACGACAAACTTGACCATCACGGCACCACCCCCCCGAACGGGACTGCCGACCACTGCTCCATGAGCCCCTCGGCAGCGGGGTGCCGAGCCGGTAGCCGGGTCCTGCGTCATCAGCCGACGCGACGGGGGCCGCGTCGAAAATGAGTGGGTTAGACCGAATCTAATCTGGATTTGTTCCAGAAGAGTGAGCTAAGGTCATCACATGACGTCCGACTTCGAGGCTCAGCTACGGGCTGTCTCGTTGCGCGTCACCCGTCCCCGGTTGGCGGTGCTCGCAGCGCTGCGCGACCATCCGCACGTCGACACCGACACGGTGATCGCGCTGGTCCGGACGGATCAGCCCACGGTCTCCCACCAGGCGGTCTACGACGTGCTTCGTGCGCTCACCGACGCCGGTCTCGTGCGACGCATCCAGCCCGCCGGTGCGACCGCCCGGTACGAGTCGCGGGTGGGGGACAACCACCACCATGTCGTCTGCCGCTCCTGCGGCGCGATCGCCGACGTCGACTGCGCCGTGGGCGATGCCCCCTGTCTCACCGCCTCGGACGACCACGGGTTCGTGGTCGACGAGGCGGAGGTCGTCTATTGGGGCACCTGCCCCGACTGCGCGGCCGAACGCACCTCCCAGTGATCCGTCAGCTCGGAAGGAAGCAGATGAGCGACACCCAGGAGAACAGGCCCTCCAGCGCCCAGGGCGTGGACAAGAAGGAGGCGGCCGGCTGCCCGGTCGCCCACGACTCCGTGACCGCGCACGGCAGCGAGAGCGAGAACCCGGCGATCGACTCGCCGACCCCGAAGACCGGGGGGCGTCCGCGCACCAACCGGGACTGGTGGCCCAACCAGCTCGACCTCTCGGTGCTGCACGCCCACTCGTCCAAGGTCAACCCGCTGGGGCCGGGCTTCAGCTACGCCAGGGAGTTCGCCAAGCTCGACGTCGATGCCCTCAAGCAGGACATCATCGGAGTCCTCACCACCTCGCAGGACTGGTGGCCGGCCGACTTCGGCCACTACGGCGGCCTGATGATCCGGATGAGCTGGCACGCCGCGGGCACCTACCGCATCCACGACGGTCGCGGTGGCGCCGGCGACGGTGGCCAGCGGTTCGCCCCGCTCAACAGCTGGCCGGACAACGCGAACCTCGACAAGGCCCGCCGGCTGCTGTGGCCGGTCAAGCAGAAGTACGGCCAGCAGATCTCGTGGGCCGACCTGCTCGTGCTCGCCGGCAACGTCTCCCTGGAGTCGATGGGCTTCAAGACCTTCGGCTTCGGCTTCGGCCGGGAGGACGTCTGGGAGCCCGAGGAGATCTTCTGGGGTCCGGAGGACACCTGGCTGGGTGACGAGCGCTACGTCTCCGAGAAGGAGATGGCCGAAGGCGTCGGCGCGACCGAGATGGGTCTCATCTACGTCAACCCCGAGGGTCCCAACGGCAACGCGGACCCCGCCGCGGCGGCGCACTTCATCCGCGAGACCTTCGCCCGGATGGCAATGAACGACGAGGAGACCGTCGCCCTCATCGCCGGCGGCCACACCTTCGGCAAGGCCCACGGCGCCGGCCCCGCCGACGACCACGTGGGCCCCGAGCCCGAGGGCGCCCCGCTGGAGGCGCAGGGCCTGGGCTGGCTGAGCACCTACGGCACCGGCAAGGGCCGGGACACGATCACCAGCGGTCTGGAGGTGACGTGGACCGACCGGCCGACGCAGTGGAGCAACCGCTACTTCGAGATCCTCTTCGGCCACGAGTGGGAACTCACCACGAGCCCCGGCGGGGCCAAGCAGTGGGTCGCCAAGGACGCCGAGGCGATCATCCCGGACGCCCACGACCCGTCGAAGAAGCACAAGCCCACGATGCTCACGACCGACCTGGCACTGCGCGTCGACCCGGCGTACGAGAAGATCTCGCGCCGCTTCCTGGAGAACCCGGACGAGTTCGCCCTGGCGTTCGCCAAGGCCTGGTACAAGCTGCTGCACCGCGACATGGGCCCGGTCAGCCGTTTCCTCGGGCCGTGGGTCGCGGAGCCCCAGCTCTGGCAGGACCCGGTGCCGGCCGTCGACCACCAGCTCGTCAGTGACGCCGACGTGGCCGCTCTCAAGGCGAAGGTCCTCCAGGCCGGCCTCACGACCGCCCAGCTGGTCTCCACCGCCTGGGCCTCCGCCGCCAGCTACCGGTCCACCGACAAGCGCGGCGGCGCCAACGGCGCCCGGATCCGGCTCGAGCCGCAGCGCAGCTGGGAGGTCAACCAGCCGGAGCAGCTCGCGACGGTCCTGGAGACCCTCGAGGGCATCCAGCGGGAGTTCAACTCCGCCGGCGGCGCGCAGATCTCGCTCGCGGACTTGATCGTGCTGGCCGGTTCGGCCGCCGTCGAGAAGGCGGCGCGCGACGCCGGCGTCGAGGTGACCGTGCCGTTCCGGCCGGGCCGCACCGACGCCAGTCAGGAGCAGACCGACGTCGAGTCCTTCCGGGTCCTCGAGCCGCGCGCCGACGGGTTCCGCAACTACCTGCGTCCCGGCGAGAAGACCCAGCCGGAGGTGCTGCTCGTCGACCGCGCCTACATGCTCAACCTGACCGCGCCCGAGATGACCGTCCTCCTCGGCGGCCTGCGCTCCCTCGGCGCCAACGCCGGCGGCAGCCGGCATGGCGTCCTCACCGACCGGCCCGGCGTGCTCACCAACGACTTCTTCGTCAACCTGCTCTCCCCGGGCACCCGGTGGAAGGCGTCGGAGTCCGACGAGCACGTGTACGAGATCCGCGACCTGGCCACCGACGAGGTGAGGTGGACCGCCACCGCGGTCGACCTCATCTTCGGCTCCAATTCCCAGCTGCGGGCCCTCGCGGAGGTCTATGCCAGCCAGGACGCGCGCGACAAGTTCGTGGGCGACTTCGTGGCGGCCTGGACCAAGGTCATGGAACTCGACCGGTTCGACCTCGCCTGACCCGGTCACCCGACGAGCCCCGGTCGATCCACCAGCGATCGACCGGGGCTCGTCTGCCACTGGATCCGGTCATCTGGCCGGGTACGGGGCCGAGTTGCGTGCCGCACGCAGGGCGGCGGCCCACCAAGCGAGCTGGTCCAGCAGGGTTTTGGCATATCCGGGCGCCTCGGGGTCCAGCGGCCGACCGTCTTCCCACGCTCTGAAGTAGCTCGGGAACGCCAGACCATCGCGGATTGTCACGGCGTGCAGTTCGGTGAGCACGTTCTCCAGGTGGAGGACAGCGTGGCGGCCGCCGGCTGCGCCGCCGTAGCTGACGAAAGCGACGGGCTTGGCTGTCCACTCGGTGAAATGCCAGTCGATGGCGGCCTTCAGGGACGCGGGGTAGCTGTGGTTGTACTCCGGAGTGACGATGATGAACGCGTCCGCGTCCGCCAGGTGGGACGTCAAGGACCTCATTCCGTCGGGGCGCGGGTATGAGTCGCCGGCGAACTTCGGTGAAACTGCCGGCATCGACAGCGGGATCTCGGCGTCGGCGAGATCGACGACGTCGATGTCGAACCCGCCGTGCTCGCGCGCCTGGTCGGCGACCCAGGAGGCGACGACAGGTCCGAACCGGCCCTCCCGAACGCTCCCGACGATGATGACCACCTTGTGCTTCTCGCTCATGCACTCCACGCTCCATCGTTCGGACGACGGCAACCAGACCGGGAATAGGCTGGCCTTCGTGGGGCCACCCTGCGGGGTTCGGTGCGCCGGGGAGGCCGCGCTAGGCTCCGACCATGAGCACGCCGCTGGGCGACTTCATCCGTGCCAAGCGCGACAGCATTCAGCCAGAATCGTTCGGACTTCCCGATCGTGGCCGCCGCCGGTCCCCTGGACTACGACGCTCAGACCTCGCCACGCGTGCCCGGATCAGCGTCGAATACCTCACCCGCATCGAGCAAGGACGGGACCGGAACCCGTCCCCTGCCGTGCTCAATGCTCTTGCGGACGCCCTGAGCCTCGATGCCGCCGAGCGCAATCACCTGCGCCACCTCGCCAAAATCACCGGCGGCGGGTGCGCAGGGCGCGGGCGGCCGGCGCCGCCCAACCGCCAGGTCCGGCCCACCGTGTTGGAGACCCTCGGACTTCTTGAGCCCGGCATCGCATTCGTCACCAACCGCCTGGGAGACGTGCTCGCACACACGAGTGGGTTCGAGCTGCTGATGCGTGGGATCGGGCTGTTCGAGAGCGGGACGCCGAACCTGACGCGCTACGTGTTCACCGATCCGCGCGCCCGGACGGTCTTCCCCGACTGGGATCAGGTGGCCGACGAACGAGCCTTCGAACTGTGGCTCGGGCCGTCTGCGGAGACCTCCGAATGGTTCAGGGCCGAGCTCGCCCCCGTGGCCGGAAAGGAGTTCACCCGACGACTCAACCGCCACCTGCCTCCACCGCCGGCCCCGCTTCGGCTCAACCACCCCATCGCGCACGAGCTTCGGTGGCAGCGAGAGAAGCTCGAATTGCCGAGAACCGATGCGCAGGAGCTGGTCGTTCTCCTGCCGGCTGATGACGCGACGGCGCGGGCCGTGGAGCGGCTGCGTCGCCAACCCGACCGCACTCTTCGCGCGGTCATCTAGCTCATGGCACTGGCCCTCCCGCCCACAAACCCGCCACCGCACGTCACGCCCGAGGGGTCTCGTCCGGGGACCATCGGCGAGCAGGCCGGTCACGAACCCGGTCGCGGTGCGGCGCGGCTCGACCCGCCCGGACCTGCCCGCGAGACGAGGCGGGTACCTCGCCGTCCGCGGCACTGCGCCATCCGCCAGCGTCTACGCTGATTACCGAGAGAGGCGGATAATGATCGCTACGTGTTGCCGGACGCTGACTCCCTCCATGTCCGGGGTCGGCCGATGAGCGCAGTCGCATTCCTCAACATCGCCATGCACGGGCACATCAACCCGACGCTGCCGGTCGTCGCCGAGCTTGTTCGTCGTGGCCACTCCGTCACGTACCACACGATGCCCGCCTACTCGGAGAAGATCGCGGCCACCGGCGCGCGAGTGCTCCTCTACTCCGGGGATGACATACCGCTGTCCGGCCCGCCGACGCCGGTCACGCTGATGGAGCAGCTCGCGCGCACGGCCGTACGCGTGCTGCCCGCCGTCCTCACCGATCTGCGCGGCGCCCTGCCCGATCTGATCGTGCATGACTCCGCCTGCCTGTGGGGGCCGGTGGCCGCCCGGGAACTCGACGTGCCGGCAGCGTCGTCGTTCACCACGTTCGCCTTCAACCGGCAGGTGCCCAGCCCCACCCGCGGCTCCTGGGAGTTGCTCGCCGCGGCGGCGGCCCTGCCCCGCCACGCCGGTGGGTACCTGAGGTCGCGCTGGGAGCTGCGCCGCCGGTACGACACGCATGCGGTACCCCTGGTCGACCTGGCGGACATCCGTCAGCCGCTCAACCTTGTCTACACCTCGCGGGAGTTCCACCCCGAGGCTGACAGCTTCGACCAGTCCTACCGGTTCGTCGGACCGAGCATCGGCGCCCGCCCAGCCGACTCGTCGTTCCCCGTCGACCGGCTGCGGAACCCGGTGCTCTACGCCTCGCTGGGCACGGTGTTCGGCGCCGACCCGCGGCTGCTGCGCAGTTTCGCCGACGCGCTCGCCCCGCTGGGTGGCACCGTGGTCATCGCCACCGGACCCACCGATCCCGCCGCGCTGAGTCCGCTGCCGGCCAACGTGATGGCCCACCGCTCCGTACCGCAGCTGGAGGTGCTGTCCCGTGCCGCGCTGTTCATCACCCACGGTGGGGTGAACAGCGTCAACGAGGCCCTGTACGCCGGCGTTCCGATGCTGGTGGTCCCGCAGGGCGCCGATCAGTCGCTGGTGGCTTCCCGAGTCGTCGAGCTCAATGCCGGCCTCGCGATCCGCAACGAGGACGTCA
Source organism: Micromonospora sp. LZ37 (assembly GCF_059359015.1). Lineage (NCBI taxonomy): Bacteria > Bacillati > Actinomycetota > Actinomycetes > Micromonosporales > Micromonosporaceae > Micromonospora > Micromonospora sp. LZ37. The sequence goes on along the minus strand of NZ_JCADBL010000009.1, from coordinate 194,242 downwards.
GCGTGGACGTCGTGCGCGCCCTCGCCCAGCGCCTGCTCGACGAGCCCCGATTCCGGGCCGCCGCGAGCACCCTGCGGGTCGCCCAGCGTCAGGCGGGCGGGTATTCGCGCGCCGCCGATGAACTCGAGCGCCATGTGCGGCAGACCGGCCCGGTCTCTGCCGACCTGCCACCGCAGGGCTGACCGATGTCCCCCGTCGTCGCCGTCCTGCTGCTGTTCGCCGGGCTGTCCGAGGCCGCCGGGCGTCTCCTGCCCGTGGTGGCACGCCTGTCCGGCGTGTCGCACCTCAGGGTGGTCGGGTTGTTGCTGGCCGGCGCCGTGGTCGACGGCGCGGTGTTCGCGCTCTGGCCACTGTCCGCGTGGACCCTTGCCGAGCTGGTGCTGCCCACCTCGCCGTCCGACGAGGCCGCGCTGGTCTGGACACCAGGCCTGGTCGCCCCGCTGCTACTTGCGGCAGTCCTCGCGTTCCCGCTGCTCGGGCCGTTGCTGCACCTGGTCCTCATGGTGGGAGTGGGGACCGGCCTCGCCGCTGCGCTCGCCACGGTGGCCGGGGTCGGCTGGTGGGATGCCGCCGCCTGCGTAGCCATCGCGGGAGTCGGGCTCGGCGTCGCCGTCGAGGGCATCCGCCGCCTGGTCGTGCGGCTCAACAGGCCAAGGGCACCGGAGCCCGTCACATGATCGAGTTTGCGCTCCTGCTGCTGCTCGGCGGGATCGGAGCGGTCCTGCTCGCCGAAGCTCTGCTCGCCCGCTACGAGGTGTTGGTCTATGCCGCAGGCTGGCGGACTCCCACGATCGCGCGCCCCGAGGGCGTGCCCGCCGCCCGGGGCGCGGAGCCGGACCGCCCCCCGGACGCATACCTGGTCTATCTGGACGGGATCGGGAAACGCCGCTTCCACGACACCCGCGACGGCGGCCGACTGGTCAAGTCCCTGATCGACGGCGCGCCGGAGCTCAGGGTGCTGGGCCAGGTGCAGCCCTACTCTCCGCTGGCCCTTCCGCTCGCCGACCGGCCGGTGTGGGTGTGGCTGCGCCGCCACATCGGGCTGGTGCTGTTCCTGCACAACGTGATGCAGATATTCGTCGCCGCCGACCGCCGGTACCGTCCCCTGTACAACCGCGCGGTCGGCTCGCAGATCGCCACTGAGCTCCGGCTCGCCGGTTACCGGCGGGACAGCGGTATCCCCGTGGTGATGCTTAGTTACAGCGGCGGCGCCCAGGTCGCCACCGGCGCGGTGGAAGAACTGTGGTCCCAGCTACGCTCCCCGCTCTGGCTGATCACTCTGGGCGGGTTCCACAACGGCGCCAACGACATCAGTCACGCCCAGCACCTCGACCGGCTCACCAGTACCGGCGACCGGATCGAGCGAGTCGGCACCTGGATGTTCCCGCAGCGGTGGCGACTGTTCCGCTGGAGCGGCTGGAACCGGGCCGACCGGGCAGGGAAGATCACGGTGCACTGGCTCGACCCGGCCACCCACGTCGGTCCGGGAAGCTACATCAGCCCGGAGACCCGGCTACCCGATGGTCGCAGTCACCTCGACCGGACCGCCGACACCGTGATCGGGCTGATCCGGGATCGCCTCAGCGCGACTGCGGGAACTGACGGCCCGCCGCCGTGAAGGACGCGGCCGGTGCCCTGGGGAAGGGCACGCACACGGTCGGGGCGCAACGGCAGTTCACCGGCACCGCGGGCCGGATCGAAAGAGCCCGGATCGCCTCGGTTTCGCGTTCCTTCCCTGATCGGTCGATCAGCCGATGTCGGAGCAGTCGCGGCGTTTGGCTCGCGGATCGCCATTGGCCCGTGTAGGGCGCGCATTCACGGGTAGAGCGCACCATGCATCAACAGGTGCCACGGCGCCGAGACCTGAAGTGGCTTCCCGGCTCGCGCTGGAAACGGGTCGTGCGGGCGGGTGCACGCGGCGCCGCCGAGGACCGGCTCGTCCAACGGCTCAAGGTGCGAGAGCGGGCGGTCCGGGTGTACGGCGGAGGCATCGTGGCCCTGCAGGCGGGCATCGCCGCGGTGGCCGCTTGGCTGCTGTCGCACGAACTGACCGGCAACCCCAGTCCCGTGTTCGCTCCGCTTGCTGCCGTCGGGGCTCTGGCCGTGTCCGTGGGGCAGCGGGTACGGCGGTTCGTCGAGCTGGTCGTGGGTGTGGCGCTGGGGGTGCTTGTTGGTGATGTGCTGCTGTCTCTCATCGGCACCGGGCCCTGGCAGCTCGGCCTGGTGGTCATCATGTCGATTCTCGTAGCCTTCACACTCAGCAGCCGGGCGGCGGTGGTCATCCAGACGGCGAGCACGGCAGTGCTGATCACCACCCTGAGCCCGCAGGCCCCGAACGTGGAGTTTTCCCGGTTCATCGACGCGCTGCTCGGCGGTGGTGTCGCACTGACCACGGCGATCCTCCTGCCGGTGAACCCGTTGCGAGTGGTCAGGCGTGCTGCCGGACCGGCGCTGCGAACGCTGGTCGAACAGCTGACGGAAACGGCAGAGGCGTTGTGCGAGCGCGATATCGAGCGGGCGATCCGGGCCCGGGACCGACTGCGCGGTAACCAGGAGGAACTTCGGGTCCTGCGGGAGGCGGTGGCGGGCGCACGGGAGGTGACCCGGCTGTCTCCGTTGTCATGGCGGCACCGGCACGGCGTGCTCAGTCACTACGCCCGAACCGCCGAACCGTTGGAGCGAGCGATGGGCAGCAGCGGCGCACTGATACGTCGAGCCGTCACTGTCATCGAGGACAAGGAGCCGGTCTCGGCCCAGATGATCGACGCGGTTCTCGCTCTCGCGGGGACGGTGCGGATACTTCGGGACGAGTTCGCGGCTCGACGGGAGCCGCGCGATGCGCGGGCGAAAGCCCTGCAAGCCGTTGAACATGCCGGCGCGGCGTACGGGGACGACATTGGTTTCTCCGGGACCGTCGTCCTCGCCCAGATCCGCACCACGGCCAGCGACCTGCTCGTCGCGTCCGGCCTGTCCCAGGCGGAAGCCAACCGGCAGGTTCGGTGCGCCTTCGGCAGGCTGCCGGATCCGTCGCCACCAGCCCGGCAGAGCGAGGCCACGGGCGATCATCCGCACCTGACACCGGACGCGTCGGGCCGGCGGCTCTGACCGCCGTCGTTGTATCCGGGGGAGTTCCGGCCATGGTGGGGCGGGCGTCTTGCGGCGACGGCTCCAGCTTCCTGACGGCGCCGAGTTCATCGTCCGTCCGGTGGCTCGGCCGGATGCGGCCCCGTCGGTGCGCGGAGGCGCCCGACCAGCTCGCGCGCCGCCTCGATGTACGGCTCGTCGGACTCGAGCGGCCCGTGTCCCCTGATCGGTGGTGGGACGCTGTCGTCGGGTGGGACGACCACGTCGCTCGGGTCTCGGAGGCGGCGGTCCACGGTTGCCGCCGGACCGGTGACGGTGAGCGGCTCGTCCGGCCGGTGGGCGGAGAAGATCCATCCGCCGATCGCGTCGGTGTCGCGCCACAGGTTCAACCATCGCCAACCGACTCGACCACCCACCTCGTGCAGCATGTCGTCGTCGATGTAGGCGGGAAAGAGCCGGGCGTAGAGCCGGCGCAGTGGTGAGCCATAGGTGAGTAGGGCGACCCGGCCGCTGACGTGGGGCGGCAGTTGGAGGACGGTGGCGGTGACCAGTACGGAGCCGTGGCTGTACCCGGCGATCAGGACGGCGTTGCCGCTTTCGACCAGGTAGGTGATGCGTCGTGCCAGCTCCGGCACGGCCCGCTCGGCGTAGCAGGGCGGCGCGAAGGGGTGGGCGGCGCGAGGCCAGAAGGTGGCCAGGTCCCAGAGCACGCCGACGTGGCGCCGGAACCCGGCGGTCCGGTAGGCGAAGATTCCGCCGATGACAAGACTGAGCATGGTCGCCGCGATCAGGTAGCTGCCCATCCCGATGCCGAAGTCGACCAGGCCGGCCGGCACCCCTGCATACCGCTCGATTGTTTCGCCTGGATACAGCCCCAGTAGGTCTACTGCGGCGTTTGCCGCGCTGAGTCCGGCGAGGCAGGCGTAGACCACGGCCAGCGGTATCAGCCATTCGGTGAACCGGGCCCGGACGATCGCCTGCTGCACCTGCCGCAGCCGGGGCGCGGCCTCCCTCGGCGGGTCCGGGAAGTCGCGTGCGACGATCGCGGCCGCGGCGCGGCAGCGGTGGCGTCGGGAGATCAGGACCACCACACCGGCGACGACCAGCGTGATCAGCGCCGCCCGGAAAAAGCCGTAGATCGCCCAGGTGTAGGCGGCTGCTGGGCGGGGGACCAGGTCTTGTGGGACTGGGGCTGATGCGCTGCGGTCCAGGTAGTCGGCCACCCGGTGGACGAGTTCGGCGGAGAACGCCACCGCGATACTTGCGGCCGCGGTCGCGGTGATCAGCGCGCCCAGCCCGAGTAGCGGCGGGTGACCCGGCTGTCGGTCCGGGCGCCACAGCAGCGCGGCGGCCAGGGCGGCCAGCAGCCCGGCATGAGCAACGAACAGCCAGGTCAGGGTCGAGCCGTAGCCGGGCAGGCCACCCCCTTCCTGCCAACGCGTGGGACTGGCCAGGACGTGGGCGCAGACCGCGACGGTGAGACCGATGGCGATCGTCCGCAGCAGGCGGGCGGCGTCGTCGAGCCGCCGGTTCGTGGGGGCCCGGTCGACCAGCGGGGGGGTGCAGAGCAGGGCGACACAGGTGGCCAGGACGCCTCCCGTTGCCGCAGCCAACACGATGGTGGTGGCTGAGGCGCCCTGTGCGGCCCGGGCGAACAGCAGGCTGGCGTTCAGTGTCGCGAACGCCGTAGCGACGTGGATCGAACGTAGCCGTCCCACCAGCGGCTCCGCGTCCCACTGGCCGACCGCGCTGAGCGGATGACCGGACACCCTGCTCTCCGGCGGGCGGAACGCCGTGAACGACCGTCCCGGGCGCGTGCTGGCCCACCAGATCAGACCGATGGCGGCGGCCGGGACCAGCGCGAGCACGGCCAGTCGCAACCCGGTGGGACGTCCCCCCAGCCAGGACAGCCAGTTACGACCGGACATGCAGGCTGGGGAGGACATGCACTGCCAGGCGACCAGGTCCAGCGCGACACCGACGGCGGCGAGCACGTACAGCACGGTCAGGGTGAGGCCCAGCACCCGGCACAGCGATCTGACCACCGTGTCGGAAGCCGGGTTGCCCGGGCGCATCCAGACCGCGAGGTTGAGCAGCATGAACGGCAGCAGGAACAGCAGCGAGAGGGTCCGAACCGCGGTGCCGGAGGGCAGGTCACTCCACCGGTACGCCTCCAGGGTCACCCCACCCGCGCCGTCGGCGTCCGGGCAGCAGGGCCGGGACTGGGGCCGGTAGAAGCCCGCGCTGCCATCCCCCGCGACCTGCTGCACGTTCGGTCGGTCCAACACCTGGGCGGCACCTGCGGCGGCGATCCCGTGCACCCGCAACTCCACCACGTCGTCCGGCGTCGCCGGCCCGCTCACTCCCGCTGGTCCATCTGGCATCGACCCTCCGAGACATCTCGGCAGCCCCACCGCAGGTGGCGGGCTGAGGATGGTCCCGCCGGCCGGGTGGAAGGCGGATCTACCCCACCCGGCCGGCTCTAACCCTGGGGTACGGCACCAGTGCCGCACGGCACGACCACCGTGCCCACCGACCCCGGGCGGTCGGCGGACGACCTGTGCGGAGGCCCGTCGACCTTCAGTCGCATTCGAGATATCCGCAGGCGAATTGTGCTGGCCCGGAAAGCGATAACGTATCCATCGGCGTGAGGCAATGTGTGTGAGCGGCGCATTCCGCTAAGTGAATGATGGTCATTCATCGCGCTAGGATGGCTCCAGGATCGGGCCGGAGACAGTGGGGGTGACCGTGACGACGGGTTCGGCGACGGCCCGGCGGCCGGTGAGCTTCAGCACCGGGGGGCTCCCGGAGGCCCAGCGGATCGCGCTGTGGGAGGACCACAACGCGCACGCGCTGATTGGCCTGCGGTGTCACACGTTGGGCGGGGCGCCCTTCGACGCGACCGAGCTCAACCTCGAGCTCGAGCAGTTGCACCTGGCCCGCGTCCGCAGCAACGCCCACGTCGTCGAACGTCCGGCCGAGGTGATCCGCAGGCATCCGGCGGACGCGGTCGCGGTCTACCTGACCCTCGTCGGGGAGGCGTTCTTCTACCACGACGACGGGGTGCTCACCCTGCGACCGGGACAGGCTCTCATCTGCGATGCCGACCGTCCGTTCATGCGCGGCTTCTCGCGTGGCCTGGAGGAACTCGCCATCAAGGTGCCGCGTCCGCTGTTCCGAGAGCTGACCGGCCTCGATTCGCTCAGCACCCCGGTGGTGCGCGATTTCGCCGGGGGCGACGTGCCGGCACGGACGTTCGCGAGGCTGATCGACCGTGCCCTGCGCCCCGAGGGAGGCGAGCCCGTCGACGAACGGATCGCCCTCGACCTGCTCGCGAGCATGACCGGCAGCCGCCCGGTCAACCTCGGCTCGGTGCATCTGGCCAACGCGCGCACCTTCATCGAGGATCACCTGACCGACAGCGGCCTGACCGCCGCCCGGGTCGCGGCCGGGATCGGCGTCAGCGAACGCCACCTGTCCCGGGCGTTCGCCGCCGCCGGCACCACCGTTCCGCAGTTCGTGCTGGCGCGGCGGCTGGAACGCGCCCGTGCGCTGCTCGCGTCCGCGCCACAGCTGCCGGTCGGTGAGGTCGCCGCGCGCTGCGGTTTCGGGTCGGCCACCCACTTCTCCCAGGCGTTCCGGGCGCGTTTCGGCATGCGCGCCACCGACCTGCGTCGGCAGGCGCGGGCGACGGCCGGCTCGGTCAGTTCCTAGATTCCGCCACACCTTCGTCTTTCCGCCGTGTTACGGCCTCAGCCCTTGCTGGGGCGGCGGAGCACCGCCGCACACTTGTCGAGCGAGTGGCCAGGACCACACGCCGAGCAGTGGAGTGGGGGATCTGATGGCAGTGTTCAGCGACGGGATGGCCGAGACGCCGCTACCTCAGGGGTCGACGGTGACGACCGACGTCGTCGTCATCGGCTCGGGCCCGGCGGGAGCGGGGGCGGCGTTGTTCCTGTCCACGCTGGGAATCCCGAACATCATGATCACGAAGTACCGGTGGACGGCCAACACGCCGCGGGCGCACATCACCAACCAGCGCTCGATGGAGGTCTTCCGGGACCTGGGCATCGAGGACCAGGTGCTCGCCGACGCCACTCCGCACGAGCTGATGGGCGACACCGTCTTCTGCACCTCGATCGCCGGCGAGGAGATCGGGCGGATCCTCACCTGGGGTACGCATCCCGCCCGGCAGGCCGACTACCGCCTCGCGTCACCGTGCCTGCCGGTCGACATCCCCCAGACCCACCTGGAGCCGATCCTCCTGCGCAACGCCGTGATGCGGGGTACCCAGGCCCGGTTCTCCACCGAGTACCTGGGGCACCGGCAGGACGCCGACGGCGTCAGCGTCGAGGTGCGGGACCGCCTCACCGGCCAGGAGTACACGATCCGGGCCAAGTACCTCATCGGTGCCGACGGCGCCCGCTCCAAGGTCGCCGCCGACCTCGGCCTTCCGATGGAAGGTGCGATGGACATCGCCGGTTCGATGAACATCACCTTCAAGGCGGACATCGCGGCATACTGCGACCACCGGCCGTCGGTGCTCTACTGGGTGATCCAGCCCGGGTCGAACGTCGGCGGCATCGGGGCCGGGCTGGTGCGGATGGTGCGGCCCTGGAACGAGTGGCTCGTCGTCTGGGGCTACGACATCAGCCAGCCCCCACCGGTCGTGGACGAGGCCGCCGCCATCCAGATCGTGCGCAACCTGCTGGGGCTGCCCGACATCGAGGTGGAGATCACCGGCACGTCGTTGTGGGGCAACAACGAGATGTACGCGACCCACCTGCAGTCGGGACGGGTGTTCTGTGTCGGGGACGCGGTCCACCGCCACCCGCCGAGCAACGGCCTGGGATCGAACACCTCGATCCAGGACTCCTACAACCTCGCCTGGAAGCTGGCGGCAGTCCTCCGTCAGCAGGCCGCGCCTTCGCTGCTGGAGACCTACTCGGTCGAACGCGCGCCGGTGGCGAAGCAGATCGTTCAGCGCGCCAACAAGTCGAGCCGGGAGTTCGTCCAGTTCTTCGAGGCGCTGGGCCTGCTCGACGCCGCCGACGAGGCCGAGATGGCCGCGCGCATCGAGGAGCGCAAGGCCAACACTCCAGAGGGGGCGGCCAAGCGGGCCGCGTTGATGTCGGCCATGGAGCTCAAGCACTACGAGTTCAACGCCCACGGGGTCGAGCTGGGGCAGTTCTACGAGTCCGAGGCGGTGGTCTCCGACGCCACCCGCCGGCCGGAGCCGAGCCGTGACCCGGAGCTGTACTACGAGCCGTCCACGGTCCCCGGATCCCGGCTGCCGCACGCCTGGGTGGGCGATGCCCGGCACAAGGTCTCCACGCTCGACCTGGCGCCGATGACCCGGTTCACCGTGTTGACCGGCATCGCGGGGGAGCCGTGGGTGGCGGCCGCCGAGAAGGTCGGCCAGGAGCTCGGTGTGCCGCTGGAGGCCGTGGTGATCGGCCCCGGGCGCGAGGTGACCGACCTGTACTACGACTGGGCGCGGGTGCGGGAGGTCGAGGAGGACGGCGTGCTCCTGGTACGTCCGGACAAGCACATCGGCTGGCGGTCGATGCGGTTGCCCGCCGATCCGGAGCGGGCGCTGCGCGAGGCGATGTCGGCGATCCTCGGCCGGGGTGATGCGGCGTGAGAGTCAGCTTCACGCACGAGACGCTGCCGCAGCGGGTGGTGTTCGCCTCCTACGAGGCGGCGGGTCACCTCGCCGAGGAGGTGGCCCGACTCGGCGCCGCCTGCCCGATGGTGATCGCCGCGGAGGCCGACAGCGCGTTGGCCGACCCGTTGGTGGCCGCCCTGCCGAACGCGGTGCGCCACACCGAGGTGGTGATGCACGTGCCCACCGAGGTTGCCGAGCGGGCCCGCGCGGCGGCCGAGAAGCACGACGTCGATGCCATCGTCAGCATCGGCGGCGGCTCCACCACCGGTTTGGCCAAGGCGGTGGCGCTGACCACCGGGCTGCCCGTCGTCGCCGTTCCGACCACGTACGCGGGCTCGGAGGCCACCAACGTCTGGGGGCTGACCGAGGACGGCCGCAAGACCACCGGGGTCGATCCCCGCGTGCTGCCGCGGTCCGTCGTCTACGACGCCAGCCTGATGCTGTCCCTGCCGGTGCCACTGAGCGTGGCCTCCGGGTTGAACGCGCTGGCGCACTGTGTCGACTCGATGTGGGCGCCGCGGGTCGACCCGATCGACCAGGCGCTCGCGCTGGAGGGCATCCGTGCCCTCCGCCAGGGACTGCCCGAGGTCGTGCGCGATCCGCAGGGCATGGAGGGGCGCGAGCAGACGCTGTACGGGGCCTACCTGGCCGCCGTGGCGTTCGCCTCGGCCGGCTCCGGGCTGCACCACAAGATCTGCCACGTGCTCGGCGGGATGTACAACCTCCCGCACGCGCAGACCCACGCCGTGGTGCTGCCGTACGTCCTCGCGTTCAACGCGCCGTCGGTCCCCGACAGCGCGCAGCGGATGGCGGCGGCCTTCGGTGCGGCGTCCGCCCTGGACGGGTTGCGGCGCCTGCGCGAGCAGGTGGACGCGCCGCGCGCCCTGCGCGACCACGGGCTGCGCGAGACCGACATCCCGGCCGCGGTCGACGCGGTCCTGGCGGTCGTGCCACCGAGCAACCCGACGCCGGTCACCCGCGAGAACCTCGCGGACCTTCTACACCGAGCATGGGACGGAGGGGAGCTGGCATGAGCTCCGAGCAGCAGGACCGTGAGTCACAGCTGGTCGAGCGGGTGGTCGCGTCGTTCGCCGACGCGCCGGATCCGCGGGTCAGGGAGCTGATGCAGGCGCTCACCCGGCACCTGCACGCCTTCCTGCGGGAGGTGCGGCCGACCGAGCAGGAGTGGCAGCGCGCCATCGAGTTCCTCACCGCCGTCGGTCACATCACCGACGACCGGCGTCAGGAGTTCATCCTGCTCTCCGACGTCCTGGGCGCATCGATGCAGACCGTCACCGTCAACAACGAGGCGTACCGCGACGCCACCGAGGCGACGGTCTTCGGCCCGTTCTTCGTCGACGGCTCGCCGAAGATCGAACACGGCGGTGACATCGCGGCCGGGGCGTCCGGGCAGCCGTGCTGGGTCGAGGGCACGGTCACCGACACCGACGGCAACCCGGTGCCGCACGCGCGGATCGAGGTCTGGGAGGCCGACGAGGACGGCTTCTACGACGTCCAGTACGGCGACGACCGGGTCGCCGCCCGTGGCCACCTGTACAGCGACGCGGACGGCGGCTACCGCTTCTGGGGGGTCACTCCGACGCCGTACCCGATCCCGCACGACGGACCCGTCGGCCGGCTGCTGGCCGCCACCGGCCGGTCCCCGATGCGGGCCTCACACCTGCATTTCATGATCCAGGGAGAGGGTTACCGGACCCTGGTGACCCACATCTTCGTCCGCGGGGACGAGCTGCTGGACCGCGACAGCGTCTTCGGGGTACGGGACTCGCTGGTCAAGGACTTCGCGCCCCAGCCGGCCGGATCCCCGACCCCCGATGGCCGCGACCTGGGAGACCGCGCGTGGTCACGCGTGCGGTTCGACATCGTCCTGGCGCCCGCGACCGCGGCTCACGAGGAGGCCTGACCCATGCCCACCGACGTGTACCTGTACGACGCCGTCCGCACCCCCTTCGGCCGCTACGGCGGTGCGTTGGCCGGCGTGCGGCCGGACGACCTGGCGGCGCACGTGCTGCGGACGCTGGTCGAGCGCGCGCCCGCGCTGGACCCGGACCGCGTCGACGAGATCGTGCTGGGCAACGCCAACGGCGCCGGGGAGGACAACCGCAACGTCGCCCGGATGGCGGGTCTGCTGGCCGGCCTGCCGACGTCGGTACCGGCCACGACGGTGAACCGGCTCTGCGGCTCCAGCCTGGACGCCGCCATCGTCGCGTCCCGCCAGATCGCCCTCGACGAGGCGGACGTGGTGCTGGTCGGCGGTGTGGAGTCGATGAGCCGGGCGCCGTGGGTGCTGCCCAAGCCGGAGAAGGCGTACCCGGCCGGGGACGCGGCGCTGGTCTCCACCGCCCTGGGCTGGCGGTTGGTGAACCCGCGGATGAACCCGGAGTGGACGGTCTCGCTGGGCGAGGCCACCGAGCTGCTCGCGATCCGTGAGCAGGTCGACCGCGACGCGCAGGACGCCTTCGCGCTGCGCTCGCACCAGGCGGCCGCCCGCGCCTGGGAGTCGGGGTTCTACGACGACCTCGTCGTCGGCGTGCCCGGGGTGGACCTCGCCCGCGACGAGTCCATCCGGTCCGACACCAGCCTGGCGAAGCTCGCCGCGCTCAAACCGGTGTTCCGCAAGCAGGACGGCACGGTGACCGCCGGAAACTCCTCGCCGCTCAACGACGGCGCCTCCGCGGTGCTGCTGGGCAGCCCGTCCGCCGAGGAGATCGTCGGTCGGTCGCCGCTGGCGCGCATCGCCGGTCGCGGGGCTGCCGCGAACGACCCGCAGTACTTCGGGTTCGCGCCGGTGGAGGCCGCCAACCTGGCGCTCAAGCGCGCCGGCATCGGCTGGGGTGAGGTGGGTGCCGTCGAATTGAACGAGGCGTTCGCCGCCCAGACCGTGGCGTGCGTCAACGCCTGGGGCGTCGACCCCGACATCGTCAACGCACACGGCGGCGCCATCGCCATCGGTCACCCGTTGGGCGCCTCCGGCACCCGGGTGCTCGGCACGCTCGCCCGCTCGCTGCGCGCCTCGGGCCAGCGGTGGGGGGTCGCCGCGATCTGCATCGGTGTCGGGCAGGCGCTCGCCGTGGTCCTCGAGAACCTGGACGCCTGAGCCGTGGCCAGCATCCTGGACGACCCGACCGCGGCGGTCGCGGGGATCCCCGACGGCGCCACGGTGATGATCGGCGGATTCGGCACGGCCGGCCAGCCGGTCGAACTCATCGAGGCGCTCATCGCGTGCGGCGCCACGAATCTCACCGTGGTCAACAACAACGCCGGAAACGGGGACGTGGGCCTGGCGGCGCTGATCCGCGCGGGGCGCGTACGCAAGATCGTTTGCTCGTTCCCCCGCCAGCGGGACTCCTGGCACTTCGATGAGAAGTACCGGGCCGGTGAGATCGAGCTGGAGCTCGTTCCGCAGGGCAACCTCGCCGAGCGCATCCGCGCCGCGGGTGCCGGCATCGGAGCCTTCTACACGCCGACCGGTTACGGGACCTCCCTGGCCGAGGGCAAGGAGGTCCGGGAGATCGACGGAAGGCACTACGTGCTCGAGTACCCGCTGCGAGCGGACTACGCTCTCGTGAAGGCGCACCGGGCCGACGAACTCGGCAACCTGGTCTACCGCAAGACCGCCCGCAACTTCGGGCCGATCATGGCGGCGGCCGCGACGATCACGGTCGTGCAGGTCGAGGAGTTGGTGCCGGTCGGTGCACTCGACCCGGAGGTCATCGTCACGCCGGGCATCTATGTCGACCGCCTCGTCCGGGTGCCGGCCCCCGTGCCGGTGCCCGAGCCGGTCGGAGCGGGCCAGTGACCGGGGTGGGCCGGCGCGGGCTCGGCAAGGACGAACTCGCCGCCCGCGTCGCGCGCGACATCCCGCACGGAGCCTTCGTGAACCTCGGCATCGGGCTGCCGACCCGGATCAGCAACCACCTCTCCCCGGGCAGCGGCATCGTGCTGCACACGGAGAACGGCATGCTGGGCATGGGGCCCGAGGCGCAGGGGGACGCGATCGACCTCGACCTCATCAACGCCGGCAAGGTTCCCGTGACCGAACTGCCCGGCGCCTCGTACTTCCACCACGCCGACTCCTTCGCCATGATGCGCGGCGGCCACCTGGACGTCTGCGTGCTCGGCGCCTACCAGGTGTCGGCCCGCGGTGACCTCGCGAACTGGCACACCGGCCGGCCCGACGACATCCCGGCCGTCGGCGGCGCGATGGACCTTGCCATCGGGGCCAAGGAGACGTTCGTGATGATGGATCTGCTGTCCCGGGACGGGGTGGCGAAGCTGGTGCCGGAGTGCACCTACCCGCTGACCGGTGTGGGCTGCGTCAGCCGCGTCTACACCGACCTCGCGGTGTTCGTCATCGAGGACGAGGGCGTGGCGGTACGGGAGCTGTTCGACTGCACGTTCGACGAACTCGTGGGTCTGCTCGAGGTCCCGCTGCTGGACCGGACCTGACCCGCAGTCTCCGAATCGGAAGGATCCGACCATGGCACTGACCACCCAGACCATGACCGACGAACAGCGCAAGTCGGTCGCCCTGGAATACCTGAAGGCCTTCGACAACGGTGGGGTGACCTCCACCGGGGGCACCATCCTGGACCTGTTCGCCGACGACGCCCAGGTGTACTTCCCGAAGTGGGGACTGGCCACCGGCAAGGAACAGATCGGCAGACTGTTCGCCGAGGTGGGTGGCACGATCAAGCAGATCGAGCACCACTATTCGCACTTCAACTGGGTCTTCTCGGGCAGCGACATCGTGGTGTGCGAGGGCGCCAGCCACGGCGAGCACCGGGACGGACCGTGGCGGGCGGGGGTCCCCGAGTGGGGCGCCGGACGCTGGTGCGACGTGTTCGAGATCCGGGACTGGAAGATCCAGCGCGTCTTCATCTACCTCGATCCCGACTACGCCGGGCAGGACACCGCCCGCTACCCCTGGCTGCAGCAGGGGTGACCCGAGCCGGCCTGACCGCGCGCCGACCGCCGCGACCGGTGGCAAGGACGCGGAGGAGGAGGGTGCGGGCGGGCTTCTCGACGACCGTGTGCAGCAGCCAGGCCAGCGCGAGGGACGCTCCGAAGGCGGTGACGGTCAGCAGCAGCGCCGGGCCGGTCGACCAGTGTGGCGTTCGCCGAGCAGGTGCTCGATCAGTCGCATGACCAGCAGGTGGGTCAGGTAGAAGGCGTAGGACAGCTCACCGAGGCGGACCGACCATCGCCGTCTGAACGGGGAGGTGGTGCCGTGCAGGTCGGCGCGGGCGGCCGCGACGACGAGCGCCCCGAATCCGGCGAGCGTGCGGGTGGCGTAGCGGTAGGGCGCGGGGACGACCAGGGCGGCGACGTAGCCCGTCAGGGCGTCCGCCGACGGCGGTGACCACCGCCGTCGTGGCCACGGCGACCGCAGCGCGCCGGCCGCACCGTGGGAGCACGGCGGCGAGCAGGGGAAACGCCAGGTAGAAGAACGCCTCACAGGACAGGGTCCAGCTGACGGTGTTGAGGCTCTGGAAGTAGGCGGCGTCCGGCATCCAGGCGTGTACCAGCGCCAGGTTCGCCACCGTCGTCCAGGCTCCGGGAAGGTCCCCGGCGGACCAGCGGACCAGCAGCAGGGCGACCAGCGCCGTGACCGCGTGGAGCGGATACCCCCGGCAGAACCGTCGCCACCAGAACACCGCGGGCGAGGCCGCCGGCGTGAACGCCCACATGAGGACGAAGCCCGACAGCACGAAGAAGAACGAGACCCCGGTGGGCCCGGCCCCGACGACGAGCCGTACAGGCTGGGCCGGGCGTGAGTGCGTCGAGCCGGGCGGGGTGCTGGTGCCCCGGAAGTGACGCGTGGTCGTCCGGGACCGTCGCCCACGCCGTCGCATCGACGAAGTCCGCAACCCTTGCGCAACCCCCAAATGGCTCACAACAATCTTCTCCATCGGTTTTTCTCAATTAGCCGTCGGGCGTGCCGCTATCTGCCGACAGCGCCTGTCCGGAGTGGGAACCGTCGTCGCAGGAGCGTTTGACCAGGCGCTTTTCCGTCCATCAGCAGTGGAGAATTCGATGAAGCGATTCCGTCGAAGGTGTGCCGTCGTGGCGACTGCCGCGCTGCTCGCGTCGTCGTCCGCCGCCGTCGCCGCGGCGCCGGCGACCGCGGCGGCCCCGGTCGACCGGGCCGCGTACGCCGACAAGCTGCGGGCCATGTGGCAGGGCGAGGCGCTGGCCAACTGGACCGGGCTCACCACCGAGGGGCTCCGCGTCACCACACCGTTCTTCACCGACGCCGACTGGGGCACCCGGCTGGGCGACGGCAGGAGGATCGACTACGTCGTCCAGGATCCCTGGGGAGCCGACGACGACACCGACATCGAGTACACCTACCTGCACGCGATGGCCAGCACCTACCGGGACGTACGGCTGACCCCGGAGCAGATCGCCACCACCTGGCAGCGGCACATCAACCGCTACATCTACGTCTCGAACAGCCGGGCGCGGACCCTGATGGGGGAGCAGGCGCTGCCTCCGGCCACCGGCATGAACGTCGCCAACACCCATTCGCTGCGCATCGACGCGCAACTCACCACGGAGTTCTTCGGCGCGCTGGCACCCCGGATGCCGGAACAGGCGTTGCGCCTGTCCGAACTGCCGATCCGCACCACCGCCGACAGCTACGCGGCGCACGCGGCGCAGTTCTTCGTGCTTCTCTACTCGCTGGCCGCGGCGGTCGACACCACCGCCCCCCGGCGCGACCAGATGCTCTGGTTGACCCGCGAAGCCCGCCGGTACCTGCCGAACGGCTCGAAGAGCGCCGACGTCGTCGACTTCGTCCTGGCGGACTTCCTGGCCAATCCCGACGTCGACGACTGGGAGTCCACCCGCGACAAGATCTACCAGCGCTACCAGGCCAGGGCGGGCGAGAACGGCTTCGTCTACCGGGACTGGTACGAGTCCAGCGTCAACCTGGCCACCGGCGTGCTGGCGCTGCTCTACGGCCTCGGCGACTTCAAGCGCACCGTACGCATCGGCACCCTCAGCGGATGGGACTCCGACAACCCGACCGCCACCCTCGGTGGCCTGCTCGGCCTGCTGTACGGCACCGCCGAGTTGCGGGCCCAGTTCCCCGACCGCCTTCTCTCCGACCGGTACCACAGCCTGCGCACCCGCGACGCGCTCCCCGACTTCCTGCCCGGCGACCCGGCGGCGGAGGACACCTTCACGCTGATGGCGCAGCGGATGCTTCCCCTCGTGGACCAGGTGGTACGGGAGGCCCGCGGCAGCGCCGGTGGCGGCGGCTGGGCCATCCCGGACCGGGCGCCGGCGCCGAGCGATCCGGCCTCTCTCGCGGCGGCCAACCCGCTGGTCGAGCTCGACCGGCGTAGCGCCAACAACCAGGTCCGCAGGGCCGGCGGTGCGGTGTGGGCCAACCTGGATCCGGCCGGGAGCACCGATGGCGGAGGGGTGTCGTACGCGTCGGCCATCGCCGACGGGCGGGAGGCCGACTTCTCCGGCGTCGAGCCGTCGCAGTACCAGGCCAGGTACGTTTCGGCGCGCGGCTCCGGCGGCACCCAGACCTTCACGGTCACCTACGACCGGCCGGTCTGGGTCCACACCGTCCGGGTGGTTGCCGGCGCTGCGGCTGGCCTGCGGTCGGCGAGGGTGCAACTGCGCGGAACGGACGGTGTCTGGCGCGACGCGGCGAGCGGTTCCGTCTGGTCCCGGCCCCTGAGCGGGCGTCCCTACCAGCAGAGCGACCTGCAACTGGACCGGGCGGTCACGGCCACGGGTGTCCGCCTGATCGGTGATCTCGGTACGAATTCCTACACCACCCTGGCGGAACTGGACGCGTTGAGCGCTCCGGGGCCGGGTGCGACGACGGTCATCGAGGCGGAGAGCCTGTTGCCCACCCTGCGGTCCACCGCTCCCGCCGGCCGGCAGGAGAACTGTTGCGGCGTGACCTGGTCGGCGGACGCGCAGGTGCTGTTCCAGGGCGACTCGGTGGGCGACACCTTCTCTCTCACCTTCAACGCGCCACGGGCCGGACGGTACGACCTCGGCCTCTCGTACACCCGGGCCTGGGACTTCGGGACGCAGCGCACCCGCCTCGACGGCCGGGACCTGGGCACCTTCTCCCACGGCCTGACCGGGGGTGGCGTCGACACGGCGCGTCGCGATTACGGCGTGGTGGAGCTGGCCGCCGGCACCCACACGCTCACCTTCGAGGTGACGGGCAAGCCGGCGTCCTCGCCGCGGTACGGATTCGGACTGGACGCGATCGACCTGCGCTATCTCGGTCCGCTCGGCTGAGCCGCCGCCGGCATCCCCGACTCCGGCCCACCGCGCGGAATCCCGCGCGGTGGGCCGGTCGCGCGTGACCCGGGTCGGCGTCCCATCGGCCCGCCGGACATCGACGTGCGTTATCGCCTCGTTACCGACGCAACCGTTGCGCAACTCTCTGACGTCGATCGATACTCCGAATCAACACGAGTTGACAATTCGAGTTGATGGGACGCCAATGGCCAACCGAAGTGATGTCGCGCGTCTTGCCGGCACGTCCGCCAGCGTCGTCAGCTACGTGCTCAACGACGGCCCCCGCGGCGTTGCCCCGGCCACCCGGGAACGCGTCCTGGCCGCCATCGCCGAGCTCGGATACCGCCCCAACGCGGTGGCCCGGTCGCTGCGGACGAGCCGGACCATGACCCTCGGGCTGGTCATCCCGGACAACTCGAACCCGTTCTTCGCCGAGCTGGCCCGCAGCATCGAGGAGGTCGGCTTCGAACACGGGTACACCATCCTGCTGGGCAACGCGATGGACGACGACGAGCGGGAGGCCCGCTACGTGCGGGCGCTGCTGGACCGGCAGGTCGACGGGCTGATCCTGGTACCCGCGCACGGCGCGCGCACCTGGACCGCGGAACTCTCCCAGACGCCGGTTCCCCGGCTGGTCCTGGACCGGGAGATCGCCATCCCGCACGCCACCCACGTGCTGGTGGACAACGAGGCGGGCGCCTACGAGGCGACCACCCACCTGCTGGAGCACGGGCACCGACGCATCGGATGCGTGGCCGGCATGGCCGACATGCACCCCACCGTGGACCGGGTCGCGGGCTGGCGCCGGGCGGGGGCCGAGGGCGGCCTGGACCCGGCCGGCTCGCCGCTGGTCCACGTGCCGTTCGGACGTGCCCACGGCTACCGGGCCGGCCGCCACCTGCTGACCGCCCCCAACCCGCCGGAGGCGCTCTTCGTCACCAGCGACGAGCAGGTCATCGGAGTGCTGCGCGCCGCCGCCGAACTGGGCGTGCGGGTACCGGACGACCTGGCCCTGTGCTCCTTCGACGGCATCGGAGCGAGCGCGTACACCGTGCCGGCGCTGACCACGATGCGCCAGCCCTTCGAGGAGCTGGGCCGGGCCGCCGTGGAGTGGATGGTGCGGCGGGTGGCGGAGCCGTCCACCCCGGTCGCCCGGATCGTGCTGCGATCCAGCCTGATCGCCCGGGGGTCGTGCGGATGTACGGACCCGGCCGGCGGGGACCACGGCATCGACGGTCCGGCGTGAACGCCGGCAGCACCGCGCGGGTGGTGGTCGTGGGCAGTCTCAACATGGATCTCTGCGTGCGGGTGCCGCGGCTGCCGCAGCCCGGCGAGACGGTCACCGGCGAGGCGCTGGAGCGCTCGCCCGGCGGCAAGGGCGCCAACCAGGCGGTCGCCGCCCAGCGGCTGGGTGCGGCGGTCGCGCTGGTCGGCATGGTCGGACACGACTCCTTCGGCGCCGACCTGACGCGCCGGATGGCCGGCGACGGCCTGTTGCTGATGGGGGTCTCCGACTTCCAACGAACCATGATCACCGGCGGCGTGATCATCGTCGCCGTCGTGCTCGACGCCTACCGTCGCCGGCTCTCCCTGCGCCTGTCCGCCAACTGAACCGGATCCACCTCGCTGGCACCTCCCGGCGGCCGTCCTCGCTGCCTCCCGCGCAACGAGGACGGCCGCAGAGAGTCACGCCGTGGTCAGCGCGCCTGGAGCCGGAACGACTGGGCGGCGGTGCCGTTGCAGGTGTACTGCACCAGCTGGACACCGTCGGCGGTGGAGGCGCCCGGCACGTCCAGGCACTTGCCGCTGAGCCGGTTGACCAGGCGGTAGTAGCCGTTGCCCTCGGACACCGGCTGCCACTGCTGGTTGTTGCCACCGCCGTAGGCCCAGAGCTGGATCGGCGCCCGGTCGGCCGTGGACACGTTCGTCACGTCGAGCGCCTGGGCGCTGTTGTTGCGGTTGTTCACCCGGGTGAAGCCGGAACTGGTGGGCTGGAACTGGTACTGCTGGGCGAAGGTGGTGTTGCAGGCGTACTGCTGGATCGCGGTGCCGTTCGCGGTGCCGGCGGCGCGGGCGTCGACGCACTTTCCGCTGCCCCGGTTGGTCAGGCTGTACCAGGAGGTCGAGGAGATCGGATCGGAGGGCGGGGGAGTGGTGGCACCACCGCCGAGCCAGAGCAGCCCGTCGATGACGAAGCGGTTCTGCACCTCGCTGGCGAACGTGGACGACAACGGCACGTCCCTGGCGTAGTCCATGGCGTTGTGGCCGAAGTTCGCGTACAGCATCTTGTAGCTGGTGTTCGTCCACATGATCGGGTAGTAGCCGCTGTACCAGGTCTGGCTCGGATCGGTGCCGAGCGGGAAGCTGCTGGGGTCGACCGAGGCCAGGATGTTGATGCTCGGGTTGGTCCGCAGGTCGCGGCTCCAGCTGTACCACTCGCTCACCGACGAGGTGAAGGTGGCGGGCAGCCGGCCGGTGGACGGATGGCTGCGATTCTCGACCCGCAGAGCCGCGGTGGTCGGTCCCCAGGTGTTGCTCTGGAACGCGCCCGTGCCGAGGAACTGGTTGTGGTACCAGTCCCAGCCGCCGGGGTTGGTGGTGAAGGCGGAGACGTGGAAGCCGAGCCAGCCGCCACCGCCGCGCATGTACTGCTCGAACGCGGGGCGCTGGGCGACCGGCGGCAGATCGTCCAGGAAGATCACCACCTGGTACTGGGCCAGGTTGGCGGTGTTCAGCTGGCTCCAGTCGTTGGTCGCGGTGTAGGAGAAGTTGTGCTGCGCGGCGATCTGCGGGAACCACTGGTTGGCTTCCCGGACGAAGCTGATGTGGGCCTGGTCGTGGTTGCCGTTGTAGAAGGCGATGACCTTGAAGGCCGGGGCCGCGTGGGCGGGCTGGGCGAAGCCGGTCACCAGCACCAGGCAGAGCGTGAGGAAGTGGACCACCCTGCGGGTCACGGTGCGATGGGTACGGGCGATCATGCTGCGTCCTCCCGGTTGTCGTGGCGCTGATGGGGGTGTCGAGGCACGACGGTCGGCGACACCCTGTCTCCCGACCGAGCTAATTGAAACTAATCTTTACAATAGTTGCGCCGGAGCCGGGTGGATAGCTCTGATCTCCGCCCTTCGAAAGCCTGAAGGTGATCGTGAGCTGGCCGCCCTGGAGGTTCGGCGGACCCGACATGCCGGCCCCGCATCACTTCGGCCGAAGTGATCCAGGTCACATCGGGTGAACTTTCACCCGCCGATCACGTCCAGGACACCTGGATAGCTCTCGCGTTCATCCAGGGAGAATGATGCGTTCAGTTCGCAAGATATCGGCGCTGGCACTGCTGGTGCTGGGCGTCTCGGCGGTGGCGCCGGGCGGTCTGCCGGCGTCGGCGCAGCCCCAGGCCGCGCAGCCGACGACCAAACCCAAGGTCGCGTCCAAGCCCCGGACGGTCACTCTGCTCACCGGCGACACCGTCCACGTCAGCACCGTGAACGGCCAGACCGCGGTCGACGTCGTGCCGGGCAAGGGCCGGGAGCGGATCCCGTTCCTCACCCACAGCGCCGGCGAGGACGTGCGGGTCATCCCCGCCGACGCCGTCGGCCTGCTCAACCGGGGCAAGCTCGACGAGCGGCTCTTCGACATCTCGACGCTTGTCGACTTCGGCTACGACGACACCCGGTCCACCCTGCCGCTGATCGTCCAGCACAGCAGCGCCGCCCCCGCCGACCTCGTCGGCGCCCGGACCACCCGGAAGCTCTCCGGGGCGAGCGCCGTCGCGGAGAACCGCGCGGACGCGGTGTCCTTCTGGAACAACCTCACCTCCGCGGCGCACGGCACCGAGCGGCGACTGCGGGCCGGGTTCGACAAGGTCTGGCTCGACGGACTGCGCAAGCCCACCCTCGACGTCAGTGTCCCGCTGACCGGCGCGCCGAAGGCCTGGCAGGCCGGCTGGACGGGAACGGGGGTGAAGGTCGGCGTGGTGGACACCGGCGTCGACCAGACCCACCCCGACCTGGCCGGCCGCGTCGCCGCCGCGGAGAACTTCACCGCCGAGCCGGACGCCCTCGACCGGGTCGGCCACGGCACCCATGTCGCCTCCACCATCGCCGGCAGCGGGGCCGCGTCGCAGGGCAGTCACAAGGGCGTGGCGCCCGGGGCGACCCTCTACAGCGCCAAGGTCTGCATGCGGGAGGGCTGCCCGGAGTCGGCGATGCTGGCCGGCATGACCTGGGCGGCGGAGCAGGGCGTCAAGGTCGTCAACATGAGCATCGGCGGCCCGGACAGCCCGGGAGCCGACCCGATCGAGGCGGCCCTGACCGACCTCACCCACCGCTACGGCGTGCTCTTCGTCGTCTCCGCGGGCAACGAGGGCCTGGCCGGCGAGTCCACGATCAGCTCGCCCGGCAACGTGGACGAGGCGCTGACCGTGGGCGCCGTATCCAAGACGGGCGAGCTGGCCGAGTTCTCCAGCCGGGGTCCGCGCGTGGGCGACGCCGGCATCAAGCCGGACATCACCGCCCCCGGCGTCGGCATCGTCGCCGCCCGCAGCTCGGCCTCTCAGCTGTGGCCGGCCGAGAACCCGCAGTACGCCAGCATGGACGGCACCTCGATGGCGGCTCCGCACGTGGCCGGTGCGGCGGCGATCCTGGCCCAGCAGCACCCGGACTGGTCGCCTGAGCGGATCAAGTCCACGCTGATGGCGGCCGCGCAGCCGAGCGCCACCATCGGTGTCTACGAGCAGGGCGCGGGCTTCCTCGACGTCGCCCGGGCGATCCAGCAGAGCGTCACGGCGAGCCCGGTCAGCGTCGCCTTCGAGCGGACCGCCACTGCGCAGCAGCGCACGATCACGTACGCGAACAGCGGCTCCTCCGCCGTCAGCCTGGCTGTCTCCCTCGACGCCAAGGACGCCGAGGGCACCCCGGCGCCGGCCGGCCTGTTCAGCCTCAGCGCTTCCTCCGTGACGGTCCCGGCCGGCGGCACGGCCACCGTGACCGTGAACGTGCAGTCCGGCGCCGGCCTGCCCGAGCGCTACTTCGGCGGTACGGTGACCGCCACCGGCGGCGGCGCGCAGGTGCAGACCCCGGTCGCGCTCGACATCGCCCGCAGCAGGTTGACCCTCAAGCTCGTCGGGCCGGACGGCGGTGCGCCGACGGCCGAGCAGGGCTGGGTGACCGTCCTGACCGACCTGGACCGGCAGACCATCCTGGTGCTCAACGACCCCAAGGCCAGCACGTACCGGGTCCTTCCGGGCCGCTACCTGGTGCAGACCTACCTGTTCACCGGCGACTCCTTCGACCACATCACTTCGTTGGTGCGCCCGAGCCTGGACCTGACCACGGACCAGGCGCTCACCATGGACGCCCGCCTGGCGAAGCCGATCGCGGTGTCGGTGCCGAACGCGAAGGCCACCGCGGTCCATCAGGAGTTCGGCTGGACGATCCGGACCGAGCAGCCGCAGATCTGGGGCAGCGACGACCCGTACGGCGCGGTGATGGGCGTCCCCTTCGAGCACCTGCGGACCGCGCAGATCGGGGCCGGCGAGACCCCCGGCTTCGTCTCCTACGTCCACGGCATGTGGGGCCAGGTGACCCAGGACAACACCCTGCACAACAGCCCGTACGCCTACCGGGTCTACCTGTACGAGCCGAAGAAGATGATGACCGGGCTGACCCGCAGGCTGCGTGCGGGCGACTTTGCCACGGTCCGCTCCCGGATCAGTGCGGACGTGGCCGGCGTGCCGGTGTCGCGGACCGCGGTCGCGCACGCGCCCGGCAACTCGCCGGTCTACCGGGCCGGGCACGATCTCCAGCCGGCCTTCACCTACGACGTGCCGAACACCATCACCGAGTACTACAACCAGGACAAGCAGGCGGTGTGGCAGTCGACCTCGTACCAGCAGCGGTACACGTACTACGAGTCGGCATGGACCAGCTTCCAGCCCGGGCGCACGTACGACGTGAAGTGGGCCAACGGGGTGGTCGGGCCGGTCTTCCCCGAGCCGAACTTCGGCCAGCAGTACGCCACCCGCTACTGGGGTGACCTCATTGGTGGGCCGGGTCCGCTGCACGGCGACGGCAGCGGCCACATGGGCATCCGGCACGAGCGCAACGGCAGCGTGCAGGTGAGCCTCTACCGCAACGGGGTCAACCTCGGCGACAAGACCGAGGCCCGCTCGCTGTGGCAGGTGCCTGCGGAGGAAGGTGACTACCGGCTGACCGCGACCTACCGCAGCGACCCGGAGTTCACCCTCTCGACGGTGGTCGACGCGGAGTGGACCTTCAAGTCCGGGCACGTGGCCGACGGCGAACTGGTGAAGCTGCCGATGACGGCGATCCGGTACAGCCCGGAGCTGGACATCGACAACCGGGCGCCGGCCGACCGGCTGTTCGCGATCCCGGTCTCGCTCGACCGTCAGGTCGGTGCGGCGCCGGGACGGACCAGGACCTTGTCCGTCGAGGCGTCCTTCGACGACGGCAAGACCTGGCAGCCGCTGACCGTGAAGCGGTCCGGCGAGAAGGCGGTCGCCTGGGTGCGCAACCCGGCCGGCACCGGCTTCGTCTCGCTGCGCGCCGCCGCGACGGACAGCAGCGGTAACACGGTCAAGCAGACCGTCATCCGCGCCTACCGCTACTGACGGTGGGACCCGGACGCGGCGCCCACCGGCGCCGCGTCCGGGTCACCGGTGCCAGCGCAGCCGGTCGCGGATCCGCCGGGCCATCGGCGAGTCCGTCCCGTCGAGTTCGGCGAGGGCCTCGCTCCACGCCTGCCCGGACAGGGCCGGGTCGCCGTTGGCGGAGTGGAAGTCGCCGATGGCGACCAGTACCTCAGCGGTGTGGTGGGTGGCCCCGGCGGCGCGGAAGGTGTCGATCGCCTGCTGCCAGCTCGCCAATGCGTGCGGCAGGTCGTCGATCATCGAGTACGTGTGCGCCAGCCAGGCCTGGGTGGTGCCCACCCCGTGCAGGTCGCCGAGGGCCTCGAACTGCCGCCGCGCCTCGACGAACATCCCCAGCGCCTCGGCGTGCCGGCCGAGCCGGCCCTGTGCCCGCGCGATGGCCAGCAGGGCGGTGGTGGCACCCCGTACATTGCCCTCGCTGCGAAAGAGCGCCCGCGCGGCCTCGGCGTGCCGGACCGCCTCGCGGTAGCGCCGCTGGTCCAACCGGATCTCGGCGATGTTGTTCTCCACGTGGCCCTGCTCGGTGCGTCGGCCCAGCCGGTCGAAGAGCGTCCGGGCCTGCTGCAGGTGCGCCAACCCGCGGTCCAGATCGGCCAGGAAGTAGCAGGCGCCGGCGAGGCTGCGGTGCAGCAGGGCCTGGGCGGCGGGGTCGTCCCCGGTCGCGGCGAGGGCGGCGTCCGCCGTTGCCGCCCACTGCCTGAACTGCGCGGTGTCCTGGAAGAAGTTCTGCATCGCCAACGCGATCTGCCAGGCCGTACCGGGCCGGCGGCGTTCGTGGGCCCGCGCGACGATGTCGGTCAGCACCCGCTGCTCGGCGGCGAACCAGGCCATCGCCTCGGCCCGGCCGGTGAAGCCGCGCCCGGTGACCCCGCGCCCGGACGGCTCCGGCTCCGGCAGCGGCACCTGCGGTTGCAGGGGCAGCTGCGCCGCGTACGCACTGAGCTGGTAGAAGTCGTAGACCCGCTCGACGGCAGCGTCCCGCTCGGCCGCGTCGTCGTGTTCCTCCCCGAGCTCCACGGCGTAGGCGCGTAGCAGATCATGCATCCGCCACCGGCCGTTGTCGGGCTGGACCAGCAGCTGCGCCCCGAGCTCGGCGAGCAGGCCGCGGGCGGCGCGCAGGGACAGGCCGCCCAGGGCGGCCGCCGCTTCCGTGCTCAGCTCCCCGGTCGGATGCAGGGGCAGCAGCCGGAACAGTCGGGCCGCCTCGGGAGTCAGGGCCCGGTAGGACCAGGAGAAGATCGCCTCCAGATCGGCGTGTGCGTCCCCGAAGCCGGCCAGCCGGCCGTCGGCCTCGGCCAGCTCCCGGGCGACCGCCGGCAGGCTGAGGCCGGGTCGGCCGACGCCGCGGGTGGCGACCAGCGCCAGGGCCAGCGGCAGCCGGCCGCACCGCGCGATGATCTCGTCGACGGCGGCGGGTTCGGCGGCCGCCGCGTCGCCGAGCCGGCGGGTGAGCAGCTCGCGAGCCTCGGCGTCGGTCAGCAGGTCGAGGTGCAGCGGGTGGGCGCCCGCCGGGCCGGCGGCACCGGTGATCCGGCGGCGGCTGGTGGCGATGACGAGGCTTCCGCCGGTGCCGGGCAGCAGGTGTCGGATCTGGTCCCAGTCGCGGCAGTTGTCGAGCAGGATCAGCATCCGGCGCTCGGCCAGGATGCTGCGGTAGAGGCCGGCCTGGGCGTGCAGCTCGGCCGGGATCGCCGCCGGCGCGACCCCGAGGGACCAGAGAAAGCCGCGCAGCGCCTCCGCCGGTGTCATCGCCGAGTCGCCGGAGTCGAAACCGCGCAGGTCCGCGTGCAACTGTCCATCGGGGTAACGCGGGGCCAGCTGATGGGCCAGGTGCACCGCGACCGTGGTCTTCCCGACGCCGGGCATCCCGTCGATGACCAGCGCGGTGGTCCGCCCGTCTCCGGTCAGCAGCGCCTTCGCGGCGGCCACGATGCCGCGGCGACCGGTGAAGTAGGGGTGGTCGGCCGGCAACTGCGCCGGCGGCTCGGCCCGGGTCGGCTGCGACAAATCCAGCACGTCGCGGCCGACGCCGCGCCGTGACCTGGCGCCGCCGGCCGGGGCGCCCTGGTCGAGCAGGGTGTCCCGGGCCGCGCGCAGTTCGACGCCCGGCTGGATGCCGAGTTCCTCGGCGAGCCGGTGCTCGATGTCGGCATAAGCCGCGAGGGCCTCGGTCCGCCGGCCGTCCGCGGCGAGCGCGAGCAGCAGCCGCGCCTGTAGTGCCTCGTCCAGCGGCTCGTATTCGGCGGCCCGCCGGATCGCGGGCAGCACCACGTGGACGCACCCGGCCCACAGGGCGGCGTCGGTCGCCGCCCGGACGGCCGCGAACCGCTCGCCGTCGACAGCGAGGAACTCCGGATGGGCCCGGCCGTCGGCCGGCAGGCCGGCGGCGCACCGGTCCCGCCACAGCGCCAGCGCCTCCCGGTAGAGCTCGACGGCCGGCTCGCCGGAGCTGGCACCGGCCTGGGCGACCAGGCGCCGGAACCGCAGCAGGTCGAGCGACTCCCCGTCGACGCGCAGCCGGTACGCGGCGCCGTCGCGGATCAGCACCGAGCCCGGTGCCCGGGTCGGCAGGTCCGGCTCGAAGCGCCGCCGGAGCATCCCGACGTGCCGGTGCACCACATTGACCGCGCTGGGTGGGGGATCGGACTCCCAGAGCAGGTCGACGAGCTCGGCGACGCTGACCGCGCCGCCGGCGCGGGCGAGCAGCAACGCCAGGACCAGCCGCTGCTGCCGGGTGCCCAGGTCGATCTCGGACTCGCCGCGCCAGGCCCGCACCGGGCCGAGAACGGCGAAGGAGAGCGGGCTGGTCATGCTGCTGCGATCCATGCTGGGCTGGTTGCCACGATCGGGTCAGCATGGCAAAGCCCCGCGCCGCCGGGCGGGCGCGCGTCAGCGCGATGTGAGCTTCGACTCAGCGAATGGATCGGCGGGCCGGCGCAGTCGTCGTTCCTGCTCAGGCCGCCGTGAGACCGCTGCGCAGGGCGCGCAGCGCATGGTGGGTCCGGGACTTCACCGTGCCGATCGGCACTCCCAGCCGGCCCGCGACCTCCTTCGGTGACCTCCCCACCAGGTAGACCTCGGAGAGGAGACTGCGCTGCGCCGGCGTCAGCCGACCGAGCGCGTGCCGCATGGCGTGCGCCGCGAGCGCGCTGCCGATGGTGTCGTCCCCAGCGGGAATCCAGGTCATGTCGACGAGCTGGACCTCGGCCGGGCGGCCCCGCCGCAGCCGGACCCCGTCGATGACGAGCCGCCGGGCGACGGTGCAGAGCCACCGGCGGGCGGCATCGGGCTCGGCCGGCACCGAGTCGAGGTGCCGCCACGCCCGCAACATCGTCTCCTGGAGCAGATCCTCGGCGGCCTGGCGCTGGCCGCGGGTCAGCACGAGCAGGAGACGCAGCACGGCACGGGCGTGGTCCGCATGCAGCGCGGTCATGCGCTCGGTCCGGCCGTCCGGTGATTCGTCGGGTGCCCGCAGCACCATGTTTCCCCCACAGGCAGGAGCAACGGTGAATGAGGCAGGAGCCTAGGGGCGGCCGATGCGAATGGACTGACGCGGAAGTGAGAATCGAGTGCCGTCGCCGACCGCGACCGGTCACGGACCCGACGTGACCGCCGCGAGCAGGCCGGCCAGCCGCCGGCCGGTCCGGGTCCGCGGATACGGGATCAGGGCCAGCGCCTCCTGCCACGCCCCCACCGCGGCGTCCTGGTCGCCGGCGGCGGCGAGGGCGTCGCCGAGCAGCGCCAGCACCTCCGCGGCGGGCGCCGACGCCGAGGCCTCCTGGTAGGCGACGGCCGCCTCGCGCCAGCAGTCCACCGCCTTGTCGCGCTCCCGGCGGGTGGCATGCACCTGGCCGAGCACCTCCCAGGCCTCTGCGATGCCCAGCCCGTCCCGCGCTCCGCGCGACAGCGTCATGGCCTGCTCGGCGCAGCGCACGGCCTCTTCCCCCCGGCCCAGCTCGGCGTGGCTCGCGGCCATGATCACCAGGGCGCTCGCGAGCAGTCTGTCGTCTCCGGCCGCCAGGGCCGGCCCCAGCGCCGCGGGCAGCGCCCGGACGACCTCCTCGTGTCGCCCCTGGGCGCGCCGGATCATCGCCCGGTTGATCCGGGCCCGGGTCACCTCGCCGTGCAGGCCGAGCCGGACGAGCAGCTCGACTGCCCGGTCGAGGTGCCCGATCGCGGTCTCGTGCTCGCCTCGGAAGTAGGCCGCCCCGGCCAGGCTGCGGTGCATCCGGGCCTGCCCGACCAGGTCGCCGCCCGCCCGGGCGGCCTCGAGGGCCACCTCGCCGGTCGTCGTCCAGTCGGCCCACCGGCCGCTGCGTTCGAAGAAGTGCTGCATGCTCAGGGCGAGCTGCCAGGCCTCGGTGTGCCGGCCCTGCCGGGCGGCCCGGCCGACCAGCGCGATGAGGACCTGCCGCTCGGCGGTGAACCAGCGCATGGCGTCGCCGTGGCCGGCGAAGCGCAGCGGGGTCTCGCCCGGCCCCGGCTCGATCATCGGGTGGTACCCGGCGTGGGCCAGCAGCCGCCGGTGCGCCTGATAGCCGGTGGCCCGGTAGAACTCCAGGCAGCGCAGCTCCGCGGCGGCGCGCTCGGCCGGGCTGTCGTTCTCCTCACCGAGCTCCGTGGCGTAGGCCAGCAGCAGGTGGTGGGTGCGGTAGCGGCCCGGCAGGTCCTCGCTGATCAGGTGCGCGCGGCTCAGCTCGCCGATCAGCGCCCGCCCGCTGCGCGGCGGGACGCCGGCCAGGCACGCCGCCCCGGCGATCGAGATGTCGGGGCCGGGATGGATCGGCAGCAGCCGGAAGAGGCGGGCGGCCGGGGCGGAGAGTGCCTGGTAGGACCAGGAGAAGACGGCACGCAGCCCGGTCTGCGGGTCGTCGCCGTCGAAGCCGTCCAGACTGCCCGGCGCCCGGGTCAGCTCGGCGGCGATCTGCGCCAGTGGCATCCGCGGCAGGCTCGCCCCCCGGGCGGCCACCACGGCCAGCGCGAGCGGCAGCCGTCCGCAGCTGGCGATGATGGCGTCGATGGCGGCCGGGTCCGCCGCGACCCGGCCGGGACCGAGCGGTCGCAGCAGCGCCGCGCGGGCCTCGTCGACGCTCGGCAGGCCGACCGGCAACGGGTGGGCGCCGGCCGTGGTCAGCAGGGCGCTGAGCCGGCTGCGGCTGGTGACGATCACCAGACAGCCGGGGCTGCCCGGCAGCAGGTGCCGGATCTGCTCGGTGTCCCGGCAGTTGTCGAGCACGATCAGCAGGCGCCGGCCGGCGAGGCTGCTGCGGTACAGGCCCGCCTGGGCGTGCAGTTCGGCGGGGATGCCCTCCTGGGGAACCCCGAGCGAGCCGAGGAAACCGCGCAGCGCCTCGGCCGGGCTCATCGCCGGTTCCCGCCCGTCGTATCCGCGCAGGTCCACGTAGAGCTGCCCGTCCGGGTAGTCGGCGGCGAACTGGTGGGCGAGATGGACGGCGAGGGCGGTCTTGCCGATCCCGGGCATGCCGTCGATCGCGAGCACCGCCGGCCCGTCCGGGCGTGCGACCGCCGCGCGGGCCTCGGCGACGAGGTCCTCCCGGCCGCTGAAGAAGGGCAGGTCCGGCGGCAGCTGCGCGGGCCGGGGGAGTAGCGACGGCGAATCGGTGCGCGCCGGCTGGGTGCGCTGGTGCAGCAGCCGGTCGTACGCCTCCCGCAGTTCTTCGCCCGGATCGATGCCCAGGTCGTCGGCGAGCCGGCGACGCACCACCCGGTACGTCTCGACGGCTTCGGCCTGACGGCCGTCGGCGGCGAGCGCGAGCAGCAACCGGCTCTGCAGCGACTCGTCGAGCGGGTGTTGCTCGGCGGCCTGCCGCAACGGCGCCAGCACCGCGCTCAGCCGGCCGCAGCGCTCGGCGGCGTCGGCCGCCTCACGCACGGCCTGGGCGCGTTCGGCCTCCACGGCGAGGAACGTGGGATGCAGGCGGGAGGCCGGTTCCAGGCCCGCGGCGCACCGACCGCGCCACAGCCGCAGCCCGTCGAGGGAATGCCGGAGCGCCGACTCCGCGTCGCCGTCCTGCAGGCTCCGGCCGGCCAACCGGCTCAGCGACCGGAATTTCAGCAGGTCAAGGGAATCCTCGTCGGCGCGCAGCCGATAGCCCGAGACCTCCCGGAGGATGTGCCGGCCCGCCGAGCGGGTGGGCAGGCCGGGCTCGAGCAGCCGCCGGAGCACCCCGACGTGCCGGTGCACGACGTTCGCGGCGCTGGCCGGGGCGTCCACGCCCCACAGCAGCTCGACCAGCTCGGCCAGGGAGACCGGTGCACCGGACCGGGCCAGCAGCAACGCGAGCACCAGGCGTTGCTGGCGGGCGCCCAGCTGCAGCTCGGCACCGGCGCGGACGACCCTGATCGGGCCGAGCACCGAGAAGCCGATCGTTTCGCCCGCCTCCGCCCGCACGCCGGCAACGGTAACCGGTCGGTCAGCGGGCGGAGCGCTTCGCCGGGGGGAGGACGTCCGTCACCCGCGGCGCACGGGGTCCGTCCCGGGTGCAGTGGCGTGGATCGCCCCCGCGCTGCGTGAGGCCGTCGCGAAGGAACGTACCGGCACCGGACGGGCCGCCCGGGCGCCCTGGTCGGGCGTCAGCCAGGCCTCGACCACGACGCGCTGCCCGGGTCGCTGACCGCCAGGTCCGTCGAGCCCGGCGACCCGGAGTACGAGCACCTGCGCCACAGGTGCAGCGGCACGGTTCGCCGGCCCTGGTGATCCGCCCGCAGGTCGACTGTCGTACGCGCGGACGCAGAACGTGGCCCCCGTTGAGACGGCTTTCAGCGGGGTGGCAGCGGGGCGACCGGGCGAACCGCCGTGAAGTCGGCGTGCTCGTAGCGGGTGGCGGAGAGCAGCAGCAGCCACTCGTCGCAGCCCTGCCAGGGGTGGACGTCGGCAGCTCCGCCACGTACGGTCCGGGGCCCGTCACCGGTCCGTGGGCGCGCGTCGGCCGGCGCGCCCGCGAACCCGGGGATCCACACGTCGGCGCAGAGCTCGTTCGCCGACCCCATCGCCGTCAGCCCGAACGCGTTCTCCCCGGCGGCCGTCCGCGTCTCGTCGGCGAAGTCGTCGAGCAGTTGGTCCTCGCCGGGTTTCCCGTCACCGCGGAAGGTCAGCGTGGTGGTGCCGGCCCGGGCCGCGTACTCCCACTGCGCCTCGCTGGGCAGCCGGAACGGCAACAGCTCGAGCAGGTCGTCCAGGTCGTCCTCGACCCGGGCCGTGCCGCTGTCCGCCTCGGCGTACTCGTCCTCGTACTCGGGCAGCCAGTGCCGGACCTGCGCCACCGTCAGCGGGTGCCGGGCGATCAGGAACGGCTCGACCCGCACCTCGCGCACCGGCTGTGCGTCCCGAGCCGCGGCGAGGAACGGCTCGATGGTGTCCTCGACCCCGCCGCTGCGCTCGATGGCGCGTACCGCCTCCAGCTCCGCGTCGGACAGGCCCATCCGGAACGTGCCGCCCGGAACTTCGCGGAACACCACGCCCGACGGGGTGTGCCGCCAGGCCGGGCGCCCGGCCACGAGGTCCTCGATCCACATGGCGCCGAAGGCTAGCAGCCCGGTGGCCGGGCGGTCCTTCCCGACGGCGCCGCGGCAGCGGTCACGATCCCATCGAGGTGCGGCGCGTGGCCCGCCGGCTGCTCCGTGCGCTTCGCCGTCGACCGTCCGGCCGGGGGCAGGCGGGTCGCCGCCGCCGCCGTGCGGCGCGCGTCCGGCCGGTTGCCGGTGGTGCCTCGTCGCCCATCGGCCGCCGCGCCAGTTCCTCCAGCTCACGTGCGTGACGAAGGGGCGACAGCAGCAGCGGGACCGGTGCGAGGGTGAGCCCGGCCCCGATGACGAGCAGGGCGGCGCGGACGCCGAGCGCGTCACCGAGCACGCCGCCGAGCAGGCCCCCGAGCGGCATCGCGCCCATGACCAGGAAGCGCATGCTGGCGTTGATCCGGCACAGCAACCGGACGGGCACGACCGTCTGCCGGTAGGTGACCTGGGTGATCCCGTAGACGACCTGGCCGATCCCGCTGCCGGCGAGGCCGGCGACGAGGAGAACGGCGCCCCAGCCGGGGCCGGTCAGTGGGACCAGCAGGTTCGCCGGGCTGGTCACCGCCAGGGACAGCCAGATGATCCGGGCCGACCCGACCCGGCGGGCCAGCCGGGTGGCCGTGGCCGCGCCGAGCAGCGCGGCGGCCGGGGCGGCGGACAGCAGCATGCCGGCGGCGCCGGGCGCGAAGCCCACGGTGTCGACCACGAACAGGACGAGCAGCGCCGTGGCGGCGGTGAAGAGGAGGTTCGACAGGGCGCTGGTGGCGGCGATCGCGCGCAGGACGGGATGGGTCAGCACGAAGCGCAGCCCCTCGCGGGCGTCCGGCACCATCCGGGAGCGGTGGCCGGTCCGCCGGGGCGTCCGCTCGCGGGTCCTGATCCGCGCGAGGCAGGCGGCGCTGAGCAGGAAGCTCACCGCGTCGACCAGCAGCGTGTTCGTGGCGCCCACCAGTTGGGTGAGCCACCCGCCGAGGCTGGGACCGGCGACCTGCCCGGAGGAGCGGACCGTCTCCACGGCCGAGTTGCCCTGTAGGAGGTACCGGCGGCCCAGCACCATCGGCAGGTAGGACTGGTGGCCGATGTCGAACAGCACCCGCATGACGGCCATGACCGCGGCCGTCGTGATCAACAGCGGCAGGCTGAGCCAGGACAGCGCGGCCGCCGCGGTGACGGTCACCAGCGCGGCGCACCGGACGAGGTCGGTGGCGATCAGGACCGGCCGGAGCCGCCGCCGGTCGAGCCAGACCCCGGCCGGCACTGCCAGCAGCAGAAACGCGCCGTTCTGCACGGCCACGAGCACGCCCAGCTGCCACGGCGTGGCGTCCAGGAGCAGGACGGCGATCAGGGGGAAGGCGAATGTGGTGACGTCGGTGCCCAGTTGGGTCACGGTCTGGCCGGCGACCAGGAGCCGGAAATCTTGGGAACGCCAGGGCCGGTCCTGCCGCCGAGTGGTCATCTGCGCCCTTCGCACCAGCCGAGGAGTTCGGTGCCGCGGCGCCGGCGCCATGTCGGCGGCGGTAGCCACGGGTGTGTGCGAAGGGGCGACGCGATGCGTCCTCCCCGATTGCGAGGCTAGCCGAAGGGGGCGCGTCACCGTCGTCATACCGGGCCGTTCCGATCCGGGCTGGCGGATCGCCCGCCCGTCCGCCCTGCCGGGGCCGGGCGCGATCGCCGGCGGTGAGCCGGACCGGCCGCGACGTCCGCTTTCACCCGTTGGAGGGGATTGGCGTCGGGGGCCCGGGGAATGGGTGGGCGGCCACCGCCCGGCGGACACCGGGCCTCGATCCACTCGTAGGGACTGTCATGACCTCATTGATGCCGCTGACGGTGAGCGTGGCGGCACCCGAGGCGCTGAGCGAGCTCCCGACACCCGCGCGTGCGCGGGTCGACCCGGCGGACGTCGTGGTGCCGGACGGCTACCGCGTGGAGGTGGTGCTCGTCGGCCTGTCGATGCCCTGCGGCATGGGGTTCGCCGACGACGGCACCCTGTTCGTGCTCGAGGGCGGTAGTACCTGGCCCACCCGCCCTTATCTGCCCGCGCGGATCCTGCGGCTGGACCCCACCGGCCACCTGGACGTCGTCTCCGAGGAGACCCTTGGTGGGCCGCGGCACGTCGCCGTGCACGACGGGGCGCTGCTCGTGTCGTGCAAGGGCGGACGCCACGCCCGGATCGACCGGATCGACCTCGCCACAGGTGACCGCCAGGTGCTCATCGACGGACTGCCCAACGGCGGCTGGCACGAGCCCGGCGGGCCGGTGTTCGGCCCCGACGGTCTGATGTACTTCGCGCAAGGGTCGGTGTCCCAGCAGGGCGTGATGCTGCCGCAGGGGTTTCAGGTCGACGTGGCACGACACATCGGCGTGCACGACGTGCCCGGTGAGGATGTCGAACTGACCGGCAACAACGTGCAGAGCTACGACCCCACCGGGCCGTACCCGTATCTGGTGGAGACCGGGCCGTTCAAGCCGTTCGGCACCCCCGCGCGGCGGGGCGAGGTGATCCGTGGTGAGCTGAAGTGCAGCTCCGGGTTGTGGCGCGCGCAGCCCGACGGCAGCGAGATGGAGCTCGTGGCCTGGGGCCTGCGCAACCCCTACGGCATGGCCTTCGGGGAGGACGGCGAGCTGTACGTCTCCGACAACGACTTCGAGGAGACGGGCGATCGGGCGATCCGCGACGACCCGGATCGCATCTGGCGCATCGACGCCGCCCGCACGCCGCACGGCTCGATCGACCGCCCCGCCTGGTACGGCTTTCCCGACATCTGCGGCGACGGGTTGCCCGCCTGGCACGAATCACACCTGCCCCGGCGCGGACGGCCGGCCGAGCCGCTGCTCGCGGACCCGCCACCGTGGGCGGGGCCCGCGGTGTTCCTCGAGAAACCGCACTCGGCGATGACCGGCCTGGACGTCTCGCGCAGCGACGCCTTCGGCCACCGTGGGCGACTGTTCGTCTGCGAGTGGGGCACCCTCGCGCCGATGAACTCGCCCGACCCGCGCGACCTCGAACACGGATTCCGCGTGCTGACGGTGGACCCCTCCGACGGCAGCAGCGAGCCGTTCATGCGCAACGACCGGCCCGGCCCGGCGTCGGCGCTGGGCACCGGCGGTGTCGAGCGACCGGTGGATGCCAAGTTCGCCCCCGACGGCAGCCTCTACGTGCTCGACTTCGGAGTCTCCCGCGTGCTGGAGAAGACCCAGATGTCCTACGGCCACACGGGTGTGCTGTGGCGCGTCGTGCGCGACGGGAGCGGGTCGTGAACCGCCCACTGCTGGTGGAACTCGACGACGCCACCGTCACCGCTCACCTGGACCGGGTGGCACCGTGGCTCGTCACCACCCGCACGCTGCAGTCGGCCTACCGCAAGATCCTGGAGGACACCGCCGACGCTGTCGGCGAGCCGCACATCCGCGGCTGGCTCCGCGAGATCGCGGCACCGGCTCGGCAGCACGAAGAAGCCGTCTCGGACCTGTACCGCGCGTTCGGCCGCGCGGCGCCGGCGGCGGGTGGAGCGGCGGGCAAGCTGGTCCCCGTCGTCGCGACGGTGCTGGGCGCGGCCCGTGAGCTGGTCGGCGAGGCGGAGGGTCGGCTCGCGGGCGTACGCGGCTCGGCGTGGCGGCACATGCGGATGCTGCTGCTGAGCAACCTTGACGCGATCAACGGGTACGCCGTGACCGAGCAGCTCGGCCTGGCCCTGGGCCGTCCGGACGCCGTCGACATCGCCTTCCCCATCGTGGCCGAGAAGACCCGCCACCAACTGCTGATCCGCGAGTGCTACCTGGAGATGGCGGCGAACGCGATCCTGTACCGGCGGGACGTGTGAGCACCGTGCGCCGCTGGGCGTACCCGGTCGTCCTCGCCGGGATACCCGCCGCGCTGGTGGCGGTCTTCCTGGTGGTGGAGGCGCTGGACGTGCCGGTGCTGACCGGTCCGACGCCGATGCCGCAGGAGGCGGGTCCGGCCGCGGCCGCAGCCGGGGTGGGGCTCCTGCTCGTCGACGTGGCGCTGCCCGTGCCGTCCAGTCTGGTGATGACCGCCAATGGAGCGCTGTTCGGCGTACTCGCCGGCACCCTGCTGTCCCTGATCGGCGGGCTGGGGGCCACGCTCGTCGCGTTCGGCATCGGCGCCAACAGCCGCCATCTCATCGCGCGCGCCACGACGCCGACGCAACACGCCCGCGCCGAGGCGCTGCTCCGGCGCTACGGGCTGATGGCGGTGCTGCTGACCCGACCGGTACCGGTGCTCGCCGAGACTGTCGCCCTGCTCGCCGGCACCTACCGACTCGGCTGGCGCCGGGTCGCGCTGGCCGGAGCCGGGGGAGTGCTGCCGACCGCACTGCTCTGTGCGACGGCGGGCGCTGCGGCGCGGACCGCGCGGAGCGCCACCATCGCGGTGGTGGTGCTGCTCGGCGTCGTGGCGCTCGTCGGATGGCTGGTCCGGCGCAGGGCCGCCCCCGAGGCGTCGCGTCCTGCGGGGCGCTCCGGTGGATCAGCCGGCGAACCGCCATCGTGCCAGGACAACCGGGATCTGGATGGCCCGGGCGGCCGCCCCGCCAGCCGGAGCATCGGCGGTCACGTATCGCGTGAGGTCGTTGACCGTGCCCGGTAGGTCCGTCGCGGGGCGGACCTGACCCGACGAGGCGTGGCGACCCCGGGCGGCCTGCACCCTACCGCGTACGCCGGGCCTTTCGTCGTACCCGGGAGGCTCTCGTCGTACGTGGGAGGTCAGCCGCGGATCGTCACCGTGGGCGGGACAGGCCGAGATGCGCGCGGAGGCTCGCAGCCAACTCGCCTGCCGCGGTGAGTTGATCGGGCGTGAGCGCGTCGACGAAGATCTCGCGGATGGCGCGCAGGTGCGGGACCGTGGCGCCTTGGAACGCCTCGGCGCCGGCCGGGGCGAGCACGATCTCAGCTCCCCGGTTGTCGGAGACGCACTCCTGGCGGCTGATGAGCGCGCGCCGCTCCATGCGGCCGAGGTGGTGGGAGAGTCGGCTGCGCTCCCAGCCGATGACGGCCGCGAGCTCGGAGGAGCGCATCCGTCCCCCCTCGGCTTCGGTCAGAGCGAGGAGAACCACGTAGTCGCCGGGCGACAGCGAGGTCTCGCTCTGCAGCCGGGTGCTGATCTCGGCCTTCAGTACCTCCGCCGTCTCGATGAATTCGCGCCAGATCCGCAGCTGCTCCGTGGTCGGGAGCTGGCGCCCCCGCCGCTGTGTGTTCTCCGTCATCCGTCCTCCAATTGACGTGTCAATCATATCGTGGGCATGATTGACACGTCAATCAGTCGGCGGGGCTGACCGCCGCACCGCCGGGACCGGAGCAGGAGGAGGAACTTATGACGGCCGAACGCTTCGAGCTCGGACTCAACTCATTCGGGGAAGTGGCCACCGACGGCGATCGCGTCCTCAGCGACGCCGAGACCGTGCGGCTGATCGTCGAGGAGGCGAGACTCGCGGAGTCGGTCGGCCTGGACGTGTTCAGCGTGGGCGAGCACTACCGCGAGGGCCACAACGACTCCGCCACGCCCGTGCTGCTCGCGGCGATCGCGACGGCGACCGAGCGGATCAAGCTCGGCACCTCCGTCACGGTGCTCAGCACGAACGACCCGGTACGGCTCTACCACGAGTTCTCGACCCTCGACGCGGTGTCGAACGGCCGCGCCCAGCTCGTCCTCGGCCGGGCCTCGGCGACCGAGTCGTTCCCGCTGTTCGGCTACGACCTGACCGACTACCAGCGGTTGTTCGAGGAGAAGCTCGACCTGTTCATGCGGCTCCAGCGGGAGGACCCGGTCAGCTGGTCGGGCACCGTCCGTAGCCCGCTGGTCGAGCAGCGGCTGCATCCCCGGATGCGGCCGGGAGGCATCCCGACCTGGATCGGCGTGGGCGGTAGCCCGAACTCCGTGATCCGCGCCGCCCGCTACGGGCTTCCTCTCATGCTCGCGATCATCGGTGGGCGTCCGCAACGGTTCGCGGGCCACGTCGACCTCTACCACCGCGCGCTCGCACAGTTCGGGCACTCCGCGCGGCCGATCGGGCAGCACTCGCTCGGACTGATCGCCGACACGGACGACGAGGCCGCGGAGACCTGGTGGCGCTACTGGGAGCCGGTCATGCAGCAGGCCGCCCGGGAGCGCGGTTTCCACAAGCCGACCCGCGAACGGTACGCGGCCGAGATCGACTCCGGGGCGCTCTTCGTGGGCTCGCCCGAGACGGTCGCTCGGAAGATCGCCCGGACGGTCCGCGACCTGGGGCTCAGCCGCTTCGACCTCAAGTACGACATCATGCACCTGCCCCGCCAGGCCCGCGCCCGCACCATCGAGCTGCTCGGCCGTGAGGTCGCACCGCGGGTGCGGGAACTACTCACCCAGGAGCCCGCCGATGCCTGATCTCGTGTTCGGCCTCGACACCTTCGGTGACGTGCCGCAGGACGACTCCGGTACACCGACCTCCCATGCCGCCGCCATCCCGCAGGTCGTCGACGAGCCAATTCAGGTGTTCCAGCGCTTCGGCGCGGAGACGCCGGGCTTCGGAACGAACGGCACCGGCATGAAGGTGGCGCAGCACGAACGACCGCTCCGGGCGCACCCGGCGGGGCCGATCAACCAGGAGGCGGAGAGTGAGTGACGTGGACATGATCGTCATCCGGAACAATCCGGAACTGGACAGGTACGAGGTGCTGGTCGACGGCACTTTCGCCGGCGCCTCCGAGTATCGGCTCGTCGGCGACCGGGTGGTGTTCACCCACACCGAGGTGAACGTCGCCCACCAGGGGCGCGGACTGGGTTCGCGGCTGGTCGGAGCGGCGCTGGACGACGTGCGACGGCAGGGCCGGTTCGCCACCCCGCTCTGCCCGCTGGTCGCCTCCTACATCCGCCGTCATCCCGAGTACGCCGACCTGGTCAGGTTCCCGTGACCGAGCCGGCCGCGCACGACCCCTTCGAGGACGGAAAGCGGTACTCCGGCCCGGAGATCCTGGTCAGCTTCGACGCTCGCCGGTGCCGGCACGCCCGCGAGTGCGTCCGGGGTCTGCCGCAGGTGTTCGACGTCGGACGACGCCCCTGGATCCTGCCCGGGGCCGCACCGGGAGACGAGGTCGCCGCCGTCGTCCGGCGGTGCCCGACCGGGGCTCTGCAGTACCGCCCGACAAGCGGTGCCGACACCGAGCAACCTGATCCGGTGACGACCGTACGAGCGGTGCCCGGTGGTCCCCTCCTCCTGCGGGGCGACCTGCGGGTCGGGACGGACCAGCCCGAGGACGGTGTCGGAACGCGCCGCGAAACCCGGATGGCGGCCTGTGCCTGTGGCGCCACCGGGCTCGCGCCGTACTGCGACGGATCGTGTGGGGTGGACCTCTAGTTCCCTGCCGGGAGTTCCGGTACCCGGTCCTGCGGGTCAGTTCGTGGGCACCTGAGCGTCCGACCCGGGGCGAGGCGGCGCGTCACCTGAACGTCCGAGCACTGCCGTCAACTGGTCGGCTGCGTGTTCCCGCCACAGCGCCGCGAGCATCTCGTGGTCGCGTCGGCCCGGGTGTACGCCGTACGACTTCCTCACGTTCGACGGCGTCGGGCCGGGCTCGTTTCGCAGCGGCGACAACTACAACAACATCCCGGACGTCGCCGCCTGGCACGCGGCCATCGGCAAGACCGGACGCCCGATCGAGTTCCTCCTGTCCGGCGGCCCCGCTCTACATCGGTGACGACCTCACCAAGCTCGACGCGTACGGCCTCTCTTTGCTCACCAACCGCAAGGTGATCGCGATCGACCAGCAGGGCGTCCCGGCCCGGCCGGTGACGCCGACCGGCCCCGCGCAGGTCTGGGGGATGAAGAACGTTGACGGCTCGTACACCGTGGCGCTGTTCAACCTGGGCAGCTTCCCCGCCCAGGTCACCGCCAACTGGAGCAGCTTCGGCTTCGGTGGCAACGCCACCGTGCGGGACCTGTGCAAGCAGGAGGAGTTGGGCGTGCACAACGGCGCCATCTCGGCGACCCTGCCGTCGCACGGTTCCCGGCTGTTCAAGGTCACCCCGAAGGGCGACGCCCCCAAGGTGGCCAGCTACGAGGCGGAGGCAAGCACGAACACCCTCGTACGCGGCGCCTCGGTCGGCGGCTGTGCCAACTGCTCCGGCGGCGCGAAGGTCGGCAACCTCTACAACGGCGGCGCGCTGCGCCTCAACGGGGTCACCGTGCCGAAGACGGACGGGCACCTACCAAGTGAACATCCGCTACGCCACGAACGACCCACGCTCGGCGACCGTCTCAGCCAACGGCCAGAACCCTGTCACCCTGGCCTTCCCGCCCAGCGGTGGCTGGGACATCCCGGCCACGGTGACCGTGGCCGTGCAGTTGCGCGCCGGCGCCAGCACGATCGAGATCGACAGCACGACGCCGGTCTACTCACCCGACATCGACAAGATCGAGGTGCCGCTGACCGTACGGTAGGCGCGGCTCGTCCCAGGGCCGGAGCGGCGACGCCGCTCCGGCCCCCGCCGTCCCGGCTCCCGTCGCGCCCCGGGTGGCCTGCGTATTGTCTGAGTAGCCACCAACCTCCCGAGGAGTGACCCATGGCCCCGCCCGTCGTCCACTCGCTGCCTCGCCAGATCCGCGAGTACATCGTCGAGGGGATCGTCGGCGGGCGTTGGAAGCCGGGGGAGCGGATCGTGGAACGGCGGATCGCGGTGGAGCTGGAGGTCAGCCAGACGCCGATCCGGGAGGCGCTGCGCGAGTTGGAGGCGCTGCGACTGATCGAATCCGCCCCCAACAAGGGCGTACGGGTACGGAATCTCTCCGCCGCCGACCTGGAGGAGATCTATCCCGTGCGGGCGGGCCTGGAGCAGGTCGCCGCCGCGCTCGCCTCGCCACGGCTCAACGATGACGTCTCCGTCCTGGAGCCCGAGGTCGCCGCGCTCCGCGAGGCCGACCGCAGGAGTGACGCCGCGGCCCAGGTACGTCACACGGTCGCCTTCCACCGGGAGTTGGTGCGCGCGTCCGGGAACAGCGTGCTGCTGCACACCTGGGAGTCGCTCGGCATCGAGGTGTGGACCACCCTCGCCATCCGGTGGCTGGGCACCCGCCAGCAGTCGTACGCGGAGGAGCACGAGGCCATCGTCGAGGCCTTCCGGCGGCGGGATCCGCGGGTCGACGAGTTGGTCAAGGAGCACGTGCTCGGCTGCGCCCCGCAAGTCTGATTCCGCGACTGAGACGCCACTTACACCACCAGCGCGGACGGCCTTGGCGAAGTTTGATCGATCATCGATCAGAGCTATCGTTGGCCCCGGACCACCGGCGCGAGCTGCGGCGGACAGGTCCTCCTGCCTCACCGTCTCGACCTCCGTCCTGAGGACAACGAGGTCCCGGACCGTCGGAAGGCGGCCATCATGACCGACATCGGGCGAAACACCCCAAGCCCCCTCGATCAGCTCCCGGACCGTGATCCCGAGGAGACCGCCGAGTGGGCGGCGTCGCTCGACGCCGTCGCCGCGGCGGCCGGGCCGCACCGTGCCTCGTACCTGCTGCGCCGCACGCTCGAACACGCCGAGGGCTCGGGTCTCGCGCTGCCGAAGCTGGTGGAGACCGACTACCTGAACACCATCCCGACCGCCGCCGAACCGGAGTTCCCCGGCGACGAGGAGATGGAACGGCGCGTCACCGCCTGGAACCGCTGGAACGCCGCCGCGATGGTGACCCGCGGCAGCCGCTACGGGCTGGGCGGCCACATCGCCACCTACGCCTCCGCCGCCTGGCTCTACGAGACCGGCTTCCAGCACTTCTTCCGCGGGAAGGAGGCCGACGGCTCCGGCGACCAGCTCTACCTCCAGGGCCATGCCGCCCCCGGCGTCTACGCCCGGGCCTTCCTCGAGGGACGGCTCACCGAGGGCCACCTCGACCGGTTCCGGCAGGAGGCGGGCGGCGACGGCCTCCCCTCCTACCCGCACCCGCGCCGGCTGCCGTGGCTGTGGGAATTCCCCACCGTGTCGATGGGCCTGGGCCCGCTGTCGGCGATCTACCAGGCCCGGTTCAACCGCTACCTGCAGCACCGTGGCATCAAGGACACCTCCGCCTCCCGGGTGTGGGCGTTCCTCGGCGACGGCGAGATGGACGAGCCCGAGTCGACCGCCGCGCTCGCCCTGGCCGGTCGCGAGGGCCTGGACAACCTCACCTTCGTGATCAACTGCAACCTCCAGCGGCTCGACGGGCCGGTGCGCGCCAACTCCAAGATCGTCCAGGAGCTGGAGGCGCAGTTCCGCGCCGCGGGCTGGAACGTCGTCAAGTCGCTGTGGGGCTCGGCCTGGGACGACCTGTTCGCCCTCGACACCACCGGCGCGCTCGTACGCCGGCTGCGCGAGGTCCCCGACGGGCAGTTCCAGACCTA
Source organism: Micromonospora sp. LZ37 (assembly GCF_059359015.1). Taxonomy (NCBI): domain Bacteria; kingdom Bacillati; phylum Actinomycetota; class Actinomycetes; order Micromonosporales; family Micromonosporaceae; genus Micromonospora; species Micromonospora sp. LZ37. The sequence goes on along the minus strand of NZ_JCADBL010000009.1, from coordinate 152,630 downwards.
CGCGGCCCGGGACGTCCACTACATCCGCGAGCACTTCTTCGGCGCCGACCCGGCGCTCGTCGAGATGGCGAAGGTGCTGACCGACGCGCAGATCGCCGAGTGCTTCCACACCTCGCGGGCGGGCCACGAACCCCGCAAGGTCTACGCCGCCTACCGGGCCGCCGTCACGCACCGCGGCGCGCCGACCGTGATCCTCGCCCAGACCGTCAAGGGCTACACGCTCGGCCCGAACTTCGAGTCGCGCAACGCCAACCACCAGATGAAGAAGCTGACCGGCACCGAGTTCCGCGCGCTGCGAGACCTCCTCGAACTCCCCATCCCGGACAGCCAGCTCAACGGTGACGTGGTCCCGTACGTCCACCCCGGCGCCGACTCGCCGGAGGTCCGCTACCTCCACGAGCGCCGGGCCGCGCTGGGCGGCCCCGCCCCGGCCCGTCGGGTCCACCCGGTGGTGCTGCCCGCGCCGCCGGCCAAGCCCTTCGACACCCTGGCCAAGGGCTCCGGTACCCAGGAGATCGCGACGACCATGGCCTTCGTCCGCCTGGTCAAGGATCTGCTGCGCGACCCGGAGACCGGCAGGCGTTGGGTGCCGATCGTCCCGGACGAGGCGCGTACCTTCGGCATGGAGTCGCTCTTCCCGTCCGCCGGGATCTACTCGCCGCACGGCCAGACCTACGACCCGGTCGACCGCGACACGCTCCTGTACTACAAGGAGGCCAGCGACGGGCAGATCCTGAACGAGGGCATCACCGAGGCCGGCTCGATGGCCGACTTCACCGCCGCCGCCACGTCGTACGCCACCCACGGCGAGCCGATGATCCCCTTCTACATCTTCTACTCGATGTTCGGTTGGCAGCGGACGGCCGACCAGATGTGGGCGCTCGCCGACCAGCTCGGCCGCGGCTTCCTCATCGGTGCCACCGCCGGCCGTACGACGATGACCGGCGAGGGCCTGCAACACGCCGACGGGCACTCCCACCTGATCGCGTCCACCAACCCCGCGGCGATCGCCTACGACCCGGCCTTCGCGTACGAGATCGCCGTGATCGTCCGCGACGGTCTGCGCCGGATGTACGGGCCGGACGCCGAGGACGTCTTCTACTACCTGACGGTCTACAACGAGGCGAAGGTCCAACCGCCGATGCCGTCGGGTGCCGACGTCGAGCAGGGCATCCTCAAGGGCCTCTACCGGTACCGGGAAGCCGACGCCCACCAGGTGACGGCGGATGCGCCGCGCCTGCAGCTGCTCGCCTCCGGCACCGCGATGCACTGGGCCCTCGAGGCCCAGCGGCTCCTGGCCGCGGACTGGAACGTGGCGGCCGACGTGTGGTCGGCCACCTCCTGGAGCGAGTTGCGCCGCGACGCCCTGGACTGCGACGCCGCGCTGCTCAAGGGCGAGGACCGGATCCCGTACGTCACCCGGGCGCTGGATGGCGCTCCCGGCCCGGTGCTCGCCGTGAGCGACTGGATGCGGGCCGTCCCGGACCAGATCAGCCAATGGGTGCCGCAGGACTGGCACTCGATCGGCACGGATGGCTTCGGCCTCTCCGACACCCGCGAGGCGGTTCGCCGTCACTTCGGGGTCGACCCGCAGTCGGTCGTGGTCGCGGCGCTCGCGGCCCTGGCCCGGCGCGGCGAGGTCAAGCCGGAGACCGTCCAGGAGGCGCGTAGGCGTTACGGACTCACCGACGACAACTGAATCCTGGTGGATGTGGGGTCGAAGGGCGGCGGCCGGTCGCCCTTCGGCCCCTTCCGCCGTCATCCCCCCTGTCGGCCAGGTGTGGTCGTCGGGGCTGCTACCGGCGATCGCCGAGCGGGAAGGGAGTCACGTCGATTTGGCCGGCCGGTCGGCGAAGACGCCGTGCAGCATTCCGGTGGCCTGCCCGACCTCGATGAGATAGCCGTCCGGGTCGCGTAGGTAGCAGCGCACCTCCGCCTTGCGGTCGAGCGGTTCGGTCAGAAACCGCGCGCCCTTCGCCCGGGCGTCGGCGTGGAACGCGGCGATGTCGGCGACCCGGACGTTCAGGAACGCGGAAACCGGGTCGCCCGGCTCGGGCGGGGCCAGGGTGATGCCGGGCTTGTCGGGGGTGGGCCCGCCGCCGGGGTTCATGATGATCCAACTGTTGGCGATCCGGACGATCGCGGGGTTTTCGGCCAGGACGACCTGTCCGCCGAAGATGTCGGCGTAGAACTCCCGCGAGACCGCGACGTCGCGCACCGTCAGAAAATGCGTGACCACCAGGCCGTGCTGTGGCGCGGGAAGGTCGTCGCGGTCCACCATCGGTGCTCCTCACAGTTGTCCGGTCCTGCCGGCTCGGGTGGCCTCAGCCGGTCCTCCACGCCGCGCGGTCCCAGCCTCCCAGCTCCGCCGCTGCCGGGTGGGCGCTCCGCGGGAAAAGGCGCTCCCGCCGCTGCACGTCCGCCGGTCTCGGCGGACGTGCGCGTCTGGCACCATGCGCAGGCATGGTCCCGCCGGCGCTGCCGGGTGTTCGGCCGCGCCACGGCGCGCCGTTTCTGGTCAGGGTGCGGGTCGAAGGCTGTGGCCGGCAGTCCCTGGAGCGCCTGGGCCCATGGGTGGGCGTCCTGGCCCGGGCAGCCGATGCGTGAATGGCTATCGTGTCGGAACGGCCGGCACGCCTACCCGGCGACGCGGCGCGGTCGTGAACGCAGGGACCGTACTGCGGACGAGCGATGACTCAGGCAGCCGGGTCCGACGGCTGCGGGGGAGGATGCCGCAGTGACCGATGGGCGCCTCGGAAGGACCCTCGACCTCGGCTCGCGCGCCTGGTGGCGGCTGGTCGGCCGCCGGGTGGACCTGGACGGCCGCCACCGGTGGCTGGACGCGCCGACCTGCGGTCCCGGGCCGGTCGGGGCCTCCTGGCTCACGGCCGAGGCGAAGCGGGTCGGCGGTGTCGTGCGTGAGGATGTCGCCGGCGGCGGGCTGTTGTCCTCGATGTCCCTGCTGGACGGTTCCGGCTTTCGCGCCGCCGATCTGGACCGGACGGTCCGGCACTTCTACGAGCGCACCGCGGGCTGGCGGATGGAGGTCTGGGCGCAGTGGTCGGCGCTGTTCCAGCCGGGTGGTGAGCTGGTCAGTCGGCTTTTCGGCCGCCGCGTCCAGCAGCTCGCCCTGCCCACCCGCCCACTCGACGTCGCCCACGGCATGGATTCCCGCGTCGTGCACATCGTCGACGCCCACGGTGAGCAGCACGCCGCCGGCTGGCTACGAACGCTCTCCGCCACCGGCGAGTTCGTCTACAGCGGCTGCTACTCGGCCCGGCGGTTGCCCGGCTCGGACCAGCCCTCGGTCCATGTGGCATTCCCACTGGAGTCCGGCAACGTGCAGGTCTTCCTGCGCCCCAGCATCCAGGACGACGGTTCGTTGGTGCTGTCCTCGCCGCCCGGGGTCTTCGGCGACGACGGGGCCTATGTCGTCGTCCGGGACGGCGGCGGCGGAGCCTGGGCCGCGCGTGTTCCCCTCCACGAACGCTTCCACGTCTACCGGGATCACCGCGGTGTGCTGCGCACCGACCATGAGTTGCGGGTCTACCGGTCCCTCGCGCTTCGCCTGCACTACCGGCTGGACCCGGCCTGACTCGCGCCGCGAACCATGTCGGCTCCGCGCTCGCGAGTCGTCATGACGCTCTGCCACGCCCCGAGGTTGGCGGGGGAAGAGGCCTCCGGGCAGCGGGGGCACCGGCGCGGGGCGGATGCCCCGGAGTCGCCGCGACGATGACTAGGCTGCTCGCATGGTTCACGAGGGCCTGCCGGTTCCGCATGCCGCCGCGTCGTCGCCGGATGCCTCCACCGTGGCCGCGGTGCGTGAGGTGCTGTCCGCGATCCCGGCCAACTGCACGTGGCTGCTGCCGGTCACGTCGGCCGACGGGGAGGTCGTCGACTTCCGGATCGCGGCGACGAGCGAACAGGCCGGCGACGTCTACGGTCGGGGCGCCGGGCGGATCGGTGGGCTGCTCAGCGAGCTGTACCCCGGTATCGTCGACGGCCCACTCTGGCTGACCTACCACCAGGTGCTGGCGAGCGGAGAGCCGCGCCGGCTGCCCGACTTCCGCTACGTGGGCAGCCGGGCGGGCGTCGTCGCGGACTCCCTGTTCGACGTGACGGCCCACCGGGTCCTCGGCGGCCTGCTGGTCTGGTGGCAGCGCCTGGACGAGGACCGGCGCCGACTGGAGCACACCGAGCTGCTGGGGAGCCTCGGTTGGGCCGAGTACGACCTCGTCACCGGGCGCAGCGAGTGGTCGCCCGGCATGTTCCGGATCTTCGAACGGGACCCCGCTCTGGGCCCCATGTCGCGCGCCGAGCAGGCCGCGGCGCTCGTCCCCGACGACTACGGACTGCGCGAGGCGGCCTGGCAGACGCTGGACAGCGGGACGTCCTCGGACGTTACGGTGCGCTTCCGGGCCGGCACGTCGGTCAAGTACCTGCGGATCCTCTCCGATGTCGCGTGGGACGGCGACGGGGCGCCGATGAAGGTCTACGCCGTGGTGCAGGACGTGACGGCGCGGGTGGACTCGCGGACGGCCATCGAGCGGCTCAGCGACCAGTTGCGGACGCGCGAGATGACCGCGTTGGCGGAGCACCGGCTCGCCGGGCAGTTGCAGAACCTGATCCAGCCGGTGCCCCGCGACCCCCTGTCACTCGCGGGGCTCGAGGTGCTGGTCGGCTACCTGCCGGCGGAACGCGTCCTTCAGGTCGGCGGTGACTGGTACCACGCGCAGACCCTGCCGGACGGCCTGGTCGCGCTCGCCGTCGGAGACGTCGCCGGGCACGGCCTGGGGGCGGCCAGCGGCATGGCCCACCTCCGGTTCGCGCTGGTCGCGTGGCTGTCGATCGGCATCCGGGATCCGGGCGTGCTGCTCGGCCACCTGAACCGGCTCTGCGCGCAGTTGGGCGTCACCGGGACCGCGGTGGCCGCCCTCTACGACGCCTCGACCCGGTCGCTGTGCTGGGCCCAGGCCGGCCATCCGGCCCCGCTGCTGGCCCGAGCCGGGGCGACCACCACGCTCGACCGGCCGTCGGGCGTCCTCCTCGGCGTCGACCAGACCGTCACCTACCCGGTCGCCGCGCAGCCGCTGCGCGTCGGCGACCTGCTCCTCTTCTACACCGACGGGCTCGTGGAGAGACGCTCGGCCGACGTCGACGACCTGCTGGTCCCGGTGATGCGAGGGTTGTCGACCCTGTCCCGCGAACCGGGGAAGCAGACCCTGCCGCGGCTCCGGGACCTCCTGCACCACCCCAGCCCGGACGACGACACCTGCACGCTGGCGGTGCGCGTACTGCCGTGAGCGGTCGACGCTGTCGCGCGATCGGCGGCGGGTCGGGTGTGCACAGGCGCCGCCGGGCGGGCGTGGTAGACATGCCGCGTGGACGACCTGGTGCTGGACGCCGCCCGGGACTGCGTGCTGGCCTACGGCGTGCGCCGTACGACGTTGACGGACGTGGCGCGCCGGGCCGGGGTCTCGCGGATGACCGTCTACCGGCGCTGGCCGGACGTGCAGTCACTGATCGGGGACCTGATGAGCCGGGAGTGGCATCAGGTGCTGGTGGCCACCGGGGAGGACGAGCCGACCGGGCCGGCCCGGTCCCGCCTGGTGGCGCGGGTGACGGCGGGGGCGCGGCTGCTGCGGGAGCACCCGCTGCTGTGCAAGATTCGTGACGTCGACCCGGAGGTGCTGCTGCCGTACCTTCTGGACCGGCGCGGCGGCGGTCAGGACGAGATGCTGCGGTTCCTCGCGGCGGCGGTGGCCGGCGGCCAGGCCGACGGCTCGGTCCGGCCCGGCGACGCCGAGCTGATGGCCCGTGCCGTCTTCCTGACCACGCAGTCCTTCGTGCTTTCCGTCCGTACGGTCGCCGACGGCGCGCCGGTCGCCGAGTTCGACCGCGAGCTGGCCCGCCTGGTCGACGGCTACCTGCGCCCGGACTAGGACCCCTGGCCGGCGATGATCCGCAGCGCTCCCGGCCGTACCTCGACGTGCACCTCCGTGTCCCGGCCGACGGGGTCCCCGTCGCCGTACACCGCGACCGGACGGTCGGCGCGTACGGTGACCGAGCTGCCGCGCCGGGAGGTGACCTGCGGCAGCCGCAGGTGCGAGCCGGTACGCATGCGCCACAGCGCGACCGGGAACAGCAGCCGGCTGGCGTGTCGGACGACCACCACCTCCAGGGCCCCGTCGTCGGGCCGCGCGGTCGGGGCGATGTGGAGCCCACCGCCGTAGTACCCGCAGTTCGCGACGACGACGGTGTACGCGTGCACCTGCTCCGTCCGGCCGTCGAGCGTGATCGTGTACCGGGTGCGGGGCCAGCGCAGCAGCGCGCGCAGCCCGGTGGTGGGGTACACCAGCGACGCGGGCAGGCGTGACCGGTTGGCCAGTTCGTTGGCGGCGGCGTCGATGCCGGCGTAGACGCTTCCGATGATCGTGTGCTCGGCGACGCGCAGCACGTCCAGGTGCCGTGGTCGACCGTGCAGCAGCAGGTCGGCGACCTCGGTGGGGGAGTGCGGCAGCTCCAGCTGGCGGGCCAGGTCGTTGCCGCGGCCGGCGGGGACGATGCCGAGCAGGCCACCGGCGTCGACGACGGCACCGGCGAGCAGCCGGATGGTGCCGTCGCCCCCGGCGGCGACGACGACCTCGCCGGCCCGCACCGCCTCGGCGGCGCACCGGCGGGCCTGCTCGGCGGTTTGCGTGTACTCGACCCGGATCCGCGCGCCGGCGGCGCGGAGGTGGTGGGCCACCGGCATCAGGCGGGACAGTCCCCGGCGCGCGGCCGGCCCGAGGATCACGGCGAAGGCGCGCACCTCACGGCACCAGGATGCCGGGGTTGAGGATGCCGGCCGGATCCAGGTGCCGCTTCACCGCCCGGAGCAGGTCCACGCCGACCTCCCCGACCTCGGTGGCGTACCACCTCCGGTGGTCGGCGCCGACCCCGTGGTGGTGGGTGATGGTGGCGCCCACGGCGGCGATCGCGTCGCTGGCGGCGGCCTTCGCGGTGTGCCAACGGCCGATCGGGTCCGGCCCGGGGGAGCAGATCACCGTGAAGTACAGCGAGGCGCCGGTCTCGTAGACGTGGGAGACGTGACCCAGCACCAGCGCCCCGTCCGGCAGCGCGTCGAGGATGGCCTGCCGGACGCGGTGGTGCACCTGCGGCACCGTCGACCAGTACGCCGCGGTCTCCAGGGTCTCGGCGAACGCCCCCGCGTCCAGCAGCGCGTCGCGCAGGTACGGGGCGTCGAAGCGGTGCCGGGCCCACTGCTGCCCCGCCTCCGCGCCGAGGGGCACACCGCCGTGTGCGGCCAGCACGCCGCCGGCCGCGTCGGCGGTGGCACGGACCTCGCCGCCCTCGTATCCGGCGATCAGCAGGCATCCGCCGTCGGAGCGGCCGGAACCGGCAGCCCCGATCATCGTCTCGACCTCGTCGGAGAGCCGCAGCACCGTGGGTCGCGGCCCGTCCTGCGCCAACCGGCGTACGGCCTCCAGGCCGGCGGCGAACGACTCGAACCGCCAGCCCTCGTAGTGGGACCGCGCCGGCAGCGGTCGTACCCGCACGGTGACGTCGGTGATGATGCCGAGCGTCCCCTCGCTGCCCAGGAAGAGCTGCCGCAGGTCGGGACCGGCGGCGGAGGCGGGAGCGCGACCGATCCGCAGGGTGCCGCGGGGCGTGGCGACGGTCAACGCCGTCACCATGTCCTCGAAGCGGCCGTAGCCGGCCGATGCCTGGCCGGAGGAGCGGGTGGCGGCGAACCCGCCGATGGTCGCGTACTCGTAGGACTGGGGAACGTGGCCGAGCGTGAGCCCGTGCGCGGCGAGCAGCTCCGCGGCCCGGGGGGTGGGCAGCCCCGCCTGGAGGGTCGCGGTCCGGGACACCGGGTCGACGGCGACGAGGTGGTCGAGCCGGCTGAGGTCGACGGTGACGTGCCGGGCCGCGGCGGGTGTCAGGCCACCCACGACGGAGGTGCCGCCACCGAAGGGGACCACCGCCACGCCGTGCCGGGAGCAGACGTCGAGTACGGCCAGCACCTCGGCATGGTCGGCCGGGCGGAGGACCGCCTGCGGGGCGAGGGTCGGCCGGCCGAGCCGGTCGCGCAGCAGGTCGGGCGTCGACATGCCGGCCGCGTGTCGCGCCCGGGCCGCCGCGGTGGTGACCACGTGCCCGTCGCCGACCACCCGTCGCAGCTCCTCGAGGACCGCGCCGTCGAGTTCGCAGTCCGGCAGGGTGACCTCGGCCAGCGGCACGGTCGTCGGCGGGGGCGTCAGGTCGAGCACCTGCGCCAGCAGTTTCCTCGCGGCGTCCGGTAGCCCCTTCGCGGCCTCCGCCGTCCCCCAGCGGGCCCAACCGGCGCTCGACGCTTCCCCTCGTTCATTCATGTGTGACAGAGTTACATCCAATGTCACTCAGAAGCAAGGAGGCCGGGTGGAGACATCGCTGACCGGCGCCCGCCGTGACCGTGACCTGAACGAGCTGGCCGCGGGCCTCGCCGTCGACGTGCTCGTGGTCGGGCTGGGCGTCACCGGCGCGGGGGTGGCGCTCGACGCCGCCAGCCGTGGGCTCTCCGTGGTCGCCGTCGACGCCCACGACCTCGCGCACGGCACTTCCCGGTGGAGCTCCAAGCTCGTCCACGGTGGCCTGCGCTACCTCGCCCACGGCCAGGTCGGCGTGGCCTACGAGAGCGCGGCCGAACGCCACCTGCTGCTGACCCGTACCGCCCCGCACCTCACGCGCCCCCTGCCGATGCTGCTCCCGTCGACCGGGTTCACCACCGGTTGGCAGGACCGCGCCGCGGCGGCGGGGCTGCGCGCCGGAGACCTGCTGCGTACCTGCGCCGGGACCTCCCGCCGCACCCTCCCCGGCACCCGCCGGCTGGGCGCGGCCGAGGCCGGCGCGATGGCACCGGCGCTGCGCCGGGCGGGACTGCGCGGGGCGCACCTGTCCTGGGACGGCCAGCTCTGCGACGACGCCCGGCTCGTCGTCGGCCTCGCTCGCGCGGCCGCGGCCCGGCGCGCCCGCATCCTGCCCCGCTGCCGGGCCGTCGAACTGCACCGGAACGGTGCCACCATCGAGGACACCCGCACCGGTGGCCGGCTGCACGTCTCCGCCCGAGCCGTGGTCAACGCCACCGGCGTCTGGGCCAGCGAACTCACCCCACACGTCCGGCTACGCCCGTCGCGGGGCACCCACATCGTCCTGTCCGCCGCCCGCCTGGGCGGGCTCTGGGCGGGGCTGACGATCCCGGTGCCCGGCGAGTTCACCCGCTACGTCTTCGCCCTGCCCCAGACCGACGGCCTGGTCTACGCCGGCCTCACCGACGAGGCGGTGGACGGGCCCGTACCCGACGTGCCGGAACCCACCGAGGCCGACATCGCGTTCCTGCTCGACGTGCTCAACAGTGTCCTCGACGCGCCCCTGCGACCCGCCGACGTCCTCGGCGCCTACGCCGGGTTCCGCCCGCTGCTGGCCGACGGCGGTTCCCGGACCGCCGACATCTCCCGGCGGCACGCGGTCATCGACGACCCGGACGGCATCATCAGCGTGGTCGGCGGCAAGCTCACCACCTACCGGCGGATGGCGCAGGACGCGGTGGACACCGCGGTGCGCGGGCGCGGGCTCACCGCCGGCTCCTGCCGTACCCGGCGGCTTCCGCTTCCCGGGGCCGCGAGCCGCGCGCAACTGGCCCGGGTTCCGGCGCCGCGCCGGCTGGTCCAGCGCTACGGCACCGAGGCGGTCGACGTCCTGGCCGGGGCGCCGGCCGGACTCCGCCGGCCGATCGGGCCCGACATCCCGGTCACCGGCGCCGAGCTGCTCTGGGCCGCCCGGCACGAACTCGCGCTCACCGTCGACGACCTGCTCGACCGGCGCACCCGCATCGGGCTCGTCCCGGCGCACCGGGAGGCCGCGCTGCCCGTGGCGCGGGACATCCTCGCCCTCGCCGCCGAGGGGTGACCGCGCCGTTCCGCCGGAGCGGTGAGGAGGACGGCGGTTTCGTCGGTCACCCCGGATCCACATCTTTCTGCGATGCTCTCGACCGTGACTTCGCTTCGCCGTTCGGTGACGTCAGGATCACCGCTGGAACCGGAGATCGGCTTCTCCCGCGCCGTGCGGATAGGGCCGTACGTGTCCGTGGCGGGCACCGCGCCGATCGCGGGCGACGGGACCACCGCCGGACCGGGAGACGTGTACGCGCAGTCCGTGCGTTGCCTGGACATCGCCGAGCAGGCACTGCGCGAGGCCGGTGCGACGCTGGCAGACGTGATCAGGACCAGGGTCATGCTGGTCGACATCGCCCGGTGGCGGGAGGCGGCGCGCGCACACGGCGAACGGTTCGCTCAGGTACGACCGGCGTGCACGTTCGTGGAAGTGTCGCGCTTCATCGACCCGGAGTGGTTGGTGGAGTTCGAGGTCGACGCCGTGGTGGGACCGGACGACCGGAGCGGCTGAACCCCGTGCTGGCAGGATCTCCACACATGGAAGCTGAACTGCTCCGTCGCGCCGCCCGACTCCTCCGCGACGCGCGCCGTGTCGTCGTCCTCACCGGCGCCGGTGTCTCCGCCGAGAGCGGGGTGCCCACCTTCCGTGACGCCCTCACCGGCCTGTGGGCGCGGTTCGACGCCCAGCGGCTCGCCACGGCCGAGGCGTTCCACGCCGAACCGGACCTGGTCTGGGGCTGGTACGAATGGCGGCGCGCGCGGGTGGCCCGAGCCGAGCCCAACCCCGGTCATCGGGCGATCGCCGCCCTCCAGACCCGGGTCCTCGACTGCACCGTCATCACCCAGAACGTCGACGACCTGCACGAACGGGCGGGCACCCAGGCCGTGATCCACCTGCACGGGAGCCTGTTCGCACCCCGCTGCACCGCGGCGGCCGCCCACCCCGCGCCCCTCGGGGACACCTCGGGCGGCCCCGGTCAGCCGCACGAAGGCTGCCGGGTGCCACCGCCGCGGTGCGCGTCCTGCACCGCGCTCGTCCGCCCGGGGGTGGTGTGGTTCGGTGAGCAGCTGCCCGAGGCGGCGTTGACCGCGGCGGTCGAAGCGGCCGCCGCCTGCGACCTGCTGCTGACCGTCGGCACCGCCGGCGTCGTGTACCCGGCCGCCGAGATCCCGCAGGTCGCGGCCCGCTCGGGCGCCACCGTGATCCAGGTCAACCCGCAGCCGACCCCCCTCGATCCGGTCTGCGCGATCAACCTGCGCGGCACCGCGGCGCAGGTCCTCCCGGCCCTGGTCACCGCCGCGTGGGGGGAGAGCGACGGGAGCTGACCGGTTTGCGGACCGGATGCGCCCACCGCGAGCTATCCGAAGAGCGCTCGGAAGCCCTCCCGCCACGACGGGTACTCCAGGGTCCATCCCAACTCGGCCTTGGCCTTGGCGTTGCTGGCCGCGCGGAGCTGGCTGCCGTAGTACACGGCCTGCACGCCGATCTGCTCCTCGGCCTCCGCCTCCGACACGCGCCCCGGCGCGGGGGCGTGCAGGATGTCGGCCAGGTACGGCAGCCACTCGGCCTGGGGGGCGGGCTCGTCGTCCACGATGTTGTAGATGCCGGGGCTTCCCCGGTCGACCGCTGTCACGGTGGCCGCCGCGGCGTCGCGCACGTGCACGAACGGATACTGGCCGGTGCCCTCGCCGACGATCGGCGCCGCGCCGGACCCGACCCCGGTGGCCCATTCGCCATCCGGACCGACCGCGGTGCCCTCGCCGTAGAGGAAGCCGTACCGGAGGACGACGCCGTCGATCCCCGGTGTCTCCAACACCAGCGTCTCGGCCGCGATGTTCGCCTGTACGTGGCTCCGGAGCGGCTCCGGGGCGTCCAGGTACAGCGGTGACGCCTCGTCCGTGGGGCCGGACCCGGCCGGCTGGGTCATGAAGCTGGCGCTCTGGGCGACGACCCGACGGGTGCCGGCTTCGCGAGCCGCCGCCATCAGGGTCCTCGTGCCCTCGGCGCGCAGCCGGTTGGTCACCGCCAGCCAGGTGGCGTAGTCGCGGGACGGCGCGGAGAGCGCGGTCATCTGGTTGACGATGACCTCCGGTTCGGTCCGGCCGATCGCCTGGCGCACGGTGGCCTCGTCGAGTCCGTTCATCAGTTCCGGCCGCGCCCCGAGCGCCTCTATGACGGAGAAGTTCTCCGGTCGGTGGCTGGTGGCCACCACCTCGTGGCCCTGGTCCACCAGCGCCTCGACGATCGGCCGACCCAGCACCCCGGTTCCTCCCGCGACGAAAATCCGCACTGTCGTCTCCCCGCTCTCGCGTCCCGGTCCGAGTCATCGTGACCCGCGCAGCCGGTCGACGCGGCCGAATCGGTCAAGCTCGGCGCGGTCGTGGCGGCGGGCCCCGCCGCGAGGGCCCCAGGAGCGGCTGCGGGACACCCGCGTGAGGCTGGAGAGCGAGATGCTGATCTCGACGCCGCGCGCCTCGGTCACCGGCCGCAACCTGCTGGCGGACGGCCGGGTGCGATCCGGCCGCTGGTTGGCTGAGGTGGCACGGCCCACCGATCACGCCGGCGCGGTCTCCCGGCCTTTGGAGCGGCCGTCGAGGACCCCCACGGTGATCAGGACGGCGACGGTCGCCGCGGCGACGCCGAGCAGCGGCATCGCGGGTCCGGCGAGCGCGATGACCGCCAGGGCGGGCAGCCCGAGGAGCCGGGGCCGGGAGACCCGGCGGTAGATGACGGCGGACAGGCCGACCCGGCCGGCGAGGAAGAGCGCGGGGCCGGCGATGGTGATGGCGACCGCCGCGCCGGACGCCCGTTCGGTGGGGTGGGCGATCACCAGGTCGGCGGCGACCGAGGTGGCCACCACGCCGGCGATCATGACCAGGTGCAGATTGCCCGCGAGGGTGCCGAACCGGATGGGGTCCCGTTCGTCGATGGCGGCGCCCAGGTACCGGCCGGCCGGCGTGACGTACAGCCGGCCGGTCACCGCCGCCAGGGCGAAGGCGAGCAGGAACGCGGCGGAGTGCGCGCCGCCCAGACCGGCCGCGGAGTACGCCAGGCCTGCGGTAATGATCAGCTCGCCGAGCGCGATGATGAAGATCTGCTGGAACCGCTCGGTGAGGTGCGTGCCCCGCAGCCGCAGCTCGCCCGGCTGGGCGCGACCCAGCCCGGGGGTCGGCCAGCCCAGCGGCGCCGCCGCGTAGTCCAGCGCCACGGCCACGGTCCAGGCCGGCACCCGTACCGCCGGCCACACCACCCCGGCCAACCAGAAGAGCGCGGACGCGCCGAACCAGACCAGGATCCGCAGCGTACGGGTGCGGAGGGCGTGCCCACGTAGTGTCACCGAGGTGACGATGCTGCGGCCGAGGTGCAGCGCGACGTACGCCCCCGCGAAGAGAGCGGCGCGGTCCCCGGTCGCCTCCGGTATGGCGACGCCCATCAGCAGCACCCCGAGCGTGGTGCCGATGAGCAGGGCCTGCACCCGAGGGTTCGCGCGGTCGTACCAGTCGGTGAACCAGGTCGTCACCACCCAGACCCACCACAGGGGCAGCAGGAGGAGGGCGGTCCGGGCCACCCCGGCGACCGAGACGTCGGCGAGCAGGGCGAGCGAGAGCTGCCGCAGCGCGAGGACGAAGGCGAGGTCGAAGAAGAGCTCCAGGAACGATGCCTGGAGCGGTTCGTCGCGGCGTCGCAGCAGCGCGTCCGGGCTGCTCGACATCGCGGCTCCTCCCGGACTCCCCGCCTCCCTCCGCCTTCATACCACCGCCCGCCCCGGCCCGGGGCGAGGTCGGACCGCACGGCAGTCGCCGGGGGGTAGCTGGAACGCTAGCCCCGGCGGCGTCGGGCGATCCGCCTCAGGGCCAGGTAGGTGGCCCCACCCGCCAGCAACCAGGGCGCCGCGACGACCACCGCGTCCAGCGGATGGTGTACGCGATCCACCCGCCGGCTGTGGGCGCGGGAGGCCAGCCCGTGGTGGGAGAGCTCGCTGCGGACACCGGTCTCGGCGAGCGGGTTGTCCGGGCGGCGGGTCAGGAACGACCCGAGGGTGCTCTCCACCGCGTCCACCCGGTCCGCGGCCAGCAGGAGCAGCCAGTGTGCGGCGCGTGCCTCGCTGTACGTGCGGTAGGCGTACCTGCGCAGCACCCCGGAGAGCCCCTTGGGCGGGCACGACGTGCCGAACACGGGGGTGAGGAACTGGTGCTCGATCGACCTCTCCCGGGGCCACTTCTCGGGCTGCCGCTCCGGGAACCGCCAGTGTGCCCCGTTGAGGTCCGGGTCGAACCGCTCCCGGGGCACCGACGGGCGGTCCTTCGGGTCGAGGTCGGCACCCCAGCCGGGGATGCTGGCGCGCAGTTCCTCGCTGGATCGGGCCAGCTTCGGCTTCTCGGGCGTGTAGGCCATGGTCCGGCTCCCGGTCTTCTCAGGCGGCGTTCGGAACGATCAGCGGCTTGATGCAGCCGTCGAGCTTGGCGGAGAAGATGTGGTAGGCCTCGGCGATGTGCTCCAGCGGGATGCGGTGGGTCACGATGTCGCTGGGCTTGAGGTAGCCGTTGCGGACGTGGTCGAACAGGCGCGGCCACTGCCGCTTCACCGGACACTGGTTCATCCGCAGGGTGAGCCCCTTGTTCATGGCGTCGCCGAACTTCACGGCGCTGAACATCGGCCCGTAGGCGCCCATCACCGAGATCGTGCCGCCCTTGCGCACCGAGTCGATCGCCCAGTTGAGTGCGACCGGCGACCCGCCCTGCAGCTTCAGCTTGGCGGCGGCCACGTGCTGGAGGAGGTTGCCGTCCGCCTCGGCGCCCACCGCGTCGATGACCACGTCGGCGCCGAGATGATCGGTGATCTTCTTGAGGTGTACGACGATGTCGTCGTACTCGGCGAAGTTGCAGGTCTCGGCGTGGGCGAACGACTCCGCCTTCTCCAGCCGGTACTGGAGATGGTCGATGACGATGACCCGGCCGGCGCCCATGAGCCAGGCCGACTTCGCCGCGTAGAGGCCCACCGGCCCGGCCCCGAAGACCACCACCACGTCACCCTCGACGATGTCGCCGAGCTGCGCCCCGAAGTAGCCGGTGGCGAGCGCGTCGGTGAGCAGGACGGCGTCGTCGTCGTCCATCCACTCCGGGATGAGGCTCGGGCCGACGTCGGCGAACGGTACACGGACGTACTCGGCCTGGCCGCCGTCGTATCCGCCGCAGGTGTGCGAGTAGCCGTAGATGCCGCCCACGGCCGTGGCGTTCGGGTTGACGTTGTGGCAGTTGCCGAAGAGGCCTCGGGCGCAGAAGAAGCACGACCCGCAGAAGACGTTGAACGGCACCATCACCCGGTCGCCGGGCTTCACGTTCCGGACCGACGGCCCCACCTCGTCGACCACGCCGACGAACTCGTGACCGAAGGTCGTCCCGACGCGCGTGTCGGGCATCATGCCGTGGTAGAGGTGGAGGTCCGATCCGCAGATCGCCGCCCGGGTCACCCGCACGATCGCGTCGTTGGGGTGCTCGATCGCGGGACGATCCTTCTCCTGCACCCGCACCCGGTACGGGCCGCGGTAGACCATTGCCTGCATCAGATGCCTCCTGGACCAGCGGGCCGGCGGACGTCTCGCCCCGGCTCCCGTCCGAAGCACCGCAGGTGGTACCCCTGCCTTCGGCCGACAAACCGCAGCCGGGCCGCAACGGCGAATCAGGGGCGATTCCGACGACGGCAGCGGCGCCCCCCGCCGCGTGCCGTCGGCCGGGGCGCGTCCCCGGGCAGCGCGGCCACCGCGCGGTGTGAGCAGCACGGGGACCGGGTACGGCACCGGAGGCGGTTCGCGGGGCATCGACGGGGCATCGACGTCAGCCGCGGACCCGCTGCCGGGGCCGAGTACGAGGGGCCACGCCCGGAGGACGAGGAGACGCCATGGGACCGTCGTCGGTCAGCCCGCAGAGCGCCTTCGCCGAGCTGGGAGGGATCAGGCTGGACCAGGTCGGTCTCGATGAGATGTTGCAGCGGATCGCGGACCTGGCCAACCGGGCCATCCCCGGAACCCGGGACGTCTCGGTGACGCTGATCCGGGGCGGCGACACGCGAACCGTGGTGTTCACCAGCGACCTGGCTCGTGACCTCGACGACTGGCAGTATCAGCGGGGTTTCGGTCCCTGCCTGGACGCTTCGCCGAGCGGTGACTCCGTCAGCGTGCCGGACATGGCGACCGACAGGCGGTGGCCGGAATGGGCGGAGTACGCCCACAGCCGGGCGGTCGGTAGCTCGCTCTCGGTCGGCCTGCCGATCCAGGAGGCCGTCGTGGGGGCCCTCAACGTCTACGGCTGGCAGGCCCAGGCCTTCGACGCGGCGGCGATCGACGTCGCCGAGCGGTTCGCCGCGTACGCCGCCGTCGCCCTGGCCAATGCCCACCTCTACGACACCACCGCCACGCTCGCGGAGCAGATGCGGGAGGCGATGCGGAGCCGGGCCGTGATCGAACAGGCCAAGGGAATCATCATGGGCGAGCGGCGCTGCTCGCCGGACGAGGCGTTCGCGCTGTTGTCGAAGATCTCGCAGGACACCAACCGCAAGGTCCGGGACGTCGCCGCGGCACTCGTCTCCCGCGCCGTCGGCACGGCGCGCGACTGAATTTACTCCGCCACGGTGGTTTCCTCGCCGCTCAAGCCGGGCACCGGATCGCTGGTACGTCCGCAGACGGATCGGGTGTGCGGCCTCGGTCGACCCCTGTGGAGCAAGGAGGAACGTGAGAGCTGCGTCCTGGCTCGAGCCCGCGTCCGGTGATCTCACCGACGACCTCGTGGCCCTGGCCGGTCTCCCGGACGAATCCCCGTCGGTGCCGGTCCTGCTCGCCCGGGTCGTCCGGTCCTGCGCCGCCCTGGTCGACCCGGCCGACCACGTCTCCGTCACCGTCGACCGGCACGGCGACCACCTGACGCAGGCCGCCAGCGACCGGACGGCCGAGGCCGTGGACCTGGCACAGTACGCACAGGACGACGGGCCCTGCCTGACGGCGTTGCGCTCGGGCGAGCCCGTGGCGGTGCCCGACATGGCCGGTGCCGTGGTCTGGCCACGGTTCCGTGACGTCGCATGGCAGAACGGCGTGCGGGCGTCGCTGTCCGTTCCGCTCTTCGCCGGCAGCGGTGCAACGGTCGGCGCGCTCAACCTCTACGCCCGTGACGCCGTCGCGATGGCGGCCCTGGTACGGCACGTACAGGCCTGTTACCAGCCGGCCGGTGACCTGCCACCCCTGCCACCGGTGGACGCCGGAAGCCGGCAGCTCGTCGCCGGCCTACGTGGCGCCCTGCACTGCCGGGACCTGATCCAGCGCGCCCTGGGCGTCCTGATCGGACAGCACGGGCTTCCCGTCGTCGAGGCCTATCAGCGGCTGGTGGAGTCCACTCCGCCGGGAGCGCCACTGACCGCGACGGCCTCGACCGTCCTGCGCCAACTCCAGCATTGAGGCGGCCCCGGGTCATTCCGCAGTGGTGCGGGAGTGCGGGCGGACCACGAGGGGTCCGGTCGGTCTCCTGATCGTGCCGGGTGCTTCGACGCCGTCGACGGCGAGGACATACCGGACACACGGTGCCGCGTCCCGAAGGGTGAGTCGCCCACCGGCCCCGGCCGCCGCGTCCCGGGCCTGGAGCAGCGCGCCGACGGCGATCTCCACCAGTTCGATGAGAAGGTGGGCGTTGTTCCTGTCGAGCTCGCCGCTGACGGTGATCAGCTTCGCCGCTGTCCTGCCGGCGTCGGTGCCGCTCAACGTCATCGACATGATCGGTGGGCCCGAACGGGCGGAAGGTACGGCTGGTCGCCGGGAGCGAGCGACGAGAGTGGGGACCGACATGACTGGGGCGACTCACACCGTCCGGCGGCGGATGCTCGACCCTCTCGAGTCGCGACCTGGGGAGCTGCCCCTCACCTCACGCAGCGCTGACGACCTCCGGTGGCTGCCCGAGATCGGGTGTCGCTGACCGATCGGGCGGTCGTGTCCCCTGCTGCCCCGGCCACCGCGCGCTCCCGCCGCCGGTCAGGAGGACGCCCGCGCCGGTGATGTCGAGGACCCGGGCGGTTCCGCCGCGGGCGCCGCGGACGTCGAACCGGTGCCCTACGCGGGCCGCCTCGTTCGCGACCTCGATCAGGACGTTCACGCCGGCCGCGCAGCAGAAGGTGACGCCGCTCAGGTCACAGCGGACCCAGGGGTGTTCCCGGACGGCGGCGGTCAACGCCGCTCTCAACGCGGGAGCCGTCTCGAGGTCGATCTCGCCCGTGGCGTTGACCACACGTACGTCACGGGCGGGCGGCGGCTGCGGATTCGTCATCGAGGAATGGGGCATGGCGAGCCGACCTCCCGGTGTGGATGAGGTGGGCGCGTGGCTTGACCCACAGGCGAGCCTAGAGCCGGATCGGCGGTTGCGCCACTGTTCGCGTGCCGGGCGGTCGAGGCGGTGAAGCACGTACTGTCGATGAGTGAGCATCGAACCGTCACTGACCGTAACTTTCGATGACCGCTTCGCGCGCGAGCTGGCGGAGATGGCGGTGCCCTGGCAGGCCGACGAGCCACCGGACCCGCGGCTGCTCGTGCTCGACGAGGCGCTGGCCGCCACGCTGGGCCTGGATCCCGCCTGGCTGCGGAGCCCCGACGGCGTGCGCCTGCTGGTCGGCGCCGGCGTGCCCGACGGCGCCAGGCCGGTGGCGCAGGCCTACGCCGGACACCAGTTCGGCCACTTCGTCCCGCTTCTCGGCGACGGGCGGGCGCTGCTGCTCGGCGAGCTCGTCGACGCCGACGGCCAGCTCCGCGACCTGCACCTGAAGGGCTCCGGGCGCACCCCGTTCGCGCGGGGCGGCGACGGCCTGGCCGTGGTCGGTCCGATGCTGCGCGAGTACGTCGTCAGCCAGGCCATGCACGCGCTCGGCATCCCCACGACCCGCTCCCTGGCCGTGGTGGCCACCGGGCGCACGGTGCAGCGCGAGACCCCGCTGCCGGGCGCGGTGCTCGCCCGGGTCGCCAGCAGCCACCTGCGCGTCGGAAGCTTCCAGTACGCGCGGGCCACGGGCGACGTGGACCTCCTGCGCCGCCTCGCCGACCACGCCATCGCCCGGCACCACCCGGGGGCCGCCGAGACGGAGCAGCCGTACCTGGCGCTCCTGGAGGCGGTCATCGCCGCTCAGGCGTCGCTGGTGGCCCGCTGGATGCTCGTCGGGTTCGTCCACGGGGTGATGAACACCGACAACATGACGATCTCGGGCGAGACCATCGACTACGGACCGTGCGCCTTCATGGAGGCGTTCGACCCGGCCGCCGTCTACAGCTCCATCGACCAGACCGGGCGCTACGCCTACGGCAAGCAGCCGCTCGCGGCCCAGTGGAATCTCGCCCGGCTCGCCGAGTCACTCCTGCCCCTCCTGCACGAGGATCAGGAGCAGGCGGTCGCCCTCGCGACGGCCGCGCTCGACCGGTTCCCCGATCGGTACCGCGCCGCCTGGTCGGTCGGGATCCGGGCCAAGCTCGGCCTGCCGGCCGCCCTCGATCCCACCCGCGTCGTACCGCTGGCCGATGAGCTGCTCACCCTGCTGCACCGCGGCCAGGTCGATCACACGTCGTTCTTCCGCGCGCTGGCCGGCGCCGCTCGCGACGACGCCGAGCCCGCGCGTCGCCTCTTCCCCGACCCGGTGGCGATCGACGACTGGCTGGCGCGCTGGCGTGCCCTACGCCCGGACGCCGACGCGATGGACCGGGTCAACCCGATCTACATCCCTCGCAACCATCTGGTCGAGGAAGCCCTCGCCGCCGCCACGGACGGAGACCTGCGCCCGCTCGAACGGCTGGTGGAGGCCGTGACCGCCCCCTACGACGAGCGCCCCGGCCTGGAGCGCTACGCCGCTGCCGCTCCGCCCGACTTCGGCTCCTACCGCACGTACTGCGGCACCTGATGCTCCGGGCGCGACCGTGACCGCGGGTCGTGCGAGCAGGATGAGCTGCTGGCACGACCCGCGGTCAGCCCGCGCGCCGGTCGGCGCGCGATCCGGTCACGGCGGACTCACTGGCGCAGCGACCGGAAGGCGGTGCGCAGCTCCCCGGTCAGCAGCTCCGGCTGCTCGAAGGCCGCGAAGTGCCCGCCCTGGTCGAGCTTGTTGTAGTGGATGAGGTTGGCATACGCCTGCTCCGCCCAGCTCCTGGGCGTCTCGTACATCTCGTTCGGGAAGACGCTCACGGCGGCCGGGACGGAGACGCCCTTGGCGGCGAAGAAGGAGAGCTTGTTCTCCCAGTAGATGCGCGCCGCGGAGACTCCGGTGTTCGTCAGCCAGAAGAGCGTGACATTGTCGAGGACGTCGTCCCGCGTGAGGCCGACGGGTTCACCGGCGAAGGCCTGGCAGATCAGGTCCAGGCTGGCCGCGTCATGGTCGATCATGTAGCTCGCCAGGGCGATGGGCGAATCCGCGAATCCGGTCAGCGTCTCCGGGCGGGTGCCCATCATCAGCGCGTAGGCGGAATGCTTCCAGAAGAAGTCCAGCTGCTCGCACGTTCGCCGCTCCTCGGCCGAGAGGCCGGCCGGCAGCTCGGCCAGCGCGTTGCCTGCTCCGGTGATGTCGGACTGGAGCAACGTGTCGATCTCGGGAGGGACGACGCCCGGCATGTTGGTGTGGATGCCGATCAGCTTCTCAGGCGCCTGCAGAGCCATGACGTCCGTGATGAGTGCACCCCAGTCGCCGCCCTGCGCGGCGAACCGCGGATAGCCGAGCCGACTCATCAGCTCGATCCAGGCGCTGGCGATGCGCTCCGGGCCCCAGCCGGGCTCGGTCGGCTGGCCGGAGAAGCCGAAGCCGGGCATCGAGGGGATCACCAGGTGGAAGGCGTCCGACGCGTCCGCGCCGTGCGCCGTCGGGTCGGTGAGTGGGCCGACGATCTTCAGCTGCTCGATGATCGAGCCCGGCCACCCGTGCGTGACGATGAGCGGCAGCGCGTCGTCATGCTTCGACCGGATGTGGAGGAAGTGGATGTCGAGCCCGTCGATCTCGGTCATGAAGTTCGGCACGGAGTTCAGCCGCGCCTCGACCTTGCGCCAGTCGTACTCCTGCTCCCAGTAGCGGGCGAGCGCCTGGCTCGTCTCCAGCGGCACGCCCTGCGACTGGTCGTCGACGGTCTGCTTCTCGGGCCAGCGGGTGGCCGCGATGCGCGCCCGCAGCGCCTCGAGGTCCGACTCCGGGAACTCCACGCGGAACGGCCGGACATCGGTGGTGGTACGGGTCAGCGTCTGCGTCTTGGCAGCCACGTGGGCCTCCTTCTCGTTCGGTTCGTCGAAGATCCATCTGCCCCGGGCCGGGTACTAGGTGGCGCTCTCACTGCGGCGGGGGAGCTTCCAGTCCGGCCGGACGTAGTGACAGGTGTAACCACCGGGGTTCTTCTCCAGGTAGTCCTGGTGCTCCGGCTCGGCCTCCCAGAAGGGGCCGGCCGGGCTGACCTCGGTGACCACCTTGCCGGGCCACAGGCCGGAGGCGTCCACGTCGGCGATCGTGTCCTCCGCGACCCGCCGCTGCTCCTCGTCCAGGTAGAAGATGGCCGACCGGTAGCTGACCCCCACGTCGTTTCCCTGACGGTTCTTCGTGGTCGGGTCGTGGGCCTGGAAGAAGAACTCGAGCAGGTCCCGGTAGGACAACTGTTCGGGTTCGTAGACGATCTCCACCGCCTCGGCGTGGGTGCCGTGGTTGCGGTAGGTCGCGTTCGGCACCTCCCCGCCGGTGTATCCCACCCTGGTGGTGACCACGCCAGGGCGCTTCCGGATGAGATCCTGCATCCCCCAGAAGCAACCGCCGGCAAGAATCGCTTTCTCAGTCATCGCTCCGCTCCCGTCCCCGGTGCTCGAACATCAGGACACGCCCTATGGGCCGAAGGTGAAGACGTACGCGCGAAAGCCCGGTTGGTCGGTGACGAGGGTGAGCCGGTGGTCGTCGCGGCGCGCACCGGCGACGAGCCGGAACATGGCCGCCCTGTCGATCCGCGCCACGCCGTCCGGGTCGACGTCGGGGCCGCGCTCGTCGCCGATCGCATTCCCGTCCAGCAGCACCTGAACCGTGGCCTTTCCGGCGGGGCCCGGGTCGACCACGAGGTTCACCTCGCCGGCGTCGAAGGGCAGGGTGAGCTCGCCGGTGCCGCTGGCGAGCTCGACGTACTCGCCCCCGTGCAGCCAGTCCCCGGCCAGCGCGAAGGACCCCGGCGCGCCCCGGTCGGCGCCGAGGTACGTCTCGGGGGTGATGCCGACGTAGGTCGGTTGCCCCGTCCTGGCGAAGGTCATCGCCTCGGGGCTGACCGGCGGTAGTCGGGTCCCGGGCGCCCGGATCTCGATCAGACGCCGGATCTCCGACTCCACCCGCTCGTAGCTGCCCTCGCCGACCCACCGGTCGACGAGCCGACCATCCGGGTCGAAGAGGTACTTCGCCGGCCAGGCCTCGTTGCGCAGGGCCCGCCAGAAGGTGAAGTCGTTGTCGATGGCGATGGGATGGATGAGCCCGTGGTCGCGGATCGCCCGGTCGATGTTCTCGGCGTGCCGGCCGAACACGAACTCGGGGGCGTGGACGCCGACGACGGTCAGGCCCAGGTCCGCGTAGTCACGGTGCCACGCCTTCACGTAGGGCGCGGTGCGGATCCAGTTGACGCAGGTGTACTCCCAGATGTCGACCAGGACCACCCGGCCGTGCAGGTCGTCGGGGGTCAGCGGGGGCGAGTTCACCCACCGCTCGACCGTGACGGCCGGCAGCCGCACGGTCACGCCCGTGGCCCCGCCGGCACATCGACGGCCGCGGCGCCGGCGATGGTCTTCGCGCCCTCGTCCTGCACGTACCCGACCACCGAGGCGTGTCGTGGGTCGAGGTCCGGCGGCACCGCGAGTTCGACCCGCCCGCGTCCCAGGTCCAGTCTCGCGGCGTTGAAGGCACGCACCACGCCGTCCTGCCGCAGCCGCCGCCCGGCGTTCTCTCCCCGGGGGACCTCGTTCTCCAGGCCACGTTCCACCACCGCCACGTTCAACACCGCGCGCGGGGGCGGTCGTTCGGCCTGGTAGTCCACCACCACCCGGCGCCCGCCGCCGGTCTCCTCGACGACGTCCGCGACCGACAGCTCCAGCGACGTCGCGGCGGGCTCCGTGAGGGCGGACGCGATCGCCGAGGACGCCGCCTGACGGTTGGAGCCGACGAACTCGACGGTGCCGTTGACGACCATCTGCGGCGTGTACAGGCCCCGGGTGCCGAAGGCCCGGGCGTACGCCTCCTGCCGGAGGGTGTGCGCCGGGTCGCCGTACGGGTCGGCCCAGCCCAGGTGGTCCCAGTAGTCGACGTGGAAGCCCAGGGCGTAGACGGCCTGTCCCCGCTCCCGCGCGTCGTGGTCGATCCCGGACAGCACCTCCTCCGCGGGCGGGCAGCTGTTGCAGCCCTGGGAGGTGAACAGCTCCACGACGGCGAAGCCGCCGCCCGTCGGCCGCCCGCTAACCGACCCTGTGCGCGATCTGTCCGTCATGGCAGCGCCTCCTCGGTCGTCCCGCTGGCCGCACTGCCCTTCCCGTTACCACCGCGACCATGCCCACGGCGGTCCGTCGCCCGGGGCGGCGGTCGCTCCCTTCCATCCGCGACGATCGAGCGGGCGGACCGCTGCCGTGATCCACTGACCGGGGACGTGGAGGCTGGGGAGAGCGGGATGGGCGACGTGCGGCAGGACCGGGACGACGAGGAGCGCCGACGCCTCGACGAGGAGGAGGCCGAGCAGATCGAGCCGGTCCGCCCGCCCGGCCTCAACCGGGCGTCCAACCGCTCGGCCACCAAGCTGGAGCTCTTCTTCGACCTGGCGTTCGTGCTCTTCGTGGCGCGCTGCGCCGACCTGCTGGCCGCGGACGAGACGTGGACCGGCGGGCTGCAGTTCGCCGCGGTGCTCACCATCGGCTGGTGGGCCTGGGCCAGCACCACCCTCTACGCGAACCGCTTCGACACCGACGACGCGGTGTTCCGGCTGCTCACCCTGACCGCGATGGCCGGGGTGGTGGGGATGGCGGCCTCGGTGGACGGCATCGACGAGCAGACCGGGCGGTGGTTCGCCCTGGCGTACGCGCTGGTCCGGCTGGTGCTCATCGTCGGCTACCTGCGGGCCTGGCGGCACGTCGTCGACTCCCGCTCCACCATCCGGCCGTACCTGCTCTCCCACGGGGTGGGCGCGCTGATCTGGCTGGCCTCGGTGGCCGTAGCGGCGCCCGGCCGGTACGTGCTGTGGGGCGTCGGCGTCCTGGTCGACCAGGTGGGGCCGCTCGCCGTCTCCTGGCTGCGCGACGCCGCGCCGCTGCACCTGGAGCACCTGCCGGAGCGCTTCGCCCTCTTCGTCATCCTGGTGCTCGGGGAGTCCGTCGGCGCCGCCGTGGCCGGCGTGCACGACGGGGGTTGGCGGCCCCCGGTGGTGCTCACCGCGACTCTCGCGTTCATCGTGGTCGCCGGCCTGTGGTGGTCCTACTTCGACCTCTCCGGCGGCGCCGCGAAACGGCGCCTGGTGGAGGAGGGCGGCGAGCCCACCCGGCAGGGCGTCCACGACGTCTACGTCTACCTCCACCTGCCGATCGCCATCTCGTTGGCCGCCGTGGCGGTCGGGCTGGAACACGCGATCGGGCACGCCGCCGACGAGCACCTGTCGGCCGGCACGCGCGGGGTCCTCGCGGTGGGCCTGGGCGGCTACCTGCTCAGCGCCGCCGTCATGCAGGCGTCGCTGAGCCGGCGGATCCGGGCGGCGGTGATCTGGCCCGGACTGGGGGTGCCGGCCGTGATCGCGGTCCTGCTGCCCGCCCTGCCCCCGGGCGTGACGTTCGCGCTGCTCACCGTGATCGTCGCCGTGGGAGTGGTCACCGCCTTCGTCCTGCACCGCGCGGGTGAGGTGCGCACCGCCAAGGTGTGAGGGCAGCCACAGCCGGGGGAGTGTTCGCCGACGTGGCCTCGGCCGCAGAGTGCACGCGATCCCGCGCGAAGCTGGTTAGATCGAGCCCGGCGACGCCGACGGAGACCGCGGGGGCGGCCCCGCCTCACAGGGGGAGACAGATGAGCATGGCCACGAGGACGGGCACCGGGTCGCCCGCGCCGCACGGTGCCGACAGCCACGACGTGATCCGCGTGCAGGGCGCGCGGGTGAACAACCTCAAGGACGTCAGCGTCGAGATCCCGAAGCGCCGGCTGACGGTCTTCACCGGCGTCTCCGGCTCGGGCAAGAGCTCGCTGGTGTTCGGCACGATCGCCGCGGAGTCGCAGCGGTTGATCAACGAGACCTACAGCGCCTTCGTGCAGGGCTTCATGCCGACGCTGGCGCGGCCCGAGGTCGACGTGCTGGACGGCCTGACCACCGCGATCATCGTCGACCAGGAGCGGATGGGCGCCAACCCGCGCTCCACCGTCGGCACCGCCACCGACGCCAACGCGATGCTGCGCATCCTCTTCAGCAGGCTCGGGGAGCCGCACATCGGCTCGCCCAACGCGTACTCGTTCAACGTCCCCTCGGTGAAGGCCAGCGGCGCGATCACCATCGAGCGCGGCGCCGGCCGGACGAAGACCGAGAAGGCGAGCTTCACCCGGCTCGGCGGCATGTGTCCGCGCTGCGAGGGCATGGGCTCGGTCACCGACTTCGACCTGTCCGCGCTCTACGACGACAGCCTGTCGCTCAACGAGGGCGCGCTGACGATCCCCGGCTACACCATGGACGGCTGGTACGGCCGGATCTACCGCGGCGCCGGCTTCTTCGACCCGGACAAGCCGATCCGGAAGTACACGAAGAAGGAACTGCACGACCTGCTCCACAAGGAGCCAACCAAGATCAAGGTCGACGGGATCAACCTCACGTACGAGGGGCTGATCCCGAAGATCCAGAAGTCGTTCCTGTCCAAGGACGTCGAAGCGTTGCAGCCGCACATTCGCGCCTTCGTGGAGCGGGCGGTGACCTTCACGACGTGCCCCGACTGCGACGGCACCCGACTCGGCGCGGAGGCCCGGTCCTCGAAGATCGAGGGGAGGAACATCGCCGACGTCTGCGCGATGCAGATCAGCGACCTGGCCGACTGGGTCCGGGGCCTCGACGAGCCGTCGGTGGCCCCGCTGCTGACCGGGCTGCAACACCTCCTCGACTCGTTCGTGGAGATCGGGCTGGGCTATCTCTCCCTCGACCGGCCGTCGGGCACCCTGTCCGGCGGCGAGGCGCAGCGCACCAAGATGATCCGCCACCTCGGGTCGTCACTGACCGACGTCACCTACGTCTTCGACGAGCCGACCATCGGCCTGCACCCCCACGACATCCAGCGGATGAACAACCTGCTGCTGCGGCTGCGGGACAAGGGCAACACGGTGCTCGTGGTGGAACACAAGCCGGAGGCGATCGCGATCGCCGACCACGTCGTCGACCTCGGCCCCGCCGCCGGCACCGCCGGTGGCGAGGTGGTGTTCCAGGGCAGCGTCGACGGGCTGCGGACCAGCGGCACCCTGACCGGGCGGCACCTGGACGACCGGGCCGCCCTGAAGCCGTCGGTGCGCACCGCGTCGGGGGTGCTGGAGGTGCGCGGCGCCCGCACCCACAACCTGCGCGACGTCGACGTCGACATCCCGCTCGGCGTGCTGGTGGTGCTCACCGGCGTGGCGGGATCGGGGAAGAGCTCGCTGATCCAGGGCTCGGTCTCGGGCCGGGCCGGGGTGGTCTCGGTCGACCAGGGAGCGATCAAGGGCTCGCGGCGCAGCAACCCGGCGACGTACACCGGCCTGCTCGACCCGATCCGCAAGGCGTTCGCCAAGGCCAACGGCGTGAAGCCGGCGCTGTTCAGCCCCAACTCCGAGGGCGCCTGCCCCAGTTGCAACGGCGCCGGCGTCATCTACACCGACCTGGCGATGATGGCCGGCGTCGCCATCACCTGCGAGGAGTGCGAGGGGCGCCGGTTCCAGGCCTCGGTGCTCGACTACCACCTCGGCGGCCGGAACATCAGCGAGGTGCTCGCGATGTCGGTGACCGAGGCCGAGGAGTTCTTCGGTGCCGGCGAGGCGCGTACGCCGGCCGCGCACGCCATCCTCCACCGGCTCGCCGACGTCGGGCTCGGCTACCTCAGCCTCGGCCAGCCGCTCACCACGCTCTCCGGCGGCGAGCGGCAGCGGCTCAAGCTGGCCACCCACATGGCCACCGACGGCGGGGTCTACGTCCTCGACGAGCCGACCACCGGCCTGCACCTGGCCGACGTCGAGCACCTGCTCGGCCTGCTCGACCGGCTCGTCGACTCCGGCAAGTCGGTCATCGTCATCGAGCACCACCAGGCGGTCATGGCGCACGCCGACTGGATCATCGACCTGGGCCCCGGCGCCGGTCACGACGGCGGCCGGATCGTCTTCGAGGGCACTCCGGCCGACCTGGTCGCCGCCCGCTCCACCCTCACCGGCGAGCACCTCGCCGCCTACGTCGGCGCCTGACCGGGGCCGGCCCGGGATCCGGGGCCACCACCGTGAGGTGCGTGGCCCCGGCCCGGTGGGGGCGCGGAGTGGGTGACCCGACAGAAACGGCGGGCGGCACGCGCGGCCCCGGCGGTTACCGCCATGATGGGCCGGTGAAGATCCTGTCCATCCAGTCCTCGGTCGCCTACGGCCACGTCGGCAACTCGGCGGCCGCCTTCCCCCTCCAGCGACTCGGGCACGAGGTCTGGCCGGTACTGACCGTGCACTTCTCCAACCACACCGGGTACGGCGCGTGGCGCGGGCCGCTGCTGGCGCCGGCCGATGTCGCCGAGGTGATCGCGGGCATCGCGGACCGTGGGGTCCTCGGCAGCGCCGACGCGGTGCTGTCGGGCTACCAGGGTGACCCGGCGATGGGAGCGGTGATCCTCGACGCGGTGGCGAAGGTCAAGGCGGCCAACCCCGACGCGGTGTACTGCTGTGACCCGGTGATGGGCGACGTCGGCCGCGGGATGTTCGTCCGGCCGGGCATCCCCGAGTACCTGCGGGACGTCGTCGTGCCACGCGCCGACATCATCACGCCGAACCACTTCGAGCTGGACTTCCTCGCCGGCCGTACGACGAACTCGTTGCCGGAGGTGCTGGCGGCGGTCGACGCGGTGCGCGGGACGGGACCGCGGCACGTCCTGGTCACCAGCGTGCTGCACGGCGACGTGCCGGCGGGCTCCCTGGAGGTGGTGGCCGTCTCGGACGAGGGCGCCTGGGCGGTGACCACGCCGCTGCTGCCGATCAACCCCAACGGCGGTGGCGACATCACCGCGGCGCTGTACCTGGCGCACCTGCGGACGACGGGCTCGCCGGCGACCGCGCTGGAGCGCACCGTCGGCAGCGTCTTCGCCGTCCTGGAGGCGACCCTCGCGGCGGGCACCCGGGAGCTCCAGCTGATCGCGGCCCAGGACGCGATCGCCGCGCCGCCGGCCCGGTTCGCCGCCCGGCGGCTGCGCTGACGGACGTCCGCCGGTCTCCGGTGTGGGGCCCGGCCCACGGCGCGCGCCGTGGGGCCGGGCCCGAGGTACGGGGTCAGGACAGGTTCTCGTACACCCAGTCCCGTGACCTCGTGAAGGCCATGACGGGTTCGCCCACGTAGTTCCACGGCCACCGGCTGACGTGGTCACCGAGCAGCTCGAACACCCGCGCCGCGGCCTCGAACTCGTGGGCCAGCTCCAGGCTCAGCGCGAACACGCTCGCGCGGGGGACCCAGCCGAAGGTGGGCCGGAACGCCGGATTGAAGATCGACTTCTCCGCCGCGGCCAACAGGTCCGCACACACCTCGTCGGACTGCATGTACGCGTCGCTCTCCTCGACCGGCATCCGCAGCCACTTCTCGACGTGCGCGACGGCCAGCAGCTCCGGCAGCAGGCTGCCCTCGGGGGCGGCCGCGGTGGCCTCCCGGGCGAAGCCGAACATCTGCTCCTCGTCGCCGAACCACTTGGGGCACAGGTACTGCAGCCGCTGTTCGTGCGCGACGACGTGACCCGGGTGCCGCTTCACCACCTCGTCGAAGCGGGCGCGGGCCTCTTCGTGGTCGACCTGCCGGCCCCGCGAGGAGGTGACCAGCCAGGTCCGGGCGGTGACATCGTCCGGGTCCCGGTCGACGACCTCGTCCAGCGAGTTCTCGGCGATCCGCAGCCGGCGGCGGAACTCCCGGAACTGGTCCTGGCTGGTGTGCTCGGCGCCCTTGCCGCCCCGCGCCTCCCAGGCCCAGAAGACCGCGTGGCAGCCGCGGACCAGCACCGGAAGCGTCGAGTGCGGTTCGGCGGAGACCCACTCGTCGATCCAGTCCTGCACGCCGTCGACGCCGGCCACGGCCTCCATCAGGTAGGCGCGGCTGTCCGGATCGGTGGTGGCGGCGAGCATGTCCCGGGTGGTACGCCAGTCCCGGGCCTCCAGCGCGTCGATGATCGCCCGCGCCTGCGGGTCACCGTACGCCGGGTCGATCACCAGGCCGGCGGGCTGCCGGCGCTTCTTGAACGGCCACATGTCGATCTCCTCCCGAGCCAGATCGGAGAGCATATCGGCGGGATCACCGCGCCCTCGGCACCGGGCGCGGTTCCGGTCCGGAAGTGTGTCCACTGTGCCGCGACGCGTGCGTCGAACGGCCAGATGATCACCCGTACGGCCGATACGTGGCGGCACCGCGCTGGGTAGCGTGGTCGCCGCTGTCGGGGGTGAAGGGGTCGATCGTGCCGAGTGTGTCCGTCCAGGTTCTCGGACCGATGACCGCGGCCGTCGCCGGTGAACCGGTCGACCTCGGCGGGCCCCGCCAGCGGGCGGTGCTCGCCGCCCTGCTCCTGGCGCGGCGACGCGTGCTACCGGAGGCGCGCATCCTCGACCTCGTCTGGGCGGGTGAGGCGCCGCCGGCGCCGACCACACTGCACGGCTACGTCAAGCAGTTGCGTCGGGCGCTGGAACCGCACCGGGCGCCCCGGGCGGCCTCGCAGCTGCTGGTCCGGCAGGGCCCGGGGTACGTGCTACGGCTCGGCGGGGACGACGTGGACGCGGAGCGTTTCGCCGGGCTGGTCGCCCGCGGCGTGACGGCGATGCGGGAACAGGACCCGGCCACCGCCCTCCAGCAGCTCGACGAGGCGCTCGCGCTGTGGCGTGGCCCGGCCTACGCCGATTTCACCGGGTACGCCTTCGCCCGCCCCGAGGCCGCCCGCCTGGCCGGCCTGCGGCTCGACGCCACGGAGGAGCGGTACGCCGCGCTGCTGGCGCTGGGCGAGCACGCGGCGACGGTCGGCAGCCTGGAACGGCACGTCGCCGAGCATCCGTTCCGGGAACGGCCCCGGCAGCTGCTGGCCCTCGCCCTCTACCGCGCCGGCCGGCAGCGCGACGCCCTGGCCGCCCTGCGGGAGGCCCGCGAGGTGTTCGCCGACGAGCTGGGGATCGACCCCGGCCCGGCGTTGCGGCAGCTGGAGACGGACATCCTGCGGCAGGATCCGGCCCTGACCGGCCCGGCCGCCCCGACCGGGGTGAGCACGACCCGGGTCGCCGAGGTGCCGGAGCGTCGGCACAACGTGCCCTTCGCGGTCTCGGCGCTCGTCGGGCGGTCCCGGGACCTGCGCGTCCTCGACGACCTGCTGGCCGGCGCCCGGCTGGTCACCGTGACCGGCTCCGGCGGGATCGGCAAGACCACGCTGGCGCTGGAGGTGGCCCGCCGCCGGCGGGACCCCGACGGGCCGTGGGTCGTCGAACTGGCCGGGCTCACCAGCCCGGAGCTGCTCGTGGAGACCGTCGCCGCGGCCCTGGAGATGCCCGCCGTGGCGACGGTGGACCAGCTCGCAACCGTGCTGGCGCCCCGGGAACTGCTGCTCGTCGTCGACAACTGCGAGCATCTGCTCGCCGCGACCGCGCAGACCGTGGCCACGCTGCTGGCCCGCTGCGGCGGGCTGCGGGTGCTGGCCACCAGCCGCGAGCCGCTGCGGCTGCCGGGCGAGGTGGTCTTCGAGGTGCCGGTGCTGCCCAGCGACCACGCCGTCGAGCTGTTCGACCAGCGGGCGGCGGCGTCGCCGCACTGGGCGCCGACGGCGGCGCAGCGGGAGACGATCCGGGTCATCTGCGCCGAGCTGGACGGGCTGCCGCTCGCCGTCGAACTGGCCGCCGCGCACTGCCAGGTCCTCTCGGTCGAACAGATCGCGGCCGGGCTCGACGACCGGTTCGCCCTCCTGGCCGACGGTCCGGCCACCGCGCCGGCCCGGCACCGTGGCCTGGCCGAGGCGATCGACTGGAGCTACCACCTGCTCAGCGCCGACGAGCGGGCGCTGTTCGGCCGACTGAGTGTCTTCTCCGGCGGCTTCGACCTCGACGCGGCCCAGGCGGTCGCCGGTCCGGCCGTGTTCGCGCCGCTCGCGGCGCTGGTCCGCAAGTCGCTGGTGAGCGTGGAACCCGCCACGACGCCCCGGCGGTACCGGATGCTGGAGACGCTGCGCCAGTACGCCCGGGGCCGGCTCGACCCGACGGAACGCGCGGCCGGCGAGGCCGCGCACCGGGAGTGGATGCTGCGCTACGCCGAGGAGGCCGAGCGGCACGTCCGCGGACCGGAGTCGGCGACCGTGCTGCTCGGCCTCGCCCAGCGGCAGGCCGAGATCCGCGCCGCGTTCACCTCGGCCCTGGCGGCCGGGGACGGCGAGTACGCGCTGCGGCTCGGCGCCGCCCTCGCCCTGTACTGGTACCGAACGGGGCAGATCGCCGAGGGGGACGGCTGGCTGCGCGCCGCCTTCGCGGCGGCGCCGCAGGCCGAGCCGGCGGTACGCGCGCGGGCGCTGCTGGGCACCGGTGGCCTGGCGTACCTGGCGGGAGACTTCGCGGCCGCCGGGGCGGCGATGCGGGAGGCGGTCGAGGAGGCCGAGCGGGCCGGTGAGGTCGCCGTCGGAGCGCTGGCGTTGGCGTACCGCGCCCTGTTCGGGGGCATCGCCGCCCCGGTGGAGGCGATCCCCGACGCGCAGGCGGCCGTCGCCGCCGCCCGGGCCGCGGCGCAGCCGTCCGTCGAGGCCGAGGCGCTGATGGCCCTGGGCATGCTGCGCCGGCTCGCCGGCCAGATCCGGCAGGCGCGCGCCGACCTGGCCGAGTCGGTCCGGGTGGCCCGGCAGTGTGGGCACGGTTTCGTCGAGGTGTCCTCGACGTGGCTGGGGATGAAGGCCGCCCTGGACGGCGACGACCCGGTGGGGGCGCTGACGACCGGCGTCCGGGTGCTGGAGCTGCTGGACCGCGACGGCGACGTGACCTCGTGGCTGGTCATCGTGCACACCGCCGCGGCCGCGCTGGCGATGACGGGTCGGGCCCCGGACGGCGCGGCGCTGCTCGCCGCGGTGGAGCGGCACGGCGCGCGGCACGGCTTCGCGCCGACGGTGATGGACCCGCTCGACGCGCCCGGCCACGCCGCGCTGGTCCGCGCCGCCCTCACCGACAGCCAGTGGGCCGACGCCCGGGCGCGGGGCCGGCACCTGTCCCGCGGCCAGGTCAACGACGTGCTCACCGGGCACCTCCCGGCGGCGGGGGAGTAGCCGCACCGACAGGCTCGCCCGGCCCACTGGGAAACCAGTGGGAGAGGCGGTCACGGCGGTACCGGTCGCTTCCCGTTGGCCGGCCCGACGATCGTTTCGTCCACGACAGATGGAGGAAACGACAGTGCGACTTCTCAGGCGCCGGCCCAGACCGGGCCGGCGGTTCTCGACCGGGCTGGTGGCCCTGGCGACCGCCGTGGCCGTCACCCTCGGCATGGCGCAGCCCGTCCAGGCGGCCACCGCCGTCGACGTCAACAACCCGCAGTTGCAGAACCGCCTCTTCTCGGCGTACATGCGGCTGCACAGCCCCGGTCAGAACGGGCTGCGGGACATGGTCCTCAGCGCCGACCTGGTCGGGTGGCGGCAGAAGAACCCCACCGCGACCGCCGAGCAGATGTTGCAGCACACCGCCCGGATGCGCAGCTGGTTCGAGGAGAAGCTGACCGCGCAGGATCTCGCCCGCCCCGGCTACGAGTACACGCTGCGGCTGCTGAACGTGCTCGCCGCGCACCCGGAGGGCGCCATCGCGGCGACCGCCGTGCGGGAGCTGCTGGAGAGCACGGTCGGCAAGGACATCAAGTCGTACGGCGCGATGAGCGACTACGTCGCCGGCAGCCAGTTCCAGTACGCCTGGTTCCGGGAGATCTACGCCATCCAGGACCTGGTCTGGGGCGGAGTGACCCGTACCGGGCAGGCGGACAGCGCCTTCCGGCAGGCCTGGGACGGCGCGATCGGCGCGGGCCTCAACGTCAGCGCGAACGCCACCACCGACCAGCTGCTGGCCGACCCCATGATCGCCACGTACGTCAACGTCGAGGCGCTGCTGGCCATGGTGACCGACCAGAACGCCTACCTCACCGAGGGGCAGCGGCAGCTCAGCACCGCGCTGAAGCTGATCAGCGACCAGAACGACACCACGCTGGAACGGCTGCGGCTGCTCAACGAGAAGTTCCCGGTCTCGGCCAACGGGCCGCGTCCGACGGAGGCCGTCCAGCAGGAGGAGCGGGCGGCTGCCGCGGAGCGGCAGAAGGTGCTCGACGGCGCGGCCACCGCGGTCGAACTCCTGGCCACGCTGCTCGGGTTCGCGGACCCGCGGGCCGGCAAGGTCGCTGCCGGGGTGGGCAAGGCGGCCATCCAGGTCGCCACGGCGATCAACAACTTCCTCCCGGCCGTGGCCGGCCTGTCCCTGAAGGACGCCATCTTCTCGATGAGCACGCTGACCCTCACCGGCAACCTGGTCGGCGCCATCGCCTCCCTGTTGCCGCTGTTCAGCGGGGTGCAGACGCCGGAGGCGGCGATGCTCGAGGAGCTCAGGGCGATCCGGGCGGACATCGTCGGGCTGCGGACCAACATGAACGAGCGGTTCGACCGGATCGAGCAGGGCCTCACCACCATCTACAGCGACATGATCAGCAAGTTCGACGACATCCTGGAGCTGCAGAACGCGACCAACGCCCAGTTGCAGAATCTCGAGACGCAGCTGCTGCGGCTCTCCCCGCAACTCGACATGTGGGGCGCCGAGCTGGTCAAGGGCCAGCAGGAGCAGATCATGTACGACACCAACGTCGGCGTGAACAAGTACATCGACTACCACGACCGGTACGGCCAGCCGATCCCCAGCTACAACAGCACCGGTGACCGGTACACCGAGCCGGAGGCCCTGCTGCGCACCACCGCCACCACCCTGGCCAACCGGGCGCCGTTGACCGGCCCGAGCACCACGTGGGGCTCGGCGGACCCGGTGGCCGCCCTCAACACCTGGGAGGCCAACGGCACCCTGGGCTACCTGGAGTGGCTGGCAAGCAGCGCCTACGGGCTGCCGACCAGCACCACCCTCACCAAGCCGAACCCGGCGACCTGGGCCTACTCGGCGCGGGCATACGGCCTGCTCCAGATCCAGAACCCGCAGTACGCGAGCCAGGTATCGGCGACCGAGCCGGCGAAGATCATCTCCGTCGGGCAGGACATTCTGACCGTCAATCGGGCACTGAGCAGGCCGAAGGCGGCCGGCACCGACGGCCGGCGGACGAACGTGCTCTTCACCGGCCTGGCCAGGGACTACCTGAGCGCGGCCGACGACCTCAAGGGAAAGCTGGAGGCGGTCCGCAAGCGGCACAGCGACAACAAGGAATACAACCTGTTCGGCTCGATCGACCAGGCGATGCCGGACGTCGCGAAGCTTCAGGAGCCGGCCAACGTCCAGTCCTGCACCAACCAGTACAGCTGGCTGAGCCGTCCGAGCAACGTCTCGCTGGCCGGGGCGCCGACGGTGTTCGCGTTCGCCCAGTACGCCCATTCGGACGCGCCGAAGGTGTCCCTGTGCTTCGACGCCGGCCTGGTCAACATCCGGCGCTCGTCCACGACCAAGTTCTACATCACCCGGGCCGACCTGCGGGTGCAGATGCGACTGCGGGTCCAGTGGGGCACCGAGGTCCGCGACTTCCGGACCTGGACGACGACCACCCCGCTCGGCGAGACCTGCCGGGAGTACCGCGACTCGGGTGAGACGGCCTTCTGCTACACCCTCGAGGACTACCTCGCCAACTGGGACTCCACGTACAAAGGGCCGTTCCAGACGAGCGCCACGTACGGCTCCAACCCGCAGGTCGAGACCGACGTTCGCAGCCGCATGACCAACTTCCTGGCGGGCCGGCGGTCGGCGTACTACGGCCAGGTCCACGACGACCTGCGCAACGGCGCGACGGACCTGTACCGGAGCAACGCGCAGCTCACCAAGATGGCAAAGCTGATCAAGGCGTACACGGCGCTCGGCTTCGGCCGCTCGCTTCAGCACGACGACCTGCTCCGCGGCCTGATCCACGGCTCGGGCCGGATCGTCGCCGACGACGGCGACGGCGACATCGTCAAGGACACCTTCGCCGTCGCCTCCCAGGCGTACGCGAACTGCAACGCGCCGAGTCGCGGGGCGCCCTGCACCGCCGGCAACGGCGCCTTCGACCCGCTGACCGGTCAGCCCCACCTGTCGGACTGCGCGGCGGGCGGCTGGTCGGAGGAGTCGTGGGACCCGGTCGGCAACTGCGTGCTCGGCAAGGCGAAGATCCGCCACGGACTGCTGACCCAGCGGTACGAGGCCGCCTCGGTGGCCATCGCCGGCGGCGCCTACGTGGAGGGCATGCCGGAGGTCGAGGACCTGATCACGTCGCTGAACACCATCGACGCCTCGGTACGAGGGTGACCAGGCCGATGAGCCCATCCGTCGGCGGCGATCTGGTCACCGGATGCTCCGCCGGTCTGCGGGAGCGGGGGCCGGTCAGCCGGGTCCGTTACCGCGGGCTGGACGGCTGGCTGGTGACCGGTCACGAGGCGGTACGCCGGGCCCTGGTCGACTCACGCCTGACGGCCAACCAGGCGTACGCCACGTCCGCCAGCCAGCTGGGGTGGGCGGCCGGTGGCCAGGTGCTTGACCCGGACGACGCCCGGCTGCTCGCCGACGCGCCGGCGTACGGCGGGGCGGGGGGCGCGGTGGGGGAGTCGGCGACCACCGGCCGGATCGAGGCGTTGCGGCCGGCGGTCGAGGGGGCCGCCGCGCTGCTCATCGACCGGTTCGCCGGTCATGGCCACGCCGACCTGGTGGCGCAGTTCACCGTCCCGCTGGCCGGCGCCGCGGTCATGGAGCTGCTCGGGGTGCCGCCGGGCCGCCGGTCCAGGTTCGACACCTGGATCCGGCGGGCCGGCCGCCCGGAGCCGGACCAGCTGCACCTCGTACCGCGCGCCTGGGCGCGGCTGTCGACGCTGATGGTGGAGGTGATCCGGGAGCAGGGGGTGGACCCGAGCGACAACCTGCTCTCCGCGCCGGCCGGCGCGGGCTCCGGCGACGACGAGCGGGGCGTCGCCGCCGCGCGGCTGCTGATAATGGGGCACCTCGCGACGACGGACCTGCTCGGCAGGGGGATGCACGCCCTGCTGCGCGACCCGGACCGGCGGGCCGCGGTGGCCGCCGACGCGTCGCTGATCCCGGCGGTGGTGGAGGAGCTGCTGCGCTCCGCCGGGCCGGCGTCGAACGTCCTGATCCGGTACGCGGCCGAGGATCTGCCGATCGGCGGGGTCACCGTGGCCGCGGGGGAGGCCGTCGTCCTGGTGCTCGGCGCGGCCGCCCTGGACCCGGCGGGCTGGGCCGAGGGGGGCCGGCCCGACCCGTGGTGGGCGGGCGGGGCGGTGTGGGTCGACCAGGCTGCGCGGCATCCGCTCACGGCGTCGCTGGCGCGGCTGGTCGCGCAGGTGGGGTTCGCCGCGCTGCTGCGGCGGTTGCCCGGTCTGGCGTTCGGGTGCGACCCGGACGACCTGGTCTGGCGGCAGGGGCGGATGACGCACGGGCTGCTCGCGCTGCCCGTCACCTTCCGGCCGGGGTAGCGGGTCACGGCCGGGGTGGTCCCGCGGGGCGACCCCGGCCGCGGCCGGTTCGTCCCGCGCGCGGGTGACGGGAACGTCGGGTCACGCGGCGGCGGGGCCGCGCGTCCTGCGGAGGTGGTCGCGGTACAGGGTGTCGCCGAGCAGCCGCCACATGAGCCGGGCCGGACCGGGCAGCTCGTTGAGGAACCACCGCCGCTCGGCGGGGGTGGAGTCCTCCAGCACCGCCCCGGCCAGCAGCAGCCCGGACCGGGGATTCTTCGGGAGGTGTTTCTCGGCGTCCTTGACCGTGGCGGTCCACTCGGCCACGGTCAGGTGCCGCTGGATGAGGGGCAGGACCGTGGTCTCCTCGACGTCCAGGTGTTCCTCGAGCGCCGTGTGCAGGGTCTCCAGCACC
Source organism: Micromonospora sp. LZ37 (assembly GCF_059359015.1). Taxonomy (NCBI): domain Bacteria; kingdom Bacillati; phylum Actinomycetota; class Actinomycetes; order Micromonosporales; family Micromonosporaceae; genus Micromonospora; species Micromonospora sp. LZ37. The sequence continues at coordinate 115,448 of NZ_JCADBL010000009.1, read as the reverse complement.
GCGATGATCCGCTGCTGCGTGGGGGCGTCGGCCCGGCGGGCCCAGTCGGCCAGCAGGGGCCGCAGCTCGGTGACGAGTTCGTCGACGGCGTGGTGCTGTCGTTGCATGACGTCGAGGATGTCCTCGGTCACCGTCGTCCGCTGCGCGAGGATCGGCCAGATCAGCCGGTCCTCGCTGTCGTGGTGGGCGTGCAGGAACATCAACTGGAGGCGGGCGTGGGCGGCGACGAAGGCCGCCCGACTCCGGTCGCCGGCGCGGACCCCTGCCACGATGCCCGGCAGCAGCCGGAACTCCCGACGCAGCGCCTTGTGGATGACGATCATCTGCGCCACCTCGGGCCGGTCCCGCGGCGCTGTCTCGTCGATCTGCATCGGGCGTGCCCCTATCCGAGCGTCGGTATTTGGGGTAAGGATACATGCAATGAAAGCAGAGGATCTGATCTCAACCGGGGCTGGCACCCGGCGCCGGCCGACCGGCCCGGCTGTCCAGGGCACCGGCGCCGCACGGCGGGTGCGGTAGCTTCCCGTCATGTCCGAGAAGCGCAACTATGTCTCCCCGTACCGGGACCGGGCAGCGGCGGCGACCCGCGAGACGATCCTGCGCTGCGCGACCGCGCTCTTCGCCGAGCACGGGTACGCCCGGATCACGGTGGCCGACATAGCCGCCTCCGCCGGAGTCGCCGTCCGGACGGTGTACGCGAGCGCCGGCAACAAGGCCGAGATCCTCGACCGGATCGTCGACGAGGCCGTGGCGGCCTCGGGCTACCGCCGCACCGTCGAGGAGATCTCGCGCACCGACTCGCCGGAGGCGGCGCTACGCCTCCTCGCGCGGGGCACGGGTGCGGGCAACCGGAGTCAGGAGACCGCCCTGACCGCCGTCCGTCAGGCCCTCCCGGTCCACGAGTCGGGCGAGGACCTCTGGCGCCGGGCCACCGAGGTCTACCGCGAGGCCCTGCGCGCGGTCGCCGGACACCTGCACGCCCTCGGTCAGCTCCCGCCCGGGCTCGACCCGGAGCAGACAGCCGACCTGCTCTGGCTGCTCTTCGGGCCGAACAGCTGGCACACCCTGGTGCACGAGTCGGGCTGGAGCTGGGAGGCGGCGGAGGAGACGCTCCACCGGCTGGCGGTGGCCGCCTTCGCCCGACCGGCCTGACCGGCGCGGGCCGCCGCCGCGATCACCCGCGCCGCGTCCGGCGCCGCACCGGTGGGTTCGCGGCCGGTAGCCCGACCGGGTGAACGGTGCTCCGGCCGGGACCGGCGGCGACGGGGGCACGGCATGCTGCCTTCGACGCCGCCGGTGCCCGCACGACACCGGGGCAGGGAGGAATTCCGATGGCAGACGGCGACGTGCCCGAGCGGATGCAGGCCGCGGCCTTCGACGAGTTCGGCGGCCCGGAGGTGATCACCCTGCGGATCCTGCCGGTGCCCAAGATCGCCACCAGCGAGGTCCTGATCAAGGTGTGGAGCGCCGGCGTGGGCGTGTGGGACGCCCTCGAACGGGAGGGCACGCTGGTGCCCGAGGGGAGCTCGTTCCCGATCGTGCCCGGTGCCGAGGCCGTCGGCAGCGTCGTCGCCGTCGGCCAGCAGGTGACCAACGTCGCCGTGGGCGACGTGGTCTACGTGTACGGCTACACCCGGCCGAAGGGCGGGTTCTACGCGGAGTACGCCGCGACGAAGGCGGAGTACGTCGCGAAGCTGCCGGCGGGGTTGCCGGTGGAGCACGCGGGGGCCATGCCCACCGACGCGCTGACCGCCCTGTCCGGCCTGGACACGCTCGGCCTGCCCGCCGGCGCGTGGGTGCTGATCCTCGGCGCGAGCGGCGGACAGGGACACCTGGCGCTGCAGCTGGCCAAGCGGCAGGGACTCAACGTGATCGCGGTGGCGTCCCGGGCGGAGGGAGTGGCCCTGGTGACCCGGCTCGGCGCCGACCTGGCCCTCGAGGGCCACGGTGACCCCGACGAGGTGCTCGGGCGGATCCGGGAGGTGGCGCCGGAGGGCGTCGACGGGCTGTTGGCGATGGTCGGTGGCCGGACGCTGGACAAGCTCGCCGAGGCGCTGCGCGACGGTGGTGTGCTCGCGTACCCGCACGGGGTGCAACCGGAACCGGGCGAGCGGCCCGGCGTGACGGTCCGGGCGTACGACGGCGAGACCGGCCCCCGGCAGTTGCAGCGGCTCAACGAACTCATCGAGGCGGGACCGTTCGAGGTGCACGTCGCCGAGAAGTTCCCGCTGGGGCAGGCGGCGGAGGCGCACCGTCGGCTGCAGACCTCCTTCACGGGCCGGTTGCTGCTCACGGTGGTCTGACCGGCGGCCCGGGCGAGAGGCGCGGCTCAGCCCAGGTAGAAGTCCCGGCGGGCGGCCACGAACGCCTCGACCGTCTGGGCGGGCACGCCGGTCAGGCGTTCGACGTCGTCGGTCGCGCGGTCGTAGTGGTTCTCCTGGTGCAGGCGGGCCATGGTGGCGATGTGCTTCTCGGTGTGCGACGGCAGGCCGGCCTTCGCGAGCGTCTCGGACTCCCACCGGTCCAGTGGCACGTCCACGTAGGACACCGGGCGTCCCAGTGCCCGGGAGAACTCCTCGACCATCTGCGTCATGTCGATCGCGCGTGGCCCGGTCAGCTCGTAGACGTGACCGATGTGCGGAGCCGGGTCGCTGAGCACCGTGGCGACCACCCGGGCGACGTCCGCCACGGCGACCGGCGAGGTGCGTCCGGTGCCGAACGGCAGCGCGATCGTGCCGTTGGCCCGGATCGAGTGCGCCGCCAGGGTGGTGAACAGCGGGTTGTCCAGGAACGACGTGGGCCGGATGTGCACCACCGGCAGACCCGACCAGTTCAGCACCTGCTCGGCCAGCCAGTGCAACCGCTGCTGGTGCGACTCGGCGGTGCTGGTGGCGGTCATCTGGGACACGGTCATCTGCGACATGGCCACCAGGGCCGCCAGCCGCCCGTGCTCCCGCGCCACGGTGGCCACCACGGTCGCCGCCAGCAGATGGTCCGGTGACACCGGCATCGCGAAGTACATCCGTCCGACCCCCTCCAGCGCGGCCGCGACGCTCTCGGGTCGGGTCAGGTCGCCGAGGACGACATCCACCCCAGCGCGCGCAGTTCGGCCGAGCGGTCGTCCTCGCGGCGGACCATCACGCGCACCGGCACGTCCTGCGCCCGCAGGTGGTCGAGGACCGCGCGGCCCACCCCACCGGCCCCGGGGATGAGGACGAGTTCGCTGTCAGCCATGGTGGTTCTCCTTCTGAACGCGGGGCACCCCGCGCGGATGGGTGTTCGCAGCGGGGGCACCGGCCGGGCACCGACCGGGGGAGCGAAGGTCGGGGGCGGCTGCGCCGGGTCCGCCGCCGCGCCGCGCAGGGCGCGGGAGAGGCGACGGACGGCCTCGTCCATGAGGTCGGCCGGGGCGGCGGCGTAGGTGAGGCGCAGGTGCGGGGCCGGGGGTTCGGCGGCGTACCAGGGGCGGCCGGGGAAGACGACGACGCCCTCGGCGGCCGCGGCGGCGGCCAGCGTCGGCGCCAGCGGTGCGGTACGCGGCGCCCTCGCCCCGGCCGACCTCTTCCTGCTCGCGGCGGTCGTGCTCTGCGGCCTGGGGTACGCCGAGGGCGGCGCGCTCGCCCGCGAGCTGGGCGGCGCCCGCACCATCTGCTGGGCGCTGCTGCTCTCGCTGCCGGTGACCCTGCCCACCACGGTCGTCGCCGCCGCGGCCGACCCGCCGCGCGCCGACGCCGCCGCCTGGTCGGCGTTCGGCTACCTCACCGTGGTCTCCATGTTCCTGGGCTTCTTCGCCTGGTACGCGGGCCTGGCCCGGGGCGGCATCGCGCGGATCGGTCAGGTCCAGCTCGCACAGCCGGTGCTCACCCTCGGCTGGGCGGCGCTGCTGCTCGGCGAGACCGTCACCCCCGCCTCGGTCGCGGCGGCGCTGGTGGTGCTGGGTTGCGTCGTACTGATCCAACGCACCCGCAACGGCCCGACGGGTCGCCCACGGCACCGCGTGGGCGACCCGTCGGATCCGGCGGACGAGGGTCAGGCCAGCGGCTTGCCGCCGGTGACGCCGAGCACCTCCCCGGTGATGTAGCTGGACTCCTGCGAGGCGAAGAAGACGAACGCCGGCGCGACCTCGGCCGGCTGCCCGGCGCGACCCAGCGGCACGTCCTTGCCGAACGACTCGACCTTCTCCTCCGCCATGGTGGCCGGGATCAGCGGGGTCCAGATCGGTCCGGGGGCGACGGCGTTGACCCGGATGCCCTGGGCGGCCAGGCCCTCGCCGAGGCCCTTGGTGAAGGCGATGATGCCGGCCTTCGTGGTGGCGTAGTCGAGCAGGTCGGGGGAGGGCTGGTAACCCTGGATCGACGCGGTGTTGATGATCGTGGAGCCCGGCTCCATGTGCGGCACGGCCGCCTTGGAGAGCCAGAACATGGCGTACAGGTTGGTCTTGAGCACCCGGTCGAACTGCTCGGTGGTGATGTCGGTGATCCCACCCGGCTGCGACATCTGGTACGCCGCGTTGTTGACCAGGATGTCCAGACCGCCGAGTTCGCTCACCGCCCGCGAGATGATCTCGCCGCAGTGCGCCTCGTCGCGGATGTCGCCGGGGACGGTGACGGCCTTGCGGCCGGCCTTCTCGACCAGCTGCGCGGTCTGCCGCGCGTCGTCCTCCTCCTCCGGCAGGTAGGCGATGAGCACGTCGGCGCCCTCGCGGGCGAAGGCGATCGCGACCGCCCGACCGATGCCGGAGTCGCCGCCGGTGATCACCGCCCGCTTGCCGGTCAACCGACCGGTGCCCTGGTAGCTCTCCTCACCGTGGTCGGGCTCGTCGGGCATCTCGCGGGTGGTGCCGGGCGCCGACTGCTGGCCCCCGGTCTGCTCGTCCGGTCCGCGGTACTGCTCCTTGGGGTCCTGTTCCTGGTACTGGTTGCCCTTCAACGGTCTGTCCTTTCTCGGTTCTTCCGGGCGGTGGTCGGCGTCAGCCGGCGGACGGTTTGCGGACCGCGTCCCGAACGCGGTCGATGACCGCGAGGGCGGGACCGGCCGCCAGGTTGCCCTTGGCCGACTGGGCGCCCGGGTGTGGCCGGGTCGGTGCGGTCGCCTCGGCGGCACGGACGGTGGCCGCCAGGGCCCGCAGCCGGCCGGCCGGCACGTGCTGGCGCAGCTGGGGGAACTCGTAGCGCTCCTCGTAGCGGGCGTGGGTGAGCACCGCGTCGCGGAGCAGGATGATGCCGGTGTCGAAGCCGTCGGCGTCCACCCCGCCGGCGATCAGGGTCCGCAGCGTCTCCTTGGCCTGCCGCTCCTCCTCGAGCCGGTCGTCGACCAGCGCGTCGTTGCCGCCGGGCAGGGTGCGGGTGAGCGGGTGGATCACCTCCTCCTCGGCGGTCTCGTGCGCGGCGAGCAGCTTGACCAGGTCGTCGAAGGCCTCCCGGCGGGTGTCGCCGGTGCTGCCGATGACCAGCAGGAACAGCTGCTCGACCTGCGCGTGCTGGGCGAGCAGCAGGTCGACCACGTCCTCCTCGGGGCCCGGGGTGGCCGGCGCGTCGGTGTCAGGCATGACTGCCGCCCCGCGCGCGCAGCCGCTCCACCGGGTGCGGCCCCTCGGTCTCGATGCGGTACTCGTCGCCGAAGCGCTCCCGGTGCAGGTCGATGACCTGCTCGCTCGGTGGCTGCTGGCCGTCGTGCAGTTGCCGTTGCATCCACTCGAAGCGCTCGTGCGCCTCGGTGACGTAGCCCTCGCCGAGCTTCGTCACGTCGACCGTGGTGGCCAGCAGGTGGCGCAGGTAGTCCTTGTTGGGCTCGAAGGTCAGCGGCTCGGGCAGGCCGGCGCTGCCGACGACCTGCTCGGGCTCCCGACCGTCGTGGCGGCGCAGGAGGTCGGCCGCCTGCTGGAGGTGGGCCAGCTCCATCTGCAGGTGCAGCTCCCAGACCGCCTTGACCTTCGGGTCGGTCTCCTGCTGCAGGAAGGAGTAGTAGAGCCAGCACTCGTTGTACTCGTGGGTCAGCAGCCGCTCCCACCAGTTCTCGTTCGGGTCCAGCAGCGACTCGTAGTGGGTGACGTGCTCCTGCTCGATCAGGCTGATCTCCTGGTAGAGCTGGCGCGCGATCGGTTCCATGTACTGCGGACCGACGTTCATGTAGTAGAACATCACCTGCTGCTCGGCGGAGAGGATCGTCAGCGCGTTCAGCTTGGAGCGCGGGTCGACCGAGTCGCGGTCGTACGGGGTGCGGACCTCGTCGAACGGGTGCCGGTGCTCCTGCACGGTGGGCCGGCCCGGCATGACCTCGGTCAGCCCGTCGACGATCTTCTCGGCCTTGCGCCGTTCCACCATCTCGTAGAGGTTGGCGTAGCGGTACAGGTGGTCGAAGTCCTCCAGCACGCCGAACTCGTACGCCTGCTTCAGGTACGGGTCGGGCTCGTGCCGGGCCACCCAGGCGGTGAGGTCGACGGCGACCTGCTCGTAGCCCAGCGTCGTCTCCAGCACGCTCGCCACGCCGGGCAGCAGCCAGTTCACCACCCGCTGCTGCTGGCTCTCCACGTACCGCACGTACGCCAGCTGCCGGCGGACCTCCTGGTCGGGGCAGTTGCGGGCGAACTGGTGCTGGAAGTTGATCGCCTCGACCTCGATACCGTTCATCGTGATGATCCGGCACCGGGTGTACGGGTCGACCGCCTCCGGGTCGATCGGTTCGACGTTCAGCTCGCGCCAGTTGCGGATCTGGCTCTCCAGGGGGATTCCCTTGTGATCCAGTGGATTGAACATCGTCTCTCCATTCGCGTCGGGGGTGCGCAGGGGGGTTCCTACCCGCAGATCCGGCGAGGAACCGCCCAAATGGGCTGTCTTGGTGAAAAACCGCGGAGGTCGGCCGGACCTCGCCGGGCGGGACGGTCCGCCGCGTCGGAGGTGCGCGGGCGGGCGTCGGCGATCACCTCGCGGGGCGGCCGAGCGGCAACGACGCGACGGGCGCGCCGAGCCGGCCGCTCCGTCCGGGCGCGGACCGACCCGGTTGGTCGTGGGGGACCGGGAACTGTCGACATGGCGCCTTCCGCCGCGCACCGGGGGATCACCCGTCCGTCCACGCGGAAACCGCGCGGCGGGGGCTGAAGGGCGCAGTTCTCGACCCGCGGGTCTCCCTACCCCCGAAAGCCCGCCCTACACCCCGGCCGGCCCCGCCCGCGTCGCCGTCCCCTGCCCCGGGACGGCCGTCGACCGCCGGCATGGTCGGCCGGGGCAAGGGTAGGCGGACACCACCGAGACGAGGTGAGGTGGACGATGGCGGGATCGTGGTTGCTGGGCCCGGACGCCGGCACGCCGGGGGAGCGGCCGACGGCGGTGCTGGTGGCGGTACGCGGGCAGGAAGGCGGTACCGACAGCGGACCGGGCTCGGAGACCTCCCTGACGGAGCTGCGCCGGCTCGCCGACACCGACGGCCTGACCGTCGCCGACGAGCTGGTGCAGAACCGGCCCACGCCCGACCCGGCCACCTACGTCGGCTCCGGCAAGGTCGACGAGCTGGCCGCCCTCGCCGAGCGGTCGCACGCCGACCTGGTGATCGCCGACGGCGAACTGACCCCCGGCCAGGTGCACAACCTGGAGCAGCGGGTCGGTGTGCGGGTCGTCGACCGCACCGCGCTGATCCTGGACATCTTCGCCGAGCACGCCCGCACCAGCGAGGGGCGGGTGCAGGTGGAACTGGCGCAGGTCGCGTACCAACTGCCCCGGCTGCGGGGCGACGGCCGTTCGATGTCGCGGGTGGGTGGCGGCCGGATGGCCGGCGGAGCGGGAATGGGTGTCCGTGGTCCCGGTGAGATGCGCCTCGAGAGCCAGCGGCGCACGTTGCGGCAGCGGGCCACCCGACTGCGCCGCAACGCCTCGGAGCTGGCCCGGCGACGGGAGCGCACCCGCAGCCGGCGGGCCCGCAACCAGGTGCCGTCGGTCTCCATCACCGGCTACACCAACGCCGGCAAGTCCGCCCTGCTCAACCGCCTCACCGGCGCCGACGCGCAGGTGCGGGACGTCCTGTTCGCCACCCTCGACCCCACCGTGCGACGGATCAGCACCGGCGAGCTCAGCTACACCGTCACCGACACGGTGGGCTTCGTCCGGCACCTGCCGCACCAGCTCGTGGACGCGTTCCGGTCGACGCTGGAGGAGGTCACCCGCAGCGACCTGACCCTGCACGTGGTCGACGCCGCCGCGCCCGACGCCCTGGACCAGATCACCACCGTGCACGGCGTGCTGCACGAGATCGGCGCGCGGGACGTCCCCGAGCTGCTGGTCCTCAACAAGATCGACGTAGCCCCGTCGGAGTGGGTGGACGCGCTGTGCCGGGTCCACCCCGAGGCCGTCCCGGTCTCCGCGCGGACCGGCGCGGGCATCGACCACCTCCGGGTCGAACTCGCCCGGCGGCTGCGGCAGCGGTGACCGACCGTCCGGTTTCGGCCTGACTCTCCGGGGGACATCAAGCGCACGTTCTTCGATGGAGGTAGCGATGGTCAACAGGTCCCGCTCGGGCGGCACTACCACGGGCAAGCACCCCGTCCGCACCGCCGCCCAGGTGGTCGGTGCGGTCTTCGTGCTGTTCGGCGTGCTCGGGTTCATCCCCGGCATCACCACCAACTTCGACACGATGCAGTTCGCCGGGCACGAGTCCGAGGCGAAGCTGCTCGGGTTGTTCCAGGTGTCGATCCTGCACAACCTGGTCCACCTGGCGTTCGGGGTCGCCGGCCTCGCGTTGGCCCGCACGATCTCCACCGCGCGGACGTACCTGATCGGTGGCGGCGCCATCTACCTGGTGCTCTGGCTCTACGGGCTGGTCGTCGACCACGACAGCGGGGCCAACTTCGTCCCGCTCAACAACGCCGACGACTGGCTGCACCTGTTCCTCGGCCTCGGCATGATCGCCCTCGGGATCGTGCTGACCCGGCGGCCCGCCGACCGTCGCTGACCGGCCCCGGCTGCGCCGCCCGTCGCGTACGGCCGCGGGCGGCGTCGCCGGGCGAACTGCTCTGCCGGCGGCGGCCGAGCGGGCGCCACTGGCGGGCGGGACGGGTAAGGCATCTGAATCTGCCGATCAAGTGGATGTCGCCCGGTGCCCGCACCGACCAGAATCCGCGCATGGATTCCTGGCTGACCACCGTGGGACTGCCCGTCGCCCTGGCGATCGTCATGCTCGGCCTCGGGCTCGGGCTGACGACTGCCGACTTCCGACGCGTCGCCACGTACCCCCTGCTCATGCTCGTCGCCCTCGGTTGCCAGGTCGTCGTCCTGCCCGCGATCTGCTTCGGGCTGGTCCTCGCCTTCGACCTCCGGCCGGAGCTGGCCGTCGGGATGATGCTGCTCGCCGCGTCGCCGGGGGGTACCACGGCCAACCTCTACAGTCATCTCTTCGGTGGCCACGTCGCAGTCAACGTGACGCTGACCGCCGTCAACTCGGTCCTGGCGGTGGTCACCCTGCCGCTGGTCGTCAACCTGTCGACCGACTACTTCCTGCCCGACAGCGAGTCCGTCGGCCTCCAGTTCGACAAGGTGCTCCAGGTCTTCGCGATCGTCCTCGTCCCGGTCGCGGTCGGTATGGCCGTGCGGGCGCGCTTCCCCGGCCTCGCCGACCGGCTCGCGAAGCCGGTCAAGGTCCTGTCGGTGGTCGTGCTGGTCGCGGTCATCGTCGGCGCCGTCCTCAAGGAGCGCGCCAACCTCGCCGACTACTTCATCGCCGTCGGCGCCGTCGTCCTGGTCTTCAACGTCATCAGCCTGGCCATCGGGTACGGCGTGCCGAGGCTGACCGGAGTGGGACGGCCCGAGTCCATCGCGTCGGGGATGGAGATCGGCATCCACAACAGCACCCTCGCCATCGCCGTGGCGATCAGCCCGTCGCTGCTGGACAACACCCGGATCGCCATCCCGGCCGCCGTCTACGGCATCGTCATGTTCTTCACCGCGGCGGCGTTCGGTCACCTCGTCACCCGCCGGAGGGAGCCCGCCGCCGCGGTCTCGCCCTGATCGACGATCGGGCGATCGTCAGCGACGCAGGGTCGCCGACGGCGATTCGCCGAAGCGGGCCCGGTACTCGCCGGCGAAGCGGCCGAGGTGGGCGAAGCCGTGCCGCAGGGCGACGGCCGTCACCGACGCCCCCGGACCTGCGGCGCGCAGCGCCTGGTGGACCGCGTCGAGCCGGCACGCCCGCAGGTACGCCGTCGGCGTGGTCCGCAGTTCGCGGCGGAAGCAGTCCTGCAGCGTCCGTACGCTCACCCCGAGCGCCTCCGCGACGTCGCCGACGGTCAGCGCCTCGCCGTGGTGGTCCCTGATCAGCGCGCAGGCCCGCCGGACGACGCGCCCCGGACTCGGGTGGCGTGCCGGCTCGGCGAGCAGCTCGGTGTGGGTGTGGTGGTGGGCCAGCAGCAGCTTGCCGATGAGCGCCTGCTCGAAGCGGCCGGCGACCTGTGCGTGGTCGAGCAGGGACGCGGTCGCCGGCTGGGCCAGTTCGTCGGCGAGGAAGTGCAGGCCCCGCGCCCACGCCCGCGCCGCCGGGGTGCCCATGGCCATGCCGACGTCGAAGCGGACCGGTCCGTCCACCGGGCGGCCCAGCAGCCGGGTGAGCTCCCGGTGGACGGCGCGCCGGTCGGCGTAGAAGATCCGGTGCGGCGACCCCTCGGACCAGTGCATGTCCGAGACCTCGTAGGGCGACAGGACCGAGGCGACGCCGGGCGTCGAGGTCACGGTGTGGCCGGCATGCCGGACCACCGTGCCGCCGTCGAGGGGAATCTGCACCAGGTAGAAGTCCTCCAGTGCGGCGGGTTGGATCCGCACCGCCCGCCCGTAGTCGAGGTCGATGACGCCCACGCCGCCGACCCGGCGGGCCTCCATCCGCAGTCGGACGTCGCGGACGCCCGACTGGGGAGTGAGCCGGTGGGGACAGAAGACCCGACCCACCTCCGCGCGAGCGTGTTCGACGTCGTCGGTCCTGACCGTCGCGGCGTCCATCCGGCACCTCCGACCGGGCTGAGGTGGCTGCGCACCAGCGGGGACGTTCGTCGGACGACGGTCTGCCCCGGGAAGGCCCGGCGGCCGGGCGTCCTGACGCGCCAACCCTAGGACGTGGCCGGCCTCGACAGGGTGGTAGAGCCGCGGACCCGACAGGAGGCGGATGCGGTGGTCGGGCACCGGACCGCCGGCGCCGACCGGTCGCGCGGAGCGGACACCGCCCGCGTACGACGGATAGCGACCTCCGCGGGCCGCTGGTTAGCGTGCGAACGCCGCCGGCATTCCCCCGCCGCGGCCCCGTCAGCGGGTCACACTCCCTGGGAGGCTGCCATGAGGATCGCCATCGTCGGTGCCGGATTCGCCGGACTGAGCGCCGCCAAGGTGCTGCGGCAGAGTGGCTTCGACGTCACCGTGTTCGACAAGACGCCCGACGTCGGCGGGGTGTGGAGCCGTACCCGGCGGTACCCCGGCCTGCGTACGCAGAACAACAAGGGCACCTACCACCTCTCCGACCTGCCCATGCCGGCGCACTACCCCGAGTGGCCGACCGGTGAGCAGGTCCAGCGTTACCTTGAGAGCTACGTGGACACGTTCGGGCTCGACGCCGTCCTGCGCCTGTCCACCGAGGTGCTCTCCGCCGAACTCGTGGACGGCGAGACCGAGTGGTTGATCGCGTCGCGGCCGACGGGCAGTCAGGACCCGCCGACCCGCAAGCGGTACGACCACCTCGTCGTGGCCAACGGCATCTTCAGCGATCCCGTCGTCCCGCCCTTCCCCGGTCGCGCCGAATTCACCGCCGCCGGGGGTCGCGTCCTGGCCTCCGGGGAGTTCCACGACCTCGAGACGGCCCGGGGCAGGAACGTCGTCGTCGTCGGCTACGGCAAGTCGTCCTGTGACGTGGCGATCCCGCTGAGCGACGTCGCCGCCCAGACCCACCTCGTGGCGCGGGAGCTGCTCTGGAAGATGCCCAAGAAGCTCGCCGGTGCCGTCAACTACAAGTACCTGCTGCTCACCCGGATGGGCGAGGCGCTGTTCCGGTACCTCAGCCCGAAGGGCTTCGAGCGGTTCCTGCACGGTCCCGGAAACGGCCTCCGTCGCCGCATGCTCGACAGCGTCGGGTCCGTCGCGACCCGGCAGTTGAAGCTGCGCGAGCTGGGCCTCGTGCCGAACGGGACCTTCGAGGACATCGCCCGGAGCACCGTCAGCCTCGCGACGGACGGCTTCTTCGAGCGGGTCGCCGAGGGCCGGATCGTCGTCCACCGGGACCGGGTGATCAGCGAACTCCTGGTCGACGACGGACGACCGGCCGCCCGCCTCGCCGACGGCACGGTGCTCCCCGCGGACCTGGTGATCTGTGGCACCGGTTTCCGGCAGCACGTGCCGTTCTTCGACGCGGCGCTGCACGCCCGTCTGGAGGACGGCTCGGGCAACTTCATGCTCTACCGCCAGATCCTGCCGGTCGACGTCCCGCGCCTCACCTTCGCCGGCTACAACTCCTCGTTCTTCAGCCCGCTCGGCGCGGAGATGGCCGCGGTCTGGACAGCCGCCCACCTGCGGGGCGGGATCACGCTGCCGTCCCGGGAGCGGATGCGCGAGGAGGTGCGCGCGCGCCTGGAGTGGATGACGGCGCGGACCAAGGGACACCACGCCCGGGGCACGAACATCATCCCGTTCTCGATGCACAACATCGACGAGGTGCTCGACGAACTCGGGCTCAACCTCGGCCGCCTGGCCCGTGCCCGACAGTGGCTGGCGCCGGTCGACCCGCGCTCCTACCGGAGGGTGACCTCCCGCATGATCCAGCGCACGACAGCGGCGACCGGGGACCGGTCGTCGGTGCGGGAAGGCGTCTGAGCTCCTGGCCGCCCGATCAGCAGGTCGGGGTGGTGGCCCTTGCACCGGGCGCTCCCTCTGAACGTCGACCCACCGGTCCGGCTCCGGGTGTTCCGGAGCCGGACCGGACCCGGCGCGGTGGCTGTGCCGACGGACCCGTTGGGCGGACCGTGACGGTGTGCCGTGAACCTCCACGCCGCCGGGCGCGACTGTCCTGGTGTGGCAGACCGGCGGACGGGAGACGGTGTGGAGCGGACCAGGCGCGACGCCCTGCTGGTCGTACGCGCGCAACTCGGTGACCGGCGGTCGCTGGCCGAGTTGGTCGGGCACTGGCACGAGCCGCTGTGGTGGTACGTCCGCCGGATGCTCGACGGGCCGGCGACCGCCGACGACGTGAGCCAGGAGGCGTGGGCGGCGGCACTTCGGGCGCTGCCCGACCTGCGGCAGCCGGAGCGGTTCGCGCCGTGGCTGTTCACCATCGCCCGTCGCGCGGTGATGAACCAGCTCCGGGACCGGTATCGGCAGGCCGACCTGGTGGCGGGGGACGAGGCCGTCGAGGACGACGTCGCCGGGGTGCTGGACCGCCGGCAGGTCGTCGACGGGCTGACCACGCTGGCGCCCCGGGACCGGGACGCGCTGGTCCTCTTCTACCTGCACGACTTCACCCTGCAGGAGTGCGCGCAGGTGTTGCAGGTCCCGCCCGGAACGGTCAAGTCCCGGCTGCACCGCGCCCGCCGGCTGTTGCACGACCACCTTGTCGAGAAGGGCTACCGCGCATGACCGACGGACCGGGCTACCCGCCCCAGCACCTCGTGCGTGACCTGTCGCTGCCCCGGCGCGTGGGCCACCTGGTGGCCGGTTTCGGCGGCCTCGCCATGGCCGTGCTCATCGCCGTGCTGTGGGCGACCGAACCGGGCACTCCGCCGGCCCGGACCCGGCTCGCCTTCGCCGCGATGATCGTCGTCGGCCTGGCCGGGGCCGGCCTCGCCGGCTGGGCGCTGGCCCGCCGTCCGCTGTTCGCCGCCGACCGGGTCATCGCCGCCGGTCTCGCCCTGACCGCCAGCACCGTGGTCACCGTCGTCACCGTGGTGATCACCGTGGCCCAGGGCAGCACCCGGGGGCTGCTGGCCGCCGTCGCCCTGGGGTTGGCTCTCATCGGCGCCGCGGGCGTGGCACTGGCCCGCGCCCGCGCCCACCGCGGCGAGTTGCTGGCCCGCCGGCGCGAACTCGAACACCGGCCGGACCCGGCGTTGCGCCCTCGCGCGGAGGGCCGGGAGGCGCACCCGACGCCAGGGAAGGCGGCGGGCGGCCGTCGCCCGCTGCCGGTCGGCCCGTTGGCGCTCGCCCTGCGTCACCTCTCCGCAGGGGGGCGGGTCTCGGTCCTCGCCACGGTCCTCGCGGCGGGCCTGATCGCCGGCGCTGTCCTGCTGCTGCGCTGAGCCGGACCGTCCGCGGCCCGAGGTGTCAGGCGGTCGGCGGATGGGCGATCGTCAAGGTGACCAGGAAACTCGGGTGGTCGGTCGTCCCGCCCATGCCGATCGACCGGCGGGACCGGACGACGACGTCGGCCGTCGCCACCACCTGCTGCACGGCGCCGTCGTCGACCCGCAGAAAGCCCGACGGTACGCAGGACCGCACGTCGGGTGAGCCGCCGTGTCGCAGGTTGAGGTCGCCGCCCAGCACGGTGGGCTGCCGGGGGGCGTTCAGCCGCAGGGCCGGGACGACCGTACCGAGCAGGTGGACGCACTGGGCGAGCGCGACGGCCGGGCTGGTGTTCGCCAGGTGCGTGGTGCAGGCGCGGACGACCGTGGCGTCGACGCAGAGCCAGGCCCGCTCCTCGGGGTCGGCCAGGTCCTGCGTGGGGTGGATGCCGCCGTGCACCGCGTGCCCACGGTAGGGCGCCGGGATGTGCACCACCAGTCCGACACCGAACGGCTGGCCGTTGCGGCACCGGAGGGCGCCGCCGGTGCGGCGGTCGCCGACAGCCTCGAAGGCCCCGACGACGGTCCCGTCACGGTGGACGTCCGCCATCGTCCGCTCCAGCGTGGACACGTCGTCCCGGCAGACCTCGTTGAGGGTGACCAGGTCCGGCGCCTCGGCCCGGATCACGCGGGCCGCCTCGGGCACCGAGCGGCCCGTGTAGCAGCCGGCCAGGCCGCTGTTGCACAGGTTCATCTGGAGCACCCGCAACGGCGTGGACCCGGTCGTCCCGGCGACCGAGGACCCGGCCGGCACCGCGGCGACGCAGACCAGGCAGAGCACGGCCGCCAGGCGTCGGAGATCGCGGTACCAAGGACCAGCCATGCACCCGCCCCGGAGATCGGCTGGTGGAAAGTGTAGGCGGAGGTCGATGGAAAAGTCACGTCGCGGCCATGCCTCTCACGCATTCCTCGTGCTGTTCGTGGCGCCCCGATCGGCCTTCGCATTCATATCGAAAAGAACATGGCAAAACCCGATGCGGCATTATTGACGCCCCACGGAGTGGCGACAGTTAATGGGTGCATGTTGAGCAGACGCGCCTTTCTGGAAGCGGCAACGGCGACCGGACTCGTGACCCAACTGGGCTCGGGTACGGCCGGCGGCGACGGCGCCACCTCCGCCGGGCCGGCCGGGGCCGGGGATCGGGGGCCGCGCATCCTGCTCCGGTCCTCCTGGCAGACGGTCAACATCGGCGACGTGGCACATACCCCGGGCGTCCTGGCCCTGATCGAGAAGCACATCCCCGACGCCGAGGTGCAGCTGTGGCCCAGCAGCCTCGCCGACGGGGTGGCGGCGATGCTGCGCGAACGGTTCCCGAAGGTCACGGTGATCGACAGGTCCGCCGCCGGGATCGAGGCGGCGTTCGCCCACAATGACTTCCTCCTGCACGGATCCGGGCCCTACCTGGTGGCGGCCGACGACGTGGCGAGGTGGCGCGCGCGGACGGGAAAGCCCTACGGCGTCTACGGGATCACGCTCAGCGACCCGGACCGGAGGACCCTGGATCTCCTCAACGGCGCGAAGTTCGTCTTCTTCCGTGACACGGTGTCGATGGAGAACGCGCTCGCCGGGGGTCTGACGCAGCCGGAGCCGGTCGTGCGGTTCGGCCCGGACGGCGCGTTCGCCACCGACCTCGCCGATGACGCCGCGGCTGACGCCTTCCTGCGGGCGAACGGCCTGGAGGTGGGCAGGTTCCTCTGCTGCATCCCGCGCTACCGGGTCACCCCGTACTGGGAGATCTACGACCGGGTGCCGACGGAGGTCGAGAAGGCGAGCGACGCCTACAACCAGCGGATGAAGGAGCACGACCACGCCCCGCTCCGGGCCGCGATCACCGCCGTCGTGCGGCAGACGGACCAGAAGGTCCTCATCTGCCCGGAGGACCGCAGTCAGGTGCGGCTGGGCCGGGAGATGCTGTTCGACAAGCTGCCGGAGGACGTCCGACGGCGGGTGGTCTGGCGGGACACCTTCTGGTCGCTCGACGAGGCGCGCAGCACCTACCTGCGTTCGGCCGGGGTGTTCGGCCACGAGATGCATTCGCCGATCATGTGCGTCGGCGGCGGGATCCCGGCGGTGGTGTGCCGCTGGAGGCAGCAGACGACCAAGGGCTTCATGTGGCGCGACATCGGCCTGGGGGAGTGGCTGTTCGACATGGACGACGAGGCGTCGATCGCCGGCATCGTCCCGGCCGTTCTCGCCATCGCGACCGATCCCGGCGCCGCGAGGGCGAAGACCGCCGCCGCCCTCGACCGGGTGCGGCAGCGGCAGCGCGCCACCATGGCGAAGGTGGCCAGGGAGGCCCGGCGCGGGGTGGGTACCTGACACGCGGCGGGGGATCGGCCCGGTCAGCCGGGCGGGAGGCGGTAGGTGCGACGGTAGGCCGCCGGCGACTGCCCGCACGCGGCGGTGAAGCTGGCGTAGAGGCGGCTGACCGAGCCGAAGCCCGCCGCGTGGGCCACCTCCGTGACGGTCGCGTCGGTGGTGAGCAGCAGTCGCTCGGCCTCGGCCACCCGACACTGCTCCAGGTAGCGGCCGATGGTCAGGCCGGTCACCCGGCGGAAGATGGTCATCGCGTAGCGCGGGTGGAGATGGACCGTGTCGGCGACGTCGGCCACGCTGATCCGCTCGGCGAAATGCCGGGCGGCGTAGCGGGCCATCGTGGTGACCTGGCCGACCGCGCCGTCCTCCTGCCGTTGGGTGACCGGCGGCGGATCGGTCTCCCGGGCGTGCAGGAGTCGGCGGACGTACGCCTGGGTCTCCAGCAGGGCGATGGCGCGCAACTCGGCGTCCCCGCCGGCCAGCTCGGTCGACCACTGTCGGAACCGCCCGGTCGAGGAATCCTGCGGCACCACCACCGGCCAGCCGCGGAGCGAGCGGTCGAGCCCCGCCCGGTCCAGGCCCCAGGAGAGCACGGTGTCCATCGGCAGGTTGAGCCACCAGACGTGCGCATCGGGTGTCGCGGTGAGGACCTGGTGCGGAATGGCCGCCCAGAACAGCGCCGTCGTACCCGCCCGCAGTTCGACGTAGCGCCCGCCGAACAGGTACGCCAGACCGCCCTCCTCGACGATGTTGATCTCGATGTCCTGGTGCCGGTGGGCCCGGCTCATGACCCCCGGCGTGCCCTGCCAGCAGGAGAGGCCGAGGTCGTGCTCCAACAGCGAAGTGGTCATCTGAGCATCCGGGAAAGAGTGATGATCTGCGGCGAAGGTTTACCTGCCGTCTCAGCATACGCTCCCGATACGAAACAAGATTGAGTCATGGACGATGGAGGGTCGATGTCGAAAATTCAGACCGACGGCGATGTCCGACGCCTCGACGAAACGGGTCGCACGGCCCGGTCCGACAGAATTTCCGCGCGGCCCGCGCCGGCCGGGGAGGTCGCCGTGTACTGGTCCGGATAGTGGATGACGCACCCCGGAGATGATGACGCCGGCATCGCTGCGACGATTCTTCACGACGGTCGCCGGTCGATCTGTCGCGCCATTCGGCACAGTCGTCCGACGCAATTTCAAGAGATACATAGACGTTAATATGTGGTAACGTCCTCGAAACATGTTGCGGAGCGCTTGATGAGCACCCGGACAACACTCGATCGCGGTTTCCGAATCAGGCAGCTCCGTGGCGACGCACCGACCGCGCACCATCTCGACGATGTCCCGGGCGCGGTCCGTCTCGAGGAGGAAGCCATGCGACGAACCCAGGTGTACGGCACCGCGTCAGTGCTGGCGGTGCTGATCACCCTGCCGGGCGGCGCGGCCCACGGCGTCGGCCCCCGGCAGTCGACGACGTTCTACGTGAGCGCGTACGGCTCGGACACCAACAGCGGGCGTTCCGTCACGTCGCCGTTCCGGACCATCCAGCGAGCGGCGAACCTGACCAACCCCGGCGACACGGTGAACATCATGAACGGCACCTACGGCGACACGTCGATCGAGGGCGTCGTCCAGATCACCCGTTCCGGCGCACCAGGAAGGAGCATCACATACCAGGCGCTGCCCGGTCACCGACCGGTGCTCAAGCCGGTGACGGGATGGAACGGAATCGTGCTCATCGGGGCGTCGCACATCACCATTCAGGGTCTGGAAATCAAGGGTGACAGCGACAACATCACCCTGGCGGAGGCCAAGAAGGGCGCCAGCGCCGAGCGGCCGAGATTCAACACCAACTGCATCAACACCCGCGAGGACCGCGTCACCGGCGCGCTCTCGCACCACCTGGTCATCCGCAACAACCATCTGCACAAATGCCCGGGCGCCGGCATCGGCGTCCTCTATGCCGACCATGTTCTCATCGAGAACAACCGGATCCACTCCACCTCGTGGTACACCGTCTTCGCCACCAGTGGCATCTCGGTCTACGAGCCGATCGACGTCGCTCCGCCCGCGCCCGGGCAGGAATACAAGGTCGTCATCAGGAACAACATCTCCTACGACAACGAGAACAAGGTCGAGTGGATCGCCTGCGGCTGCATTTCCGACGGCAACGGCATCATCGTCGACGACACCAAGCACGAGCAGAGCGGCAAACGGCCGTACACAGGGCGGATCCTGGTCGCCAACAACATCGTCTTCAACAACGGTGGGTCCGGAATCCACTCCTATCTCAGCAGGGACGTCGACATCGTCCACAACACCGCCTACCTCAACTCCCGGAGCCCGGCACTGAGCAACCCGAACATCGGCGCCTGGGACAGCACCAATGTGAACATCCTCAACAACATCTCCTACGCCCGGCCGGGCAAGGCCACCAATTTCACCTACCGGAACGTCAACGTCCGGCACGACTACAACATCTACTACGGCGGGCTGCCGCCGCAGGTCCGAGGGCCCCGGGACCTGATCGTCGATCCGCAGTTCGTCAGCCCGAGCACCGATCCGGCGAGGGCCAACTTCTGGCTCCGGCCGACGTCGCCGGCGATCGACAGCGGCGTCACCTTCCGGGCCGTGCAGCGCGACTACTTCGGCACCCGGCGGCCGTACGGGGCCGCGCACGACCGGGGCGCCCTCGAACACGTCAGGTGACCGAGGCCGCCCGGCACCGGTCGATGGTGTCCGCGGTCGGCCGCGGACACCATCGACAGCCGGTTGCGAACCACAGCGAGACATCGATGTCCACGGTCCGTTCGTGCTCCGCCGCCCTCGGCGGGGCAGCCACGAACGGTCACCATCTGGAGGCGAGAAGATGTTCACACTCCGATCCCGATCCGTTCGCGCGCTGGCCGCCGGTGTGGCCGCAGCCCTGGTGCTGACCGCGTGCGCCGGCACCGACGACGGTGACGGCGGTTCACCGGAGGGCACCGTGACGCTGCGGGTGAACTACTGGGGCGACTTCGGCCTCGACGAGTTGGTTCCGCGATACACCGCGGCCCATCCGCACATCAGGATCCAGCTCAACGCCGGTGACTACAGCCAGCAGCACGAGGACCTGCAGAAGTTCCTCGTCGCCGGCTCGGGCGCTCCGGACATCGCGGCCATCGACGAGAGCCAGGCCGTGCAGTTCCGCAACCAGGCATCGAAGTTTGTCAACCTCCTCGACAAGGGCGCCGGCGCGTACGAGGACGACTACCTGCCGTGGAACTGGCAGCTGCTCCGCTCGCCCGAGGGACGGCAGGTCGGCCTCGGCACCGACGTCGGCGGACAGGCCATCTGCTACCGCACGGACCTGTTCGAGGCGGCCGGACTGCCGACCGACCGGGACAAGGTCTCCGCCCTCTGGCCGACCTGGGACGCGTTCCTGGCCGCCGGCAAGCGGTACGAGCAGGGCTCGGGCGGGAAGAAGTTCGTCGACGGCGCCGGCCTCTTCCTGGAGATGGTCATCCGGCAGCAGCCGGTCGGCTACTTCGGCCCGGACGAGAAGCTGGCCATGGACGGCGGTCCCCGGGTCGGTTGGGAGCTCGCCACCGCCCTGGTCTCCGAGGGGCTGTCGGCCAACCTGCAACCCTTCACCCCGGAATGGAACGCCGCGATGAAGAACGGCGGATTCGCCGCGCTGACCTGCCCGGCCTGGATGCAGGGCTACATCCAGGGCCAGGCGCCGAACACCAAGGGCAGGTGGGACATCGCCTATCCGCCGGGGGGCGGGGGAAATCTGGGCGGTTCGTTCTGGAGCATTCCCGCCCAGGGCCGGCACACCGACGAGGCGTACAAGTTCGTCGAGTGGCTGATCCAACCGGAACAGCAGATCGCCATCTTCAAGAAGGTGGGCAACCTGCCCTCCCAGCCGGCGCTCTACGACGACCCGGCCATCCGCGACTTCCGGAACCCCTTCTTCAACGACGCGCCGGTGGGGAGGATCTTCCCGGACACCGCCCGGAAGGTGACCCCGCAGTACCAGGGGCGACTCACCGACCAGGTCCGCACCGCGGTGTCGAACGTGCTGGACCAGGTCCAGCAGGGCAAGATCAGCGGCCCCGCGGCCTGGGAGAAGGCCAGGTCCGAAGCGGAACGGGCCGCCCGCTGAGGCACCGGCCGTCTCCCGCCACGTCGATCCCGTTCGAGGAGTCCGCATGCCCGCCACCCCCATGACGGCAGTCCGACGGTCCGCGACGCACCGCGCTCCACCGCCGGCGCCCCCCGGTCGGCCCGGGTGGCGGGTACGGCTCAGCCGTTGGGACATCAGATACACCCCGTACCTGCTCATCGCGCCGTTCTTCGTGCTCTTCGGAGTCTTCGGGCTCTTCCCGCTGCTCTACAACGCGATCGTCTCGCTGCGGACCTGGCGGCTCGACGACCCCACCCGCGACGGTTGGACCGGCCTGGACAACTACCGGGCGGTGCTGGCCGACGACCGGTTCTGGAACGCGATGGGCAACACCATCGGGATCTTCGTGCTCTCGTCCGGGCCGCAACTGGTTCTGGCCCTGCTGCTGGCGGCGCTGCTCAACCGCCGGCTGCGGATGCGTACCGGCCTGCGCATGGGGGTGCTGCTGCCGTACGTCACCCCGATCACCGCCTCGACCCTGGTCTTCGGGGCGTTGTTCGCCCAGCAGTTCGGTCTGGTCAACAACGGGCTCGCCGGCGTCGGGTTGGCGCAGGTCGACTTCCGGGCCGAGAAGTGGTCCTCCTGGCTGGCGGTCGCCACCATGGTCAACTGGCGGTACATCGGCTACAACGCGTTGATCTACCTGGCGGCGATGCAGGCCGTGCCGAAGAGCCTCTACGAAGCGGCCGCGCTCGACGGCGCGAGCCAGTGGCAGCAGCTGTGGCGGATCACGGTGCCGATGATCCGGCCCGCCGTCATCTTCACCATCATCCTGTCCACCATCGGCGGCATGCAGCTGTTCACCGAACCGCTGCTGTTCGACACCAAGCCCCGGGAGGCCACCGGCGGCTCGGACGGCCAGTTCCAGACCATCGCGATGCTCATCTACCGCACCGGGTGGAAGGAACTCGATCTGGGTCGCGCCGCCGCGATGTCGTGGGTCCTCTTCCTCGTCATCGTCGGCCTGGCCGTCGTCAACAGCGTACTGACCAACCGTCTCAGCGGAGGAGGACGCCGATGAGCTCGATCCGATCCGCCACCCGGCGCCGGTCGCCCGGCCTCGCGTCGTCGGACAATCCGGCGGGAGCCCTCACCTACACCCTGCTCGTATTCTCGCTGCTGCTGTCCGCCTTCCCGCTCTACTGGATGTTCGTGGTCGGGTCGAGCAGCGAGGAGCAGGTCTTCCAGATCCCACCGTCGGTGGTGCCGCGGGACAACCTCGCCGACAACGCCCGCGCGGTCATCGCCGCCGACAACGTCTTCTTCATCGCGGCGCTGCTCAACAGCCTGATCGTGGCGCTCGTCGTCACCGCCTCCGTGTTGTTCTTCTGTTCCCTGGCCGGGTTCGCCTTCGCCAAGCTCCGCTTTCGGGGACGCAACATCCTCATGCTGTTCCTCGTCCTGACGATGACCGTCCCCAACCAGCTCGGCGTCGTGGCCCTGTACATCCTGATGGGCAAGCTCGGACTCAACGGCACCCTGCCCGCCGTCATCATCCCCGGGCTGGTGACCGCGTTCGGCGTCTTCTACATGCGTCAGTTCATCCTCGGCGCGGTGCCGGACGAGCTGATCGAGTGCGCCCGGATCGACGGCGCGTCCACCCTGCGCATCTTCGCCGGCGTCGTGGTACCCGCGCTGCGGCCCGCGCTGGGTGTGCTCGGCCTGTTCACCTTCACCGCCACCTGGAACGACTTCCAGTGGCCGCTGATCACGCTGAGCGGCTCCGCGTACCCGACCGTGCAGGTGGCCCTCTCCAACCTCGCCTCGGGTCAGTTCATCGTCTACTCCCGCCTGCTCGCCGGCGCACTGCTGGCGACCCTTCCGCTGATCATCGTCTTCGTCGTCGCCGGCAAGCAGATCGTCGCCGGCATCATGGAAGGAGCGGTCAAGTCGTGACCCGGACCCCCGACGTGGCGAGGAGCGCGGCGTGACGCGGCAGTGGCGGCTCCAGACCGCGCACACCACCTACGCCGTCAGCCTCGCCCTCGACGACAGCGTGCTGGTCTCCGACTACTGGGGACCGAGCGCGGACGGACCGGTCGGCCCGTGGAGCCCGGAGGTGCTGCCCCCCTTCGAGACGGTGGCCGACGTCGCGCCGGTCGAGTACGCCACCGACGGCACCCGGCACGTCCACCAGTGCGAGATGCACCTCGTCCGGGGCGACGGCTGGTTCGGCGCCGGGTGGGCGCACGTCGCCGACGAGCTGCGTCGGGAGGGCGACCGGGTCGAACTGGTGGTCACCTTCGACGACCACGCCGGAGCCCTGCGGCTGGTCCAGCACATCCGCGCCTCCGCCGACCACGACGTGGTGGAACGCTGGATCGAGATCACCAATCGCGGCACCACCACCGTCCACCTGGACCGGGTGTTCAGCGGCGGCTGGACGGTGCCGGGCAGCGGCGGCGTCCGGGTGCGCTACCTCGCCGGGGCGTGGGGACAGGAGTTCCGCGAGCACCAGCTGGACCTGACGCTGGGCAGCTTCGCCATCGGCAGCAGACAGGGCGTCACCGGTCACCTGTTCGCCCCGGCGGTGACCGTCACGCCGATCGCGGCCGACGCCCCCGGCGCCTGGGGGGTGCAGCTCGCCTGGACCGGATCCTGGCGGGCCCTCGTCGAGGCGGTCCCGCACGGCGACCGGGCGAGGATCTCCATGGGCGTGGACGACGACACCGTCACCGTGGTCCTCGACCCCGGCCGGACCTTCGTCACCCCCGCCACCCTCGGCGTGTACAGCGCCGACGGCGTCGACGGGGTCGCTCGGGCCTGGCACCGATACCAGCGCCACACGCTCGCCCGGTCCACCGCCCCGTACCACCATCCGGTGGTCTACAACTCGTGGTTCGCCACCGAGTTCGACGTCGACGTCACCCAGCAGCTGGCCCTGGCCGACATCGCCGCCGAGGTCGGCGCCGAGGTCTTCGTGCTCGACGACGGCTGGTTCGCCGGGCGCAAGGACGACACCGGTGGGCTCGGCGACTGGCGGGTCGACGACGAGAAGTTCCCCCACGGCCTGGAGGAACTCGCCGCCGGCGTGATCGCCCGTGGCATGCGCTTCGGGTTGTGGATCGAGCCGGAGATGGTCAACCCGGACAGCGACCTGTTCCGCCGGCACCCCGACTGGATCTACCGCGCCCCCGACCGCCGGCCGGTCCTCTCCCGCCACCAGTTCGTGCTCGACCTCGGTCTACCGGAGGTACGCGACTGGCTGGCGGGCATGCTGCGGGACCTGCTGTCGCGCTACCCGATCACCTACCTGAAGTGGGACATGAACCGGCCGATCACCGACGGGGGACGGCCGGGGGACCCGCGCGGCGGCGAGTGGCCGCTGCAGCACGCGGCCGGCTTCCACCAGCTGCTCCGCCTGCTCCGCGAGGAGTTCCCCCAGGTCACCGTCGAGGTGTGCGCGGGTGGGGGCGGTCGCGTCGACGCGGCGGTGCTCGGCCTGTCGGACCTGGTCTGGCCCACCGACGAGGTGGGCGCGCGCGACCTGCTGGAGATCCAGCACGGCTTCCTGCGGGCGTTCCCGCCGCACATCATGAACTCGCTGGTCACCGGTCTGCCCGGGATGCGCCATCCGGCGCCGGTGTCGTTCGGCTACGGCTTCGTGGTGGGGATGTCCGGCGTGCTCGGTGTCGGTGCCGACCTGCTGTCCTGGGACGCCGAGCAGCGCCGGCAGGCCGCCACCTTCGTCGCCCTGTACCGGGAACTGCGCCCGCTGCTCCAGTTCGGCGAGCTGACCGTGCACGGCACCCCGGCGGACCACCCGTACGCCCGGGAGTACTCCGGCGGCCCGGACGCCGACGGCCGGGTCTGCCTGCTGGTGTGGGACACGGCGGGCCGACGTCCCGCCGATCCGGGCCAGGTGGGCGGCAACCAGATCCACCAGAGGTGGCGGGTCCATCCCAAGCGGCTCGATCCGGGCCGCAGCTACGTGGTGCGCGGCACCGGGCTGACGGCGCCGGGGTCGGTGCTGGCCGCCCGAGGGGTCGAGATCAGCTGGTCGTACGCGCCCGACGCCGACGTGCTCGTCTTCGATCCCGTTCCGGACGGGGCCGGCTGACCACCGGCGGGCCGTCGCGGGGCGGCTCGCGGGTTCCCACGCGAGGTTCTCCGCTCGGAAACCCCTGTCCAGCGCCGCTAGCGGAGAGGCTGTACGTCCAACGGCGCCGTGATCGCGAAGTTCTTGTCGATCGCTTCAACCAGAGCGGTCCCTCGCTGCCGCAGCCCGACTCGCGCGGCCCATCCGGTGAGGGCATCGAGGAATCCGACCAGGTCCCGCTGCGCGCCGCTCAGCAGCCCGGGTAGCGCACGGTGTGGGAGGTCGACGTGGACTCCGGCCCACCGGCCGCGACACCGGTTCGGGCCGCCGTCCTGCCACACCCGCAGACCGTCGCTGACGACCTCGACCTCCGGACCCGGGTCATGTCCCAGCCACGGCGAGTCGCCGATCAACACCTGGGTCCAGTCGCGCCAGTCCTCCAGACCGGCACAGCAGCCCGGCGTCACCACCGTCCCGGTGGTGCTGTCGCGAAGCTGCAGGCCGCCGGCAGCAATGAGAAACTCCTCAGCCAGCAGCGCGTTCACGGCCTCGTCGCGGCCGCCGGGAGGCTGAACCTCGATCCGACCAGCGAGCGCGGCCACGAACAGTCCGACCCGGTCATCGGCACAACCGGCGTCGAGCACCAACCACGAACCGGGCGCCATCGCTTCCACCGGCCACGGCGGTGGCGGCGTGCCGGCAACCGCGGGAACCTCGATGACCGCTTCCATCGTGATCACCACGGTATTCAACCCGATCCTGCGGGCACGGGTCACGCTCTTGTGGAGCGCCCCAATGACGTCTATGTGGCTGTGCGTCGAGCGACTGGCGTCGACCTGTTACCCGAGGTTTCGAGCGTCATGTGGCCTGCGTCCCTATCGCTGGGTCTCGAAGTGCTCCTTCATCGCCGGGTAGTAGTCGTCGAAGTCCGGCATCGGCTGTCCGGCGCGCGAGGCTACCAGCGCGTCGAGGTAGTACTCCCAGCCCGGTCCGATCTCGCCGACGCCCTCCGTACCGGTCAGGTGCTGCGTGAACCGAAGCTCGGTCAGGCCCGCGCGCTCGACCAGCACCAGGTCCAGGTGCCAACCGCCCTGCTCGTCCACGGCGGAGACCGCCAGCCGGCGCGGCGGCTCGCACGCGTCGATGGTCATGTCCATCCAGGGCTTGCCCTCCTCGTGCGCCATCTGCACCTTGATCGTGCGTCCCGGCGCCGCGTCGCCCTGCCACGGGCCGAACCAGCGTGCCGTGCGCGCCGGATCGGTGAGGCTCGCCCAGACGTCTCCCACGGGAGCGCGGAACGTGCGGGTCAGCACGAGATCGTCGCCGAACAGCCGGCCGGTGGGTGTCGGGCTCACGCGGTCTCCTTCTGGGATGGTTGCCACCCGGCGGCGGTGTGCCGCTCGCGGCGGGCGCGGTAGACCTCGGTCTCCAGCGCGTCGAGGCGGTGCTGCCAGCCCGACGGGCGCATCAGCCGTCCCAGCCACCCGGCCAGCTCATCGAGCGGCGCGGCGACCAGTGTGTAGACACGCCGGCGTCCGTCGGCCGTGTCGCGTACCAGGCCGGCCTCGCGCAGCACGCGCAGGTGACGGCTGACGGCCGGTCGGCTGATCGCGAACCGGTCGGCGATCTGGCCGGCCGAGAGTGGCTCGTCGCGCAGCATCAGCAGGATCTCCCGCCGCACCGGATCGGCGATCGCGCCCGCCACCTCGTCCACGCTCGAAGCGTAACCATGAGGTTACGTTTCTGGCAACGTGGTGTCCTGACGTTCGACGAGTCGATCAACAGCGCCGATCGACGCACCGCCCACTGCGCAGGACGCCTATTGCCATCGATGCATCGCCATGCTTGATTAGTCTGGCCACCAGACGAAATGGGGCGGAGATGACCGGCCGGGAGCGTACCGCGGCGCCACCGGTCACCACCGCGCCCACCGACCAGCTGTCGTTGCGGCGGGCCAACCTCAGCCGCGTCCTGGTCCACCTGCGCGAACACGGCCCCCGGTCGCGGGCGACCATCGCCACCGGCACCGGCCTGCACAAGGCCACCGTCTCCAGCCTCGTCGACGAGCTGCTGACCCGTCGCCTGGTACGGGAGGTCGGCCTGCAACGCTCGGGCACCGCCGGGCGGCCGGGGCGCGTCCTCGCCCTCGACGGCGCCACGGTGGGCGCGCTCGGCGTGGAGATCAACGTCGACTACCTGGGCGTGCACGGCATCGACCTGGCCGGTCGGCCGGTCATCGAGCGGCGGACGGCCATCGACGCAGCCGGCAGCGGCCCGGACGGGGCGGTCGACCAGCTCGTCGAGGTGATCCGCGACGCGCTGCGCGACCTGCGGCGACGGGACGCGCCGGCGGCCGGCGTGGTCGTCGCGGTGCCCGGCCTGATCGACGTCGAGCGCGGCCTGGTCGTCCTCGCCCCGAACCTGGGCTGGCGGCAGCTGCCGCTGGCCGAACGGCTCCGCGCCGCGCTGCCGCCGGACCTCCCGGTGGGGGTCGACAACGACGCCAACCTCGCCGCGCTCGCCGAGTACACCTACGGCGTCGCCGCCGGCACCGACCACCTGGTCTACCTCACCGGTGAGGTCGGCGTCGGCGGCGGCATGATCATCGGGGGACGGCTGCTGCGCGGCGCCGAGGGCTTCTCCGGCGAGGTGGGCCACCTCCCGGTCGACCCGGCCGGACGCCGGTGCGGCTGCGGCCGGACCGGATGCTGGGAGACAAAGGTCGGGCTGGCGGAACTGGTCCGCCTGATCACCCCCGACCAGCCGCACGCCGACCGGGTCCGCGACCCCGAGGAACGGCTGCGCGAGATCGGCCGGTGGCTGGCGGCCGGCGAGCCGGCCGCCGAGGCCGCCGTCGCGCAGGTGGGGCGCTGGCTCGGCCTGGGCGGGGCGATCCTGGTCAACCTGGTGAACCCGCGGGTGATCGTGCTCGGCGGCTACTTCGCCACCCTCGCGGACCGGCTGCTCCCCACCGCGCAGCGGGAACTGGACCGCCTCGCCGTCGCCGGGCCCGCCGCCCGGTGCCGTTTCGTCGCCTCGAACCTCGGCTTCACGGCCGCCGCGCGTGGCGCGGCGGGCGTGGTCGTCGACCGGGTCCTCGCCGACCCGACCACCGTCGGCACCTCACCGGCGGCCGCCCCGCGCGGCCCGTCGGCGCGCACCGGATAGCTCCCGCCCGCCCGCTGGCGGCCTCGGCACCCGCCAGCCCGACACCGCCCCGCACCACCGCCCCACCACCAACGCCCCACCACCGGCATCCAGCGCGGCGGCGCGCGCTCTGCCTGGCTGACCCCCAGCTCAGGAGAGGAAGACGCCCATGTCCCCGTACCCACGGAGGCGCTGGTCGCGGCTGCTGCACGCCGCCCTGCTCAGCGTCACCGGCAGCGTGGTCGCCGTCACCGGCGCCACCACCCCCGCCACCGCCCACACCACCATCGACCCGGCCGACTACCAGCAGGTGACCCTGGCGATCGGCTCGGCCGAACTGGGCCAGGCGATGTCGTTGGCCGTGCTGCCGAACCGGTCGGTGCTGCACACCGCCCGCGACGGCACGGTGCGGCTGACCGACGCCGCCGGCAACACCAGCGTCGCCGGCAAGCTGACCGTCTACACCCACGACGAGGAGGGTCTCCAAGGGGTCGCGGTCGACCCCAACTTCGCCAGCAACCGCCACGTCTACCTCTACTACTCGCCGAAGCTGAGCACCCCGGCGGGAGACGCCCCGAAGACCGGCACCGCCACCGACTGGATCGCCTGGAAGGGCGAGCTGTGGCTGTCCCGCTTCGTGCTCACCACCGCCGGCACGCTGGACCTCGCCTCGGAGAAGGTGGTGCTGAAGGTGCCGTCCGACCGGGGCCTCTGCTGCCACGTCGGCGGGGACATCGACTTCGACGCCGCCGGCAACCTCTACCTGACCACCGGCGACGACACCAACCCCTTCGAGTCCGCCGGCTCGTCACCGATCGACGAGCGGACCGAGCGCAACCCGCAGTTCGACGCCCAACGCAGCTCGGCCAACACCAACGACCTGCGGGGCAAGCTGCTGCGGATCAAGGTGAACGCGGACGGCTCGTACTCCATCCCGTCGGGAAACCTCTTCCCCGTCGGCACCGCGAAGACCCGGCCGGAGATCTACGCGATGGGCTTCCGCAACCCCTTCCGGATGAGCGTTGACCGGGCCACCGGCGTGGTCTACCTCGGTGACTACGGGCCGGACGGCGGCGCGATCACCGGCCGGGGCCCGGCCGGGCAGGTGGAGTTCGACCGCATCCCGGGGCCCGGCAACTACGGCTGGCCGTACTGCACCGGCACCAACACCCCGGAGGAGACCTACCACGAGTGGGACTTCGCCACCGGCACCGGCGGCGCGAAGTACGCCTGCGCGGCCGGCCCGACCAACAACTCGTTCCGCAACACCGGCCTCACCACGCTGCCGCCGGCCAAGGCGTCCTGGATCCGGTACGGCGGCTCGGCCGGCTCACCCCCGGAGTTCGGCAGCGGCTCCGAGTCCCCGATGGGTGGACCGGTCTACCGCTACGACGCGGCCCTGAACTCGTCGGTCAAGTTCCCGGCCGACCTCGACGGCCACTACTTCGCCGGCGAGTACGGCCGCAAGTGGATCAAGGCGATCGACGTCAACGCCGACGGCTCGCCGGGCTCCATCGCCTCCTTCCCGTGGCAGGGCACCCAGGTGATGGACATGGCGTTCGGGCCGGACGGGGCGCTGTACGTGCTCGACTACGGCACCTCCTCGACAAACGTCGCCCTCTACCGGGTCGAGTACAAGCCCGGCCCCAAGGCGCCCGTGGCCAAGGCCTCGGCGAACCGGACCTCCGGGGCGGCGCCCCTGACCGTGACGTTCTCCTCCGCCGGCAGCTCCGACCCCGAGGGCGGCACGCTCAGCCACCGGTGGACCTTCGGCGACGGCGGCACCTCCACCGCGGCTAACCCGTCGCACACCTACACCACCAACGGCCAGTACACCGCCACCCTGACCGTGACGGACCCGACCGGGCTCACCGCCACCGCCAGCGTGCCGATCACCGTCGGCAACACCGCACCCGTGGTGACCCTCGTCAGCCCGGCCGCCGGCCAGCTCTTCGCCTTCGGCGACACGGTGCCGTTCACCGTCACCGTGACCGACGCCGAGGACGGCACGGTCGACTGCGCCAAGGTCACCGTCACCTACCTGATCGGCCACGACAGCCACGACCACGCGCTCACCTCGAAGACCGGCTGCACCGGGTCGATCACCGTGCCGGTCGACGGCGAGCACGACGCCTCGGCCAACCTCTACGGCGTCTTCGACGCCGAGTACACCGACGCCGGTGGGCTGACCACCCACGCGCGGGCGGTGCTGCAACCCCGGCACCGGCAGGCCGAGCACCACTTCGGGCAGGTCGGCATCCAGGTCGTCGACCACGTCAACGCCGAGGGCGGCAAGACCGTCGGGTTCGTCAACAACGGTGACTGGATCTCCTTCCAGCCGTACCGGCTCAGCGGAGCCGCCACCTTCACCGCGCGGGTCTCCTCCGCCGGAGCCGGCGGCGTTATCCAGGTGCGCGCCGGCTCGTCCACCGGCACCCTGCTCGGGTCGGTCACCGTGCCGGTGACCGGAAGCTGGGAGAGCTTCACCACCGTGAGTACGGCGCTGGCCGCGGCTCCCAGCGGCTCCGGCCCGCTCTTCCTCGTCTTCACCGGCGGCACCGGCAACCTCTTCGACCTCGACGCGTTCACCTTCACCCCGCCCGTCGAGGCCGAGTCGTACAGCTCCCAGTCCGGGGTGCAGGTGGCCAGCCACCCCAACGCCAACGCCGGTCGGACCGTCGGCTACGTCAACAACGGCGACTGGACCGGGTACGCCACGGTCCCCACCGCCGGCCGGACCAAGTTCGCGGCCCGGATCTCCTCGGCCGCGACGGGCGGCACGATCCAGGTGCGCGCCGGCTCGTCCACCGGCGCCCTGCTCGGCACGGTCACCGTGCCGTCCACCGGTGGATGGGACACCTTCCAGACCGTCTCCACCACCCTCACGGCCGCCGGCTCCGGCCCGTTGTTCCTGGTCTACACCGGCGCCGGCACCGGGTTCCTGTTCGACGTCGATTCGTTCACGCTGTCCTGAAGGGACCGTCATGATCTTCTCCAGAGCAGGCCGCGTGATCGCGGCCCTGACCGCCGCGCTGCTGGCCGGCAGCCTCGCCCCGGCACCGCCGGCGCTGGCCGCCGACCCGGCCTACCAGGTGCTGGTCTTCTCCAAGACCGCCGGTTTCCGGCACGACTCGATCGCCGTCGGCACCCAGGCCGTACGGGAGCTGGGCGCGGCGAACAACTTCACCGTCACCGCCACCGAGGACGCCGCCGCGTTCACCGCCACGAACCTCGCCCGGTTCCGCGCGGTGGTCTTCCTCAACACCACCGGCGACGTCCTCGACGCCACCCAGCAGAGCGCGTTCGAGGCGTACGTCAACGGCGGCGGCGGCTTCGTCGGCGTGCACTCGGCCGCCGACACCGAGTACAACTGGCCGTGGTACGGCCAGCTCGTCGGAGCCTGGTTCGCCTCCCACCCCGCCATCCAGCAGGCCACCGTACGGGTCGAGAACCGCGCCCACCCGGCCACCGCACACCTGCCGCGCAGCTGGACCCGCACCGACGAGTGGTACAACTACCGCACCAACCCCCGGTCCTCGGCACGGGTGCTGGCCAGCCTCGACGAGGCCAGCTACTCCGGCGGGACCATGGGCGACCACCCCATCGCCTGGTGCCACCCGCAGTCCGCCGGCCGGGCGTTCTACACCGGCGGCGGTCACACCCAGGCGTCGTACTCCGACGCGGCGTTCCGGGCGCACCTGCTGGGCGGTATCCGGTACGCGGCCGGCTGGGCGAAGGCCGACTGCCGCGCGGAGACCGGCTACACCACCCTCTACGACGGCTCCACCACCGGCTGGTCCCAGGCCGGACCGGGCGGGTTCACCAACACCGACGCCACGCTCAGCTCGTTCGGGGGC
This sequence comes from Micromonospora sp. LZ37, assembly GCF_059359015.1. Classification (NCBI taxonomy): domain Bacteria; kingdom Bacillati; phylum Actinomycetota; class Actinomycetes; order Micromonosporales; family Micromonosporaceae; genus Micromonospora; species Micromonospora sp. LZ37. The sequence goes on along the minus strand of NZ_JCADBL010000009.1, from coordinate 83,640 downwards.
CTGGGCACCTTCTGGTACTCGGCGAAGGAGTTCCGGTCGTACTCGTTGAAGCTGGACTGGCGGCTCGCCGGAGACGACAACTCCGGTGTGCTGATCGGCTATCCGCCCTCCTCGTCACCCTGGTCCGGCACCCGGGACGGCTACGAGATCCAGCTCGACGCGACCGACGTGCCGGAGCGCACCACGGGCGCCGTCTACGCGGTCAAGGCACCCGACGTGGCCGCCCGCGACGCCGCCGTCAATCCGCCCGGCGCCTGGAACACCTACGAGCTGCTGGTGCAGGGCGAGCGGGTGCAGGTGTTCCTCAACGGGGTACGGGTCAACGACTTCACCAACACCGATCCGACCCGCAGCCTTCAACAGGGCCACATCGGCATCCAGAACCACGGCACCGGCGACGACGTCTCGTTCCGCAACATACGCATCAAGGAGCTGACCGCGTCCCCGGTGACCGTGGAAGGGGAGTCCTACACGTCCTCGGCCGGCGTGCAGATCGCCAACCACGCCCCGGCCAGTGGCGGCCGGACCCTCGGCTACGTCAACAACGGCGACTGGGCCGGGTACGCCCAGGTGAGCACGGCCGGCCGGACGGGCTTCTCCGCGCGGATCTCGTCCGGCGGCGCCGGGGGCGCCATCCAGATCCGGTCCGGCTCGTCGACCGGGCCGCTGCTCGGGTCGGTGACCGTACCGAACACCGGGGGCTGGGAGAGCTTCCAGACGGTCAACACGACGCTCACCGGCACCGGCACGGGACCGCTGCACCTGGTCTTCACCGGTGGCGCCGGCTCCCTCTTCGACGTCGACACGCTCACCGTGAGCGGCGGCTGAGACCGGGCGGGCCGGCGGCCGTCCCGGTCGCCGGCCCGTCACCCGCGTGGTCCCCGGGGAAGCCAGCCCAGGAAGCGGTGTCGCAGCTGTCGTCGGTCGACGGCCGGCAGGTCGAACAGCGCGGCGCTGAAGCACGAGCCGAGATACATGGCGAGAGCGGGGCGGGATCCGCCGAACTCGGCCAGGAGGTGACGCTGCTTCGTCGCGCACGGCCACTCCCCGGCGCAGCCGCTGCACGTCCAGGTGGGTGGCATCGGCAGGTGGGCCGTGGGCCCGCCCGGCCCGTCGGGGAGGGCCGAGGTCGCCGGTGGGGCGTCGGAGACCTCCGGCGGGGGCAGGTGGCAGTTCGCCGCGGCGAAGGTGGCGCCGGCCCGCACGAGCGCCGCCGGGCCCGGCTGCTGGGCGAGGAGCGCGGTGAGGGTGTGGTGCGCGAGGACGTCCAGCCCCGCGCGGTCGATGCGCAGTTTCCTGCACAGGGAGACGAGCACCAGCGGCCCCGGCCAGGTCTCCTCGGCCAGTACGCAGCCGATGAGGTCGTTGAGGAGAGCGCCGACGGCGTCGGCGTGTTCGGTGAGGCCCGGCGGGGCGTCCGGGTCCCGCCGGAGGTTGGTGACCGCTTGCCGGACCGTCCTGCGGACGAGCCAGGTGCCGCTTTCTGCGTCCACTGCGTCTTCCTTGTCAGTTACGTCGAGATGTCGGCCGCACTGGGAAACGGGGGAGGAGCGGAGGGGCGAGGGGCCGCGGACGCTACGCCGCTGCTGTCGGAGTGAGTTCGAAGCGTAGAGACCGGGCGGCCCGTGCACCGCCTTTCGACGCAATCCCTGACCGAACAGTCAGTGAGCCGATGGCACTGTCGGACGCCATCGTCGCCGCGCGGGCGGACCCGGATGACCGGCCCGTCCGCCGACACCGGGCAGGATGAGCACGTGGACATCGATCCGGTCGAGGCCGCACCCGGGCAGGCGTTCCCGCGCGCGGTCCTGCGGCAACGCTGGGAGGACCTCACCTTCCTGCACTGGGCGGTCGCGCCGGAGCTGGTCGCGCCCCTGCTGCCCGCCGGCACCCGACCGGACACCCTCGACGGGCTCAGTCACGTCGGCCTGATCGGCTTCCGCATGGTCGGGCTGGGCCTCGGCCGCGGCCCGGGGGTGCCCTACCTCGGCAGCTTCTGGGAGACCAACGTCCGGCTCTACTCGGTCGACGGCGCCGGCCGGCGCGCGGTGGTGTTCCGCTCGCTGGACGCGTCCCGGCTGGTCCCGGTGCTGGTCGCCCGGGTGACGCTGCGGCTGCCGTACCTGTGGTCGGCGATGCGGCTGGACCGCGACGGTGACCGCCTCACCTACCGGTGCCGGCGTCGCTGGCCCGGCCCGGCCGGTACCGCGAGCCGGATGGAGGTCCGGGTGGGTGGGCCGATCGCCGAGCCGACCCCGCTGGAGCACTTCGTCACCGCCCGGTGGGGCCTGCACACCCGGGCGTACGGGCGCACGCTGCACCTGCCGAACTGGCATCCCCGCTGGCCGCTGCACCGGGCCGAGCTGCTGCACCTGGACGACGAACTGGTCACGGCGGCCGGGCTGCCGGCGCCGACCGGACCGCCGGTCAGCGTGCTCTACTCGCCCGGCGTCCCGGTCCGGTTCGGTCCACCGGTCACCGTGGGCCCGGGCCGGCGGGGTCGAAGGTGACCCCGGCCGAGGGCACCGGGTGGCCTCCGACGACGGCGGCGCCTTGCCGGCATGTGCCATGCTCGGTCCGGTGACCACCGGCTCGCCCGCCAGAACACGCACCCACCGGCGCGGCCGCAGCCGCCCGGTCCGTACCCTCCTCGTGGTCGGCGCGGTCGCGGCCGTCCTCGCCGTCGCGCTGGTCGTCGTGCCGCTCCTGCGGCCACCGGGTCCGCGCCCGCTCTTCCAACTCCCCGTGCCCTGCGGGGAGACCTGGCGGCTGAGCACCTACCCCGGCCACGACGACTACGACGTCGACCTCTTCCCCACCACGGGTGAGGCGTGGGGACGGCCGGTGCTCGCGTCCTACGCCGGCACGGTCACGGTCGCGGGGATCAACGGATCCCTGGGCGGCCGCACCCCGGACGACCCGGACGGCCCGCGTGGCCGCGGCGGCGGTTACTGGGTGAAGATCGACCACGGCGGCAGGTGGGAGACGCAGTACCTGCACCTGCTCGAACCGCCGCTGGTCCGGGTCGGTCAGCGGGTCGCCCAGGGCGACCAGCTCGGCCGGGTCGGCAGCACCGGCAACTCCGGCGCACCGCACCTGCACTACGAGCAGCGCCGCGGCTGGGAGAAGGTCGAGACCTGGTTCGACGGCTCACCGTCGGGCATCACCGTCGACGACACCGAACAGACGGTCGAGCGTAAGAGCAACAACTGCGCCCCGCGCGGCGGCACACCGGCGCCGGGAGCGCGTCGATGACCTGCCGGTGATACCGACATCGGCCCGTCGCCCGGCAGGGGCGGGATCACCGCCCTCGCGCCGTCGGTCGGCCCGACCACGACGCGCCGGCGGCGGACCGCCGCCGCGACGTCGGCCGGAGCGGGGTAGCCCGCCGCGTCGTGCGGCACCGCGCCGGAGAAGGTCGCCCGCAGGATCGAGGCGGCCGGCCGGGACCTGGAAGCGGTGTACATCGGCGCGATGTTCCCGTTCGCCCCCCCGGGGCGCCTTCGCGGCGCTGCCCGACGACCTGATCGGCGCCCAGGATCGGGCGCGGCGGCTGGCCGCGACGAAGGCCGAGGACCGCGAGGCCCGCACCGTGGCCGGCTGACCCGACGGAGACCGGCGCCGCTCAGGCACCCCGGGCGAACAGGGCCAGGCGTACCCGGTTGGGGCTGTTGGTCTTGGTCATCAGGCTGGTGATGTGGGTCTTGACCGTGGTGACGCCGATGTGGAGCCGGTCGGCGATCTCCGTGTTGGACAGGCCCTCGGCGACCAGGTTCAGCACGTCCTGTTCGCGGGCGGTCAGTCCCGGGGCCGGTCGCGGCGCCTCGAGGCGGGCGTGCACCGCGCGCTGGACCAGCCGCCGCAGCACCTCCTGACTGAACGGGCTGTCGCCGGCGGCGGCCCGGCGGATGCCGTCGAGCAGGTCGGCGGGGGGCGCGTCCTTGAGCAGGAAACCGCAGGCGCCGGCGGTCAGCGCCGGATAGAGGTGGTCGTCGTCGCCGAACGTGGTCAGCACCAGGACGCGGGTGGCGGGCCGGTCGGCGAGGATGCGGCTGGTCGCGGTGATCCCGTCGACGCCGGGCATCCGCAGGTCCATGACGACGACGTCCGGGACGAGCCGCGCGGCGAGGCTGATCGCTCCGCGCCCGTTGTCGGCCTCGCCGACGACCTCGAGGTCGGGCTGGGCGTCGCAGAGCATCCGCAGGCCCGCCCGGATGAGGTGCTGGTCGTCGACCAGCAGGACGCGGATCATCGCAGCTCCGGCGGGTGCGGTGCGGCCGTGGCCGCGGCAGGGCGGGGTGCCGGCGGGACGGCCGCCGCCGGCGCCGGGTCGGACCCGCGAACCGACGGCAGGACGGTGCGGACCCGCCAACCCGCGCCGGCCGGGCCGGCCTCCAGTCGGCCGCCGAGCACCTCGACGCGCTCGCGCATGCCGGTGAGGCCGTGACCGCCGCCGGGCGGTACCGCCACCGGCACCGAGCCGCGCCCGTCGTCCGAGACCTCCCAGTGGACGTCCCCGTCCACCACGGCGACCGTCAGGCGGGCTCGCGCGGACGTACCCGCGTGCTTGGCCACGTTGGTCAGCGCCTCCTGGGTCAGGCGCAGCACCGCCAGCCCCCGGACCGCGTCGAGCGCACCGACCGCCGGGGCGATGTCGGCCTCCACCGTGACGCCGGCCTGACGGGCCCGGTCGACCGTCGCGCCGAGCGCCGCCGGCAGCGCCGCCGGCTCGATCGCGGTCAACGCCGCGTCGCCGCGTACCCCGTCGGGGTCGCGCAGGACCGCGACCAGCCGCCGCAGGTCCGCCAGGGCCGCGGTCCCGGTGCCGTGCACGTCGTCGAAGACCTCGCCCACCCGCGGGTCGAGGTCGGTCAGCACGTGCCGGGCCACGCCGACCCGCAGCACCATCGACGCCACGTGGTGCGCGACCACGTCGTGCAGCTCGCGGGCGATGGCGCTGCGCTCGTCGGCGCGCGCGGCACGGCTCTCCGACTCGCGCCGCCGCTGCTCCGCCGCGGCCCGCTGCTCGGCCTGCCGGCCGAGTTCCCGGGTGGTCCGGATGACCATGCCGAGCAGCAGCGGCAGGCCGACCTCCACGGTCAGCCCGAACACGCCGGAGGCGAACCGTCGGAACGGATCGCCGATCGAGTCGGCGAGGTCGACCGTGGCCAGCAGCCCGGCGGCCAGCCAGATGGTCGCTGGCCGGTGCGCCCACATGGTCAGCTCCAGCAACGCCCAGCTGGCGCCCACCTGGTTGATCGTGGTGTCGTCGATCAGGGCGATCGCGACCGCCAGCAGCGCGGCCTGCGCCACCAGGTTGACCAGCGGCCGGCGGTGCAGGACCAGGGCGGCGGCGAACGCGACCGTCGCGAGGACCCACTGGGTCGTCGTCGCCCCGCGTCCCTCGTGGACGGTGAAGACCAGGTAGCCGACGCCGCTGAGGTCGAGCAGCAGCATCCGCACGAACGTGTCGCGCGCATCGAACAGCCGCCCTGTCCACCCCACGCCGGTCAGCCTAGGCGCTGCGGCTCGCCGGCAGCAGCCACCGCCGGGCGGACCCACCAGCTTCGGACTCCGAGGTAGGCGGCCAGGCCGAGCGGCCCGAGCAGGATCGTCAGCACCAGCACCGGGGCCATGACCAGCGCCGGCACCCCCCGTTCCCGGCTGTCGAGCCATGCCCACCGACCGGCGAACAGGTCGAACGCGAGCATGTGCGCCCAGGCCGCCGCCGCGCCGTCCGCGGTGCCAAGCAGGTCGCGCACGCCCACCAGGGTCGGCGCCGTGACGACCGGCAGCACCTCGTCGAACGCCGGAAGCACCAGCAGCGCGTAGATCGCCAGGACCGGCAGCACGATCAGCGGGGAGGAGACGATCCGGGCGGTCCAGGACCAGCGCGGGAGCAGGATCATCAGCGCCCAGAACGGTGCCGCCAGCGTGAAGGTCAGCGAGAACAGCGCGGCGGTCATGCGGCCAGCGCCAGTTCCGGCGCGCGCCGCCGGGCCAGCACCGCGCCGGCGGCGGTCGCGGTCGCGAGCGCCAGGGCCGCCCCGGCGGCCAGCGTGACCGCGTCCGGGCGCAGCAGCGGCTGCCCGCGCAGGGCCTGCCAGGTCAACAGCACCGTGAGTACGCCGTAGGCGCCGCCCGCGACGACCAGCAGCCGCACCCGGGTGCGCTCGTCCAGCCGGGTGCCGAGGAACCGGCTCAACAGGATCGCCAGGATCGGCAGCGCCTGCAGCGCGTGCAGTCCCACGAAGTGCCCGATCCGCAGGTCCCCGCCGGTGGTGCTCCAGCCGACCAGCGGCAGCCCGGGACCGCCGTCCGCTACGCCCACGCTGTGCGCCCCGCTGATCCCGTCGATCCCGGGCCCCTGGGCGGGCAGCACCATCGGCACCGCCGCCAGCATGCCCAGCAGGGACAGGCCGAGCCCCCAGCCGACCGCGCGGGCGGCGACCCGATCGGGGATCCGCCGTTGCAGCACCACGATCCCGATGACGAAGTGCGCGAAGAGCAGCACCATGATCGACGCACCCATCGCGGCGAACAAGGCGGTGTTCAGCGGGGTCGTGTCGTTGAAGTGGCTGGTCGTACCGCGGATCACCTGCCCGACGATCAACGCCATCTCCAGCACCGCCATCGCCACGATGACCGTCGCCGCCCACTCCGCGATCCGGCTGCGCCGGGGCAGCAGGGAGAGCATCCAGGCGAGGGTGGCGCCGTACAGCACGAAGGAGACGGAGAACTTCAACGGCTTGAGCCAGATCGGCGCGCCGGTGAGGACGCGCGGGTCGGCGGCGAGGCCGACCGCGCAGACGACGGCGAGCCCCGCCATCGCCGCGACGAGGAGCATCAGGGGGCGGTGCCAGTGTGCCGCCCGGTGCAGTGCGGTAGTCATACCTGTAGATGCTGCTGAGCCGCCCGGCGGATCGCGCCCGACCGGGGGCCGCGGTCGCGGCCGGTGGTCGGAGCGCCGTCTCCTACCGAGGGAGGAGACGGACGGCGGTGCCCGCAGCGTGGCCCGGGCCGACTCCCGGCCGGATTTCCGCCATCGGTGCGGCGAATGCGCCCTCTCCTTTAGGTTAGGCTATCCTAACTCAACTCGATCATCCGAGCCGAGGACGCCGTCCACTGTGCTCTCTTTCGACCGATGAGGACCGCCATGAGCCTGCCCGGCAGCACCGTCGAGACACCTCCGACCCGGGTGGCACCCGGCTCACCCGCCCGCGCCCACCTGCTCACCGCCGGCTCGGTCGAGCGGTACCGGCGGGTGCTCGCCGACGGGATCGAGCGGGTGGCGACCCGGGTGGCCGGCGCGGAGCGGCCGTTCACCGGCGTCACCCCGGACGAGCTGGCCCCGCGGATCGCCGGGATCGACCTCGACGAGCCACTGGGCGGCACCGAGGCCGCCCTCGACGAACTCCAGGACGTCTACCTGCGCGACGCCGTCTACTTCCACCACCCCCGCTACCTGGCGCACCTGAACTGTCCGGTGGTGATCCCCGCCCTGCTCGGCGAGGCGGTGCTCAGCGCCGTCAACTCCTCACTGGACACCTGGGACCAGAGCGCCGGCGCCACCCTGATCGAGCGGCGGCTGGTCGACTGGACGGCCGAGCGGATCGGCCTCGGACCCGACGCGGACGGGATCTTCACCAGCGGCGGGACCCAGTCCAACCTCCAGGCGATGCTGCTGGCCCGGGAGGAGGCCTGTGCCCGGGCCGCCGGCGCCCCGGGCGCCCGCCCCCCTCGCCCGCAGCTGCTCTCCCGGCTGCGGATCCTCACCTCGGCGGCCGGGCACTTCAGCGTCCAGAAGGCGGCGAAACTGCTCGGCCTCGGCGCGGACGCGGTCGTCACCGTGGCCACCGACGCCGACCGGCGGATGGACGTCACCGAGCTGAGGCGGGAGATCGACCGGTGCCGGCGCGACGGCCTGGTGGTGATGGCCGTGGTCGCCACCGCCGGCACCACCGACTTCGGCACCATCGACCCGCTGCCGCCGATCGCCGAGCGCTGCGCCGCCGCCGGCGTGTGGCTGCACGTCGACGCGGCGTACGGCTGCGGGTTGCTGGTGTCGCCGACCCGGCGGCACCTGCTCGACGGCATCGAGCGGGCCGACTCGGTGACCGTCGACTACCACAAGTCCTTCTTCCAGCCGGTCAGCTCCAGCGCCCTGCTGGTCCGCGACCGGCGGGTGCTGCGGCACGCCACCTGGCACGCCGACTACCTCAACCCGGCCCGGGCGGTGACCCAGCGGATCCCCAACCAGGTCGACAAGAGCATCCAGACCACCCGGCGCTTCGACGCCCTGAAGCTCTGGCTCACCCTGCGGATCATGGGGCCGGACGCGGTCGGCGCGCTCTTCGACGAGGTCCTGGACCGGGCGGCCGACGTCTGGCGGCTGCTCACCGAGGACCCCCGCTTCGAGGTGGTGACCCGGTCACCGCTGAGCACGGTGGTCTTCCGCTACCTGCCGGCCGGGCCGGGACGGCTCCTCGCCGACGAGGGGCTCCTCGCCGACGAGGCCAACCTGTACGCCCGGGAGGCGCTGGCCGCCTCCGGCGCCGCCCTGGTCGCCGGGACCCGGGTGGACGGCGCCCACCACCTGAAGCTGACCCTGCTCAACCCCGAGACCACGCTCGACGACGTGGCCCACGTCCTCGACCTGATCGCCGGGCACGCCAGCCGGTACGTGCGGACCCGGACCGCCGCCGAGCTGTCCTGCCCGGTCGCCTGAGCACCCCACCATGGAGAACCCCGTGTCGACGCACGACTTCATCGCGATCGGGCTGGGCCCGTACAACCTCGGGCTGGCCTGCCTGACCGCGCCGATCGACGACCTCGACGGCCTCTTCCTGGAGGCCCGGGCCGAGTTCGACTGGCACCCCGGCATGCTGCTGGAGTCGACCCGGCTGCAGACACCGTTCATCGCCGACCTGGTCAGCCTCGCCGACCCCACCTCCCCGTACTCCTTCCTGAGCTACCTGAAGGAGACCGGACGGCTCTACCCGTTCTACATCCGGGAGAGCTTCTTCCCGCTGCGCGGCGAGTACAACGACTACTGTCGGTGGGCCGCCGCGAAGCTGCCCTCCGTGCGCTTCGGCCACCAGGTCACCGCCGTCGTGCACGACCCGGTCGACGACCGGTACGTCGTGCACGCCACGGTCGCCGGGGAACCGGTCACCCACCGGGCCCGGCACCTGGTGCTCGGCACCGGCACCCCGCCGCACGTGCCCGACGCGTGCCGGGGGCTCGGCGGCGACGTGCTGCACAACTCGCGGTACCGGGAGCACCGGGCCGCGCTGCGCGCGAAGCGGAGCATCACCGTGGTCGGCAGCGGGCAGAGCGCGGCGGAGATCTACCACGACCTGCTCGCCGACATCGACGCCCACGGCTACCAGCTGAACTGGGTCACCCGCTCACCGCGCTTCTTCCCCCTCGAATACACCAAGCTGACCCTGGAGATGACCTCGCCGGACTACGTGGACTACTTCCACGCCCTGCCGGAGGCGACCCGCTACGAGCTGGAGTCCGCGCAGAAGCCGCTGTTCAAGGGGATCAACGCCGACCTGATCAACGACATCTACGACCTGCTCTACGCCCGCAGCGTGCACGGCCCGGTGCCGACCCGGCTGCTGACCGGCACGGCGCTGACCAGCGCCGCCCACGACGCGGCGCGCGGGACGTACACGCTGGGGCTGCGCCACGTCGAGCAGGGCCGCGACTTCACCCTGGAGACCGAGGGACTCGTCCTGGCCACCGGCTACCGCTACCGGGTGCCCGAGTTCCTCACCCCGGTACGGGACCGGATCCGCTGGGACTCGCACGGCCGGTTCGACGTGGCCCGCAACTACAGCATCGATCACACCGGGCGGGGCATCTTCCTCCAGAACGCCGGCACCCACACGCACAGCATCACCTCACCCGACCTGGGCATGGGCCCGTACCGCAACTCGTGGATCATCCGCGAGCTGCTCGGCCGGGAGCACTACCCGATCGAGAGGAGCATCACCTTCCAGGAGTTCGGCGCGCCGGTGGGAGCCACCTCGTGACCGCCGTCGTCCACCGCCGGGTCGACGACCGGCTCGGCGAGTTCGCGCTGCGTACCCTCGACCCGGACGCCGACGCCGCGCTGCTGCACGGCTGGGTGACCCACCCCAAGGCCGCGTTCTGGCTGATGGGCGACGCCGACGTGGCCCGGGTCGCCGAGGAGTACCGGCGGATCGCCGCCCACCCGCACCACGACGCCTTCGTCGGGCTCTGGCGCGGCCGGCCGGCCTTCCTCGCCGAGCGCTACGATCCCGCGCACGTCGAGCTGGTCGGACTCCACGACGCCCGCCCCGGGGACGTGGGCATGCACTTCCTCTGCGCGCCCAGCGACACCCCGGCGCGCGGCTTCACCCGGGCCGTGATCACCACCGTCGTGGGGTGGCTCTTCGCCGACCCGGCGACCCGTCGCGTGGTGGTCGAGCCGGACGTCCGCAACACCGCCGTGCACCGGCTCAACGCCGCCGTCGGCTTCACCGTCGTCGGCACCGTCGCCAAGCCCGAGAAGGACGCGCTGCTCAGCGTCTGCACCCGGGAGAAGTTCCACGCCGCCACCCGAGGAGACGTACCCGCGTGAACCCGCTCGACCACCTGACGCCGGAGACCTGGGCCCGGGCCAACCGGCTGCTGGTCCGCAAGGCCCTCGCCGAGTTCGCCCACGAGCGGCTGCTCACCCCCGAACCGCTGGACCCGGAGCCGTCCGGCCCGCCGCCGGAGCAGCGCCGCTACCAGGTACGCAGCGACGACAGCACGGTCGCGTACCGGTTCGCCGCCCGGCTGCTGGCCCTGGAGCACTGGTGGATCGACGCCGACAGCATCACCCGCCACCGGGGCGAGACCGAGCTGCCGTTGGACGCCCTCGACCTCTGCGTCGAGCTGCGCGGCGCGCTGGGCCTCGGCGACCGGGTCCTCCCCGTCTACCTGGAGGAGATCAGCTCCACCCTGGCCAGCACCGCGTACAAGCTGACCCGGCCGGCGGTGGCCGCCGCCGACCTGGCCCACGCCGACTTCCAGACCATCGAGACCCGGCTGACCGAGGGCCACCCCGGCTTCGTCGCCAACAACGGCCGGATCGGCTTCGGCCTGCACGACTACCACCGGTACGCCCCGGAGGCCGCCCACCCGGTACGCCTCGTCTGGCTGGCCGCCCACCGCGACCACACCACCTTCACCTGCTCGCCGGAGCTCGACCACGACAGTCTGATCCGCGGCGAACTCGGCGCCGACACCCTCGCCGGCTTCACCGACACCCTCAGCGGGCTCGGCCTCGACCCCGCCGACTACTTCTTCCTCCCGGTGCACCCGTGGCAGTGGGAGAACAAGCTCGCCGTCACCTTCGCCGCCGAGGTGGCGCAGCGCCGGCTGGTCTGCCTCGGTCCCGGCCCGGACGAGCACCTCGCCCAGCAGTCCATCCGCACCTTCTTCAACCTGACCGACCCGACCCGGCACTACGTCAAGACCGCGCTCTCCGTGCTGAACATGGGCTTCATGCGCGGGCTCTCCGCCGCGTACATGGAGGCCACCCCGGCGATCAACGACTGGCTCGCCGCGCTGATCGCCGGCGACGAGGTGCTCCGGGAGACCGGGTTGACGATCATCCGGGAGCGGGCCGCCATCGGCTACCGGCACCGGCAGTACGAGGCGGCGACCGACCGGTACTCCCCGTACCGGAAGATGCTGGCCGCGTTGTGGCGGGAGAGCCCGGTCCCCGGCCTGGCGCCGGGCCGGCGGCTGGCCAGCATGGCCGCCCTGCTGCACACGGACGCCGACGGCCGGTCGCTGGCCGCCGCGCTGATCGCCCGGTCGGGGCTGACCCCCGAGGCGTGGCTGCGCCGCTACCTCGACGCCTACCTCACCCCGCTGCTGCACAGCTTCTACGCCCACGACCTGGCCTTCATGCCGCACGGCGAGAACGTCATCCTGGTCCTCGACGGTGCGACGGTGGAGCGGGCGATCTTCAAGGACATCGCCGAGGAGATCGTGGTGATGGACCCGGAGGCCGACCTGCCCCCGCCGGTGCGACGGATCCGGGCCGACGTCCCCGAGGAGATGAGGCTGCTGTCGATCTTCACCGACGTCCTCGACGGCTTCCTGCGTCACCTCGGCGCCATCCTGGTCACCGAGGGCGTCCTGGACGAGGAGGCCTTCTGGCGGACGGTCGCCGGGTGCGCGGCCGACTACGCCGACCGGGTGCCGCACCTGGCCGACCGGCTGCGCCGGTACGACCTCTTCGCCCCGGAGTTCGCGCTCTCCTGCCTCAACCGGCTCCAGCTGCGGGACAACCAGCAGATGGTCGACCTCGCCGACCCGGCCGGCGCCCTGCAACTCGTCGGCACCCTGGTCAACCCCCTCGCCCGCTTCGCCCCGGGGGGCCCGAGCCGGCCCTGAGCACCGCCGCCGGGGTCGTCCGCGCCGATTCCGCCGTGCCGGCCGGCGGGGCGCAGCATCATGAGCGGGCGGGTGTGCGATCCCTCACCCCTCGGGGGGCGGACGGTGGCGGCGGAGGTGGACGGCATGAGACACGAACCCGCCGCCGGGCACGACAAGCACGCCGGTCACGACCCCGAGCAGTTCCGCCGCAAGTTCTGGCTGAGCCTGGCCCTCACCCTGCCCATCATCGTGACCAGTCACATGGTGATGGACTGGTTCGGCTACACCCTCGACTTCCCGGGGATCGACCTGGTCGGCCCGGTCCTCGGCTCGGTCGTCTTCTGCTACGGCGGTTGGCCGTTCCTGGTCGGCGGCGTCCGCGAGGTGCGCGACGGCGCCCCGGGCATGATGCTGCTGGTCTCGATGGCCATCACCGTGGCCTGGCTCGCCTCGCTGGCGACCAGCGTCGGCGCCTTCGACCTGGACTTCTGGTGGGAGCTGGCCGCCCTGGTGACCATCATGCTGCTGGGCCACTGGCAGGAGATGAAGGCGATCGGCCAGGCCCACGGCGCGCTCGCCGCGCTGGCCGCCCTGCTGCCCGACGACGCCGAACGGGTCGCCGGGGACGGCGGCGTGCACCGGGTGCCGGTCGCCGAGCTGCGGGTCGACGACGTGGTGCTGGTCCGCTCCGGTGGCCGGGTGCCGGCCGACGGCGTGATCGTCGACGGCGGCGCCGAACTGGACGAGTCGATGATCACGGGGGAGTCCCGCCCGGTGCCGCGGGCCGTCGGGGACCGGGTGGTGGCCGGCACCGTGGCCACCGACTCCTCGCTGCGGGTACGCGTCGACGCCGTCGGCGAGGACACCGCCCTGGCCGGTATCGGGAGGCTCGTCGCCCAGGCGCAGGCCTCCAGCGGACGCGCCCAGGTGCTCGCCGACCGGTTCGCCGCGACTCTCTTCTACGTCGCCGCGGCCGCCGCGCTGGTCACCTTCGGGCTGTGGTGGGCGCTGGGCGACCCGGACCAGTCCGTGGTCCGCACCGTGACGGTGCTGGTGATCGCCTGCCCGCACGCCCTCGGGCTGGCCATCCCGCTGGTGATCGCGCTCTCCACCGCGCTGTCGGCGCGGGCCGGCATCCTGGTCAAGGACCGGCTCGCCCTGGAGCGGATGCGCACCGTGGACGCGGTGCTCTTCGACAAGACCGGCACCCTGACCCTGGGCCGGCACACCGTCACCGGGACCGCCGCGGCCCCGGGCGTCAGCGAGGAGGAGGTGCTGCGCGTCGCCGGCGCCGTCGAGGCCGACAGCGAACACCCCCTCGCCAAGGCCCTGACGACGGTCGCGCACGACCGGGGACTGCGGGCGGTCGCCCAGGACTTCCGGTCCCTGACCGGCCGGGGCGTGCAGGCCGTCGTCGACGGCACCACCTGGGCGGTGGGCGGCCCCGCCCTGCTGCGGGAACTGGACGCCACCGTCGGCGACGAACTGGCCGGCGTCACCCGGGACTGGTCGGCCCGGGGCGCGGTGGTGCTGCACCTGGTCCGCCGGCCGGAGACCGGACGGGCCACCGCGGTCGGCGCCTTCGCGCTGGAGGACGAGGTACGTCCCGAGGCCCGCGCGGCCATCGCCGAGCTGCGCGCGCAGGGCGTCCGGACGATCGCCATGATCACCGGGGACGCCCGGCCGGTCGCCGAGGCGGTCGCCGCCGACCTGGGCTTCCGCCCCGGCGTCGACGAGGTCTTCGCCGAGGTCCTCCCCGCCGACAAGGACCGGGTGGTCGCCGACCTGCGGGCCCGGGGGCTGACCGTGGCGATGGTCGGCGACGGGGTCAACGACGCGCCCGCCCTGGCCCGCGCCGACGTCGGTCTGGCCATCGGCGCCGGCACCGACGTGGCGATCGAGTCGGCCGGGGTCGTCCTGGCCTCCTCCGACCCGCGCGGGGTCACCGCGGTGATCCGGCTGTCCCGGGCGTCGTACCGGAAGATGGTGCAGAACCTGGCCTGGGCGGCCGGGTACAACGTGGTGGCGATCCCGCTCGCGGCCGGCGCGCTGGCCTGGGCCGGGATCACCCTCTCCCCGGCCGTCGGGGCGGTGCTGATGTCCGCCTCCACCCTCGTGGTGGCGCTCAACGCGCAACTGCTGCGCCGGATCCGACTCACCCCCGGCCAGCACTGAGGCCACGCCGGTCAGACCGGCCGGTACTCGACCTCCGGGCGTCCCGGCGTCCCGTAGCGGGGGCTCCGGACCACCCGGCCGGTGTCGGCCAGGTGCTCCAGATAGCGCCGGGCGGTGACCCGGGACATGCCGGTCCGCTCGGCCACCTCCGACGCCGACTGCCCGGGACGGCTGCGCAGCGCCGCCAGCACCGCGTCGAGGGTCGGCGCGACGAGCCCCTTGGGCAGGGTGCCCGGCGCGGTCCCGCGCAGCGTGGCGAGCATCCGGTCCACCTCGTGCTGCGCCGCCACCGCGCCGCCGCCCGACGCCTGCGCCCGGTACGCGGCGTACCGTTCCAGCTTGTCGCGGAAGGCGGCGAAGGTGAACGGCTTGAGCAGGTAGTGGGTCACCCCGAGGGCGACCGCCGCGCGGACCATGCTCAGGTCCCGGGCCGAGGTGACCGCGAGGACGTCGGCGGAGCTGCCCGCGGCCCGCATCGCCCGGCACACCTCCAGCCCGTGCAGGTCCGGCAGGTTGAAGTCGAGCAGCACCAGGTCCACCTGGTCGCCGGAGCGCAGCACGCTCATCGCCGCGCTGGCGGTCGGCACCACCGCCACCACCCGGAACCCGGGGATCCGCTCGGTGTACACCCGGTGCGCCTGCGCGATCAGCTCCTCGTCCTCCACGATGAGCACCCGGATCTCCTCGCTCACGCCGGCGTCTCCAGCCGCACCGGCAGCCGGATGAGGAAGACGGTGCCGCCCTCCGGCGCGCCGACCACCTCGTACCGGCCGCCGTGGCGGGCGACGACCTGCCCGACCAGGGCCAGCCCCAGCCCTCGGCCGGCGCGCTTGGTCGACCAGCCGCGGCGGAACGCGTCGGCGACCTGGTCCGGGGGCAGTCCGGGACCGTTGTCGGTCACCTCCACCACGACCTCCCCGTCGGTGGCGACCACGCGGACGCGTACCCGTCGGGGTGGTTCCGCCGTGGCGACCGCCTCCAGGGCGTTGTCGACCAGGTTGCCCACGACGGTGAGCAGGTCGGCGGTGGGCAGCGCGCCCACGTCGAGCCGGGACTGCGGATCGACGCTCAGCTCGACGCCCCGCTCCGCCGCCTGGGCGGACTTGCCGAGCAGCAGCGCGGCGAGCGCCGGCTCGGCGATCGCCCCGACCACCTGGTCGGTGAGCTGCTGGGCCAGGGCCAGCTCCTCGGTGGCCAGCCGGACGGCCTCGTCGGTCCGCCCCAGCTCGACCAGGGTGAGCACGGTGTGCAGCCGGTTGGCGGCCTCGTGCGCCTGGGCGCGCAGCGCCTCGGTGAGCCCGCGCACCGAGTCCAGCTCGCTGCTGAGCGCGCGCAGCTCGGTGTGGTCGCGCAGGGTCAGCACACTGCCCTGGGCGTGGCCGTCGAGCGCGGTCGGACGCTGGTTGGCGACCAGCGCCCGGTCGCCGGTGAGGATCAGCTCGTCGTGCGCCGCCCGGCCGGAGGTGACCAGCTCGACCAGCGCCGGGGGCAGGCCCAGGCCGGTGAGCGGCCGGTCGACCACCGCCGCGTCCGGGTCGATCCCCAGCAGGCGGCGTCCCTCGTCGTTGACCAGTGCGATCCGCCCACCGGCGTCGACGACCACCAGTCCCTCGCCGACCGAGTGCAGGACCGCGTCGTAGTACTCGTACATCCGGGTCATCTGGGCCGGGCCGAGGCCGTGGGTCTGCCGCCGCAGTCGCCGGCTCAGCAGCCAGGAGCTCAGCCCCGCCAGGGCCAGCACCGCCGCCGTGACGGCGAGCAGGGCGGGTGCCCGGCCCAGCAGCCGCTGGTTGATCGACTCGGTGGTGATGCCGACCGAGACCAGCCCGGCCACCGTGCCGTCCGCGCCGCGTACCGGCACCACGGCGCGCACCGACTCGCCGAGGGTGCCGGTGTTGACCACCGTGTACGGGCGGCCGGCCAGGGCCGGGCCGATGTCGCCGATGAACGGCTGGCCGATCCGGGCCGGGTCGGGGTGGGAGTACCGGGTCCGGTCCGGGGCCATCACCACCACGAAGTCCGTGCCCGTCCCGGTCCGCACCGATTCGGCGTACGGCTGGAGCGTGGCCGCCGGGTCGGGGGCGCGCAGCGCGGCGATCACCTCGGGCGACCGGGCGACCGTCTCGGCCACCGCGAGCACCTCGTCCGTGGCGGCCTCCCGGGCGTCGGCGCGGGCGAGGAGGGCGGCGCCGACCGCGCCGGCGGCGACGAGCAGGGTGACGACCAGCGCCTGCAGGGCGAAGAGCTGTGCCGCGATGCTCCACTTCCGTGCGGTCATGTCCCCTCTGATCAGGTCGTCGTCACGTCGACACTTCACTGCGGTGAACAGAATGAACGCAAGGCTGCTTCCGGCTGAGACCCGGGCCACAGTCTCACCCATGCAGACCTCCACCACCACACCTGCCGTGCGGCCCCGCCGGGACCGCACCCACTACCTGTATCTCGCGGTGATCGTCGCGGTCCTCGCCGGCATCGTGGTCGGCTTCGCCGTCCCGGAGCTGGCCAAGGAGCTCAAGCCCCTCGGCACCGGGTTCGTCGCGCTGATCAAGATGATGATCAGCCCGATCATCTTCTGCACCATCGTGCTCGGCGTCGGCTCGGTACGGCAGGCGGCCAAGGTCGGCAAGGTCGGCGGCCTGGCGCTCGGCTACTTCCTGGTCATGTCCACGGTCGCGCTCGCGATCGGGCTGGTCGTCGGCAACCTGATCCACCCCGGGGCCGGCCTGCGGCTCGACGCGGAGCTGGCCGGCGCGGGGCAGGAGGCGGCCGGCGGGTCGAGCGAGGGGACGGTGGACTTCCTCCTCGGTGTCATCCCGACGTCGCTGCTCTCCTCGCTCACCGGCGGGGAGGTGCTCCAGACGCTGCTGGTCGCCCTGCTGGTCGGCTTCGCGGTGCAGGGCATGGGCAGCCGGGGCGAGCCGGTGCTGCGCGCGCTCGGCGTGATCCAGCGGCTGGTCTTCAAGATCCTCGCCATGATCATGTGGCTGGCCCCGATCGGGGCGTTCGGCGCGATCGCCGCCGTGGTGGGCGCGACCGGCCTGGACGCGCTCAAGAGCCTCGCCCAGATCATGTTCGGCTTCTACGCGACCTGCCTGGTCTTCGTCGTGGTGGTGCTCGGTCTCCTGCTCCGGCTGGTCGCCAAGATCTCGATCTTCTCGCTGCTGCGCTATCTGGGCCGGGAGTTCCTGTTGATCGTCTCCACCTCGTCGTCGGAGTCGGCGCTGCCCCGGCTGATCGCGAAGATGGAGCACGTCGGGGTGAGCCGGCCGGTCGTCGGCATCACCGTGCCCACCGGGTACTCCTTCAACCTGGACGGCACCGCGATCTACCTGACCATGGCCTCGCTCTTCATCGCCTCCGCGATGGGTGACCCGCTCTCCGTGGCCGAGCAGGTGTCGCTGCTGGTCTTCATGATCATCGCGTCGAAGGGCGCCGCCGGCATCACCGGCGCCGGCCTGGCCACCCTCGCCGGTGGTCTCCAGTCGCACCGGCCCGACCTGGTCGACGGGGTCGGGCTGATCGTCGGCATCGACCGGTTCATGTCCGAGGCCCGGGCGCTGACCAACTTCGCCGGCAACGCGGTGGCCACCGTCCTGGTCGGCACCTGGACCGGTGAGTTCGACCGGGAGCAGGCGCGGGCGGTGCTGGCCGGCGAGCGTCCCTTCGACGAGACCACGATGGTCGACGACGACCACGGCGCGGACGACGCCCCGACCGCCGACGACGCCGCCAACGTCGACGACCGGCCGGGCGCCGAGCCGGCGCGGGTGGGTTCCTGACCGCCTGATCCACGGGATGCGGCAGGTCGGGGTGTCCGGGCGGGTGGACGCCTGCGACCTGCCGCATCCCGTGGTGACCGGCCCTCAACCGCGGCGGCGGGTGGGGGCGCCGCCGCGTCGCAGCCGGCGCAGGCCGTAGAGGAGCGCGCTGGCGGCGAAGAGCACCCCGGTCACCGCGAGCCAGCGCCCGAGCAGCGGCCGGGGCGCCAGGCCGGTCGCCGCCTCGTACGTGTCGTCGCCCAGGCCCAGCACGCCGGGGAGGTGGACCAGCAGGAGCAGCCCGGCGGCGAGCGCGGGGACCCGGACGTGGTTCAGCGCCGACGCCACCGGCGGGCGGCCCGCGGCGGTCCGGTCCCGGCCGGCCAGGGCGGCGCGCAGCCCCCGGTCGACGGCGGCGTACGCCGGGAAGAGGACGAGGTCGTGGGCGATCACCGCGCCGAGGAACCAGAGCAGCATCGCGACGGCCGTCGGTTCGCCGGCCAGCCGCAGCACGATCCACCCGGTCACCGTGAAGCAGCCGAGCAGGAGCAGCAGGTGCCAGGGGGTGGCGCCGTAGCGGCGGCGGAGTTCACCCACCGGACCGCTCCTCGAAGACGATCTCCCGGACCCACTTGGTGCAGTGCACGCCGGGCAGCGCCGGGACGATGATCCGGGCCGGCCAGCCGTGGTCGGGGGAGAGGTCGACGCCGTTGACCCGCAGGGTGAGCAGCGAGTCGCCGTCGCGCACCTGGTTGGCCTGCAGGACCGCCTGGTTGAACTGGCCGGCCCGCTCCAGCGACCGCACCCGTGCCGACGCCGCGTCGGGGGTCCCCACCAGGGCGGCGAGGTCCCGCAGCCGGACCCCGGTCCAGGTCTGCGACGTGGACCAGCCCTCCACGCAGGCGATCGGCAGCCGGGCGGTGTGCTGGGCCAGGGCGAGCAGCGCGGCCCGGTCCAGTTCGACGGTGCGCCGCGCGCCGCGGACGGTCAGCCGCCAGTCCGGCCCGGTCTCGGCCGGCACGATGCCGGCTGCGGCGGCGGTGCGGTTGACCGGGAAGCCGTTCGGCCCGTCGCCGGGCTGCCGGCCCCGGGGCAGCAGCAGCGCCGTGCGGCGCAGCGCGTCGATGCTCTGCCCGACGGTCAGCGCCGCCAGCAGCAGCGCGCCCCCGCCGGTCAGGGCCAGCACCCCGCGCCGGCTGATGGTGGCCGGCCCGGGCCGCCGCGCCACCAGGCCGTCCGGATCCGGCGGCTCCGGACGGGTCCGCTCCAGCGGGGTACGCACGTGGCCCGGCCCCCGCAGCGCGGTGACCACCCGGGGCAGCTTGATCGAGACGTGGGTGACCAGGGCGGCGGTGAAGACCCAGGAGCCGTACCAGTGCGCGGTGTAGAAGTCGAAGCCGAACAGGTACGCGTACTGGATGTTGAGCAGGCCGGTGACGGTCTGGAAAAGGATCCCGCCGACCAGCAGCAGCAGCGACAGCCGCTCCAGCACCTGTGCGGCCGAGCGGGCCGGCGGCCAGTCGAAGAGCTTCGGCACCACCGACCAGAGCTTCGCCAGCACCACCGGGACCAGCACGATGCCGAGCGTGACGTGCAGCCCCTGGGTGAGCCGGAACAGCCAGGCCGGTCGGGTCGGCCAGTCCGGCACGGGCGGCCGCAGCCAGCCCACGTCGCGCGGGAACGCCTGGTCGAACCGGGGACCGTAGGCGATCCAGTCGAGCAGGCCGGTGACGATCACCAGGGGCAGCGTGGCGAGCAGCACCACGCCGAACACCGAGGTCAGCCACGGGCCACGGACCGGACTGTGCCAGGCGCCCGCGACCACGTCGGCGCCGGGTGGCCGGGGCCGGTCCAGTGCCCGCCACAGCCGCGCCGGGACCGGCGTCGGGTCGCCCGCCGGGGGTGGCGGGGAGTCGGCGGGCACGGAACCTCCTGTGGACGACGGCGGTCGGCGGACACCGGGCGGAACGGTCCGCGCGGCGGGGCCTTCGTGCAGGACGCTAGCCGCCGGCGCCGCCGGTCGGTCCGCTTCGCCGCATTACCGAAGGCTTACCGCCGGCCCCTTACGGAGTGCTGACGTCCGGTCCGAATCGGCCCGCGGGCGTCCCGGGTTGTCCTAGCGTGACGGGAATGCGGGTACTGCTCACCGGCGTGGCCGGTTTCATCGGATCGCAGGTCGCCGACCTGCTGGTGGCCGAGGGACACGAGGTGGTCGGCCTGGACGCGCTGCTGCCGCAGGCACACGGAGGGGAACTGCCCGGGTGGGCGCGCCGGCACGATCCGGTGATCGGCGACGTGCGGGACCCGGAGCTGCTCGACCGGCTGCTCTCCGGTGTGGACGCGGTCTGCCACCAGGCCGCCATGGTGGGCCACGGGCTGGACCCGTCGGACGCCCCCGGGTACGCCAGCCACAACGACTACGGCACGGCGGTGCTGCTCGCCGCGATGCACCGGGCCGGGGTGTCCCGCCTGGTGCTGGCCAGCTCGATGGTGGTCTACGGCGAGGGTCGCTACGAGTGCGCCCGGCACGGTGTCGTCCGACCCGCCCCCCGACGCGCCGCCGACCTGGCCGCCGGCCGGTACGACCCGACCTGCCCGGACTGCTCCGGCACGCTCACCCCCGCCCTCGTCCCGGAGGACGCCCCGCTGGAGCCGCGCAGCACGTACGCGGCGACCAAACTCGCCCAGGAGCACCTGGCCGCCGCCTGGGCCCGGCAGACCGGGGGCGGGGTGTGGGCGCTGCGCTACCACAACGTCTACGGCCCCCGGATGCCCCGCGACACCCCGTACGCCGGGGTGGCGTCGATCTTCCGCTCGGCGCTGGCCGACGGCCGGCCGCCCCGGCTGTACGAGGACGGCCGGCAGCGACGGGACTTCGTGCACGTCACCGACGTGGCCCGGGCGAACCTGCTGGCGCTGACCACGCCCGCTTCGGACGCCTTCGTGCCGGTGAACGTCTGCTCCGGTGAACCGCACACCGTCGGTGACCTGGCGGACGCGCTGGCCCGCGCGATGAACGGCCCGGAACCGGAGGTGGTGGGCGGGGCCCGGGCGGCCGACGTACGGCACGTCGTCGCCGACCCCGGCCGGGCGCGGGACCTGCTGGGCTATGCGGCGCGGGTGCGCTTCGTCGACGGGGTGACCGCCTTCGCCACCGACCCGCTGCGGGAGCCCGCCGCCCTGGCGGTCTGACCGCCGCCCCGCCGCCTGTCACCCTGCCGCCTGGCGCCTGGCCGCGTGCCGCGTGCTGCCTGGCCGCGTGCCGCCAGGTCGTCTGCCGCCCGGCCGCGGCTGCCACCCGGCCGCCGCCCCCGCCGGGTGGCGCCCCTGCCGCGTGACGCGCGGTGAGGGTGTGTGGCCTGGGCCGCGAGCGCGGGTTGGCTTGTCGACCGGGGCGGGGGCGCGGGTTTCGGCCGTGTCGGCGCCGGGCGGAGAGCGAGCGTGAGCGGCGGCCGGCCTGCAACCCGGGGGCGGTGCCGCCCGCCGGGCGGATTTCAGAACGAGAGTGATGACTGTGAGGCATATTGATACCTCAGAGTCATCACGCTCATCGCGACATCCGGGTGGACGGACGCTACGCTGCGTCATCACTTGGCGGTCAGGAGACCGTGAAGAGCAGGTGGTTGACGGCGAGGGCGGTCAGCGCCTGCCCGCCCAGCCACCAGCGTCGGGCCGGCGCGGGCAGGTGGGCGGCGGCGACCAGGAGCCAGACCACGAACGGCAGCCAGATCCGCTCCACCTCGGCCTTGCTCAGCCCGGACAGGTCGGCGGCGACCACCGCCAGCGCGGCGGCCGCCGGTAGCAGCACCACCGCCCCGAGACCCCGGACCCGTCCAGCGAGCGCCGCCGCCCGACCTGACAACGTCGCCCCGACCAGCGCACCCGAGCCCGTCGACCGCCAGGCCGCGCGGGCGGCGACAAGCGTGCGGCGCAGGGCCGGCCCGAGCACCGGACCGGCCGAGAGCAGCAGCGCGGCCAGGTTCGCCCAGACCCAGTAGCCGTACGGGCGGTCGGCCGCCCAACCCTGGTAGTAGCGCTCCACCACCCGGTCGTACCCCTCCCACCAGTGGAAGCCGGCGAGGGTGAACACGGCCGCCACGGCGGCGACCCCGGCGGCGCCGGCGAGCAGGGCGGCCGCCCTGCGGTCCCGACGCAGCGCCAGCACCGCCAGCGCCAGCGGTCCGACCAGCACGAACCCGTACGACAGGTGGAGCGCGAAGCCGAGCAGCAGCCCGCCGGCCAGGGCGACCCCCGGTCCCCGTACCGCGAGCAGCGCCAGCCCGGCGGCGACCACGCCGGTGAAGATGCCGTCGGCCGACGCGCCCACCCAGACCGCGCCGGGCAGCAGCACCAGGAACGGCAGCACGGCCCGGGCCGCGTCGGGGGCGCCCAGCGCCCGCAGCGCGACCGGGACGGACACCGCCACCGTCGCCCCCACCAGCACGCAGGTCAGCGCCGCCGCCGTGCCCCCACCGAGGCCGACCCGGTCCAGCCCCACGAAGACCAGCAGCGCGCCCGGCGGATGGCCGGCGGTGTGGGTGGACCACGAGTCGGGTTGGAAGTCGATGATCCGGTCGGCGAAGCCGGCCAACATCCGCCGGACGTCGGCCACCCGGGGCACCTCGTGCAGGTACTCCGCCTGCGTGGTGAGCCGCCGGGTCAGCCCCGCCGACCAGCCGTCCACCAGCGCCAGGGCGAGCGTCCAGGCCACCGCGGCCAGCCAGCCGGCGCCCAGCAGCGGACCCCAACGCGCCGTCCGCGCCCAGCGCCAGCCGGGGCCGAGCACGACCACGGCCACCAGCAGCGCCGCCGGGGTGCCCCAGCCGACGTGCGGCCGCCAGGTGGCGTAGACGGGAGCGGCGTCGGCGTGCAGGCCGACCCCCCGCCGGTTGAGCACCGCCCCGACCGCGACGGCCGCGGCGAGCAGCGCCGCCTCCACGCCGAGCACGACCAGGTCGCCCCGGTCCCGGACCGGGACCCGGTCCGTGGCGGGCGAGCGGGGCACGGTGGTTGCGGGTCTCATGACGACCGGACGGTACGGGTCGTGCCCGCCCCCCGTCCGGCGAACCGACGTTCTGTCATCGGACGGTAAGAAATGCCTGCTCGGTAAGGCTTCCGTAAGGCCGAACGGGGTCTGCGCCACGCCCCGCGGACCTAGCGTCGGCGGTATGCCGACACAGATCGACGTGGTGCTGCCGTGCCTGGACGAGGCCGCCGCCCTGCCCGGCGTGCTGACCGCGCTGCCGCCCGGATACCGGGCGATCGTGGTGGACAACGGGTCGCGGGACGGCTCGCCGGAGGTGGCCGCCCGGCACGGCGCCCGGGTGGTCCACGAGCCACGCCGCGGCTACGGCGCGGCCGTGCACACCGGGATCGAGGCCGCCGACGCCGAGCTGGTCTGCGTGCTCGACGCCGACGGCTCGTTCGACCCGGGGGAGCTGCCCGCCCTGCTCGCCCCGGTCGCCGACGGCAGCGCCGACCTCGCCGTCGGTCGGCGCCGGCCGGTCGGCGCGGGGGTCTGGCCGTGGCACGCCCGGGCCGGCACCGCCCTGGTCGCCGCGCTGCTGCGGCACCGGGGCGTACCGCTGCGGGACCTCAGCCCGATCCGGGTGGCGCGGCGGGAGGAACTGCTCGCCCTCGGGGTGACCGACCGGGCCTTCGGCTACCCGCTGGAGCTGCTGATCCGCGCCGCCGCCGCCGGCTGGCGGATCCACGAGCACGACGTGGCGTACGCGCCGCGCGCCGCCGGCACCCGCTCCAAGGTCTCCGGCTCGGTACGCGGCACGCTGCGCGCCACCCGCGACTTCGCCGCCGTGCTGCGCACCGTGGACGGCCGGCGATGACCGTGCTGCTGGTGGTGGCGAAGGCGCCGGCGCCCGGGGCGGTCAAGACCCGCCTCTGCCCGCCCGCCACGCCGGAGCAGGCCGCCCGGATCGCCGCCGCCGCGCTGCTCGACACCCTCGACGCGGTCCGCGCCACCCCCGGCGTGACCCCGGTGCTGGCGCTGGCCGGACTCCTCGGCGACGCCGAGGACGCCGCCGACCTGACCGCCGCCGTCGCCGGCTGGCCGGTCCTGCCGCAGCGGGGCGCCGACTTCGCCGCCCGGCTCGCCCACGCCCACGCCGACGTCGCGGCGGCCTACCCCGGCCGGCCCGTCCTCCAGATCGGGATGGACACCCCGCAGCTGACCGCGGCGCGGCTCGCCGCGGCCGTACGCCGGCTCGGGGTGGCCGACGCGGTGCTGGGCCGGGCCGCCGACGGCGGCTGGTGGGCGTTGGGCCTGCGCGATCCCCGGCACGGCGCCGCGCTGCGCGCGGTGCCCATGTCCACCGCCGACACCGGCCGGCGCACCTGGCTGGCGCTCACCGAGCGCGGCCTGCGGGTCGCGCCGCTGCCGCTGCTGCGCGACGTGGACGACTGGGCCGATGCCGGCGCGGTGGCCCGGGCCGTGCCGGGCGGCCGCTTCGCCCGGGAGGTCGCCGCGGTCCGGCGCGGTCCGGTCGTGGAGGTCCGGCGGTGACCCCCGACGCCTTCGGCACGACGCTGCGCGACCGGGATGCCGGCGCCCACTGGCTGGTGCACGCCGACGGGGCGCGCAGCCGCCTGCCGGTGGACCGGTGGCACGGGCCGGCCGAGCCGGCGGCCGAGGCGGTCGTCGCGCGGTGCGCCGGCCCGACGCTGGACCTGGGGTGTGGCCCCGGCCGGCTCACCGTGGCGCTCGCCCGCGCCGGGCTGACCACCGTGGGCGTCGATTTGTCGGCCCGTGCCGTCGACCTGACCCGGGCGCGCGGCGCGGTCGCCGTCCGGGCCGACCTGTTCGACCCGCTCCCGGCCGAGGGGCGGTGGGCGCACGTCGTGCTGCTCGACGGCAACATCGGCATCGGCGGTGACCCGGTGGCGCTGCTGCGCCGGTGCCGGACGCTGCTCCGCGCCCGGGGCACCGTCCTGGTCGAACTCGACCCGCCGGGCACCGGCGCCTGGCAGGGGCAGGCACACGTGGTCTCCGGGCGTCACCGGGGTCCCAGCTTCCGGTGGGCGCGGCTGGACACCCGGGCGGTGCACGAGCGGGCCGCACCGGCGGGACTCCTCGTCGGCGAGGTGTTCCGCTCCGGCCGGCGCTGGTTCGCCGAACTCGTCAGGCCGTAGCGGTCCGCCGCTGCGGCGCGTCGGCCAGGGGCAGCCGCACCACGAACCGGCAGCCGTCGGCGACGTTGCGTACCTCGACCCGACCGCCGTGCGCCTCGACCAGCCCCCGCACGATGGCCAGGCCGAGCCCGCCGGAGCCCTCGCCGCCGCCGTTGCCCGGCCGGGGGGTGCGGGCCGGCTCGCCGCGGAAGGCCACGTCGAACAGGCGCGGCAGGTCCGACTCGGGGATGCCGCCGCAGGTGTCGGCGACGGCCAGCCACGCCTGGTCGCCGTCGCGGCCGGCGTCGACCCGGACGGTGCCGTCCTCCGGTGTGTAGCGGACGGCGTTGAGCAGCAGGTTCCCCACCACCCGGCTCAGCTCCGGTTCGCTGGCGGTCACCGTCGGCCAGCCCGAGTCGGCGGCGACCAGGCGGATCCGGCGGGCCGCGGCCACCGGCGCGGTGCCGGCCAGGGCGTCGGAGACGACGTCGCCCAGCGGCACGGCCGACAGCGACAGCCGCAACGCTCCCGCGTTGATCCGGGACAGCTCGAACAGGTCGTCCACGAGGCGGGTCATCCGGTCGGTCTCCATTCGGATCCGGCGGTGGTACTCGCCGACCGTCTCCGGGTCGGCGACCACCCGGTCCTCCAGCGCCTCGGCCATCGCGCGCAGCCCCGCCAGCGGCGTGCGCAGGTCGTGCGACACCCAGGCGACCAGGTCCCGGCGGCCCTTCTCGATCCGGCGTTCCCGGTCCCGGGCCTGGTCGGCCCAGACCGCCGCGGCGGCGAGCCGGCGGCCGAAGAGCCAGCCGACGGCGAGGCTGACCACCGCCGCCGCGGCGACGGTGATCAGCACCACCTCCAGGTCGTGCGGGGAGAGGAACATCGCCTCGGCGACCACCGCGACGCCGGCCGCCACGGCGGTCACCGTCGTGGCCAGCAGTACGGAGATGTACACGGTGATCGACCGGCCGGGCAGCAGCCGCAGCGCCCCCGCGCCGAGCAGCCCGACGCAGCACGCGGCGGCGAGCGCCGCGCCGAAGATCAGTGCGAGGTCAGCCATCGACCGGCTCGTACCGGTAGCCCACGCCCCAGACCGTGACGATCCGGCGCGGCGCGGCCGGGTCGGTCTCGATCTTCTCCCGCAGCCGGCGCACGTGGACGGTCACCGTGGACTGGTCCCCGAAGTGCCAGCCCCAGACCCGTTCCAGCAGCTCGGCCCGGCGGAACGCCCGGGCCGGGTGGCGCATCAGGTGGGCGAGCAGGTCGAACTCGCGCAGGGTGAGGGCCAGCTCGCGCCCGTGCAGCCGGGCCACCCGGGGGCCGGTCCGCAGGGTGAGCCCACCGTCGGCGAGCACCTCGCTGTCCGCCGCGGCCGGCTCGCCGCCGGCCCGGCGCAGCACCGAGCGGACCCGCAGCACCAGCTCACGCGGGGAGAAGGGCTTGCTCAGGTAGTCGTCCGCGCCCAGTTGCAGGCCGAGGATCCGGTCGGCCTCGTCGCCGCGCGCGGTCAACATGATGATGGGTACGCCGTCCGGCCGTTCCCGCAGCCGCCGGCACACCTCCAAGCCGTCCAGCACCGGCAGCATCAGGTCGAGCACCACCAGCTGCGGCGGCGCCGCGGCGACGGCGGCGAGCGCGGCGGCCCCGTCCCCCACGTGGTCCACCAGGTAGCCGGCGTGTTCCAGATAGCGGCAGACGACGTCGCTGACCGTCCGGTCGTCGTCGACGACCAGCACCCGTTGCGCCACGCGGACCTCCCCCTCGTGCCGGTCAGCGTAGCGGCGGGTCGCCGCCGGCGGCGGCGCCGGGAAGCTTGCGATCCCCTTACGTCCCGCCCAGGGGCACCGCCCCCGAAGGGGCGTCAGCCCGCCCGGGCGGAGACCCGCTCCGCCATCGCCTCGACCAGGTCCGCCCGGGCCCGCGCCACCCGGGACCGGATGGTGCCGACCGGGCAGTCGCAGACCCGCGCGGCCTCGGCGTAGGAGAGGCCGAGCAGCTGGGTGGCGAGGAACGCCTCCCGCCGCTCGGCCGGCAGTTGCCGCAGCAGCGCGTCGAGCACGACCGTGTTCTCGAAGCGGCCGGTGGCCGGCGGGTCCCACCCGTCCAGGGGCGCGGCCACCGGCCCGGCCCGGCGCGACCGGAGGTGGTCGGCGGCGACCCGCCGGGCGATGGCGAAGAGCCAGGTCCGCGCCGAGGACCGACCGGCGAACCGGGGCAGCGCGCGGATCGCCCGCAGGTACGTCTCCTGCACCAGGTCGTCGGTCTCGGCGTCGGTCAGCAGATGCCGCAGGAACCGCCAGGTCGGCGCCTGGGTGGCCCGGACGAACGCGGCCAGCGCCAACGGGTCGCCCCGCCCGGCGGCGAGCGCCCAGGCGGTGATCTGCGCGTCGTTCCGGTCCACCACGTCCTCCTCGCCGTCCCGGCACCCGCCCGCCACGACGGGTCGTGGTGGCGGCGCTTTCGTCTCGGCCGGTGGTACGGCCCGACACGGCGCGCGGTTCAACGGTCACGCATCGGGGCAGCGCTCCGAGAGGGCGTAGCGGGCCAGCACCACGTCGCCGATCTGGCGTACCTCGACCACCCGGGCCCGACGGCCCGGATGCCACGGGAAGGGGCCGTCGCCGACGAACCGGGGCGCCCGGCGGTCGCCGACGAAGAAGGGCGCGACCACCAGGTGCAGCTCGTCGGCGAGGCCGGCGGCGAGGAACTGCGCGTGCACCGTCCCACCACCCTCCACCATCAACCGCCCCACCCCGCGGCCGGCCAGGTCGGCCAGCACCCGGTGGAGATCCGGCGGGTCACCGGCGTCGACCACGGTGGCCAGCCCGTCGAGCAGCTCGGCGGTCTTCTCCACCGCCGGGCGGGCGCAGTACACGATCTTCTCCGCGTCGCCGGTGGTGAAGAACCGCGCCGCCGGGTCCAGATCGCCCTGCACGGTCAGCGTCACCTTCACCGGCGACGGGGGCAGCCCGCGCGCCACCCGGGCCCGCCGCGCTGACTCCGCCCGGACCAGCAGCCGCGGATCGTCCCGGCGGACCGTGCCCGCGCCGACCAGGATCGCGTCGCAGCCGGCCCGGACCCCGTCGACCCGGTCCAGGTCCTCGGCGTTGGACAGCAGCAGCCGCTGGTCGCTGACGTCGTCGATGCACCCGTCGATCGAGGTGGCGCAGCTGAGCAGCACGTACGGGCGGGCGCTGCCCGTCCCGGCCGGCGGGGGAGCCGACCCGCCCGTCACGTCAGCGACGGCTGGTCGGCGGTGCGGGCGGCGGCCCGGTCGGCCTTCGCGGCCAGGTAGTCCGCGTTGGCCGCGGAGACGTACACCCCGGTCGGCACCACCTCGGTCACGGTCACCCCGAGCCGGTCCAGCTGCTCGGCCTTCTCCGGGTTGTTGCTCAGCAGCGCCAGCCGCTCGACCCCGAGCACCGCCAGCATCTGCGCGGCGGCCCGGTAGTCCCGCTCGTCCTCCCCGTGCCCGAGGACCACGTTCGCCTCGTAGGTGTCCAGCCCGGCGTCCTGGAGCGCGTACGCGTCCAGCTTCGGGTAGAGGCCGATGCCGCGCCCCTCCTGTCGCAGGTAGAGCAGGAAGCCACCGGCCTCGGCGATGCGCTGCACCGCCTCGCGCAGCTGCGGCCCGCAGTCGCAGCGCTGGCTGCCGAAGACGTCCCCGGTCAGGCACTCGCTGTGCGGGCGGACCAGCGGCGCCGCCCCGCCCGCCGCGCCGCGGCGCTGCGCGGCCGCCCAGTCGCCGAGCCCGAACGCGAGGTGTTCCCGGCCGTCGACCAGCCCGTGGAAGGTGAAGACCCGGGCCGTCGTGGCGTACCCGTCGGGGAAGCGGAGCGGGACCGTGACCTGCGTGCGGACCGTCGCCACCGGCAGTGCTTCGTACAACTCTTCTCCTCGGTCAGGCGCCGCCGGCCAGCCCGGCAGCGGGTACCGCGGCGGAACCACGGTGGTCCACCGTACGAGCCAACCGCGCGGTGGTCCCAGCCGGACGCCGGCCGATCACCAGCACGGCGGCCCCCGGCAGCGCGGCGACCAGCACCAACGCCCCGTACACCAGCGCCGTGGAAACCCCCTGGGCGGCGCCCAGGCCGGCGGCTCCGAACGCCCACGCGGCCACCCCCTCGCGCGGTCCGAAACCGGCCACGTTGGCGGGCAGCGCCATCGCCAGCAGCGCCAGCAGGGTCAGCGGCAGCACCGTGGACAGCGCCGCGGTGGCGCCCGCGACGCGGGCGGCGAGCACGAAGGTCGCCAGGTGGCCCAGCACCGCGACGACCGAGGTCAGCAGCACCCCCAGCCCGGTGCGCCGGTGCAGCAGACCGGCCCGGACGTCGGCGGCGGCGGCCCGCAGGGCGCGCGCCCGCCGGGACGGCCCCGACCGGGGCAGCACCCGGACCAGCGCCACCACCACGATCCCCGCCACCACCGCCAGCGCGACCGCCACCGGCAGGTACGGCCGCACCGGGGACGGCAGCGCCAGCAGGATCACCACGGCGACGGCGACCAGCACCGCCTGGCCGGCGCCCCGTTCCCAGACCACCGCGCGGATGCCCCGACCCACGTCACCGGCGTCGCGGCCGTGCCGTACCGCCCGGTGCACGTCGCCGAGCAGCCCGCCGGGCAGGGTCGCGTTGAGGAAGGTCGCCCGGTAGCAGTGGGCGACCGCGACGCCGAGCGGCAGCCGTACCCCGAGGCCCTCGGCGACCAGCCGCCAGCGCCAGGCGCAGCAGACCGTGCTGAGCGCGCCGAGCGCCAACGCGGCCAGCACCGCCGGGGCGTCGATGCGGCGCAGCCCGTCGACGAACGGGCCGGTGCCCAGCCACCACAGCAGCGCCGCCACCAGGGCGACGCCGCCGAGGTTGTTCACCCAGGACCAGGTCGAGCGGGCGGGCGGCGGGTCGCCGGCTGCCTCTGGCACGCGGAGCCTCCTCGAGAAGATCGTCATCCTCTTCCACGTAGCGGCCGGTCCGCCGGTTCATTCCACCCCGGTGAGCAGGTCGTCGTGCCCGACGGTCACCGTCAGCTCACCCGCCGCCGCCTCGGCCAGCCGGCGGCGGCCGTACTGCGTCGCCCGGTCGGCCAACGCGGGATCCTGCTCGACGGCGGCGTCGAGCCAACCGGTGAACCACTCGGCGATCAGCTCGCCCTGCTCCGGGCCGAGCCGCCACGGGCTGGACCGGACGGTGACCGGCACCCCGTGCCGGGCGAACGCCGCCGCGCAGGCGGCTGCGGCGTCCGGCCCGAGCAGGGCTCGACCGTCGACGGTGCGGCGCTGGTGCGCGTCGAAGGCCGCCGCGACCGCCGCGTCGAGCGGGTCGGCCGGGGCGAGCGTCACCCGCCCCACCACGGAGAGGGTGAACAGGACCGGCCGGCCGGCGCCGACGCAGGCCGCCACGATCCGGTCGATCTCCTCGGCGGTCAGCATGTCCAGCAGCGCCGAGGCGGTGACCAGGTCGGCGTCGGCCAGGTCGGCGGCGGTCAGCCGGGTGATGTCGCACCGCCGGGTCCGGATGGTCACCGGGCTGCCGTCGGCCGCGGCGGGTGGTCGCGCGCCCGCCCGCGCCAGCAGGCCGGCGTCCCGGTCGTAGAGGACCCAGTGCTGCGGGCCGGGCAGCCGGGGGGCCAGCCAGCGCGCCATCGACCCGGTGCCGCTGCCCAGGTCGTGGACCACCAGCGGGCGGTCGGCGGGCAGCCGGACGCGGAGCCGGTCGACGAGGTCGCCGGCGCGGGCGGCGGCGTCGGCGGGCTCGCGCAGCCGCAGCCAGTCGGCGAACGGGTCGGTCGCGTGCGTGGTCATACCCTCACTCCGTCCAGGACGTGGGCGATCAGCGTGGAGGTGGCCGGCCAGCCGGTCAGGTCGCCGCGCCGGTCCCGCGCCGCGCGGCGCAGCCGGTCCCGCAGCGCGGGCTCACCGAGCCAGCGGCGCAGCGCCCCGGCCAGCGCGGCCGGGTCGTCGGGGGGCACCAGCAGGCCGGGCCGCTCCCCGTCGGGCGCCCGCCCCAGCGCCTCGGGCAACCCACCCACCCCGGTCCCCAGCACCGGGACGCCGCGGGCGAGGGCTTCGGTGACCACCATCCCGTACGTCTCGGCGCGCGAGGCGAGCACCAGCAGGTCGGCGGCGGCGTAGGCGGCGTCGAGCGCCGCGCCGGTGCGCGGGCCGTCGAGCCGGACCCGAGCGGCCAGCCCCGCCCGGTCCACCTGCCGGCGCAGCGCGGCCACGAAGTCGGGGTCGCGGGTGAGGGCGCCGACGCAGTCCAGCGTCCATGGCAGCTCGGCCACCGCGCCGAGGGCGCGCAGCAGCACGTCGTGTCCCTTGTGCCGGGTGACCGCCGCGACGCAGAGCAGCGCCGCGCCGCCCGGCGACCCGGGCGCCGGGTCGGCAAGGTCCACCCCGGGGTGGGCCACGTGCACCCGCTCCGGGCGCAGCGGATACGCCTCCAGCAGCCGCTGCCGGGTCCATTCACTGGTGGTCACCACCGCAGCGGCGCCGGCCAGCGCGGCGCCCTCGGCGGCGTCCTCCCGGGGCAGGTGCACCAGCACGACCAGCCGCAGCCGGCCGGCGTGCGCCGCCAGCACCTCCGGCACGACCGAGGCGACCAACCCGTCGAGCAGCACCAACGTGCCGTCCGGCAGGGCCGCCAGCACCCCGGCGAGGTGGGTCCGCGCCGGTCCGTCGGGGCGCGGCCAGTCCCCGGGTACGCCGTGCTCGCGCACCGTCCACCCGGCCTCGGCCAGCCCGGCGCAGACCCGGCGGTCGTAGCGGTTGCCGCCGCTGGGCGTCGCCGGGTCGTCGATGTCGCCCGGCAGGACGACGTGCACCACCGGCACGGTCTACAGCGACCGTTCGTAGCTGGCCCAGGCGATGTGCGACTCGTGCAGCGTGACGGTGATCCCGGTCAGGCCGCGGGCGCCCTCGCCGAGCCCGCCGGCGTGCACCCGCTCGGCCAGCCGGTCGGCGACCGCGCGGGCCAGCACCTCGGTGGTGGTGTTGACGCCGGCGAAGTCGGGTTCCTCGTCGAGGTTGCGGTAGTTGAGCGCGGCGAGGACGGCCTTCAGCTCCTCGGTGGCCCGGCCGATGTCGACCACGATGCCGTCGGCGTCCAGGTCGGGCCGGCGGAACGTGGCGTCGACGACGAAGGTCGCCCCGTGCAGCCGCTGCGCCGGCCCGAACACCTCGCCCCGGAAGCTGTGGGCGATCATCATGTGGTCCCGTACGGTCACGCTGAACATCACGTCACTCCCCGTCGTAGGTGATCAGGTGGCAGAGCGCGGGGAGGGTCCCCGTGGCCAGTCGGCCGAGCACGTCGGGCAGCTCCGCGAAGCGGGACTCCCCGGTGAGCAGCGCGTCGTACGCCGGGTCGGCGAGCAGCTCCAGGGCGAGCGACAGCCGGTCGGCGAAGCTGCGCCGGGCCCGGGCCGGCGAGACGGTGCCCACCTGGCTGCCCCGGATGGTCAGCCGTCCGGAGTGGAACGACCCGCCCAGGGAGAGCTCCACCGGCCGGTCGCCGTACCAGCTCAGCTCCACCACGGTGCCCTCCGGGGCGAGCAGGTCCAGCGACCGCTGCAACCCGGCGGCGGTGGCGCTGGCGTGCACCACCAGGTCCCGTCCGCCGGTCGCGGCGTCGGGCGGCGCGAAGCCCACGCCCAGCGCCGCGGCCACCGCCGCCCGGGCCGGGTCGGTGTCGACCAGCTCGACGCGCACCCCAGGGAAGCGGGCGAGCAGCGCCGCGACGGCGCAGCCCACCATGCCGCCGCCGACCACGCTGATCCGGTCGCCGACCATCGGCGCGGCGTCCCAGAGCGCGTTCACCGCGGTCTCCACGGTGCCGGCCAGCACCGCCCGCGCCGCCGGCACCCCGTCGGGCACCGGCGTCACCGCCTCCGCCGGTACGACGTACCGGGTCTGGTGCGGGTACAGGCAGAAGACGGTCCGCCCGCGCAGCCGCGCCGGGCCCGCCTCGACCACCCCGACGTTGAGGTAGCCGTACTTGACCGGGGCGGGGAAGTCGCCCTCCTGGAACGGGGCGCGCATCACGGCGTGCTGGCTCTCCGGCACGCCACCGGTGAAGACCAGCGTCTCGGTGCCCCGGCTGACCCCGGTGTGCAGGGTGCGGACCAGCACCTCGCCGGGGCCGGGCTCGGGCAGCGTCACCGGCCGGATCTCACCGAGACCCGGGGAGCGCAGCCAGAAGGCGCGGGCGTCGCGGGTCACGCGGAGTTCTCTCCTCACCTGGCCGGGCATCGGACCGTACGGCCCCGCGGGTGCGGGTGCACCGTCGGGGGCGTCGATCATAGACACGGCGGCGGGGCGGGCACGGTTCAGCGCGGTCCGGTGCGTCGCCGGACCGCCGACCTACCCGGCGCGGTCGGCCTGGTGGAGCCGGTCACCGGAGCGCCGGGCGGCGGGCACCACCAGCGGGGTGCCGGTCTCCGGGTCCTCGACGATCCGGCAGGCGAGCCCGAACACCTCCTCGACCAGCGCCGCGGTGACGACCTGCTTCGGGTCGCCGGCGGCGACCACCCGACCGTCGCGCATGGCGATCAGGTGGGTGGCGTACCGGGCCGCGTGGTGCAGGTCGTGCAGGACCGCCACCACCGTGCGGCCCTGCTCCGAGTGCAGCCGGGCGCAGAGCTCCAGCACCTCGATCTGGTGGGCGATGTCCAGCCAGGTGGTGGGCTCGTCGAGCAGCAGCAGGGGCGTCTGCTGGGCCAGCGCCATCGCGATCCAGGCCCGCTGCCGCTGGCCGCCGGAGAGTTCGTCGACCGGCCGGTCGGCCAGCGCGGCGACGCCGGTGGCCGCCATCGACTCGGCCACCACCCGTTCGTCCTCGCGGGACCACTGGCGCAGCAGCCCCTGGTGCGGGTACCGGCCACGGGCGACGAGGTCGGCCACGGTGATGCCGTCCGGCGCGGTCGCCGACTGCGGCAGCAGGCCGAGGGTACGGGCCACCGCCCGCGACGGCAGCGCGTGGATGTCCCGCCCGTCCAGCAGCACCGTGCCGGCGCGCGGGCGCAGCGTCCGCGCCAGGGCGCGCAGCAGGGTGGACTTGCCGCAGGCGTTCGGCCCGATCACCACCGTGAAGGACCGGTCCGGCACGTCGACCGTCAGCCCCTCGGCGACGGTGCGCCGCTCGTACGCCAGGGTCATGTCGACCCCGCCCAGCCGCGTTCCTCCGGACACGTGCTCCTCCTCAGATCCGTCCCGCGCGCCGCTGCGCGGCGAGCAGCCACACCAGGTACGCCCCGCCCAGCGCGCCGGTCACCACGCCGACCGGCAGCTGCTGCCCGGCGATCGCGCGCTGGGCGACCAGGTCGGCGGCGAGCAGCAGCACCGCCCCGGTCAGCGCCGAGGCCACCAGGTTCGGGCCGGGCGCGCGGGTCAGCCGCCGGGCCAGGTGCGGCGCGGTGAGCGCCACGAACGACACCGGCCCGGCGGCGGCGGCCGCCGCCGCGGCGAGCAGCACCGCCGTGCCGAGCAGCAGCTGCCGGATCCGGGACACCGGCACCCCGAGCGCGGTGGCCGAGTCGTCGCCCAGCTCGATCATCGACAGTGCCCGGCCGCCGAGCAGGACCACCGGCGTCAGCGCCGCGAGGACGGCCAGCAGCGGCCCGGCCTGGGCCCAGCCGCGCCCGTCGAGGCTGCCGGTGAGCCAGAGCACCGCCCGCGCGGCGTCCATCAGGGGCGCCCGGGTGAGCAGCCAGCCGTTGACGCCGGTGAGCATCGCCATGACCCCGATGCCGACGAGGACCAGCCGGTGGCCGGCGAGTCCGTGCCGGCCGGCGACGGCCCGGATCAGCAGTCCGCTGGCGACGCCGCCGGCCACCGCCGCGCCGGAGAGCGCGAGGCTGCTTCCGCCGGCCACCACCACGACGAGCGCGCCGGTGGCCGCCCCCTGGGTGATGCCGAGCACGTCGGGGCTGCCGAGCGGGTTGCGCAGCAGGGACTGGACGGCCGCCCCGGCCAGGGCCAGCGCCGCGCCGGCGCCGAGGGCGGTGGCCAGCCGGGGCAGTCGCAGCTCGCGGACGATGAACGTCTCGGCGGGGCTGCCCTGCCCGGCGAGGGTGCGCAGCACGTCGGCCGGGCTCATCGGGTAGTCGCCGCCGCCGACGGCGAGCACCGCGAGGGTGAGGACGAGCAGCGTGCCGAGGGCGGCGACGGCGAGCGACCGGGCACGCCAGCGCAGGGAGAGCCCGCCGGGGGTGCGCAGTACGGTCATCGGCGGACCACCAGCCGCAGGAAGAGCGGGCCGCCGAGCACGGCGGTGACCAGGCCGACCTGGAGTTCGCCGGGCCGGCCGAGCACCCGGCCCAGCACGTCGGCGCCGAGCAGCAGGACCGGCGCGAGCACCGCGCTGGCGGGCAGCAGCCAGCGCAGGTCCGGGCCGGTCAGCGCGCGGACCAGGTGCGGCACCAGCAGCCCGACGAAGACGATCGGGCCGCAGGCGGCGGTGGCGGCTCCGCAGAGCAGCGTGACGGCGACGATTCCCGCCGCGCGGACCAGGGCGGGTCGGGCGCCGAGCGCCCGTGCGGCGTCGTCGCCGAGGGCGAGCGCGTTGAGCGGGCGCGCGGCCGCCAGCC
The DNA here is from genome assembly GCF_059359015.1 of Micromonospora sp. LZ37. NCBI lineage: Bacteria > Bacillati > Actinomycetota > Actinomycetes > Micromonosporales > Micromonosporaceae > Micromonospora > Micromonospora sp. LZ37. The sequence goes on along the minus strand of NZ_JCADBL010000009.1, from coordinate 47,593 downwards.
CGACCAGCAGTCCGGCGGCGATGAAGGGCGCCACGGTGCGGACGGTGGCGAACTCGGCGCCGGCCAGCGAGCCGACCGTCCAGAACCGCAGCCGGTCCAGCGAGGCGGCGTCGAGCAGCATCACCGCGCTGACGTAGGAGTAGAGCACCGCGTTCAGCGCCGCGCCGGCCAGCGCCAGGCGTTCCGGGGTGGCGCGGCGGCCGCCGCCGACGGCGTACACCAGGGCGGTGACGGTGGCCGCGCCGAGCAGGGCGAACCACAGCCAGCCCTGGACGGTGGCGACGCCGAGCAGCGCGGTGGCGGTGGCGACGGCGGCGGACGCGCCGGCGTTGATGCCGAGCAGTCCGGGGTCGGCGAGCGGGTTGCGGGTCAGCGCCTGCATCAGTGTCCCGGCCACGCCGAGCGCGGCGCCGGCGAGCAGGCCGAGCAGCGTGCGGGGCAGCCGCATTTGATGCACCACCGCGTGGTCGGGGGAGGTGGCGGAGACCAGGCCGTGCCAGACCTCGACGGGGGAGAGCTGCTTGGCGCCGACCGCGATGCTCAGGCCGGCGACGGCGGCCAGCAGCAGTACGGCGGCGACCAGACCGGCGGCGCGGGCGGCGTCACGGTGGCGGGCCGGGTTCACCGAGGACGCCGTGGCGGTGGGCGTGGTGACGGACAGTGTCGGCTCCACTCTGGTGCGAAACGACGCGCCGCCGGTTGACAGCGTCTTAGGTTAGGTTAACCTAACCCAGCCGTCGCGGATCATCGCGGTCCGGGCCCGATCGAAAGACGCCATCCATGCCTGCTTCCTCCTCCACCCCGTTCCGCCTCTCCCGCCGGGGCCTCTTCGCCGCCGGCAGCGCCGCCGCCCTGACCACCCTCCTCGCCGCGTGCGGTGGCACCGAGGACGCCGCGGCTCCGCAGGCGTCCTCCGGTCCCTGGTCGTTCACCGACGACCGCGGCCAGAAGGTCGACGCGGCGAGCACGCCGACCCGGGTGGTGGCCTTCACCGGGGTGGCCGCCGCCCTGGTCGACTTCGGACTCGACAAGCAGATCGTCGGGGTGTTCGGGGAAACCACCCGCCCGGGTGGCGCGGTCGACCCGCAGGCCGGCGACCTCGACGTCGACCAGGTCACCGTCCTCGGCAACGTCTGGGGCGAGTTCAACGTCGAGAAGTACGCCGGCCTCCGCCCCGAGCTGCTGGTCACCCACATGTACGACCCCGGCGCCCTCTGGTACGTCCCGGACGAGAGCCGCGACAAGATCCTCGCCCTGGCGCCCAGCGTCACCGTCACCACCGCCCGGGTGCCGATGACCCGGCCGATCGAGCGCTACGCCGAGCTGGCCCGCTCGCTCGGCGCCGACCTGACCGCGAAGAAGGTCACCGACGCCAAGGCCCGCTTCGACGCCGCCGCCGAGTCGGTCCGCCAGGCGGTCAAGGCCAACCCCGGCATCCGGGTGCTGGCCGCCTCCGGCAGCCCCGACCTGTTCTACGTCTCCAACCCCAAGGTCAGCACCGACCTGATGTACTTCGCCGAACTCGGCGTCGACATCGTGGTGCCGAACAAGCTCGCCTCGGGCGACTACTTCGAGAGCCTGAGCTGGGAGAACGCCGGCAAGTTCCCCGCCGACCTGATCCTGCTGGACAACCGGAGCACCGCGCTGCAGCCGAAGGACCTCGCCGCCAAGCCCACCTGGCAGCAGCTCCCGGCCGTGCGCGCCAACCAGGTCACCGGCTGGGACGCGGTGCCCCGCTTCTCGTACGCCGGCGCGGCGCCGCTGCTGGAGAACCTCGCCGCGGCCATCCGCTCCGCCAAGCGGCTCGGCTGACGCCGGTGACGACCGCGACCGTCACCCCCGTCGCCCTGCGCTACCGCTTCTACCGCGCCCGGGTCCTGGCGACCCGGCGGATCGGCGCCTCGCTGATCCGGGTCACCTTCGGCGGGGAGGAACTGGCCGGCTTCGCCGGCGGCGGCCGGGACCAGAGCGTCTCGCTCTTCCTGCCCCACCCCGGGCAGCCCGAGCCGGCCCTCCCGCTCGACGCCGGCGAGGACTGGTACGCCCACTGGCGGGCCGCCGACCCGGCGGTCCGCGCGGTGATGCGGTCCTACACGATCAGCGGGCAGCGGCCGGAGCGCGCCGAGGTGGACATCGACTTCGTCCACCACGGGGACACCGGTCCGGCGTCCCGCTGGGCGGGCCGGGCGCGGCCGGGGGACCGGGTCGTGCTGCTCGGCCCGGCGGTGGCGGACAACCGCAGCGTCTGCTTCCGGCCGCCGCCCGGCACCGAGCACGTGCTGCTCGCCGCCGACGAGACGGCGCTGCCCGCGGCGGCCGGCATCCTGGCCTGGCTGCCCGCCGGCACCACCGTCCGGGCGTGGCTGGAGGTGCCGTCGGCCGCCGACATCCGGGAGCTGCCCACGCGGGCGAGCGCCGAGCTGCGCTGGCTGGTCCGGGGGAGCACCCCGCCGGGCAGCGGCCTGCTGGTCGAGGCGGTCCGGGCGGCCCGGCTGCCAACCGGAGTCCCGTACGCCTGGATCGCCGGCGAGTCCGCGACGGTACGCGCGGTCCGCCGGCACCTGGTCGCCGAACGCGGCGTGGACCGGCGGCGGGTGACCTTCGCCGGCTACTGGCGGCGCGGCGTCTCGGAGGAGGAGCTGCGGGAGGCGAGCGCCGGAGAAGGCTAGGCGGCCTCGGCGGCCGGCCGGGAGCGGCGGCCCGGCAGGCCCGGCAGCGACTCCCGCCGGTCGTCCCGACGCGGGGCGGCGCTCTCCTCCGGCGTGACGCCGGAGAGCTCCAGGGCCCGCCGGCCGTTGCGCGCCGCGTCACACGGCCACTCCTGGTGGCCGCAGAGCAGGTTGTCGCAGCGTCCGGTCGCGTCCGGCTGGTGCGCGTCGACCACGTCGACGGCGAGCCGCCACAGCAGCGGGTCGGTCACTCCGGCGGGCGCGATGCCCGCGTCACGCGGCTGCGGTCGGTCGGTCTCGGACACAGTTTCTCCCTCGGTCGGTGCAGAGGAGAAAGTCTCCACCCACGCACCCGCTAAACCCCTGGTCGGAGTGGCCAACGCCACTGTGCGGATTCGACCCGCCCACCGCGGGCACCCTGGTCGGATGACGCAGCGACGAGTGACCCCGGAAGCGCTGGGCGCCTGGCTGGTGAAGGGCAACGCCGACGCGGTCGACCTGGCCGCCCGCTTCGCCGCCGACCCGCGGGTGACCAGCTGGTGCGTCCGCCCCGGTTACCGGACCCGGCTGATGCGCGCCGGCCAGCCGGTGCTGCTCTGGGCCAGCGGCAGCCGCGGCCGGCTGCCGTACGGGATCTGGGGGGTGGGCCGGGTCGCCGACGCGCCGGTGCCGGGTGGGCCCGGCGAGCCCTGGTCGGTGCCGCTGGAGCTCACCGTGCTGCCGGTGAGCGACCGGGTGCCGCGGGAGGTGCTCCGCGCCGACCACCGGTTGGCCGGCGTGGAGGTGCTCCGCCAGCCGCAGGGGGCGAACCCGTCCTGGCTGACCGTCGAGGAGTACGCCGCATTGCGCGAGCACCTGCCGGCGTGACGCCGGCCCTTGCTATGCAACTCGTTGCATAGCAAGATGCCCGCATGGCCCTCGAACACGCGATCCTGGTCTCCCTGCTGGAGCGACCGGCGTCCGGATACGAGCTGGCTCGCCGCTTCGACCGGTCCATCGGCCGGTTCTGGACCGCCACCCACCAGCAGATCTACCGCGTGCTCAAGCGGATGGAGGCCGACGGCTGGGTCACCGCCGAGGAGGTCGGGCAGGACGGCCGGCCCGACAAGCGGTGCTGGTCGGCGGCGGCCCCCGGCCGGGCCGCCCTCGCCGACTGGCTGCGCGCGCCCGTGCAGCCCGAGGCGGTCCGCCACGAGCTGGCCGTCAAGATCCGCGGGGCCGCCTTCACCGACCGGGCGGGCCGCGCGGCGCTGGTCGCCGAGGTCGAGCGCTACCGCGCCGACCACGAGGCCGTGCTCGCCAGCTACCTCACCGGCGAGCGACGTGACTTCCCCGCCCCCCGCCCCGCCGACCCGGTGGCGTCGCTCCAGCACGTCGTGCTGCGCGGCGGCATCGCCTACGAGCGGATGGTGCTGGCCTGGCTCGACGACGTCCTCACCACCCTGCGCGACCTCGACTGCTGACCCCACCTCGCCGAAGGGACCCCCATGGCCGACCCGCTGCTCAACCCGCGCACCTACGACCCCGCCCACCTCGACACCGAGTCCCGCCGGCTGCTGCGCGCCACCGTCGACTGGTTCGAGAGCCGTGGCAAGAAGGCACTGGTCGACAGCTACAACGACCACTCCTGGTACGGCGACTTCCTGGACTTCGCCGCCAAGGAGCGGCTCTTCGCCACCTTCTGCACCCCGGCCGCCGACGGCGGCGGCGACCCGGCCAAGCGCTGGGACACCGCGCGCAACGCCGCGCTCAGCGAGGTGCTCGGCTTCTACGGCCTCGGCTACTGGTACACCTGGCAGGTCACCGTCCTCGGCCTCGGCCCGGTCTGGCAGAGCGACAACGCCGCCGCCCGGGCCCGCGCCGCCGAGCTGCTCGACGCCGGGCACGTGATGGCCTTCGGCCTCTCCGAGCGCGGCCACGGCGCGGACATCTACTCCACCGACATGCTGCTCACCCCGGACGCCGACGGCGGCTTCCGGGCCACCGGCGGCAAGTACTACATCGGCAACGGCAACGTCGCCGGGCTGGTCTCGGTCTTCGGCCGCCGCGCCGACGTCGAGGGCCCCGACGGGTACGTCTTCTTCGCCGCCGACAGCCGCCACCCCGCGTACCGGCTCGTGCGCAACGTGGTGAACGCGCAGATGTACGTCAGCGAGTTCCGGCTGGAGGACTACCCGGTGCGCGCCGAGGACGTGCTGCACACCGGACGGGCCGCGTTCGACGCCGCGCTCAACACCGTCAACGTCGGCAAGTTCAACCTCTGCACCGCCTCCATCGGCATCTGCGAGCACGCCATGTACGAGGCGGTCACCCACGCCCACAACCGGGTGCTCTACGGCCGGCGGGTCACCGACTTCCCGCACGTGCGCCGGGAGCTGACCGACGCGTACGCCCGCCTGGTGGCGATGAAACTCTTCAGCGACCGGGCGGTGGACTACTTCCGCGCGGCCGGCCCGGACGACCGGCGTTACCTGCTGTTCAACCCGATGACCAAGATGAAGGTGACCACCGAGGGCGAGAAGGTGATCGACCTGCTCTGGGACGTCATCGCCGCCAAGGGCTTCGAGGCGGACACCTACTTCGACAAGGCGGCCCGGGACATCCGCGGCCTGCCCAAGCTCGAGGGCACCGTGCACGTCAACCTGGCGCTGATCCTGAAGTTCATGGCCAACTACCTGTTCCAGCCGGCCGAGTTCCCGCCGGTGCCCACCCGGCACGACCCGGCCGACGACGAGTTCCTGTTCCGCCAGGGCCCGGCCCGCGGGCTGGGCGCGATCCGCTTCCACGACTGGCGGGCCGCGTACGACACGCACGCCGGGGTGCCGAACGTCGCCCGGTTCCGGGAGCAGGCCGACGGGCTCTGCGCGCTGCTGGCCGCGCACGCCCCGAGCGAGGAGCAGCAGCGCGACCTGGACTTCCTGCTCGCCCTCGGGCAGCTCTTCGCGCTGGTCGTCTACGGCCAGCTGATCCTGGAGCAGGCCGAGGCGACCGACCTGGACCGCGACCTGCTGGACGAGATCTTCGACATCCTGGTCCGCGACTTCTCCGGCTACGCCACCGAGCTGCACGGCAAGCCGACCGCCACCGAGGAGCAGGCCGCCTGGGCGCTGACCCAGGTCCGCCGTCCGGTGCCCGACCCGCGGCGCACCGCCCGGGTCTGGTCCCAGGTCGAGGCCCTCTCCGACGCCTACGAGATGGCCCCCTGACGGACCGCCCGGCCCGGCCCAGCCCCGTTTGCGGCGTGTCGCGGTGTCGATTCGCTCGGACACCGCGACACGCCGCAAACGGGGCCTCCCCTCACGGAGTCGTGATGCGGAAGGATGCGGGCCATGCTGTTGATCGTCCCCGGCGACCCGCTGCGGCCACGCCGCGCCGACCCGCACTTCGCCCCCGAGGCGCGTGCGGCGCGGGAGGCCGGACACACCGTGGCGGTCGTTGATCACGACGCGCTCGCGGCAGGCGGGGACGCGACCCGGGCGGTTGCCTCGGTGGCGGTCGGTGACGACGCCGTCTACCGGGGCTGGATGCTCTCGGCCGACGCGTACGCCGACTTCGCTGCGGCGCTGGGGGCGCGCGGCGTCACCCTGCGCACCGCCCCCGAGCAGTACCGGAAGGCCCACGAGCTGCCCGGCTGGTACGCCGAGGCGGCAGCCGTCACCCCCGAGTCGCGGTGGACCGCCGGTGACGCCCGGGCCGACTTCGACCACGCGCGGGTCGAGCTGGGCGGCGGTCCGGCGGTGCTGCGGGACTGGACCAAGTCCGCCAAGCACCACTGGCACGAGGCCTGCTTCGTGCCCGACCTGTCCGACGCCGAGGCCGCCTGGCGGGTGGCGACCCGGCTGCGGGAACTGCGCGAGGGGGACTTCACCGGTGGCTTCGTGCTGCGCCGTTTCGAACGGCTCGCCTCCGCCGAGGTGCGCACCTGGTGGGTGAACGGGCGGTGCGTGCTGACCGGCCCGCACCCGGACACCCCGGACGAGCTGCCCGCCACCCCGGTCGACGTCTCCCGGGTCGCGCCGGTGATCACCCGGCTGGGACTGCCCTTCGTCACCGCCGACCTGGCGCTGCGGGACGACGGGGTGTGGCGGCTGGTCGAGATCGGCGACGGCCAGGTCAGCGACCGACCCACCGCCGTGGAGCCGGAACGCCTGATCGACGCCCTGTCGGCCGCGGGTTGACGGTCAGAAGTCCCGCCAGTCGTCGAGCCACTCGCCGGCGAGCGGCTCCGGCACTCCGGCACGGGCTGCCAGCCCGACGAAGGCTTCGGCCGCCTCCTCCCGCCGTACGGTGTCGATGATGCCGTGCTTGCGCTCAATCTGGTTGAGCCGGTCGACGAGCGACCGGAGCGCCCGCTCGGCGCCGGCCCGACGCGCGGCGTCCTGCGCCGGGAGCTTGTCGATCGCCCGGAGCGCCGTCGCGTACGCCCGGCATGCGGCGGCCCCGCCCCGGTCGTCGTCGTCCACCCAGTCCCGGAGGGGGTTGTCCAGGTTGGCCGCCAACCAGGTGTCGGCCTTGGCCCCTTGGAGCACCACCCGTACGCCGGTGCGGCGACAGCGTTCACGCAGCGGTGCGACGGCGGACCGGCGTAGTCCGTGCATGCTGAGGTGTCGTAGGGCGGGCAGCTCCGGCAGGGTGTCTTCGTCGACGCCGTAGCCGTCCACCAGGCTCAACATGGTCAGCGCGTCGAACCGGGCGAGGCCGTCGGCGTCGCGTAGCCCACCGGGTGGCCGTCGCCAGACGAGCGACAGTTCGCGCAGCTCGTCGAGGGCGGCGAGGCTGGCCGTGGAGAGCACCCCGCCGCCGTCGAGGGTGATCTCGCGGGTGCGGCGCAGACCGGACGGCACCACACTCTCCTCGGTGACGTTCCGGGCGACGACGTGCAGCCAACGACCCTCGTCGGCGGCGTGCACCGCGAGCCGGACGGTCGGCGCCACGAGCGTCAGGCCGTGCACGCCCCTGGGCAGCCGCAGGTCGCGCAGGTCGTCCCCGGCGAGGGTGACGTGCGTCAGCCCGGTACCGGTCAGGTCCACCTCGGCCGGGGCCGCGCGCCAGACCAGCGTGGAGATGACCGGCCGTGCCCTGAGGGCGGCGGTGAGGCCCCGGTCGGGCCCGGACCAGAACAGGGTCGTGCACCGGGCCAGCCGGTCCAGTGCCGACCAGTGCACCGGCCCGTCCACCGGTACCGCGAACGTCCCCGCCCCGGTCAGGTCGGCCCCGCCGACGGCTCCGCCGACGGTAACCGCTCCGCCGCCGAAGTCGACCTCGACCGGCCCGCGGGTGGCTGCTCGCCGGTAGGCCTCCTTCGCGTCCGTCGGCAGGTCGCGGTCCCACTGCCGCTGACGCACGACGTCGCCCGGAAGGCTGCGCCAACCGGTCCAGGAGTGGGGGCGGTCGCGTACGTCCGCGGGAACCGGCAGGGTGCCGAGCCGGACGAATTCGACGGGCGCCGGCCAGTTGCGGGACACCCGGTGATGCGCCGGGACGCCGTCATGCGCGTGGTGGTCGAGGACGAGCGGTGCCACGCCGGCGAGGTCCGCGAGCGCCGGCGGCTGCGCGGAGTGCCAGCGCAGTGCCAGCACGTCCACCTCGTCGCGGTCGGCGAAGGTCACCTGGCAGGCCCCGTAACCGCCGTCCGGCAACGGCATCACGGCGACGTCGCCCACCCGCAGTCCGTGATCGTCCACCCGGGGAACCTACTCGACCACGCCGCGGAACCGGAGCCTCGATCGTGACGGGACGGCGCCCGGGCGGTGGTGAGCAGGACCAGCGCGCCACGGTGGCGACCAGCGGCAACGGGCGCCGGGGTGGCCATCGGATGCTCCTCCCTGACGGTCAGCTCACCCTGGCGGGGCGAACCGGTCGACCAGGAGCGCCAACCGCCGCTCGTGTTCCTCCCGCCGCAGCCGGCCGTTGCGCATCAGCGTGACCAGCCCGTGCAGCCCACTCCAGAAGGTCTCGGTGAACGTCTCCAGGTCGTCGTCACCGGCGAACGGGCGCAGGGTCTCGGCCAGCTCGGCGAAGGCCCGGGCCAGCTCGACCGGCGTGTCCTGGCTGGCGAAGGAGAGGTCGACGGGCAGGTTGAATATCGCGTCGTACAGCGCGGGCCGGCGTTCGGCGAACGCGGCGTACGCCGTGGCGATGCCGGCCACCGCCTGCCGCGGATCGGTCGCGGCGGCCCGGGCGGCGGCGAGTTCAACGGCCAGATCGCCGCAGCCTTCCACAGCGACGGCCGCCATGATGGCGTCCTTGCCTCTGAAGTGGCTGTAGAGGACGGGCTGGCTGTATTCGATTTCGGCGGCGAGCCGACGGGTGGTGACCGCGTCCCAGCCCTCCGACTCGGCCAGCTCCCGGGCCGCGGCGATGATCGCCCGCTCCCGTTCCGCCCGCTCCCGCTCTCGGCGCGCCTGAATCGACATGAGCGAACTTTAGCACCGCTAGCCAATCTGCCGCCGCTCTGCTAGCTTCGCTCCCAGACCTAGCAGCGCTAGAAAACGGAGTCGAGATGCTTAGCACCGTCGCCTACGGGCTCGCCGTCGTCCTCAGCCTCTTCTGTGTCTTCATCGGTGCCCGATTCCTCCTGGCACCCGGGGCCTCGGCCGCCGGCTACGGCGTCCCGGCCAAACCGGACGGGGACCCCGCCTACCTCACGATCAAGGGCCTACGCGACCTCAGCTACGGCCTGCTCGGGCTCGCGCTGATCGCGTTCACCACCGCCGACGCGGTCGCGTGGTTCATGCTGGTCGTCGCGCTCAACCCGTTGGGAGACACCGTCGTCGTGCTGCGGCACGGCGGCACGAAGGCGGTCGCCTTCGGCATCCACTTCGCCACCGCCGTGGTCATCCTGCTCGACGCCGCCCTGCTGTTCGCCCTCTGAACTCGACGCGGCGGCAGGAGCTCGCGGCGTCCCGCGGCAGCGCCGCCGGGGACGCCGCCCGTACAGCGCGGGCCGGAGCCGCCTCATCGGGCGGGCTGCCAGCCGGGCCGGCCGAGCAGGTAGCCCAGCCGGTGCCGCCAGCAGGTGGCCGAGCGCAGGTCCGCCCAGATCGCCGCGTACTCGTGGGTGGCCACCCGCAGCGGATTGTAGGTGTCGATGTTCTTGGTCAGGCCGTAGCGGACGGCGGCGCGTTCGGGCTCGAAGCTGCCGAAGAGGCGGTCCCAGACGATCAGGATGCCGCCGTAGTTGCGGTCGAGGTACTCGGTGTTGGCGCCATGGTGGACCCGGTGGTGCGACGGGGTGTTGAAGATCCATTCGATCGGCCGGGGCAGCACGTCGATCCGCTCGGTGTGCAGGAAGAACTGGTACAGCAGGTTGATCGACTGCTGGAGGAAGATCATCCACGGCGGGATGCCGAGCAGCGCCAGCGCCAGCCAGAACGGCAGCGAGGTCATCGGCGTCGTCCAGCCCTGCCGCAGCGCGGTGGAGAGGTTGTAGAACGTGCTGGAGTGGTGCACCACGTGGGCGGCCCAGAAGAGGCGCACCTCGTGGTGGGTGCGGTGGAACCAGTAGTAGGCCAGGTCGTCGGCGAAGAAGAGCAGCACCCAGGTCCAGACGCTGGTGGGGGAGAGCTGCACCGGGGCGAGGGTCCACAGCCCCACGTAGAGGCCGACGGTGAGCAGCCGCCAGGGGGCGCCGATGAGCACGCTCCCGACGCCCATCGTCAGGCTGGTGGTGGTGTCGCGCAGCTCGTAGCCGCGTTCGTCGTCGTCGGGGGCGAACCGGTACGACAGCGCTTCCACGACGACGAGCAGCAGGAACGCGGGTACGGCGTAGAGCACGGCGGGGATCATGCTCGGCATTCCCTTCCTGGTGGGGTGGGGGAGGTGAGCGCTGCGGTGAGCAGCGCGTGGGCCTGCGCGGCGGCGTCGGCGCCGCGCCCGTCGGCGATCGCCTCGGCCAGCCGGCGGTGGCCGGTGACGTCCAGCAGCTCGGCGGCGCGGCGCTCGGGCGGTACCTCGCCGACGGCGACCGCCCCGGCGACCAGGCTGTTGAAGGACAGCAGGTAGGCGGTGTTGCCGGAGCCGTCGATGATGTGCCGCCAGAGCAGGATGTTGGCCTGGTGCATGGCGTGCAGGTCCGGGGCGAGCGCGGCGTACGCCTCGACGTCGCGGGTGACGCTGCGTTTCAGCTCGGGGCCGGCGCGCTCGGCGCAGAGCCGGGCGGCGTCCACGCCGACGCAAGCCCGCATCTCCAGCATGTCCCGCACCAGCGTCTCGACCGGGAGCACGTCGCCGGACTGCACGAGGGACAGCGCCAGGTCGAGACCGGCGTGCACCCGCCAGTCGAGCACCCGGGTCGCGCCGCCCTGGCTGACCCGGAGCAGGCCGAGCTGTTGCAGCCGGCGCAGCGCCTCGCGGACAGCGTGCCGGTTGACCGCGAACGCGGCGGCCAGTTCCCGCTCGCCGGGCAGCGGGTCGTCGGGGCGGTAACGGCCGCTGACGATGGCGTCGCGGAGCTGGCCGAAGACGTGGTCGGCGACGGAGCTGCGGGGGACGGGTACGAAGGCCACGCCAGAAGTGTGACCCCCGGCACATCAACCGGTCAACTGGTTGGACCAGTCTGCGTACCGAAAAAGGAACGGCGGCCGGGTGGTCCCACCCGGCCGCCGTCGCGTCGAACTCAGGCCCGGCCGCGCTCCCGGCGGTAGCGACGGATCAGCCCGGCGGTGGAGGAGTCCACGTCGGAGAGGTCCGGGGCGTCACCGGTCAGCTTCGGCGCGAGCTGGTTGGCCATCACCTTGCCCAGCTCCACACCCCACTGGTCGAACGGGTTGATGTCCCAGACCGCGCCCTGGGTGAAGACGATGTGCTCGTAGAGGGCGATCAGCTGACCGAGGGTGCCCGGGGTCAGCTTCGGCGCGATGATCGAGGTGGTCGGGTGGTTGCCCGGCATCACCCGGTGCGGCACCACGCTCGCCTTCGTGCCCTCCGCCTCGACCTGCTCCTTCGTCCGCCCGAACGCCAGGGCGGCGGTCTGCGCGAAGAAGTTCGACATGAACAGGTCGTGCATCTCGCCGAGGTCGTGGTTGGGCTGACTGAACGCGATGAAGTCGGCCGGGATCAGCAGCGTGCCCTGGTGGATCAGCTGGTAGAACGCGTGTTGACCGTTGGTGCCCGGCTCGCCCCAGAAGATCTCGCCGGTCGCGTGATCCACCGGGGCGCCGTCCAGGGTCACCGACTTGCCGTTGCTCTCCATGGTTAACTGCTGCAGGTACGCCGGGAACCGGTGCAGGTACTGCGAGTACGGCAGCACGGCGTGGGTCTGCGCGCCCAGGAAGTTGACGTACCAGACGTTGAGCAGGCCGAGCAGGGCCGGGAGGTTGCGCTCCACCGGCGTGGTCCGGAAGTGCTCGTCCACGGCGTGGTAGCCGGCCAGCAGTTCGCGGAACCGGTCCGGTCCGACGGCCAGCATCACCGACAGGCCGACCGCCGAGGGCAGCGAGTACCGGCCGCCCACCCAGTCCCAGAAGCCGAACATGTTCTCCGGGTCGATGCCGAAGTCACGAACCCGCTGCTCGTTGGTGCTCACCGCGACGAAGTGCTTCGCGATCGCCGCGTCGTCCTCGGCGTCCAGCCCGGACAGCAGCCACATCCGCGCCTGGTCGGCGTTCGCGAGGGTCTCCTGGGTCGAGAACGTCTTCGACACCACCACGAAGAGCGTGGTCGCCGGATCCAGGTCGTAGGTCTTGTCGTGGATGTCGGTCGGGTCGATGTTCGACACGAACCGGCAGGTGATCCCCGCGTCCCGGTACGCCTTGAGCGCCTCGTACGCCATCACCGGCCCGAGGTCCGACCCGCCGATGCCGATGTTGACCACGGTGCTGATCCGCTCACCGGTGTGCCCGCGCCACTGGCCGGAGCGGACCCGCTCGGCGAACGCCGCCATCCGGTCCAGCACCCGGTGCACGTCGGCGACCACGTCCTGGCCGTCGGCGATCAGGGTGGCGTCCCGGGGCAGCCGCAGCGCGGTGTGCAGCACCGCCCGGCCCTCGGTGGAGTTGATGTGCCGCCCGGCGAACATCGCGCAGATCCGGTCGGTCAGCCGGACCCGCTCGGCCAGCGCGGTGAGCAGGCCCAGCGTCTCGTCGGTGACCAGGTTCTTGCTGTAGTCGACGTGCAGGTCGGCGACCTCGCCGGTGAGCCGCTCACCCCGCTGCGGGTCGGCCGCGAACAGCTCCCGCAGGTGGGCGCCGCGGATCGTCTCGGCGTGCTTGCGCAGCGCCTGCCATTCGTCGGTGGTGGTCACACTCGCAGCCATCGGGTCGATCTTCTCCTTCACGACGGTTCGCCGGCGGCCCTCGTCGCACCCGCCGCCGGCTCGCCGTCCAGCCTGCCACCCGGCGCGGACCGGCGCGACGTGACGCGGCAGACCCGCCCGCGGGGGGTGGCCGACGACACGCCGCTGCGACACCTGTACGACACGCCGCTCACGCGGAGACACCGCGTAGTAGCCGACAGTAGGCTCGCTCTGCCCCTGCCACCTCGGCCCGGGAGGACCCATGGCGACGGTGATCGGCCCCCGCCGCTCGTCCGGACGGGACGCTCCGTCCGACGCCGACGAGCTGGAGCTGCCGGAGCTGGAGGACGGCCACTGGATGCACCGCGCGACCGAGTTCGCGCACACCAGCTTCCGGTCCGTCGCCCGGCGGCTGCCCCACCTGGTCCGGGACGCGGTCGCGCTGGCCTGGGCCACCAGCCGGCGGGACACCCTGGCGGCGATCGGCCTGAACCTCGCCGCCGGGGTGATGACCACCCTCGGGCTGCTCGCCACCACCGGCGTGCTGCGGGAGCTCTTCGCCGGCGGCCCGACCCCCGACCGGGTCCGCGCCGCGCTGCCGTCGCTGGTCCTGGCCGCACTGGCGGTGAGCGCCCGGGGCGCGCTCACGGTGGCCGCCGGCTGGGCTCAGGCCCGGCTGATCCCCCAGATCAACTACGCGGTGGAGCTGCGGCTCTTCGAGGCCACCACGGCGGTGGAGCTGGCCGCCTTCGACGACGCCGGCTTCGCCGAGGAGATGGATCGGGTCCGGGACCGGGGGATGGCCGAGGCGGCGTCCATCGTCGACCACACGGTCAACCTGATCACCGGGGTGGTCGGCGTGCTGGCCACCGCCGTGGCGGTCACCGTGATCCAGCCCGTGCTGCTGCCATGCCTGCTGCTCGCCGCGGTCCCCGAGGCGGTCACCGCGGTGCGGATGGCCCGCCGGCAGTACCTCGCCATGCTGGCCCGGATCACCCGCCACCGCCGGATGCGGATGCTGGCGCACCTGATGGCCAACCGGCACACCGCCGTCGAGGTGCGGGTCTACCAGATGCGCGACTTCCTGCTGGGCGAGTTCCGCCGCGTGATGGCCGTGGAGACCCGGGCCGAGCTGCGCCTGGTGCGGGCGCAGAGCGCCACCCGCGCGTTCGGCATGTCCGCCTCCGGCACCGCCGCCTTCGGGGTGTACGCCGTGCTCGGCGGGCTGCTGCTCACCAACGTGGTCGCGCTGGCCGCCGCGGCGACCGCCCTGCTGGCGCTGCAGTCCGCCCGGTCCAGTCTCGGCAGGGCCGTCTTCGCCACCAACAACCTCTACGAGGACGCCCTCTACTACCAGGACTACCGGGACTTCCTCGACCGGGCGCGGGGGCGGATCGCGGCGGGGCAGGGCCGCCCGGCGCCCGGGTTCGACACCATCGCGCTCGACCGGGTCAGCCTCCGCTACCCGGATACCGACACCCCGGCGGTGGACGAGGTCACCCTGACCGTCCGCCGGGGCGAGGTGGTCGCCCTGGTCGGTGAGAACGGCTCCGGCAAGACCACCCTGGCCAAGCTCATCGCCGGCCTCTACCGCCCCACCGGCGGGGTGATCCGCTGGGACGGCGTCGACGCGGCCGAGCTGGACCCGACGCAGATCGCCGCCCAGGTGGCGGTGATGACCCAGGAGTACTGGAGGTTCCCCTTGACCGCGGGGCAGAACATCCGAATCGGCCGGCACGACCGCCCCGCCGATCAGGGCGGCCCGACCGTCGAGGACGCCGCCCGGGCCGCCGTGGCGCACGACATGATCGCCGGGCTGCCGTTCGGGTACGACACCCTGCTCGACCGGGAGTTCAAGAACGGCCACGACCTCTCCGGCGGCCAGTGGCAGCGGCTGGTCGCCGCGCGGGGCCTCTACCGGGACGCCCCGCTGCTGATCTGCGACGAGCCCTCCGCCGCCCTCGACGCCCGGGCCGAACACGCCCTCTTCCAGCACCTGCGCCGCCGCCCCGACCGCACGGTCGTGCTGATCACCCACCGGCTGGCCAACGTCCGGCACGCCGACCAGATCTTCGTGATGGACCACGGCCGGCTCGTCCAGCAGGGCAACCACGACGAGTTGATGGCCGCCGACGGGCTCTACCGGGAGCTGTTCGACCTCCAGGCCAGCGGCTACCTGGCCGGCACGCCGGACTAGGTCAGCGCCGACGGGCGAAGAAGTCGGCCATCGCCCGGGTGTGGGTGGAGAACGCCAGCTCGACCGGCTCGGTGAGCACCAGCCACTCCGTCGCCTCCTCGGTGGGCGCCGACGGCGGCAGCTCCTCGGCCGACCGCTCCGGCAGCTCGCCGAAGACCATCATGGTGCCGCCGGCCGGAGCGCCGTGCACCGCGAAGAGCCGCGCCTCGTCGGCCGCCCCGATCAGCCCGGTCTCCTCCCGGAGCTCCCGGACCAGCGCGTCGGCCCACTCCTCGCCGTACTCGATGAAGCCGCCGGGGAGCGCGAGCAGGCCGCGGGCCGGCTCGATGTCGCGGCGGACCACCACCAGGCCCACCCCGGCGTCGGTGCGGACCGGCAGCAGCGCCACCGCGACCGGCAGCGGGTTGCGCCACACCGTCTCGCCGCAGGCCACGCAGACGCGGGGCCAGCCGGCGTCCGCCGGGTAGGCGGCGCCGCAGAAGGAGCAGTGCGAGTACGGAGAGCCGGTCATGTCGCCGCACGTTACCGCCCCGGGCCGCCCCGCGCCCGGTCCTCCCGTCCGCCGGATGCCCACCAGGTGCGGCATGTCGCGGTGTCCGGCGGCCCGGACACCGCCACCTCGTGCGAACGGTGTCGATCAACGGCCCCGCAGCTCGTCACGCGCCTGCATCAGGGCGAAGCCGAGCAGGTTGAGCCCCTGCCAGCGGGCCGGGTCCTCCGCGCGCGGGTCGTCGGCGGCCAGCCCGACGCCCCACACCCGGTCCACCGGGCTGGCCTCCACCAGCACCCGCTCACCGGTGCCCAACAGGTACGCGCGCAGGTCGTCGTGCTGGCCGAACTTGGCGACGCTGCCCGCGACCACGATGTCGTAGCGCCGGGCCTCCCACACCACCTCGTCGAAGCCGCGGACCTGGCGGCCGAGCGTCTTGGCCCGGTGTGGATGGGGCGCGGCGAGGATCCGCTCGGCCATCTCCTCGTCGCCGAAGAGCGCGGCCTTGTGCCACATCATCCAGTGCTCCGCGGTGACGAAGCGACGGCCGTCCACGGTGAACGGCGCCGGCCACCACTGGCTCAGGCAGCCGTGGCCGATGCCGCCGTCGCGGCGGGGCTGGTGCCCCCAGAAGCAGAGGTACTTCACGCGCCGCCCCTGAGCGAGCAGGGCGGTGAGGTCGGCGACGGTGCGTGGCGGCGGCATGCTCGACAGTCTCGCCCGGGACCCCGACAGCTCGCCTCCGGGTTTCCGGCCGACTGCGAAACCGGCTCGCGCCGTCGGCCGGCCCCTCGGTAGCCTCGCGCCGAACCGGAACGAGGTGGGGACCGTGCACGGGACGACGACGTTGTGGCGGCCGACCGGGCCGCAGGAGCTGGCGCTGGTCGAGGCGTCCGGCTGGACGGCGTGGCCGCCGCGCCTGCCCGACCAGCCGATCTTCTACCCGGTCCTCAACGAGCAGTACGCCGTCATGATCGCCCGGGACTGGAACGTCCCCGCCTCCGGCGCGGGCTTCGTCACCCGGTTCGAGGTGGACCGCGAGTTCGTCGCCCGCTACCCCGTCCGGCAGGTCGGCGGCCGGGACATCCTGGAGCTGTGGGTGCCGGCCGAGGAACTGCCCGAGTTCAACCGGCACATCGTCGGCCGGATCGAGGTCGTGCACTCCTTCGGGACCGCCCCGGCCGCCGCCGACTGACGGCCGCCCCGGCCGCCGCCGACTGACGGCCGCCCCGACCGCCGCCGATCGACGGCCCCCCGGGGCGCCGTCGATTGACGGCCACGCCGGGCCGCGCGCAGGCGGCCCGGCGTACCCCGGTCGGCGGGGCCTGCGGTCAGGCGGCCGGCGCGCCGGTGTAGAAGGCGGTGGTGCGACCCGTCGCGGCCCGCGCGGCCTCCGGGTCGGTGCCGGCGGCGACGCTGGCCTCACCCCAGCTCTCGCTGCTCAGGGTGACGAACCGCCGACCCTCCTCGGAGCCCATCCACGCCTCGGCCTGCTCGGGTGCGATACCGCCGCCGTCGGCGGCCAGGTGGGAGGCGAGGCCGAGCAGGCCCAGGTCCCAGCCCACGCCGACCGCGCCCGGACCGAACTCGGTCCAGCGCTCGTCGTCGACGTGCGCGACGTGTTCCAGCTCGAACCGGGTGCGCCCGTCGCCCTCCGGGGTGAGCCGGACCTCGATCCAGCTCACCTCGTCGCCGTACTCCCAGGTGGCGCCGAAGCTCTTCGGCGGGTCGCAGCGCTGGACGGTGCCGCCCGCGTTGCCCTCGAGCTGGTAACGGCCGTGCAGCCGCAGCTCCCCGGAGACCGGCAGGAACCACCGGGGGATACGTTCGGGGTTGGTGCACGCGTCCCAGAGGTCCTCCAGCGACGTGTCGTACGTCTGGCTGATGGTCATCACCCGGGCCTCGCCGGCCTCCAGGGTCCGGCTGCCCACGGTGCGCCGCACGGCGCTGATCTGGTGCGTGACGTCGGTCATCAGGTTCTCTCCTCGGTCGATTGCTGCGGTGGGTGCAGGCGCCGTTCGCGTCTGCCGCGCGCCAACTCGGTGGCGAGGGCGTCCAGGGCCGGCGCCCAGAACCGGCGGAAGCCGGCCAGCCACTGGTCGACCTCCCGCAGCGGGCGCGGGTCGACGGCGTAGAGCCGGCGGGCGCCCTGCGGCCGGACGGTCGCGAAGCCGTTGTCCCGCAGCACCCGCAGGTGCTGCGAGACGGCGGGCTGCGAGATGCCGTACTCGCGCTGGATCACCGCGCAGACCTCCCCGGCGCTGAGCTCGCCGTCGGCGAGCAGTTCCAGGATGCGGCGGCGGACCGGGTCGCCGAGGACGTCGAAGGCGTGCACGGACCCTTTCTATCAGCCGAGGCTTATATAAGCAATCAGCCCAGCCGTGCGGCCACCGCGGCGCGCAGCTCGGGCAGCCGGCCGTGCAGCAGGCCCGGGCACTGGGTGTTGTTGAAGTCCTTGTGCCCGTATATCTCGGTGGGCGCGATCCCGTACTGCTGGCAGGTGAAGGCGCAGAAGACGATCAGGCTGTTCCAGAGCGCCACCGGAGGCTGCACGGTGAGGTAGGTGCCGTCGTTCTCGATGCCGATCGCCTGGCTGTTCTGCCCGACGCAGTGCGCGCCCTGCACCATGGTCCGCCCGTGCAGCAGCGCGTAGAGGCTGCCGTGCCGGCCCTCGGTGAGGTGCCCGCCCCGGCTGTTGGTGAAGTGCTGCCCCGAATCGAGCCAGCCGTTGCCGTCCATGTGCAGGTTCTGGATGTCGCGGGAGTTCGCGTACGCCCTGGCCAGGCTGTAGTCGGTGGTGTTCGGGAACGCCGTGTGGTGCACGATGATCTTGTTGGGTCGGCTCTGCACCACACTGACCGGGGACGACGGGGGTCGGGCGCCCCAGGTCGCGCAGTTGGCGATCACGGGCTGGTCGACCCGGGTGGCGACGGCGCGGGCGTCGCTGCCCCCGCCGAACTGGGTCAGGGCGGAGGCGCCGGCGGCGGCGCCGAGCAGGACCGCGCCGCGCAGCGCGGCCCGGCGGGACACGGGTACGGACATGGGGCCCTCCTTCGGTGGGGGCGGCGACGGACCGGGCGGCCCGCCGCCGGTGGCGGTCAGCAGGGTCCGTTGCAGGCCAGCACCCGGAGCCGGTCCAGGGTGCCGTTCCAGACGTTCTGGTCGCCCGGGAAGACGCCCGAGGACGCCCACTGCCAGAAGGAGTACGTCGGCCAGCCCGCGGGCAGGGTGCCGACCGTGCTGGCGTACCGGGCGATCCAGAGCGGGTTGTTGGCGGCGAACTGGGAGGTGTTGCCGGTGCAGGTGGCCCACCAGTCGGTGGTGGTGTGGATCGTGGCCCACCGGCCGGTGCGCGCGTGGTACTGGCTGACGAAGGAGGCGATCCAGCTGCGCATGGCGCTCTGGCTCAGCCCGTAGCAGGTCGCGCCGTACGGGTTGTACTCGATGTCGAGCGCGCCGGGCAGCGTCCGGCCGTCCCTGGACCAGCCGCCACCGTGGTCGACGAAATAGTTGGCCTGGGTGGCGCCGCTGCTGGTGTCCGGGCGGGCGAAGTGGTACGCGCCCCGGATCATCCCGACGTTGTAGGAGCCGTTGTACTGCTGGGCGAAGTACGGGTTGGTGTAGGAGGTGCCCTCGGTGGCCTTGACGTACGCGAACCGGGCGCCGTTGGTCCAGGCGGCCGACCAGTTGACGTTGCCCTGGTAGCTGGAGACGTTCATGCCGGGCAGGCCGGCGGGGGCGGCGCCGGCGGCGGTCGCGCCGAGGCCGACGGCGACGACCGCGGTGACGGTCGCTAGGAGCGCGGCGGTGACCGCGCGGAGACGGTTCATCTTTCCTCCCTGGGGGCTGCCGCACCGGGCGGCGGGAGTGACGAAAGGAACTGTCAGTATTAGGTCACGCCGCGTAGATAGTTTTCAATATGCAGAGTCAAGATTGTCTATGGGATTCAGTCGGCGGTCGCGGCCGGCCGGCACCGCGCCCGGGTACCGCGGTCCGCCCCGGCCACACCTGACCGTCCGGCCATGGATCGGCGTCGACGTACCCGCCAGAATGGCGGTGCCGGCCGTCGGGCGCGGTAGGCACGGCCAACGGAAAGGGTGACCGCATGGCGCACATCGACCTCGGCGTGGACGAGCGGCGCGAGCCCGGCATCGTCGGTCTGCTGCGGTACCGGCCGGAGACCGCCGGGCCGCTGATGGAGCTGGCCGAGGTGCTGCTGCGCGGGCCGAGCAGCCTCAGCCGCGGTGAACGCGAGCTGATCGCCGCGTACGTCTCGGCCCGCAACGGGTGCGACTTCTGCCGCGCCTCGCACTCCGCCACCGCCGGTGCTCAGCTCGACGACGGCCCCGACCTCGTCGACCGGGTCCTGGCGGACCTGTCCACCGCCCCGGTGCCGGAGAAGCTGCGCGCCCTGCTCCGGCTCGCCGACACCGTCCGCGAGGACGGGCGCGCGGTCACCGGCGCTCTCGTCGACGCCGCCCGTGCCCATGGCGCCACCGACCGGGAGGTCCACGACACCGTGCTGATCGCCGCCGCCTTCAGCATGTACAACCGCTACGTCGACGGGCTCGGCGCGGCCACCCCGGACGACCCCCGGGCGTACGCGATGTCCGCCCAGCGGATCCTGGCCGCCGGCTACCGCGCCTGAGGAAATCCGTCGCCGGAGTGTCGATCCGCCCGCCCGCCGATCGTGTGGAGAGTGAAAGCCGATCCACACCAGGAGGACGACATGAAGCAGTACCTGCTGAGCATCTACCACCCCGCCGGCCAGGGGCAGCCGGACCCGGAGTTCCTGGCCGGGGTCATGCGGGAGCTGGGCGCCATCCGCGAGGAGCTGGAGGCGATTGGCTCGTGGGTCTTCGGGCAGGGGCTGCACGCCCCGGAGACCGCCACCGTGCTGCGCCCGAAGGACGGCGAGGTGCTGGTCACCGACGGCCCCTTCGTCGAGGGCAAGGAGTACCTGGGCGGCTTCACCATCATCCGCGCCGCCGACCTCGACGCCGCCCTGGACTGGGGTCGCCGCTACGCCCTCGCCACCACGCTGCCGATCGAGGTCCGCCCCTTCCAGGGCGACGGGTGACGGTCGACGTCGAGGCGACCTTCCGCGCCGAGTACGGCCGGTCGGTCGCCGTGCTGGTCCGCGTCCTCGGCGACATCGACCTCGCCGAGGAGGCGGTCCAGGACGCCTTCACCGAGGCGGTGCGGCGGTGGCCGGAGACCGGGCCGCCGCCCAGCCCGGCCGGCTGGATCATCACCACCGCCCGCCGCCGCGCCATCGACCGGTTGCGGCGGGAAGCCTCGCGGGCGGACCGGCACGCCCAGGCCGCGCTGCTGTACGCCGGGGAGCCACCGGCCGAGGAGGGACCCGTGCGCGACGACCGGCTCCGCCTGATCTTCACCTGCTGCCACCCGGCGCTCGCCCCGGCCGCCCGGGTCGCCCTCACCCTGCGCCTGCTCGGGGGCCTGAGCACCGCCGAGATCGCGCGGGCCTTCCTCGTCCCCGAGCCCACCATGGCGCAACGCCTGGTCCGCGCCAAGGCCAAGATCCGCGACGCCGGGATTCCGTACCGGGTGCCCCGCGACGCCGACCTGCCCGAGCGTCTGCGAGCCGTGCTCACGGTCGTCTACCTGATCTTCAACGAGGGGTACACGGCCAGCGCGGGGGATCGGCTGGTCCGCGTCGAACTCTGCGTCGAGGCGCTGCGCCTGGGCCGACTGCTGGTCGACCTGATGCCCGACGAGCCGGAGGCGCTGGGCCTGCTCGCCCTGATGCTGCTCACCGAGGCACGCCGCCCCGCCCGGGTCGCCGCCGACGGCACGCTGGTCCCCCTCGCCGAACAGGACCCCACCCGCTGGGACGCCGCCCTGATCGCCGAGGGGCAGGCCCTGGTGCGGCGCTGCCTGCGCCGCAACCGCCCCGGCCCGTACCAGCTCCAGGCCGCCATCAACGCCGTGCACAGCGACCCCCCGACCGACTGGAACCAGGTCCTCCAGCTCTACGACCAGCTCCAGGCGCTCGCGCCCGGCCCGGTCGTGGCGCTGAACCGGGCGGTGGCCGTCGCCGAGGTGCACGGGCCGGCGCTCGCCCTCGCCCTCGTCGACGACCTGGACCTGCCCAGCTACCACGTCTACCACGCCGTCCGCGCCGACCTCCTCCGCCGCCTCGGCCGAGCGCCGGAGGCCCGCGCCGCCTACGGCGCCGCCCTGACCTGCACCGCCAACCTCGCTGAGCAGTCCTACCTCCACCACCGCCGCACCCAACTGGAGGCTCCACGGTGACGCGCTCATCTTGATCGTCTGGCGTTTTCGGACGCGACACGCCGTGGTCCCGGGCGGAAACCATCAGACGATCACGGGTTCCCGATAGCACGAGTGGGAGGCGGCTGGGAGGTTGTCCACAGGGGCGGCTGGTGTCCACAGCGGGGGTGGGGCGGACCGCGCGGTTGGGGGATGCTCGTCAGTCTGGGCCGGTGGATCCCGTGCTGAGAGCGCTGCTAGACCGGAGAGACGGTCTGCTGACCCTCAAGATCGCCACCCAGGTGGTTCCGGAGTCGGCCCTGCGGCGCGCATGGCGCTCCGGCACACTGCTGCGCGTGCTGCCCGGCGTCTACGTCGACGCCGAACTGGTGCGCCGGGATCCGGCCGACGAGCTGCCGGGCTCGGCGCTCCGGTCGGCGCAGCCGCACCCGGCGCGTCGCGGAGGCGCCGAAACTCTCGGCCGCCTCGACGGCGCGATGAGGAGACGGGCGGCGATCGCCTACCTCGACGGACGGGGCGCGCTGAGTCAGCTGACTGCCCTCGACGTGTGGAACCTGCGCCGGCAACCCGACGCGGAGCCGGTGCACGTGGACGTGCCAGCGGACTCGGGCCTGCGCGGTCGGCCGTACGTCGTGGTGCATCACCGGCGTGGCTTCCGGATGGACTCGCCGCAGGTGGTGACCCGGGCGGGGGTGCCGGTGGTCCGGCTGGAGCAGGCGTTGGTCGACTCCTGGCCGTTGCTGCCGGCCGTGGAGCGCCCGGCACCGGTGATCCGCGCCGTCAACGACCGCCGCACCACGCCGCAGCGGGTCTTCGCCGCCCTCAGGACCGCGCCGAAACTCGCGGCCCGGGCCGAGCTGCGGACCCTGCTCGACCGGCTCGACGTGGGCTGCCGCAGCCCGCTGGAGATCTGGGGCCACGACCACGTCTTCAACCACCCGGAGATGCCGCGGTTCCAGCGTCAGGCGAAGGTGACGATCGGTGGCCGCGTGATGTACCTCGACGTCTACGCGGAGGCCGAACGGGTGGCCTTCGAACTCGACGGCGCCACCGCCCACGGCGACCCCCGACAGCGCGAGATCGACCTGCGTCGGGACGGGCTGCTCGCCACCGTCGGCATCCTCGTGGTGCGCTTCGCCCACCGCCGCCTGGTCCACGAGGTCGACGAGGTACGCCGCGAGGTGCTGGCGATCCTGGCCACCCGCCGTCCCGGCGCGTGACGCCGTCCGGTGCCGTTGGAGCTGGGCCGCCGGATCGACTACATCCTGGTCCGTTGTCTCGACCACGGGCCGACGCTGCGGGTGGCCCACTGCCGCCTCGCCTTCGCCGAGCCGTCCGAGCCGTCCGAGTCGGGCGAGCGGATCGAGCCGCCCGAGATGGGTGGCGAGCGGGATGAGGGGCGGGTGGAAGAGGGACGGGGCGTCTGGGCCAGCGACCACTTCGGGGTGGTCGCTGACCTCACGATCGACTGACCGGGGGCGGTCAGTCCAGCAGGGTGCGGAGCAGGCGGGTCAGGTGGTCGCGGTCGGTGGGGGAGAGGTGGCCGAAGAACCGTCCCGCCTCGGCGTCGCGGGCCGCCTCGATGGCGGCGCCGACGCGCGTACCCTCGTCGGTCGGCGCGACCAGGGTCGCGCGCCGGTCCGCCGGATCGGGCCGGCGCTCGACGAGCCCGCGCTCCTCCAGGCCGTCGACCACCTCGGTGGCCGAGCGGGGGGCGATGTGCAGGTGGTCGGCGAGCGCGCTGAGCCGCTGGGCGCCGTGCCGGGTGAGGATGCCGAGGGCTCGGGCGTGACCGGGGTTGATCTCCCACGGTTCGAGGGTGCGTCGGGACTGGTGGCGCAGGCGTCGGGCCACCGTCCAGAACAGCTCCGGCAGGCTCTCGTCGGGCGCGTCGGGTTTCTCGGCGGTCACCGGAATACGGTAGCAGCCCGTGCTGTTGCTACCTCATAATGAGGTAACCTCAGCAACTTGGAGGTCCACTTGGACACCACCCCCACCCGCCGGGAGGGCCGCGGCGGCACCCCCCGCGCCGTCACCGCCGCCGAAAAGGCCCAGGCCCGCGACGTGTCGCTGCGGCGCATCGGCCGGCTCTTCACCGCGTACCGCTGGCAGTTGGCCGCCGTCACCGCGATCATCGTGGTCTCCTCGGTGGTCGCGATGGCCTCGCCGTTCCTGCTGCGCGCCGTGATCGACCGCGCGCTGCCCGCGCGCGACCTGACCCTGCTGGCCTGGCTGGTCGGCGGCATGGTCGCGGTCGCGGCGGTGACCGCCGTGCTCGGCGTGGTGCAGACCTGGATCTCCACCCGGGTCGGCCAGCAGGTGATGCACCGGCTGCGCACCGACGTCTTCACCCACCTGCACCGGCAGTCGATCGGCTTCTTCACCCGCACCCGCACCGGCGAGGTGCAGTCCCGCATCACCAACGACATCGGCGGCATGCAGAGCGTGGTCACCTCCACCGCCACCTCCATCGCGTCGAACCTGACCACCGTGGTGGCCACCGCCGTGGCGATGGTGGCGCTCTCCTGGCGCCTGTCGCTGGTGTCGCTGGTGGTGCTGCCCCCGGCGATCCACCTGACCCGCAAGGTGGCCCGGATGCGCCGGGAGATCACCGCCCGGCGCCAGCGCGAGCTGGCCGACCTCAACGTCACCATCGAGGAGGGGCTCTCGATCAGCGGCGTGCAGCTCAGCAAGACCCTCGGCGCCGGAGCCGCGCTCACCGACCGCTTCGCCGCCTCCTCGGCCCGCCTGGTCGACCTGGAACTCCGCTCCGAGCTGGCCGGCCGCTGGCGGATGGCCTCGATGACCGTCATCTTCGCCGCGATCCCGGCGGTCATCTACCTCGGCGCGGGGCTGCCCGGCACCGCCGGCACGCTGAGCATCGGCACCCTGGTCGCCTTCACCGCCCTGCAGGGCGGGCTGTTCCGGCCGCTGATGGGGCTGCTCAACGTCGGCGTCACGCTCACCGCCTCGCTGGCGCTCTTCGCCCGCATCTTCGAATACCTCGACCTCCCGGTCGAGGTGGACGACCCGGCGTACCCGGTGCGGATCGACCCGGCCCGGGTCCGCGGCCACCTGCGCCTGGAGGACGTCACCTTCAGCTACCCGGGCGGCGACACCGCCGCCGTGGCCGGGGTCACCCTCGACGTGCCCGCCGGCACCAGTCTCGCCCTGGTCGGCGAGACCGGCTCCGGCAAGAGCACCCTGGCCGCCCTGGTCACCCGGCTGCACGACCCGGACAGCGGCCGGATCACCATCGACGGCGTCGACCTGCGCGACCTGCGGCTGACCGACCTGGCCGCCGTCGTCGGCGTGGTCAGCCAGGAGACCTACCTGCTGCACACCACCGTGCGGGAGAATCTCCGGTACGCGCGCCCCGACGCCACCGACGCCGAGATCGAGGACGCGGCCCGCGCCGCGCAGATCCACGACCTCGTCGCCGCACTCCCCGATGGGTACGACACGATGGTCGGCTCCCGCGGCCACCGCTTCTCCGGCGGGGAGAAACAGCGCCTCGCGATCGCCCGCACCCTGCTGCGCGACCCGCGCATCCTGGTGCTCGACGAGGCCACCAGCGCACTGGACACCGAGACCGAGCGGGCGGTCCAGCGGGCCTTCGACGCGCTGGCGGAGGGGCGGACGGTGGTCACCATCGCGCACCGGCTCTCCACCGTCCGGCACGCCGACCAGATCGCCGTGGTCGACCACGGCCGGATCGTCGAGGCCGGCACCCACGAGGCGCTGCTCGCGCGCGAGGGCCGCTACGCCACCCTGGCCGCCTGACTTCGGACCACCGCTGCGAAATACCCGAGATCCGAACCGCGAGTCGGCCGTCCTCCGTAGGTAGAGTGGCGCGGTGCAGAGTGGAGTGCAGGCGCAGGTGCCGGTGCTGTACGTCGCGGACGCCGACAGCGCCCGGCGGTTCTACGAGCTGTTCGGCTACTCCGAGATCCGCACCGGCGGCGACGGCGAATCGCGCTGGTCGTACCTGCAGTGCGGGGAGCTGACCCTGCTGCTGGCCGCGGTCACCCCCCGGCTGGTCACCGTCGAGCTGCCGCTGCTGATCTACCTGTACGTCGAGGACCTGGCGACGACCGTCGAGCGCCTCACCGCCGCCGGGCTCGCCGTCGAGCGGGTCGGCTATCCCGAACACGCCCCCGGTGGGGAGTGCCGCACCACCGACCCGGACGGCAACGTGGTGCTCTTCGGGCAGCGGCGGGCCGTACCGGAACAGGCGCGGGTCCCGCAGCCCGGCACCGAGGCCCGGTTCTCGCTGATCCGCGAGGCGGCCGAGGCGGTCAGCCGGCGCGGTGGCGCACCGGCCCGGTGCCAGATCGGCGCCCCGCGGGGCGAAGCCTGCCCGGCGCCGGCCGAGGTCAAGCTGGCCGACTCGTGGGGCGACACCGTGTGGGGCTGCATGGCCCACGCCGACGAGGCCCTGCTCAACGCGCGGGGCGCGTTCCTGGCCACCGAGGACGGGCAGGGGCTGGGGGAGTTCCTCCGGGCCCGGCAGGCGCATCCGGAGCAGACCACGCAGGGCTGAGCCGGCCCACCGGCCGGAGCCGAGAAGGACGCCGGCGACCACCCGGAGCTCTGGCCGCCGTACCCCGGCCCGGCTGCCCCTCCTGCTTATGATCATGCGCTGGTGACTGCTGCCTCAGTCCAGTCGCCCGATCCACTGCGCGAGGAGGTCTGCACGTGCCGAAGAACGACGGTCCATCCATGGCGGGGCGGTTCGAGGATGCCTGGCTGGACCTGGAGTCGCACCTGAGGCAGCGGTGGCGCCAGCAGACCGGGCAGTGGCAGGGGAGCGGGCTGGACGCAGGCAAGCTGACCGCCTGGGCGCGGGAGCAGCGCATCCTGACCAGCGACCAGGAGACGTTCCTGGACCGTTGTCGAGGCGTGCGCAATGCCTATTCGCACGTCTCGTTCGAGGGCTACCGGGGGCCCGTGGCGTATCCGCCGAAGGAGGTCGTCGAGAGGTTGGAAAAGATCCTCGGCGGCATTCGTCATCCTAAGGCCGTCGGGGACCTGGCCCGGGAAGCCCTCACCTGTTCATCGACCACGCCGCTACGTGAGGCGTTGAAGATGATGCGTCGGAATGACTTCTCCCAACTGCCTTACCAGCATCACAGCGGGGATTGGTTCCTGGTCACCCGGGAACAGGTGGGCCGGTGGGCGGAGGCGCACGCCGACGATGACGGCCTGGCGTTGCTGAATCTCGGCGTCCCCGTGTCGTCGTTGGCGGACGATCCTGAGGTCGGGCCGGTGGTGCCACGGCGACTGGCGGCATCGGCGCCGTTGGCGAGAGCACTGGCGGAGCTGGAGGATGCGCTGCACCGCCCGGACGAGACAAACGGCGGATACCCCCTCGTGCTGGTGACGTCGAAGGGGGAGCGAGCTCCGGTTCGTGTGCTGGCCGTCGATGACCTCCCCTCGGCGTACCGCGAGTTGGGCCGCTGACGCCGTGACGGTGAGATCGACGAGCCCTGTCGGTCGATCACCGCATGACCCCGTGGGCCTAGGATCTTCCGCATGCAGGAGGGTCGGTGGACGACGATCACGCCAGCGCAGTTCGCGCACGAGCGGGAGGCGCTGGCGCACGTCCAGGCACTGCTACCGGACACCGAGCCCTACCGGGCCTGGTCGAACTTCACCTTCACCGCCCAGACCGGGCACCCGTACGAGGTCGACCTGCTGGTCGCCGCCCCGGGTGGGCTCTACCTCATCGAGATCAAGAGCCTGACCGGCCGGCTGATCTCCAGCGGGTCCAACTGGATCCTCACCAAGCCGGCTGGCACGCGGACCTTCGACAACCCGCTGCACCTCGCGGACCTCAAGGCCAAGAAGCTCAAGTCCCTGCTCCAGGTCGCCGCGACCCAGCGCAAGGGGCCGCCGGTGAGGATCCCATTTGTCCAGGCGGCGGTGTTCCTGTCCAAGCCCGGCCTGCATGTCGATCTCTCCGAACACCACCTGCACAACATCTACGGACCTGAGCCGGCGCCGGGGCACCAGCCCGGTCCACTGCCCACCATCACCTCGCTGCTGCAGCGCTCCCCGCAGGACGAGCGCCACCGGGTCACCAAGGAGTTGTCGTCGGCCCTGCCCGACCTGCTCAGCGCCGTCGGCATCGCCCGTAGCCGGAAGCACTACCAGGTCGGCTCGTGGGAGTTGGAGACCCGACCGTTCGATCTCGGCCCCACCTGGCAGGACCACTACGCCCGGCACCGGGACCTCGAGCGGGAACACCGCCGCATCCGCATCTACCTGGTCGAGCGGAACGCGGTGCAGACCGAGCGGGCGAGCATCGAGCGGGCTGCCCGGCGCGAGATGGTGGCGCTGCACGGCATCAACCACCCGGGCATCGTGCGGGTCGATTCGATGGAGTCGCACGAGGCCGGCCCGGCACTGATCTTCCGGCACGACCCGCGGGCGATGCGGCTGGACCACTACGTCGCCCAGTACGGCGGCAAGCTCGACCCGCTGAGCCGCCTGGCGATGATCCGCCAGCTCGCCGAGGCGGTCGCCTACGCGCACCGCCGCCGGCTGCACCACCGCGCCCTCTCCGCCCGCAGTGTGCTGGTCAGCCCCGGGCCGAAGCGGCGCGGGGGAAGCGAGGAGGAGGCGTGGCTGGTCCCGCAGTTGCAGATCAGCGACTGGCAGGCCGCCACCCGCGCCGCCGACTCGGCCGGCGGGAGCAGCGGTGATCCCGTCACCCTGTCGTCGCACGCCGCCTCGCACATCGAGCTCTCCGCCGAGGCGTACCTCGCGCCGGAGCTGACCGCGCCCCGGCCGGACCCGGTCGCCATGGACGTGTTCGGGCTCGGCGCGCTGGCGTACCTGATCCTCACCGGGCAGCCGCCCGCGGCGAAGCGTCAGGAGCTGCTGGCCCGGATCGCCCGCGACAACGGCCTGCGCCCCTCGTCGACGGCCGACGGGATCACCGAGTTCGCCGACGAGCTGATCCAGGCGGCCACCGCCCCGATCCCCGCCCAGCGCCTCACCACGGTCGCCGACTTCGTCGAGATGCTGCAGGTGGTCGAGGAGGAGCTGACCGCGCCGCCGAAGTCGGTGCACCCGGAGGAGCCCGAGCCGGAGGAGACCGACCCGCTGGAGGCCCGCGGCGGCGACCGCGTCGGTGAGTGGTCGGTCAGGAAGCGGCTGGGCACCGGGTCGACCTGCCGGGCGTTCCTCGCCCACAACGAGCGCACCGGCAAGGACGAGGTGCTCAAGGTCGGCCTCTCCGACGAGAAGGGCGCCCGGCTCGCCCACGAGGCCCGGGTGCTCGGGCCGCTCACCGACTCCCGGGTGATCCGGCTGGCCCGCCCGGAGCCGCTGCAGATCGCCAACCGCACGGTGATCGTCCTGGAGCACGCCGGCGAGCTGACCCTGGCCCGCAAGCTGCGCGACGACGGCCGGCTCACCGTCGACGAGCTGGAGACCTACAGCGACTACCTCTTCGGCGCGCTCGACTACCTGGAGGGCGAAGGCGTCTACCACCGGGACATCAAGCCGGACAACATCGCCGTCCGCGTGCGTCCCAACCGCACCCGGCAGCTGGTGCTCTTCGACTTCTCCCTGGCCGGGGTGTCGGTCAAGGAAATCGCCGCCGGCACCCCGCGCTACCTCGACCCGTTCCTCGGCACCGCGAGCCGCCAGGTCTACGACAAGCACGCCGAGTGGTACGCCCTCGCCGTCACGCTGCACGAGATGGCCTCCGGTGAGCTGCCCGTCTGGGGCGACGGCGGCACCGAGCCGCAGCTGACCGAGGGTCCGCCGGTGCTCGCCGCGGAGGCGTTCGACCCGGCGATCCGCGATGAGTTGGTGGACTTCTTCCACCAGGCCCTGCACCGCGATCACCGTCACCGGTTCGCCTCGCTGAAGGACATGCGCGACGCCTGGCAGCAGGTTTTCCGCCGGTCCGACGCGAGCACCCCGGTCGGCACCGACCACCCGGAGATTGAGGCCGACGAGCCGGACGAGAAGGCCGCCGAAGCTGCCCGCGAGGAGGCCGCCGGCAAGGCGACCCGGGCGACGGCCCTGGAGGCCGCCGGGCTCACCCCGCGCGCGGTCTCCGCCGCGCACCGGCTGGAGGCCACCACCGTCGGGGAGTTGCTCGCCGTCGCCAACCGGTTCGCCACCCTGCCCGGCCTGGGCGCCCGGACGCGTAAGGAGCTGCAGCGTCGGGTCAAGGAGTGGCGCACCCGGCTGGGGGAGCGGGAGACCATCCCCACCTCGGCCGCCGCCCGCAAGGCGGCCACCGCCGAGGTCGCCACCGAGACGTCCGCCGGGGACGGTGAGACCGATCCGGTACGCGTCGGCCTCGACGCGATCGCCACTCTGCTCGTGCCGGCGAAGAACGGCCGCAACGCCGCCGAGGTCGAGGCGACCCGCCTCCTGCTGAACCTGCCGGACGAATCCGGTGCCCTGGCGGCGCTGCCGCTCTGGCCGCAGCAGCCCCTGGTCGCCACCGCGGTCGGGGTGACCCCGGGCCGCGTCGCGCAGATCCTCGGCAAGCAGCGCAAGCGCTGGCACGGCCTGCCGGTGGTCGACAGCGTGCGTACCCAGATCATCGAGCTGTTGCGCGACGGCGGCCGGGTGATGGGCGTCAGCGAGCTGGCCGCGGCCCTGCTCATCAGCCGTGGTTCGCTGCGCACCGGCGACGCGCTGCGGCTCGCGGTCGCGGTGGCCGCGGTGCGCGCGGCCGTGGAGGTCGACCCGCTCGCCGACGAGCCGCGGCTGTTGCTGCGCCGGCACGCGCGGGCCGACATCGACGGCAAGCCCCATCCGCGCGGCGACCGCTTGCTGGTCGCCCTCGAGGCCGGCGAGGACGACGCGCCGGACACGCCTGCCGCGCCGGCCCTGCTGGACTACGCCGACGCGCTGGGCAAGGCCGCCGACAAGCTCGCCGCGAGCGAGGTGCTGCCCAGCGCCGCGACGGTGCTGCGTACCCTCGCGGCGGTGACCGCACCGGGTGGCGCGGCGGACTCGATCGACGAGCGGCGGCGGGTGCTGCTCGCCGCGGTGGCCTCGGAGCGGGCCGCCGCCACCGCGCGGCTCGAGCTCTACCCGCGCGACCTCGACCCGGTACGCGCACTGCGACTCGCGCAGGCCGGCGTGGTGCCACCGGCCACCACGACCGAGGGACGGCGCGGGCTGACGCCGGAGCACGTCGTGCAGCGCGTCAACGCGCGCTTCCCCGAACTGGAGCCGCTGCCACCGCGCCCCAAGCTGGACCGACTGCTCGCCGAGGCCGGCTTCGACCTGCGCTGGGAACAGGGTCGGTACGTCCCGCCGCCCCCGCGGGCCGGCTCGTCCTCAATGTCGATCATCCAGCGGCGTCCGTCGGCGACGACCGCGCCGAGTCGCTGGGCGGCCGAGTCACCCGAGCTGGCGGAGGCCATGCGGGCCGAGGAGCGGCTGACCGGCGCCCGGTCCGCCGGAGGGTTCCGGGCGCTGACGGTACGACTCAGCCGGTACAACCTGGCCCGGGAGGAGTTGGTCCGGCGCTTCGACGCCCGGCCGGTCAACGTGGCCGCCCGTTTCCTGGACCACCTGCACGCCCTGGTCGACGCCAATCCCAAGCCGACCTGGGAGACGGTCCTCGGGGCGGACAACGCCGAGCCGAACACCCGACCGGCGATCAAGCTGGGCGAGTACGTCGAGCGGGCCTGGCAGCTGGCCGCGCCGGAGCTGCGGACTGAGCTGTCGGCCGAGACGGGGCCGGTGCTGCTGCACGACGCGGCGGTGCTGGCGCGCTACCGGGCGATGGAGCGGCTCTACGAGCTGGCGGATGCGGCGCGGGGTGGGGCGGGGGGCGTGTGGCTGCTCTGCCCGATGGAAGACCCGGCGCTGCTGCCGAAGCTGGACGGTGCGGTGGTGAGGGTGGGCGACAACGAGTGGATCGGCCTGCCGGACGCTTGGGTCGTCAACGCTCACCGAAGCGCTGCTCAGGTCTGACGCGACCTGTCCGGCGATTCTTGTTCTCTTGCCACGGGTCAGTGACTGATCGGTCGATTGGCGTTGATCACTGTGGCTGGTGTGCTCTTCCGATCTGACAGGAGACGCGCAGGGCGCACTCTGCAGACGGATCGGGGGAGTCCGCATGATGGTTCAGCCCAAGGATCGATTCAGTGCGCGTTGCCGTACGGCGCGGTTTCCCACATTGGTCTCGCGCAGCGGGGTACTCGAGTTCACGACCGACGACCTTGCGCACGCCCTCTTCACCACAGGGCGGGCACCTGGCGATCAGGTTTCCCACGGCTTGGCCTCCGTATGGGAGTTCATTCACCGGGTTTCGCTCATCCCTGGCTACATCCGGCGGTCTGACGGCGGTGGACTAGTCAAGTCTGCATTGGCTTGGGATCTGGATCGCTCGGAGAAGGTGTCGCTTTCGTACGCCCTCGGGCAGGCGATGACGGGCATCTTCTGCCGGAAGAAGCTCGGGGTGAGATTCCTGCTGCACGTCGACAGGTATGCCAGTAGGTACGGCGTGACGTTCGGCGCCACCAGAAAGAGAGCCGATCTCATCGGCAGGTGCGCTCAAGGATGGGTGGTCGCTGAGGCTAAGGGAAGATCGAACGCCATGGAACCCGCCCTGCCCCGTACCCTGGTTGCACAAAAGCGTTCGGTCAAGTCGATCGCTGGTGAACGTCCGTGGCTTGCCCTGGGTTGTGTCGCCTCCTTCCCACCGCAGGCGTACGAGTTGTCGATCGATGCGATTGATCCGGATGAAGAGGAGATCGAGGCGGTTGACCTTAGCCTCGAGCTGGACAGGTACACGCTGGCCTACTACGAACCGTTCCTTGCTGCCGTCTCGGCGGGCGTGCTCGACGACGATCAGGACCAGCGCTACATCACGTCCAGACTAGACCTGCTCAATCTGCGTGTCGGCCTGCGTCGGGATGTAGCCGAACGGCTGCAGCGAGCTCGGGAAGGAGAGTTCCAGGGCCTCTACGAATCAGTAACCGTAATGCTGGAGGAGGGCGACGAGGCCCAGCGCGTAGCTGAGCCCTTCCGTGACGGCACGCTGATGGAGACCAACTGGACCGACGCTATCGCCCTCAACGACTGGCGGTTCTAGCGATTCTGTCAGCCATCCACCCGCTCCACCAGCGTGCCGTTTGGTGGACTCGACCAGCGGGCCCTAACGTTTCTTGGTCATCGGCGAGGCTCAGTAATGTGGCGGGTCACCGTGCTGCGGGCGATGGTGCGGGCATCGGAGTGAGCCGTCTGCGTGGAAATCCTCCCTGTGGCCCAGAGGCGAGCGATCTTGGCGAGCGCGTCGGCTCCCTCGTTGAGGGGATGGCCGGTGTGGGCTTGCACCTTCTGCACGCTGACTCGGTCGGTGTTCGCCGCTACAAGGCGTGCCAACTGCAGAATGGTCGCCGTTCGCTCGCTGGCCCGGTCCAGCGTGTACCCAGGTGGCATCCGTTCACTGCCGTCGCGCCAGAGTTCGATCAGTTCCAGAGCGTCGAGAGAGTCGGTCAGGATACGGACCGGATGCTCCGGGATCAGCCGAAGTAGCGCCCGCCAGATCGCGCGCAGTTCGGTCTGCAGGACCTGCTGGCCGACGATCCGGGGAGGAATACTGCTTGCACCAAGACCGTAGTGTCCGCTGTCGGCCACGTAACCCCAGCAGATCGGACGGTTTCGGATATGTCCGTCGAGCTTCTTATACGAACCATCGGTTGCGAGGACCACAGGTGCCCCTGGCTCCGTCAGGAAGTCCTCGACAGTGGCCTGGTGTGAGTATGAGTCCCTGCTGACGTCCCTGCCTCGGCCAAACTTGACCTCACCTGGCTTCGCGGGCCGTCCCGGCACCGGCGCCGCACAAACGGACCCGACGAACTTCTCAATGACCCGATCCGGGTGTCGCCACGTCCCTCCATGCATCACCGCGACGTGGCGGCAGTTATCGCAGATGCAGGCTTCCGGCTCTTGCTCGGTCATTCGGGCTGGCTCCTTCACGCGCCGTCGGGGCACGGGTGAGCATAGGGCCGACGCGCCAGGAGCGTGATCTTGCCCCGACAAGGCCGGTCCTATCAGGACGGCGTGCATTGCTGGCGCGGACTCTTGCCGGACTGTCACTAGGGATAACGAGTTGACCAGGAGGGGTGGTCGGCGGGTGCAGCAAGTGCAGGCCGAGACATCGATGGGTTTAGTGATTAGGTTGCGGGCGAGGCTGTCGGCGACACAGGTCAACTCCAGTCGGGAGACCAGATCAACCGGGAGCGCGTCAAGCCGTGCGAGATGCCAAGGAACGTTGTCCGCTACCTCTGCGGCATAGCCGCCTACCCCGGCGGAGCGGCGAACAGCAGAGCCTCTCCGCGAGGACCGGCTCTACGAGCCGGCCGACGCGGCATGCGGCGGGGCCGGGGACGTGTGGCTGCTCCGTCCGATGGCGGACCCGGGGACGCTGCAGAAGCTGGAGGTGCGGACGTACGTGTGGGTGACAGCGAGTAAATCGCCCTACCGGACGCCTGGGTCGTCAAGGCCCATCAACGCGCCGTCACGGCGTAACTCGTAGGCTGAATCGCTGGCGCCGTTCGTGGCGAGTACGTCAGGTTGCAGGTCCAGGATTCAGGCGGGTGCGTCGTAGTCAGCAACGGGCCACGGGAGCGTGTAGTACCGCTGTTCCTTCGCCCGTCCTAGCAGTTTCTGGAGGCGTTCGCCCCCGAGCATCTTGAGAGTGAACTGGCTGGGATCGCCTTGACGGACGTTCTCCACCACGTAGATCCAGAAGTCGGGGTTCTGAAGGGCCTCCTCGACCTGGCGGACTTCGAGCCACAGATCAGTGCCCCTGGCTGACTTTCCGTAAGCCTTCACCTCGATCATCAGAGGTGGACTCGCCACGTCACCTGCAGCTCCGGTTCCCCTCACGTCGCATGCCGTCCGTCCGGCTTGACGCTCTCTCATGATCACGTAGTCGATCGCAGCTGTCTCAATTGCTCGGTTACCGATGATCTCCATCGCTCGCCCCCACAAGAACCGTTGTGCAGGCACGGTAGTTCGCGGTCGCCACCAATGGAAGGACACCGAAGGTGCTGGCAGCAGGCCACGACGCGGAGTTTAGGGCCGTCCCCTCGACACTCGCTGAAGTCTTGGCGCTGCGCACCTGCCTTCGCCCAGATCCACCGATAGCCTTCCGGCATGACGACATCGGCGCGGGAGCGTGTTGCGGCCTTCTGGGATACCCACATCGCGGCGTGGCTGAGCGGCGATGATCCAATGCCGTCGCCGCTTCCGCAGTGGTTCGAGTCCTACAAGGGCATCGGGCCGGGGAAGCCGACCCTCGATGGCTTCCCGGAGCCGTACCACGGCGATCTCCTCTGCTTGAAGCACACGCCCCGGGTGGTAGTGCTCGGGCTGAACCCGGGGGAGTATCGCTGCCAGTTTCAGTCAAGGGGCGGCATCTTCGCGAAGGAGATCAAGAAGCACGGCTCCTACAGCAACTGGGCGACGACCGGCCCCTACAACAGGTCGCCCTGGGAAGACGAGATGGGCATCAACCGCTACTACCAGGCGCGGGTGCGGTTCACCCGCAACTGGCTCCAGGACCCGAACGCCGACCACACGGATCTGCTGATCTTTGAGAGCTACCCCTGGCATTCCAAGTCTTTCAGGGGCCGTTTTGAGCCACCGCGGGAGGCCATCGAGCAGTTCGTCTGGCAGCCGATCGCTGAGCTGCCGGTGCGCGACGTCTTCGCGTTCGGCAAATCCTGGCATGTTCTCGCCGAGGCGCTCAGGCTGACCGAGACAGGCGCCTTCGACGCAGGCGGCCCGGGATACAGCTCCTCGGCTGCGGGCCGGAAGGTGCGGACCCATGCGCTCCCCTCCGGTCAACGGCTGGTCGTTGTTTGGCAGCCCGGGTACGCCGGGCCGCCGAGCGCCAAGGAGACCGCCTTCCTCCGCGGTGCGCTCGTCCGAGGGGCGAGTGATGTCCCTAACGAAACCCCACCCCGTCCCAGGGCGGGCGCGTCCAGCAATCCGGCCTTCATTCCGACCTCGGCCGGCCAGCCGTCACCATGACCCTCGCCAGCGACACCGTCGCGACCGCCAGACGTATCGACGAACTCGGTCAGTACATGGGCGAGCATGTCTTGTCGCCGTCCGGGACATGCGTCTGCCGGAGGCTCGGCAGCTGCCGACAGACCGTGCTGGGCGGCCGAGGTAGGGCGCCACGACCGGAGGCGGCCTTCGCCGCCGGCCAGTTGTCGCACGTCGGCCACCACTACGACCTGGTGCTGGACGGGGTGCCGGCGCGCACCCTGGTCATCGCGATGGAGACCGGACGGGCACGGGAGGGCGTCACGCTGAAGGAGCGCCACGCCGAGGTGATGCAGTCGGCGAGTCTGGTGTTCACCGCCCGGAACCCGCACATGCGCGGTGTCACCAGCGCCTTGCGACTCGCGGTCGGCCGTGATCCCGGGGCCGACCGGGATGGTGAGCATATCCACCTCGACGGCGCCCGCTCCCCGGTGCACCTCTTCGATGCCTACGCCATGGCCAACATGCGGTTGTGTTCCGCGGTGGTCAGCGGCACCAGCAAGTCGCTGGGCAACCCGACGATGAGCCAGAACTGCGCCCCGCACATGGCGGCCACAATCAAGATCCTTCAGCCCACCCTGTGCATCGTTCAGGGCGTCGAGGTCCACAAGGCGCTCACCCCGCTCGTGAGCCGCCGTCGTCAGCTCGCACCGCACCTGGAGCAGGCGCGGATCGCCGGCGTTGACACGCTCGTCGCCGCGTTCACTCATCCGTCCGCCATGAGGTTGACCGCCCACTGGGGTCGGGTGACCAGCGCGCCGTACCTGTACGAGACGGTCGCACCGACCATCAGAACCGCGCACCGGCTGATCAGATCGAGATGATGTACCTCGATCGGCATTACGAGCGGGCAGTCAAGGTGGCACGGCGACCATAAGCGCGGATGGGCTACCAGCCCGGGTACCGGTCCCACCAGTGCGGGTCAGTCGGCGGTTCGTATCCGTTGCCGGACGGGCCGTCGACGAACTGGGTCACCAGGTCTCGCGCGAGAATGTCGGCGACCCAGACCAGCTCCAGTCGGGAGACCAGGTCGACCGGTAGCGCGTCCACGCCGTGCGCGGCTCCCAGGAAGGCACCTGTGGTGGCCGCGACGTGGCGGCCATGCGGGACGGCTGCGGCGCACAGGAGGGCCTCTCGGATCTGCTCGCGCGCGGGGAAGGAGGCCGCCACGTAGACGGCCCCGGCAAGCGCGGATGCCGCGCGGGCGTCGGGGGCGAGCCGGGCCAGCTCATTGGCCTCAGCCGGCTTCGCGCGAGCGGCAGCCAACGCCTTGGCCAGCAACGGTAGCCGAGCAGGCCGCTCAGAGGAGGTCTCGCACTCGCGTTGGGCCCGTTGCACCGCCTCCTCGACCCGTTGCCCGGTACGGCAGTGCGCCACGATCGTGGCACCAATGGCGGCAGCGTCCATCGCCTCGGCGGCGTGAGTGATCGCAGCGACATCCGCCGCGAACGGGCCGGGCGGTGATCCCCACCAGTCGCAGAGGCCCGCTGGCAGGCTTCGGGTCAACCCGTGCGCGCCGACACTGGTGCCGACTGGTTTGTCAACCAAGCCCATTTCCTGGCTTTGCAGGGCGGCGATGGTGGCGGGCGCTGAACCGCGCCGAACAGACAGGTCCGGCACCTGGGCCAGCCAGCCGTCCGGCCAGGACTCCTCCTGCCACCGCTTGATCCCCGGGATGCCCTGCATCGCGGCCCAGCGCGTGTAGGCATGCCAGACCATGCCGGCCGGGTGGGTGTTGCCCTTATGGGCATCTCGAACGTGGCCGCGGATGATGCCTTCGACGGTGAAGCAGGCAAGCTGACCGGCGCTGGTGGCCCGCAGCGTTCCGCTGGCCGGTACGGCGCCGCCCGTCGCGCCGATCGCGTCACCGAGCATCAGCCCGAGCATGCAACCCCGAGCGGTCGCAAGCTGCTCCGCCGTCGCCTTGGTCATTCCGCGAAGCATAGGGTCGGGCTGCGCGGGACCGTCTCGGGGCCGGGGTGCTGGTGGCGGGGCGGAGTCCGGCGAGTTGGACGTAGACCTCGCGCTTGGCGGTCGCCTCGCCGCGCCGGTTGAGGACGTAGCCGGTCAGCCAGATCCAGCCGTGGTACGTCGGCTGGCCGGAGACCGACACGACGCGGAAGGTCAGGGCGCGGTCCCCGGCGAACTGCACCGAGGCCCGGCCGTCGATGGTGAGCAGGTCGCCAGGGGAGGGCCGCACGGTCACCAGTGACCGGAGTTGCGGGGGTGATCCTGCGGCGGCCGGCACTCCCGCGCGTGCAGGGTCTGCCAGTCGCGCAGCGCCCGCTTGATCCGGTCGTTCTCCTGGCTGAGCTGCCGTACCGCCTCGACGAGGTCGGCCAGCTCGTCGGCCACGCGGGCCTGGAACTCGCGTACCTCATCGGGGTCGACGCCGCGCCGGCGCGCGGCGAACTCGCGGGTCCGCACCTCGTGCGGCGTCAACCGGCCCGGGTGACCGGCCGGGTAGGGCTGGCCACCTCGATACACCTGAGCCACGACGATCCTCTCTGCGGGCAGGCGGGAGCGCGGAAGCTCCCGGCAGGGGGTGTGGGAAGGGCGGGCCGTCCGCGCGGGGGCCGCGGGCGACCGCCCGCTCGGCCGCCGCAGCTCAGATCAGCGGTACGACGGCAGAGCAGTCCGACGGGTCGGGACGGGCACACGGACCCGCCCCGACCAGGGGATGAGCCGAACTCGTTGCCACGCGAGGAACGGCTCGGAATCAACATAGCTAGGCATGTCAGATGAGTCAACGTCGCTTGTTAGGCGCGTCGCGGTGTGATCGAATCGGATCGCTACGCGAGGAGTGCCATGCGAGAAGTGCCGGATTACTGGCGCATCGCCGACGATGTGATCGCCGACGTCAGGTCCAACAAGTTGAAGCCGGGGGACAGGCTGCCCTCGATCGCCGAGCTGCGCGAGAGCTACGGTGTCAGCCACGGGACCGTGCAGATGGCCTATGCGCGGCTGGAGGCGTTGCGGGTGATCCGTCGGCAGCAGGGCAAGGGCGTCTTCGTCACGGACCCAAAGACCTGGATGCGGGAGCCGTAGGTAGCGACCCGTCGGCCGAAATGGTCCTTACGGGTAACACCGTCACGCGAGCGGGACGACTAGAGTCGTCGCGTGATCGACCGGAAGCTGCTCTTGTCCGACCTGCAGAAGCAGGTCAAGAACCTCGAAAAGGACCTGCGGGCGCAGGCCGAGTCGGTCGAGGAGGTGCGCCTCCGCCTGCGTGGTGAGTACGACCACGCCTTCAAGGTCGGGCGTACCGCCGCCACCTGGGCGGCCTGGCGGGACGAGCGGGTGACCCAGGTCGCCGTCGCGTGGGTGCTCGGCACCGTCTTCGTACGCTTCTGCGAGGACAACGGCCTGCTGCCCGACCCCTACCTGGCAGGGCCGAGGGACCGGCTGGTGCTGGCCGAGGAGGCCGAGGCGCAGTTCTTCCGCGACCGGCCCGAGGAAACCCTGCGTGGCTGGCTGGAGCAGAGCTTCGACGCCATCGCCAGCACCCAGGCCGGCAAGTCGCTCTTCGACAAGCGGCACAACCCGCTCTACCAGATCCCCCTGTCGCACGACGCGGCCAAGGAGTTAATCGGCTTCTGGCGTCGACGCGGCGAGACCGGCGGTCTGGTCCACGACTTCACCGACCCGGAGTGGGACACCCGCTTCCTCGGCGACCTCTACCAGGACCTCTCTGAGTACGCGAAGAAGACGTATGCACTGCTCCAGACGCCGGAGTTCGTCGAGGAGTTCATCCTCGACCTGACGCTCACCCCAGCGATCGACGAGTTCGGCCACGACGTGGTGAAGATGATCGACCCGACCTGCGGCTCGGGTCACTTTGTGCTCGGCGCCTTCCACCGGCTGCTCCAGCAGTGGGAGCAGCACGCCCCCAACCGCGACCTCCACGAGCGTGTGCGCCTCGCTCTTGACGCCGTACACGGCGTCGACATCAACCCCTTCGCAGTAGCCATCGCCCGCTTCCGTCTCCTGGTCGCCGCACTATGCGCATGTCACATCAAGACCTTCGCCGACGCGGCCGGCTACGCCTTCCCGCTGCACTTGGCCGTTGGCGACTCTCTCCTTAAGGCTCGTCAGCTTGACCTATTCGGCGATTCTGATGACCTCGCTGAATTCAATTATGCCACCGAAGACGTTCATGAGCACCCGGGTCTTCTCGAAGAGGGGCGCTATCATTCCGTTGTCGGAAACCCGCCTTACATTGCAGTCGCAGATAGCAAAGCCAGCGATATGTACCGGGCGCTGTACAACGCTTGCGCCGGAGCCTACACTCTTTCGGTGCCGTTTGCGCAGCGGTTCTTTCAGCTGGCAAAGCGGCGGGATGGGAATGGTTGCGGAGCCGGCTATGTAGGGCAGATCACGGCCAATTCATTCATGCGGCAGAATTTTGGCAGGAAGTTGATCGAAGGCTTTCTTGCGAATGACGTCGATCTGACTCATGTAATTGATGCATCCGGCGCTTACATTCCTGGACATGGGACTCCAACTGTGATCCTTGTAGGACGGCCGAGGGGCGCTCGCCGACCCAGCGCCGTTCGAGTGGCCCTCGGAATCAGCGGCGAACCTAGCGCGCCTGAGATTCCCAGCCAGGGAAGAGTTTGGCAGGCGATTACCACCCAAATCGGGAACCCGGGCTCATTGAGTGAGTGGATTGAGGTCGCTGACCTACCTCGTGAGCGTCTGTCTTCACATCCTTGGAGCCTGAGCGGCGGTGGTGCAGGTGACGTGAAGTCATTGCTGGACTCGTCGCCCGGCCCAAGGTTTGCGGACATTGGCGAAGCGGGGACGAGTGCCGTGCCGAGAGAGCACGAAGCCTTCGGCGTTGGTCGCGGCCCTCTCGTAAGGTCAAAGGTTCCTGGCCGGTACCACCGAACGCTCTTGGGTGGAGAAAGCGTGCGGGACTGGAACTTCACTCATGAAGACATTGCCTTGTGGCCGTACAACATGGAGACGCGGCAGCCAGCACCCGACTCCGCCATCGAGAAGTTCCTGTGGCCGGCCCGAGTCGTACTCGCACGACGAATGGTATTTGGGCAGACGCAGGTAGAGCGAGGACTGCCGTGGACGGCCTACTCCATGTTCTTCGTTCGCCGCTTCGGTGGCCTGTCTATCAGCTTCCCAGTGGTCTCAACCGCAAACAACTTTGCTCTCGACCGCGATAATCGAGTATTCAAGCAGTCTGCTCCAGTCGTCAAGTTGAACGAGGGGGCACAGGAGGATGACTACATCCGGTTGCTTGGGGTGCTCAATAGCTCGACCGCCTGTTTCTGGCTCCAGCAAGTCAGCCACAACAAGGGAGAAGGCGGTGGGGCGCGCGTCGACGCAGGCTATGCAGCCATGGGAAGCGAAGCTTGGAAGAACTGCTACGAGTTTACCGGTACCAAACTGCAGGAGTTTCCGCTCCCCTTGGCGTACCCGGCGGAATTGAGCCAGGAGATTGACGGCTTGGCGCAGCGGCTTGCCGCGGTGACCCCGGCGGCGGTCGCGGCCTCCGGTGTGCCCACCCGCGAGCGGCTGGCTGCCGCTCGCGACGAGTGGCATTCGGTCCGGGCGCGGATGGTCGCGCTGCAGGAGGAGTTGGACTGGCAGGTCTACTCGCTCTACGGGCTGCTGGACGAGGAGTTGACCGCCCCGGCTGGCTCGGTGCCGGAGTTGAAGCTGGGGGAGCGGGCGTTCGAGATCGTGCTCGCCCGCAAGGTGGCCGCCGGTGAGGCGGAGACGCAGTGGTTCGCCCGGCACGGGTCGACGCCGATCACGGAGCTGCCGGCGCACTGGTCGGATGAGTACCGGGCGGTGGTGGAGCGGCGGATCGCGGTCATCGAGGGCAACCGCAACATCGGGTTGATCGAGCGGCCGGAGTGTAAGCGGCGCTGGGCCAGCGAGGGCTGGGACGCGATGCAGGCGAAGGCGCTGCGCGACTGGCTGCTGGACCGGTGTGAGGCGCGGGAGCTGTGGTACCACCACGTCGACGGCCTGGAGCAGCCGCGCCCGCTGACCACCGCGCAGCTCGCCGACGAGCTGCGGCGCGACGACGACGTGCTCACCGTCGCCAACCTCTACGCGCCCGGTCAGGATCTCGGCAAGGTGATCGCCGACCTGGTCGCCGACGAGCACGTGCCGCACCTGGCCGCGCTGCGCTACAAGGACTCCGGCCTGAGCAAGCGGGCCGACTGGGAGCAGGTGTGGGACCTGCAGCGGCAGGAGGACGCGCTGCCCGACGAGGCGGCGAAGCGGGAGTTCCGCAAGCAGATCCCGGTGCCGCCGAAGTACACCTCGGCGGACTTCCTCAAGACCAGCTTCTGGAAGCACCGGGGCAAGCTCGACGTACCCAAGGAGCGGTTCGTCTCGTACCCGGGAGCCAGCCGCGACGGTGACCCGTCGTTGCTGGTCGGTTGGGCGGGCTGGGACCACCGCGAGCAGGCCCAGGCCCTCGCGACGCTGATCGTGGCGCGCGAGCAGGAGGACGGCTGGGCCGCCGACCGGCTGTTGCCGCTGGTCGCGGGGTTGCGGGAGATCCTGCCCTGGGTACGCCAGTGGCACGGCGAGTTCGACCCGGAGTGGGGCGCCTCGCCGGCGGACATCTACGCC
Organism: Micromonospora sp. LZ37; assembly: GCF_059359015.1. Lineage (NCBI taxonomy): Bacteria > Bacillati > Actinomycetota > Actinomycetes > Micromonosporales > Micromonosporaceae > Micromonospora > Micromonospora sp. LZ37. The sequence continues at coordinate 5,090 of NZ_JCADBL010000009.1, read as the reverse complement.
GGCTTCCTCGCCGAGACCACCAACCGCCTCCACCTCACCGACGAGGCGCTCACGTCGTGGCGGCCCGCGAAGGCGACCCGCGGCCGTAAGGCCAAGGCATGACGACCGAGTCAGTGCCAACCGGCTTGTGGTCGGCGGACGACGTCGAAGAGCTGACCGAGATGCTGGCGGGCCGCCGGTCCCGGCTGTGGCAGCTCACCCAGCCGGCCGACCTCGCGGCCTGGGTGTTCGCCGACCCGGAGCCGGCGCCGCTCGACCCGCCGCCGGCTGGCGTCGACGGTGACTGGGCCGACGGGCTGGACGAGCCGCAGCGCGCGGCGTGGGCGCTGGCCGGATGGGTGGCCCGGATGACGGTGCCCGAGGCGGCACCGACCGCCGGCAAACACTGGCTGCTGTCGCGGGTGAACGAGGGCCATGGTCCGTTGCTGCGGCTGACGGTCGGAGTGCTGGAGACCCTCGGTGTGTACGAGTCCGGCGAGGAGGTGTGGCTGCGGGTGGCGGGAGCACCCATCGTCCTCGCCATGGACGCGGGCGCGGTGGACCTGGAGGAGTGGGGCCGGCGCGGTATCGACATGCAGGAAGACCGGACGAAGACCCTCGCCGAGGAGAAGCTTTTCCTCACCTGCCCGGACATCGACACGGCGCTGTGGTTGCTCCGGCAGCGGCCGGTCATCGCCGCCGCCCGGATGCTCAACGCCTGGGTGGCGGCCGGCCCATTCTCGTTCGAGAGCCGTTACCGGCCCGAGGTCGCCGGTCGAGCCTGGCGGGCCGCCGAGACCCTGCTCGCCGGTGCGGCTCCGGACGAGACCGGCGGGGAGCGGGGCTTCGACCGGGAGTACGCAGGGTCGGCGGTGCCTGGCGACCTGCCGGCGCAGCGGTCGTTCGACGCGGACGCCTACCGGTCCGGGGTGAGTGAGCACGATCGGCTGTGCCAGGCGCTGATCGACCACCTCGCCGCGGAGGGCGTACAGGTCGGGGCGGGGCTGCACGGCGTACCGGTGGATCTGGCCTGGCGGGACGCCGACGGGCGGCAGTTCATCGCCGAGGTTAAGAGCGTGGTCGGGGACAACGAGGTCGAGCAGCTCCGGCTGGGCCTCGGTCAGGTCCTCGAATACCACCATCGCCTCGCGGCGCGCGGAATCGTTGCGACGCCCGTCCTGGTCGTATCGAAATGCACGGACCCGGCTTGGCCGGCTATCTGCGGTGACAACCACGTCATCTTGCTACAGGGTCAGGGCACCCCGGATTGGACGGCTGCCCTGACCAAGGGCCGCCAGCCGGACGCCGGTGTCGCTACCACCGTTTAGGTGGACGTCGGTTTGGGAGAGGACAATACGTGACCATTGATAGCAAGGTGCCCGTGCCAGTATGGACACTCGCTACGGAGCCCGTGAGCGTGCCGGACGTGCTGGGCGGTGAGGGCATGACACCGGCCCGACTGGCGGAACTGAGAACAGTCCTGGCAACCCTTGCGGGTTCTCCGATCGCCACGCTGGAAGCGCATCCGATATCCACCAAGCGCGAGCGGAACGGTGGGATTGCGCTTCATGCAGCCAGTCCGCTCGCTCAGCAGTTGTCGCACCTCGTTGCGCAGACAGCGAAGTCAGCGTCCCCGTCGCTGAACATCGCCGCTACCGGTGACATTCTCTACCGAATGGTGGTACCGGCGAAGGTCGCCGCGCAGGTCGGCAAAGGACTTGTCGCGCCCATGTCTGCGAAGGCGGTTGCTGGAGGTATTCACGGAGCGTTGGTCAACTCCACCGGCCGCATCGCAGCCAGCGCCACATTTGTGCCCGTTGCCGGCAAGGCCGCTGTGGCGGGTGCGGCAACCGGCTCGGCCACCACAGCTGGTGTGGCCGCGGCCAGCGCCGGAGCGTTGACCGTGGCCGCGCCACTTGTGCTGATGGCCGTCGCGGTTGGCGTCAGCGCCTACGCTGATCGCCAACGCCAGGAAGCGATCGAGCGCATCACCGACCTCCTGGAGCAGTTGCAGGAAGACAACCTCGAGAGCGAACGCAACGCGTTGGACGGTTGTCGTGACGCGATCGACAAGGCGACGTCGGTTCTCCTCGACCAAGGCAGAATCGGCCTGTCGTTAGGACTGGATTCCTCGTCGTACGCGATCAACACGGCGATCGAAGGAGCCAAGCGTCGGCTCACAAAATGGCAAAATGCGCTAGCTGCGCTGCCCGACGGCCCGGTTGAAGTTGCTGCGTTGACGAAGCCGTTCCCCGGCATCAATGAGGATGGCGGCGCCTTCCGGGCGCACGTGGAGTTTGCGCGACTCGCCATTGCTCTCAAACGCCGAGTGCTCGTGCTCCAAGCGGTTGAACACGCTCAACGGGAGGGAACCAACAATCCGTTCAGGAGCTTCATCGGGACATTGCAGGACGACGAGCGTCGCGTCGACGAGTTGGAATCAGGCATCAACTCGGTCCTGCTCCGCCTGTCGACTCTCGAGTTGAAGCGTCCCGGCGGTTTCCTCAGCATCATGTTCACGCAGGGCGAGGTCGACGATCTACTCGAAGCCGCATATCGCCTTCGCGCCTTGGGCGATGGCCTCAACGTGGGAGTCCACCAAGCTGACGTTGCGATTGAGATCGAACGAAGCAGCGACGGATCGCTCGTAGTGTTTCCTGCAGTCGCTGCCTAACCGGACGGCGCGCGCCCGAGGACGGCGCACTACCGTAGGCGGCACCCCGGGAGTGTTCGGCGGAGATCCGCGGTCCGCCGCGTGTCCGTGGCGGCAGGTCGGCCAACGGCTGGGGTCTGGTGCTCTGTGCCGTCGCCGTCGTCGTGGTGCTCGGGATGGTCGTCGATTTCGTGGCGCGGCATCCGTACTGGTCGGCCTTCCTCGCGAGCCTCGTCGTTGCGGGGGCGGCCGCGGTGGGTCTTACCGTGTCGAAGCAGCGTGCCCGCGAGCGGGCTGACCAGGCCCAGGAACGCATCTGCTTCACTCCGAGGCCGACCCGCTCGGCAAGTGGGGCTCGGCCCAACAGACCCACTCCGAACAATGGGAGGCCGCTATCCGGGAGGCCGGGAACAACTGGGGGCTCGAGGTCACCCGCCCACACCTACGTATGCTGGTCCCGATAAGGTCGCCGGAAAGGCTAGCGGGCGGCTGCGGCCATGTATCGGTCCACCTGCTTGTCGAGCAGGTCAGCTACGACATCGGCGTCGGCACTCATGAGGCCGCCGGCACCTGTCGAGATGAGCGTCGGCCCCACGACGGCAAATCCCTGCAGGACAGTCGCACTCTGCGTCTCGATGCGTACCCCGAGGCTGTCATCGCCCGTCTTCGGCAGGTTCATCAGCGCGTAGGTGAGCTTCTGGCCCTCCGAGGAGTCCTTCTTGCAGGTTTCCAGCGTCTCGGCCATCTTGGCGAACGAAGCCTTTGCCTGGTCGGCGGTGGCGTACTGCCGTAGGGCGATCACCGCAACTTCGGTCTTCAGGCCGCCACCCTTCTGGTACGAAGCGGAGACCTCGATCTTCGCCGTGTACGGCTGGCGGTAGTTGCAGAAGGTCTTGTCAGGACCGTCCTCGTCTTTTGATGGGTCCTCGCTGTAGCCGGCCGGCATCTCCTTGAGCGGAAGCAGCGCCTTGGCAAGTGCGGTCTTGTCGAGAATCTTGTAGCTCGGCGCCGCCGGAGTGGCGGCAGCGGCCGCGGACGAGGCGGTGACCGTTGAAGTCGCCGGCTGCGGTGCGGCAGGACCACCGCCGCCACCGCCACAGCCGACGAGCGCCGACATCGTGGTGACAACGGTAGCGACGAGCACGGTGGTGCGGGCGACGGTCATCAGGGCATCCCTCTACCTGGCGGAGTGACGGCTGACGCAGCTTAGTGGGTGCGACCGATAAGGTAGCCGCGCCCTTCCGCGCAGCTCTTCGACATCCTTGACGACCATCGATCTTTCGACAGACTCATCGGATGGGCTTGTTCGAGATCAACGCCGACGGGGAACTCGTTCCCGTGCCGTCCTCCACCTTCGCCGCCGAGCAGATCCTGGAGCGCGCGGACCTTCAACGCGCCCTCCGCGAGCACATCGCCGCGCTCGGGGAGGACTTGCTGGTCGTGAGGAGTTCGGTGACTTCGAGGTGCGCCGAAGAATCGACCTGCTCTGCGTCGACCGCGGCGGCCGGCTCGTGGTCGTGGAGCTCAAGCGCACCGAGGACGGCGGGCACATGGAGCTCCAAGCGCTCCGGTATGCCGCGATGGTCTCGGCTATGACATTCGAGCAGCTCGTCGAGACGTACCAGCGGCACCTCACCCAGACCGACCCCGAGAACGCCGACGGCGCGCGGGAGCGCCTCGCCGAGTGGCTGGACGAGGCCGGAGGCGACTCCGCCGTCATTCATCGTCAGGTCCGGATCATCCTCGCCTCCGCCGGCTTCGATCCCCAGATCACCACGACCGTGCTTTGGCTGAATGACATCTACGGCTTGGACATCACCTGCATCCGCCTGACGCCGTACCGGATCGGGGAGAGGAGACTCCTCGACGTGCAGCAGGTCATCCCGCTGCCCGAGGCCGCGGAACTCACCGTTCAGTTGCGCCGCCGGGAGACCGCCGCACGAGCCGCTGAAGCGAGCAGCGGCCGGGACCTGACAAGGTATGTGATCATCACGCCGTCCCGGAGGACGGGGGCGTTGCCGAAGCGCAGAGCTCTGCTGGCACTCATCAGCGCGATGCACGAGGCCGGTGTGGACGTCGCCCAGATGTCGGAGGTGCTCCCCGGATGGCCGCGGCTGCTACCGGTCGACGGCATCCTCATCGGTGAGGCACACCAGGAAGCCTTCGTTCGGGCCCACGGAAGCGGCCGTCAGCTTGAGCGATGGTTCTTCGAGAGCCCCATCCATCGAGACGGCAGAACCTGGGTGCTCTCGAAGATGTGGGGCGCGGACACGGTGGATGCTCTCGATGCTCTTCTCAACCTCGCGCCGTCGCCCGGATACGACTACGAGCCGGTCGCGGCGCAGTCGTGACCTTGCCGCACGTTTCCCCGACGGCCTAGCTGTTCTGTCCATGGACGTTGGTGACGCGTCCGGGATGTTGAAAGGGTGAGGACCTCCCGAGTAGGTGTGGAGCTACC
>NZ_JCADBL010000008.1:0-312870 GCF_059359015.1 Micromonospora sp. LZ37 | reverse complement strand
GACGACAACCGCTTCCCCGGCATGAATCCCCATCCTCACGAGAATCCACCCCGTTGCAACAACCACTTGAGCCCAAGCCGCGCGGAGGCGCGACACGCCGCAAATCGTGTGGATCAAGCCGGCGCGGCCGGGCGAGGCGTGGCCGGCCGGGGACCGGGAAAGCTCGCGCGTCGGTGCCGGCCGGAGACGGGGAGCAGGGCGTGCGGCTGACCGGGGTGTCGCGGGAGTCCGGGTGGACCGGGCTGTCGGTGAGCACCACCCTGACCAACGCGGGCACCCGTCCCGGGCTGCGCCTGCCGGGGCGGGTGATGCTCACCGCCGGGCCGGAGGACGTCCCGGTGCGGCACGTCCGGCTCGGGCTGGTCGCCCAGGCCGAACCGGAGGATCCCGGTGCGCCCCGCCGCCTGGTGCAGTACCACCAGGTGCCGGTCGCGGGCCGGTTCGTGGTGCCGGCGGGACGGCGGCGGGCGATCGACTTCGCCGTGCCGCTGCCCTGGGAGACCCCGGTGACCATCTTCGGCGGGGTGCCGCTGCTGAGCCTGCGTACCGGGCTGCGGACCGAGGTCTCCGTCGACCCGGACCTGGACCAGGGCGCGATGGTGCCGGTCTTCGTCCACCCGCTCCCGACCCAGCTGCACATCCTGGCCGCGCTGGACACGCTCGGTTTCGCGATGCGCCAGGCGGGCCTGGTGCAGGGGCGGCTGCCCGGGGTCGAGCAGGTCCTCCCGCTGCACCAGCGGCTCGGTTTCTGGGTGGGGCCGCTCTACGCCGGCCCGATCACCGAGCTGGAACTGATCTTCGTGGCGAACTCCGCGGGCCTGGAGGTGCTCCTCTGGATGGACCGGCGGCTCTCCCTGGCGGGCATCACCCACCAGAGCATCAGCCGGTTCCGGATCTGGCACCTCGGCGACGACCAGCGGGACTGGGTCGCCGTCGTGGACGGCTGGCTGCGGGAGGCGATCAACCGGCACGCGGCGGCCGCCGCCCACGCCCACTGGTCGGCCAACATCACCGAGTCGGCCCACGTCAGCCGCCGGCCGGACCACCCGGTCGCACCCGGTTACGGCCTGGGCGGCACCGCGGGTGGCGGCGGCATCGGCGGGGGCGGCGGCGACGGCACCTGAGCCGGCTACACCGAGGCGGTGGCGAGCTTGAGGCCGAAGCCGAGGAAGAGCACGCCGACGCCGGTGGTGGCGCCCGCGGCCAGCCGCCGCCGGCGCCGGAACTGCGCCGCGAGGAACGTGCCGGCGAAGATCAGCGCGGTGAGGTAGAGCGCGCTGGTCACCTGGGCGATCAACCCGAGCAGCAGGAACGACAGCGCCGGCCAGGCGTAGCCGGGGTCGACGAACTGGATGAAGAACGAGATGAAGAAGAGGATCGCCTTGGGGTTGAGCAGGCTGATCACCAGCGCCTTGCGGAACGGGCTGCGCATCGCCGCCGGCTCCGCGGCGTCGATCAGGCGCGGGGCCGCCGGGTCGTTGCGGTCGCGCCAGCGCCGCCAGGCGCCGCGCAGCATCGTCAGCCCGACATATCCGAGGTACGCCGCGCCGGCGTACTTGATCACCAGGAAGAGCGGCGGGTACGCCTGGAGCACCGACGCCACCCCGGCGGCGGAGAGGATCATCAGCACCGAGTCGCCGACGAACACCCCGCCGGCGGCCCGGTAACCGGCCCCCACCCCCCGCTTCGCCGCGGTGGAGAGCACGAAGAGCGAGTTGGGCCCGGGCAGCAGGATGATCGCCACGGTTCCCAGCAGGTACGTCCAGATGTCGGTGATGCCCAGCACGCCCGCCATCCTCACCCCACCGGTGCGGCCGCGCGAAGCCTTTTCCGGAGGCTGACCTGTGCGTTCGGCCACTCGTCGGCCAGCATCGAGTAGAGCGCCGAGTTTCGCCAGGTGCCGTCGGAGCGGCGGCGGTTGGCCCGCAGGGTGCCCTCCCGGGTGGCGCCGAGCCGTTCGATGGCCCGCTGCGAGCGCTCGTTGAGGGTGCTGGTCTGCCAGGTGACCCGGACCGCGTCCAGCTCCTCGAAGGCGCGGGTGAGCAGCAGCAGCTTCGCCTCGGTGTTGATCCCGGTGCGCCACCACGCCCGCCCGAGCTGGGTGAAGCCGATCTCCACCGACCGCAGCCCCTCGTCGGGCTCGTAGTAGGAGGTGGTGCCGACCACCGCACCGGTGGCGGCGCACCGCTGCACCCACGGCACCCGCACGCCCCGCTGGTGGGCGTCCAGCGCGGCCCGGACGTGGTCGGCCATCTCGGCCACGCTCGTCGGCCGGGGGCTGCCGATGTAGCGCCACACCTCCGGGTCGTCGAGCGCGGTGTACAGCTCCCCGGCGTGGGCCAGGTCGAGCGGTTCCAGCACGACGTGCTCGCCGCGCAGCACCGCCGGCTCCAGCCAGGGCGACCGGGCCGGACGGAGGTACGCCGGCACCGGCGCGGTCACCCCGGCGTCCGGTTCGGGCACCCCGGCGGCCAGCCGAAGCGGCACCACCCCGGCCCAGTACGGCAGGTCCGCATCGGCCGGGTCCTCGCTGACCCCGCCGCTGCGGGAGCGCACCGACACCTCGCGCAGGGGCAGCGCCAGCACCGCGGTCTCGGCCAGCTCACGGCGGTTCGGTGGGCGGCTGTCGGCGCCGCGGCCGAGGCCGACCTTCTCCACCAGCGCGGTCATCGCCGCGCGCTTCTCGCCGTCGTCGGTGACGAGGTGGGCGGTGCCGTGCGCCACCACCGAGCGGTAGTTGGCGCTGTGGTGGAACTGGGAGCGGGCGTAGACGAAGCCGTCGAGCAGGGTGACGGTGACGCAGACCGCCAGCCCGGCGTCGCCCCGGGCGGCGAGCAGCGGCCGGCTGCCGGTGGAGCCGTGCAGGTAGAGGGTGTCGCCGACGCGTACGTGCAGCGTGGGCAGCAGCCGCGGCTCGCCGTCGGAGACGAAGCCGAGCACGCAGTGGTGGGCCTCGTCGAGCACCGCGTGGGCGGCGGCCCGGTCGTAGCTCATCCGGTCGCGGGAGCGGCTGGCGGTGGTCCGCGCGGTCGGGGGGTACATGCGACATCCCACCTTTGTTCTAGTACAATCTCGGAGTTGTGGCAGTACGTTATCAGATCAGCGGGGCGACGTCGGCCGCCATTTCGGCCAGCGTGGAAACCGGCATCCGCACGGGCGCGCTCGACGCCGGCGCCGCCCTGCCCGCGGTCCGCGCCCTCGCCCTCGAGCTGGCGGTCAGCCCGGCCACCGTCGCCCGGGCCTACCAGGAGCTGCGCCGGCGCGGCCTGATCGTCACCGCCGGCCGGCACGGCACCCGGGTACGCCCCCGGCCGCCGGTCGCGGGCCGCCGCGCCGTGCTGCACCCGCCGCCCGCCCCCGGCACCCGGGACCTGTCCCTCGGCCGGCCGGACCCCCGGCTGCTGCCCCCGCTCGGCCCGCACCTGGCCGCGCTGGCCGCCGAGATCGGCCCGCCCACCGGGTACGCGACCGACGCCGTGGTCCCCGGCCTGGCCGCCGCCGCCCGGGAGCGGCTCACCGCCGACGGCGTGCCGGCCGACGACCTGACCGTCACCGGCGGCGCGCTGGACGGCATCGAGCGGCTGCTCGCCGCCCACCTGCGCCCCGGTGACGCGGTCGCGGTGGAGGACCCGGGCTGGGCCAACCTGCTCGACCTGGTCGCCGCGCTGGGGCTGCGTCCGATCGCCGTGCCGGTGGACGCGGAGGGGCCCACCGAGGCCGGGGTGCGCGACGCGCTGGCCCTCGGGGCGCGGGCCCTGGTGGTCACCAGCCGCGCCCAGAACCCCACCGGCGCCGCCGTCTCCGCCGACCGGGCCGGCGCGCTGCGCGAGCTGCTCGCCGGCCGGCCCGACCTGCTGCTGATCGAGGACGACCACGCCGCCGAGCTGGCCCGGGTGCCGCTGCACCCGCTCGCCGGGGCGACCCCGTCGTGGGCCTTCGTCCGGTCGGTGAGCAAGCCGTTCGGCCCCGACCTGCGGCTGGCGGTGCTGGCCGGCGACGAGGCCACCGTGGCCCGGGTCGCCGGGCGGGCCCGGGTCGGCGCCGGCTGGGTCTCCACGGTGCTGCAACGCCTGGTGCTGGCGATGTGGGACGACCCGGCAACCGCCGCGCTGGTCGGCCGGGCCGGAGCCGAGTACGAACGCCGCCGTGCCGGCCTGCTGGCCGGGCTCGCCGCCCGGGGCCTGACCGGGTGCGGACGCACCGGCATCAACGTGTGGCTGCCGGTGCCGGACGAGACGACCGCGGTCACCGCCCTGCGGGATGCCGGCTGGTCGGTCGCCCCGGGCGCGCTCTACCGGATCGCCGCCGACCCGGGCATCCGGATCACCGTGAGCCCGCTCGACGCCGCCGACGTCGCGCCGCTCGCCGACGCGGTGGCGCGGGCGGTACGCCCGGCGGGCCAGCGCGGTTTCACCGCCTGACCGCCCACTGTGGTCCCGACCAGGTCGCGGGGCGCGATCGCCGGGCCGCGCGGGTGGCCGCCGGATGATTCCGCCCGGTGCGCCGGGCGGGTCCCGTCGCGTGACGGGCGCCACGCGGGGTAGAACAGTCGCCATGGCCGAGCAGACCGACGCACCCGGTGCCCAGCAGTTCATCCCCCCGCAGGCCGACACCCTGGACGAGCTGCGCGCCGCATCCGCCGGCTGCCAGGGCTGCGAGCTCTACCGGGACGCCACCCAGACGGTCTTCGGCCGGGGCGACGAGAGCGCCCGGGTGGTCTTCGTCGGTGAGCAGCCCGGCGACCTGGAGGACCAGAAGGGACTGCCCTTCGTCGGCCCGGCCGGGCGGCTGCTGCGCAAGGCGGTCGACGACGCCGGGCTCGACCCGGGGCAGCTCTACATCACGAACGCCGTCAAGCACTTCCGGCACGAGGTGCGGGGCCGGCGGCGCATCCACCAGACCCCGGACCGGGTGCACATCACCGCCTGCCGCCCGTGGCTGGTCGCCGAGTTCGCCCGGCTGCGTCCGGACCTGGTGGTGGTGCTCGGCGCGACCGCCGCCAAGGCGCTGCTCGGGCCGTCGTTCCGGGTCACCCGGCAGCGCGGCGAGCTGCTGCCCTGGCCGGCGTCCGCCCAGAACCCGCAGGATTTCACCCGGGTGCCGGTGGACAGCGCGGGCAAGGTCGCCGACGCGCCCGCCGCCCGGATGCTGGCCACCATCCACCCGTCCGCGGTGCTGCGGGCCGACGACCAGGGCGCCGCGTACGCGGGGCTGGTGGCCGACCTGACCGTCGGCGCGCGCGCCCTGGCCGCCTGACGGGGTCGACCCACGCGGCCCGGCCCCCGGCACGATAACCGCCGTCGCTCCGCCCGTGGCGCCCGTCATGTCCATGATCGCGCTCGAACCGGGATGTAGTGGCCTCCTGACGCCGCCGTGACCACTACATCCATGTTCGCGCGCGATCATGCAGACCGCCGGCCGGGGGCGTCGGCCGGGCGGCGCCGGTCGACCCCTGGGCAGCGCGGGTGAGCGGTGCCACACTGGCCGGCATGGAGCAGCATCTCTACGAAGCCGTCCACGAGGAGTTCCGCGACCTGTGCCGGGAGTTCCTGGCCCGCGAGGCGGTTCCGCACCACGAGCGCTGGGAGGCCGAGGGCATCGTCGACCGGGAGGTGTGGCGCAAGGCCGGGGTGGCCGGGCTGCTCGGCATGGACGTCGACCCGGAGTACGGCGGCGGTGGGCAGCAGGACTTCCGGTTCAACGCGGTGCTGGTCGAGGAGGTGGTCTCCGCCGGCTGCTCGGGGCTCGGCTTCGGCCTGCACAACGACGTGGTGGCGCCGTACCTCACCGAGCTGACCACCGACGACCAGCGCAAGCGCTGGCTGCCCGGCTTCTGCTCCGGCGACCTGGTGACCGCGATCGCGATGAGCGAACCGGGCGCGGGCTCGGACCTGGCCGGGGTCCGCACCAGCGCGGTCCGCGACGGCGACGCGCTCGTGCTCAACGGCCAGAAGACCTTCATCACCAACGGCGAGATGGCCGACCTCGTGGTGGTGGTGGCGCGGACCGCGCCGGACCAGGGCGCGCACGGGGTGAGTCTGGTCGCGGTGGAGACCGGCACGCCCGGATTCAGCCGGGGCCGGCGGCTGGCCAAGGTCGGCCTGAAGGCCAACGACACCGCCGAACTCTTCTTCGACGACTGCCGGGTGCCGGCGGAGAACCTGATCGGCACCGAGAACCACGGCTTCTACCACCTGATGGGCAACCTGCCGCGGGAGCGGCTGAGCATCGCCGTGGCCGCGGTGGCGGCGGCGGAGAAGCTGCTCGCGGTCACCCTCGACTACGCCCGTTCGCGGGAGGCGTTCGGCCGGCCGATCGGGAAGTTCCAGCACAACCGGTTCCTCCTGGCCGAGCTGGACACCGAGGTCACCATCGCGCGCACCTTCGTCAACCACTGCGTCGCCGAGTTCAACGCCGGGCGGCTCTCGGTGACCGACGCGGCGAAGGCGAAGTGGTGGACCACGGAGCTGCAGAACAGGGTCGCCGACCGGTGCGTGCAGCTGCACGGTGGCTACGGCTTCATGCTGGAGTACCCGGTCGCGAAGGCCTGGCTGGACGGGCGGGTGCAGACCATCTACGGCGGCACCACCGAGATCATGAAGGAGATCATCGGGCGCGGCCTCGGCCTGTAGCGAAACCGGGTGTGGCCGGCCCGGTCAGGTGCGCGAGGATGGGAGGCCCTTACCGAGGAGGTCCGATGGCCACCGACCTGACCGCGCCGGCCCGTACCCGGCCGGACGTCGCGCCGATCCAGCGGCGGACCCTGGGTCTGCTCTTCACCACCCAGATCATCGGCGGGATCGGCGTCACCATCGGCATCGCGGTGGGGGCGCTGCTCGCCGCCCGGGTCGCCGGCACCGCGGTCGCCGGCCTGGCGCAGAGCGCCGCCGTGGTGGGCGGGGCCCTGCTCGCCGTACCGGTCACCCGGATCATGAACGGGTACGGACGCCGGCCGGGGCTGGCCTTCGCCTACCTGGTCGGCGCGGTCGGGGCGGTGCTGGTGGTGCTCGCCACCGGCACCCGCTCCGTGCCGCTGCTCTTCCTCGGCATGCTGCTCTTCGGCGGGGGCACCGCGGCGAACCTCCAGGCCCGCTACGCCGCGGTGGACCTCGCCGAGCCGGCCCGGCGGGGACGCCAGCTCTCCCTGATCGTCTGGGCGACCACCATCGGCGCGGTGTCGGCGCCGAACTTCGCCGCGCTCGCCGACCGCACCACCAGCGGTTGGGGGTTGCCGGCGCTGGCCGGCCCGTTCGCGTTCAGCGCCGCCGCCTTCGTGCTCGCCGCCGTCGTACTCCTGGGTCTGCTGCGGCCCGACCCGTTGCTGACCGCGCGCCGGCTGGCGGCGGCCGAGGCCCCGGTGGCGGCCGGGCCGCCGCCGGACCTCACCCCACCGGCCGGCGCCGTCGCCCCGCCGGCGCCGACCGCCCGGCGCGGCGCGGGGATGCGGGTGGCCTGGCAGGTGGTACGCGGGCGCCCGGCCGCCCGGCTCGGCATCGCGGCGGTGGCGGTGGGTCACGTGGTGATGGTGGCGGTGATGTCGATGACCCCGGTACACCTCGGCGACTCGCACGGCGACGCGGACGTGCTGCGGGTGGTCGGCATCGTGCTGAGCCTGCACATCGCCGGCATGTACGCCCTCAGCCCGGTGGTGGGCTGGCTCACCGACCGGCTCGGTCGCCGGGCGGTCATCCTCGGCGGCGTCGGCACGCTGCTGGCCGCCTGCGCGGTCGCCGGCACCGCCGGGCACCACACGCCCCGGCTCTCCGTCGGCCTGGTCCTGCTCGGGCTGGGGTGGTCCGGCACCATGGTGGCCGGCTCGACCCTGCTGTCGGAGTCGGTGCCGGCGGCGGTCCGGCCGAGTGTGCAGGGCTTCTCCGACCTGACGATGGGGCTGGCCGGCGCGGGGGCCGCCGCGGCCAGCGGGTTTGTCATGCGGGCGGCCGGTTATCCGGAGCTCACCCTGCTGGCGGCGATCGCGGTCGTGCCCCTGGTGGCGCTAGCGTTGCGTCCGGTGCCGGCGGGGGCACCCGACGAGGAGGAATGATCACGTGCGGCTGACCGACTTCTGGGCCCGGTTGGAGGAGGCCTTCGGGCCGGGTTACGCGGCCAGCATCGCCCGCGACCAGGTGCTCTCCCAGCTCGGTGGGCGGACCATCGAGCAGGCGCTGAGCTCGGGTGAGCAGACCCACGTGGTGTGGCGGGCGGTCGTGGCCGCCTATCCCGACCGGGTGCCCGCGCGGCTGCGTTGAGCAGCCTGTTCCCCGCTTCCGCGTGTCGCTTGCCGACTCGTACACCTGTTCGGCTATTGTCCACAGCGGGGGTGCTCGTCCACAGCTCACGGCCGGTCGGCTGGTTTTCTGTCGGACCCAGCGCCTAGCGTGTCCCGCGTGACGCGAAGCTCAGGAAAGACGCCGGCGAAGGCAGGGGTGGCAAACATGGCCGCAGGGCCCGACCGGGAGAAGGCACTCGACCTTGCTCTCGCTCAGATCGACAAGCAGTTCGGCAAGGGTTCGGTGATGCGGCTGGGGGAGCGGCCGGTCATCCAGACCTCGGTGATCCCGACCGGCTCGATCGCGCTCGACGTGGCGCTCGGCGTGGGCGGTCTGCCCCGCGGCCGGGTCGTCGAGATCTACGGTCCGGAGTCCAGCGGTAAGACCACGGTCGCCCTGCACGCGGTGGCCAACGCCCAGCGGGCCGGCGGCATCGCCGCCTTCGTCGACGCCGAGCACGCGCTCGACCCGGAGTACGCGAAGGCCCTCGGCGTCGACACCGACGCCCTGCTGGTCTCCCAGCCGGACACCGGCGAGCAGGCGCTGGAGATCGCGGACATGCTGGTCCGCTCCGGCGCGATCGACATCATCGTGATCGACTCGGTGGCGGCCCTGGTGCCGCGCGCCGAGATCGAGGGCGAGATGGGCGACAGCCACGTGGGTCTCCAGGCCCGGCTGATGAGCCAGGCGCTGCGGAAGATCACCGGTGTGCTCAACAACACCGGCACCACCGCGATCTTCATCAACCAGCTCCGCGAGAAGATCGGTGTGATGTTCGGCAGCCCGGAGACCACCACCGGTGGTCGGGCGCTGAAGTTCTACGCCTCGGTCCGACTCGACGTGCGCCGCATCGAGAGCCTCAAGGACGGCACCGACGTGGTCGGTAACCGCACCCGGGTCAAGGTCGTGAAGAACAAGGTCGCCGCGCCGTTCAAGCAGGCCGAGTTCGACATCATGTACGGCAAGGGCATCTCCCGCGAGGGCTCGCTGATCGACGTCGGCGTGGAGCAGGCGATCATCCGCAAGTCCGGCGCCTGGTACACCTACGACGGTGACCAGCTCGGTCAGGGCAAGGAGAAGGCCCGGGAGTTCCTCAAGGAGAACCCGGACGTGGCCGCCGAGATCGAGAAGAAGATCCTGGAGAAGCTCGGCGTCGGGGTCGGCGCGGGCGACGCCGCCGGCGGCCCGGAGCTGCCGCCGGTGGACTTCTGACCGGTCGCCGGTTAAATGGCAGGACGACGCGCCCGCACGGGGCGGGGCTGGGACGCCGGTCCGCCCCGCGCGGGTGACGCCAACAGCACTCCCCGGCCGCGCCGGGGTCGTCGCGGCGGGTCCGACGGGACCGACCCGGAGCCGCCGGCCGGCCCGCCGCGGGACGAGGCGGAGCTGGCCCGGGAGATCTGCCTGCGGCAGCTCGCCGTGCGCCCCCGCACCCGGGCCGAGCTGGCCGGGGCGCTGGCCAAGCGGGGCATCTCCGACGAGGTGTCGGCCGAGGTGCTCGACCGCTACGACGAGGTCGGCATCATCGACGACGCCGCCTTCGCCCGCGCCTGGGTCTCCAGCCGGCACACCGGCCGGGGCCTGGCCCGCCGGGCGCTCGCCAACGAGCTGCGCCAGCGCGGCGTGGACGGCGAGGTGGCCAGCGAGGCGCTCGGTGAGCTGGACGAGGAGACCGAGGCGGAGACCGCCCGTGCCCTGGTGGAGCGGAAGCTCCGCACGGCCCGGGGTGAGCCCGACGCGGTGTTCCGGCGGCTGGTCGGGATGCTGGCCCGCAAGGGCTACCCGCCCGGCGTGGCGATCCGCGCGGTGAAGGACGCGCTGGCCGCGCAGAGCGCCGAGGCGGCGGAGTTCGCCGAGCAGATCGACGCCGAGGCCCTCGCCGAGGCCGAGGGGGAACTCGACCGGGACAGCCGGGTGGTGGAGTGAGCCGACGGGCAGGATGATCCGGTGCTGAAGGCGTGTCTCAACGGTGGCCGTCGACGCGACGAGCACGACGCCGTGCCGGTCACCGCCGCCGAGCTGGCCGCCGACGCGGTCCGCTGCGCCGAGCTCGGCGTGCCGGCCGTGCACGTCCACCCCCGGGACGCCTCCGGCGCCGAGTCGCTGGCCCCCACGGTGATCGCCGACACGGTCACCGCTCTCCGCGCCGCCCGACCCGGCCTGGCGGTCGGCGTGACCACCGGCGCCTGGATCGAGCCCGACCCGGCCGCCCGGGTGGCCGCCGTACGTGCCTGGCCGGTCCTGCCCGACTTCGCCTCGGTCAACGCCCACGAGGAGGGTGCGGAGGCGGTCGCGGCGGCCCTGCACGAGCGGGGGGTGCTGGTCGAGGCGGGGCTCTGGACCGGGTGGGCGGTCCGGTCCTGGCGGCGGTGGCGGACGCCGGCCGGACGGCTGCTGGTCGAGTGCACCCCGGACGACCCGGCGGCGGCGCTGGCCGACGCCGCGATGATGCTCGCGGCCGTCGGTCCCGACGACCCGCCGGTGCTGCTGCACGGCGAGGGCGCCGGGGCCTGGCCGGTGCTCGGCGAGGCGGTCCGCCGGGGCCTGGACACCCGGATCGGCCTGGAGGACACCCTGCACCTCCCCGACGGCGGGCTCGCGACCGACAACGCCGCGCTGGTGGCCGCGGCCGTCGCCCTCGGCGCCGGCTGAGCCGGCGAGGTCACCGCGCCGGCCTTCCGAGGCCCGTGCGGTGGCACAGCCCGGCGGCGACACCCACGCCCACCGCGGCACCGGGGCCGAGGGATCAGGGCACCGGGAGTTCGGCACCCTGTCGACAATCGGCCGTACGCACGGTTGCCAACCGCCGGCCGGCCACCTCCGGCGGCGGCCGGCTGTCCTTCTTTGTCCCTGGCTGTCCGCCATGCGCCTACCACCGGGTGACGGGACAACTTCTCTCCGTTCGGGGGGTTTGATCATGACTCCTTGACCGGAGGGCCCCCGGCGACCTAGCCTCGCCCTACAGGCTCACATTGCCCGACCAGCGCAGGCTAAGCGCACAACATAGATCTCGTAACGGAACAGCATCACTTTGGCCAGCTCCACCGGCCTTTGACGGTAGCTCCGGACAGCCGGTCCGGAGCCGACCCGACAACTGCACCCGGCTGTCGGCGACGCCCACGTGGCTGCGCCGACGGAGAGCTGTACCCACGGCCAGCCGCTCGGTCGGGCGTCCAGAGCCGCGGTGGCCCGTGCCCGGCACGGTCCGTCGCGGCGTCGACGTTCAGGGGAGGCGGCCATGACGGCGCGGCACAGGGACCGATGGTCCCCAGGAGGTGACGGCCGGCGGACGCCCGCCGTCGGCGCGCGGCAGCCCGGGACGGTCGATGGTGCGGCGGCGGCTGTCGTCGCGGGCCGGGCCGGGGTGCCGGCATGACCGCGTTCGACGTCGTCCTGCTCGTCGCGGTGCTCGTCCTGGCCGTGGTGGTGGTCGGGGCCGTGCTGTTCGGCGTCCGCGCGCTGCGCCGCTTCGGCGCGGCGCCCGCGCCGGAGGACCCCGCCTACATCGCCGAGAAGGACCGCCAGGAGCAGTCCCTGGCCGCGCTGCGCACCGCCGCCGACGAGGCCAACAGCACCATCGACGTGGCGAAGTCCGCCGCCGCCGCGGCGCGTACCGAGGCCGCCGCCGCCAAGGCCGAGGCGAAGTCGGCCCGGGCGGAGGCCCGCCGGGTGCTGGACGACGCGCGCGCCGAGGCGGACACCATCCTGGAGCGCGCCCACAAGCAGGCCGAGATCGATGCCGAGCAGCTGCGGACCACCGCCCGGCGCAGCGGCGAGCGGGAGGTGGCGGTGCTCGCCGCCACCACCCGGGAGCAGGCCGCCGAGGTGGAGCGCCGGGCCGCCCGGATGGACGAGCGGGAACGGCTGCACACCGAGGAGGTCGAGCGGCTCGCCGAGCGGGAACGGCAGCTCACCGCCGCCAGCGCCGCGCTCGCCGAGCGGGAGGCGGCGATCAGCGCCCGGGAGACCGCGCTGACCGCCGCGGAGGAGCAGCGCCGGCGCGAGCTGGAACGGGTCGCCGGGCTCACCGCCGAGGCCGCCCGGAACGAGCTGGTCGAGGCGATCGAGACCCAGGCCAAGCGGGAGGCGGCGTTGCTGGTCCGGGAGATCGAGTCCGACGCCCGCAACACCGCCGAGCAGCGGGCCCGGCACATCGTGGTGGACGCCATCCAGCGGGTCGCCAGCGAGCAGACCGCGGAGAGCGTGGTGAGCGTCCTGCACCTGCCCGGCGACGAGATGAAGGGGCGGATCATCGGTCGCGAGGGCCGCAACATCCGCGCCTTCGAGTCCGTCACCGGGGTCAACCTGATCATCGACGACACTCCCGAGGCGGTGCTGCTCTCCTGCTTCGACCCGGTACGCCGCGAGGTCGGCCGGCTCACCCTGGAGAAGCTGGTCCTCGACGGCCGCATCCACCCGCACCGGATCGAGGAGGTCTACGAGGTGGCCCGCGAGGAGGTGGCGGAGCTCTGCCACCGGGCCGCCGAGGACGCCCTGGTCGAGGTCGGCATCACCGAGATCCACCCGGAGCTGGTCACCCTGCTCGGCCGGCTGCGCTACCGGACGTCGTACGGGCAGAACGTGCTCAAGCACCTGGTGGAGACCGCGCACATCGCCGGGATCATGGCCGCCGAGCTGCGGCTGGACGTGCCGACCATCAAGCGCTCGGCATTCCTGCACGACATCGGCAAGGCGCTCACCCACGAGGTGGAGGGCAGCCACGCCATCATCGGCGCCGACCTGGCCCGCAAGTACGGCGAGAGCGAGGACGTCGTCCACGCCATCGAGGCGCACCACAACGAGGTGCCGCCGCAGACCATCGAGGCCGTGCTCACCCAGGCCTCCGACGCCTGCTCCGGCGGCCGGCCGGGTGCCCGTCGGGAGAGCCTGGAGGCGTACGTCAAGCGGCTGGAGCGGATCGAGGAGATCGCGGCCGGCAAGCTCGGCGTGGAGAAGGTCTTCGCCATGCAGGCGGGCCGGGAGGTCCGGGTGATGGTCAAGCCCGACGACGTCGACGACATCGGCGCGGCGGTCCTGGCCCGGGACGTGGCCAAGCAGATCGAGGAGGAGCTGACCTACCCGGGTCAGATCCGGGTGACCGTGGTCCGCGAGTCCCGGGTCACCGAGATCGCCCGCTGAGTCCCCGCCGTCGGGGCGCGGTGGTGGCGGACCACCGGACACACGACGAGGGCCGGCCCGGAATCCCGGGCCGGCCCTCGTGTCGTGTCAGGTGCGGATCAGGCGCCGCCCCCGCCGCCGCCCCCGCCGCCCTCGGCCTGCGAGATGAGCGCCGCGGCCGGCGGGTTCTGGGCCGGGGTGTTGGCGGTCTTGCGACCCTGGGAGAGCCGGCGCTGGAGGTACTGGGCCAGCTTCGACAGCGAGTAGTTCACCACGATGAAGAGCACCGCGATCACGACGTACACCTGGATCGGGTTGCCCAGCACGCCGATGATCTGCTTGCCGATGTTGAGGGTCTCCTCGTAGCTGATGATGAAGCCCAGCGAGGTGTCCTTGAGGACCACCACGAGCTGGCTGATCAGCGCCGGCAGCATGATCCGGAAGGACTGCGGCAGCAGGATCATCCGGGTGGTCTGGAGCGGGGAGAGCCCGATCGCGGCGGCGGCCTCCCGCTGGCCGCCCGGCAGCCCCTCCATGCCGGAGCGCAGGATCTCGGCGATGACCACGGAGTTGTAGATGGTCAGGCCGATCACCAGGTACCAGAGGGTGTCCATGGAGATGCCGAACTCGGGGAAGCCGCGGGCCACGAAGAAGATGGTGATGACGACCGGCAGGCCGCGGAACACCTCGACGCAGACCCGGGTGACCGCCGAGAGCAGCAGGCTCACCCCGCGCAGCAGGTACGCCAGCGGCGTGGCCAGCCCGGTGAAGCGTCGCTGGGTGAGGCTCTTGAGCTGGATGCGCAGCACGGCGAGCAGGGTGCCGACGACCAGCGAGGCGACGATGGCCAGCGCCGCGGCGGTCAGGGTGTTCTTGAAGCCGATCCCGATCCGCTCCCAGACCAGGGCGAAGTTCTCGTTGGCGGGGTCGACCAGCGGCCCCCACAGCTCCATCGAGAACTGGCCCTTGTCGGCCAGCGGCCGGTAGATCAGGAAGTACGCCCCGACGAGCAGGACCACCGCGGCGACCAGGCTGCTGATCAGGGTGATCCGCCGCTGACGGGGACCGGGGACGTCGTAGAGGACGCTGGTCTGCTGACTCATCGGGCCACCGCCTGTCGCTTCTCGATCCGGTCCAGCAGGGCACCGAGCGGCACGGTCATGATCAGGTAGCCGATCGAGATGCCGATGGCGACCGGGATGAAGGCGTAGCCCTCGGCTCCGGTGAGCTGGTCGGCCGTGGCCGACAGGTCGCCGACGACCCCGAAGAAGCCGGCCAGCGCCGAGTTCTTGATCATCGCGATGATCACCGAACCGAGCGGAACGATCGAGGCCTTCCAGGACTGCGGCAGCACCACGTACCGCAGGTTCTGGCCGAAGGTGAGGCCCAGCGAGCGGGCGGCCTCGGCCTGGCCGGCGGGCACGGCGTTCACCCCGGAGCGCAGCGCCTCACAGACGAACGCCGCGGTGTAGAGCACCAGGGCGATCAGCGCGAAACGGAAGTACGGCAGGTCGGTGTCGAGCCGGCTGAAGACCGCGCCGAGACCGGGGATGCGCAGGAAGTCGGCGTTGGAGCCGAGCGCCGGCAGGCCGAACGCGGCGAAGAACATCACCACGGTCAACGGCATGTTCCGGAAGACGTTCACGTAGCCGGTGCCGACGGCGCGCAGCGGCGGCACCGGCGAGATCCGGAGCACCGCCACGACGGCGCCCAGGAGCAGGGCGCCGATCGCGGCGAGCACGCAGATCTGGAGGGTGAGCCAGAAACCACCCGCAAAGACGTCGAACTTGTCGATGAGCACGTTCACGGGTCGGTGTTCCTCCCCACCCTCCAGATCGAAGGATCAGATCAGTAGCGGTTGATGGTCGGCGGGGTGCCCAGCTCCGCGCCGAACTTGCCGGCGGTGTCGTCCCAGGCCTTCTTCCAGCGGCCGTCGGCGATCGCCTTCTCCAGCGTGTCGTTGATGAAGGTGCGGAACGCGGTGTCCTCCTTCTTCACCCCGATGCCGTACGGCTCCTTGGTGAAGTTGTCGCCGGCCAGCTTGAACGACGCCTCGTCCTTGGCGATGTAGCCGAGCAGGATCACGTTGTCCGTGGTGACGGCGTCGACCTGACCGCCCTTGAGGGCGTCGCGGCACTTGTCGTAGGTGTCGAAGAGCACCAGCTGGGTGGCGACGTCCTTGACGTACTGCTTGATGGTCTCGGCCGGGGTGGAGCCGGTCACCGAGCAGACCTTCTTGGTGCCGTCCTTGAAGGAGTCCGGCCCGGTGATGGCGGTCTCGCTCTTCTTGACCAGGATGTTCTGGCCGGCCTCGTAGTACGGCCCGGCGAAGGCGATCCGCTCCTTGCGCTTGTCGTTGATCGTGTACGTCGCGGCGACCAGGTCGACGCTGCCATCGACGATCTTGTCCTCACGGACCTTCGAGGGGGTCTCCACCCACTCGATCTTGTCCTCGGAGATGCCGAGCTCCTTGGCGAGGATCTTCGCGACCTCGACGTCGAAGCCCTCCGGCTTGCCCGACAGGCCCTTCTGACCGAAGCCCGGCTGGTCGAACTTGGTGCCGATCTTGATCTTCTGGGCCTTGTTGAGCTTCTCCATGGTGGTGCCGGCGGCGAAGGACTTGCTGCCGGCGCCGGTGCCCTCGTCGGCGTCGCCGCCGCAGGCGGCCAGGCCGAACGCCAGGGTGGCGGCCGCCGCGAGCGCCGCTACGCGCTTGATACGCATACTCATCTCCTTCTTGGGGGTTGAGCCCGCCGGGGGACGGCGCGCTCCACGTACGGACGCCTAGTGCGTGAGGATCTTGGAAAGGAAGTCCTTGGCCCGCTCGCTGCGCGGGTTGGCGAAGAACTCGGTCGGGGGCGCGTCCTCGACGAGCTGCCCGTCCGCCATGAAGATGACCCGGTTGGCCGCGTGCCGGGCGAAGCCCATCTCGTGGGTGACCACGACCATGGTCATGCCCTCGCGGGCCAGCGACGTCATCACGTCCAGCACCTCGCCGACCATCTCCGGGTCCAGCGCGCTGGTCGGCTCGTCGAAGAGCATCGCCTTGGGCTGCATGGCCAGCGCCCGGGCGATCGCCGCCCGCTGCTGCTGGCCGCCGGAGAGCTGGGCCGGGTACTTGTCGGCCTGGTTGGCGATGCCCACCCGGTCGAGCAGGGCCAGGCCGCGCTCGCGCGCCGCCGCCGGCTTCTCCTTGCGGACCTTCACCGGCCCGAGCGTGACGTTCTCGAGGATCGTCTTGTGCGCGAAGAGGTTGAACGACTGGAAGACCATGCCGACCTCGCTGCGCAGCTTGGCCAGGGCCTTCCCCTCGGCGGGCAGCGGCTGCCCGTCGAAGGTGATGGTGCCGGAGTTGATCGGCTCCAGCCGGTTGATCGTCCGGCACAGCGTCGACTTGCCGGAGCCGGAGGGGCCGATCACCACGACCACTTCACCCCGGCCGACGGAGAGCGACACGTCGTCCAGCACGTGCAGGGGGCCGAACCACTTGTTGACCCCGTCCAGCACGATGAGCGGTTCGCCCGTCGTCACGTCGTCCACCGTCCCTGTCGTCTCCCGGAAGCGGGGTCGGTCGACCCCCGGTTGGGCCACTGTAGGCGGGGTGACATGGCGGAATGCAACTCAGATGGTCACGGAGCGGTAACACCGGTTCGGATCGTGGCCCGGAGTCCGGATTACGCCATCCATCGGCCCCACGAGTGGCGGAACCGCCGCCTCGTGGAGATCATGTGGGGATGACCCCTCGGCTCCGGCTGACCGATTACGCCCGCGGCGGCGGCTGCGCCTGCAAGATCCCGCCGGGCGAGCTGGAGGCGATGGTGGCCGGGCTCGGCCCCGCCACCGGCACCGCCGACCTGCTGGTGGGTCTGGAGCACGGTGACGACGCCGCGGTGGTCCGACTGGACGAGCGGACAGGGCTGGTCAGCACCGCCGACTTCTTCACCCCCGTGGTCGACGACCCGTACGACTGGGGCCGGATCGCCGCCGCCAACGCCCTCTCGGACGTGTACGCCATGGGCGGCACCCCGCTGGTCGCGCTCAACCTGCTCTGCTGGCCGCGCGACGTGCTGCCGCTGGAGCTGGCCCGTGAGGTGCTGCGCGGCGGCCAGGACGTCGCCCGGGAGGCCGGCTGTCACCTCGCCGGTGGGCACAGCGTCGACGACGACGGCCCGAAGTACGGGCTCGCCGTGACCGGGGTGGTCCGCCCCGAGGAGCTGATCACGCTGGACGCCGGCCGCGCCGGGCTGCCACTGTCGCTGACCAAGCCGTTGGGCGTCGGTGTGCTCAACACCCGGCACAAGAACACGGGGGAGAGCTTCCCCGAGGCGGTCGCCGCGATGACCACCCTCAACCGGGACGCCGCCCGCGCGGCGGTCTCCGCCGGCGTCCGGTGCGGCACCGACGTGACCGGGTTCGGGTTGCTCGGGCACGCCAGCAAGCTCGCCCGGGCGAGCCGGCTCACGGTGGCGATCGACGCGTCCCGGGTGCCGTACCTGCCGGGCGCGCGGGAGGCCGTGCGGGACGGGTACGTCAGCGGCGGCACCCGGCGCAACCTGGACTGGGTGACCCCGTGGACCGACTTCGGGGCGACCGGCGAGGCGGACCGGCTGCTGCTGGCCGACGCGCAGACCTCCGGCGGGCTGCTGGTCGCCGGTGAGGTGCCCGGCGGCACCGTGATCGGCGAGCTGTTGCCGCGCGGCGAGGAGTTGGTGCGGGTCCGCTGATCGGACGACCGGCCGGCGTGGGTTCCGCCGAACGGGCACCGTACCCGATAAACTGTCATCTTCCCGCTACTCGCAGCAACGGCGCTCGAGGAAATTTTGCCCGGAATGGTCACAGACCGGTAACTTGCCCCCGGCTGAGGTCAAATGCCCCCCACCATCGTCAGTAAGGCCCGATCCGGAGGCCGGTGGGACGAACGCAGCGAGGAGGCGGCATGACCGAGCTGTGGAACTGGAGAATCGACCGGGCGGCACCCGTGGAGGTGTACCCGGCGCTGGCCGAGGCGCTCGGCCGGGTGGTGATGCCCCTCGCCGTGGCCGACCCGGCGCGGCTGCCCAGACACGCGGTGATCTGCGACGTGTGGGAGGCGCCGGGGGAGTTCGGCACCGTCGTGGACTGCTACGGCGTACCCGAATCGCTGAACGAGCAGCGCGGCATCGCCGCGCTGGCCCGGCTGCTCGACCGCAACTGCCTGATGGCCGACGACACCCTCGACGCCGGCCGGCACCTGCTGGTCGCGCCGGACGGCACGATCCGGCCGGTGCACTTCGACGTCGTCGAGACCGACGACGGTGAGGTGCTCAGCAACCAGCGGCTCTGCACCCAGGCCAACCCCGGCTGCCGGGGCTGGTCCCGGTGCCACCGCTCGCGCTGGGCCCCCGACTCGGTGGTCCCGGCGCTCGCGGCCGCCTGAGCGGCGCCGCCGCCGGCCGGCCCGACCCGCCGCGAGGCGGGCCGGCGCACCTGCCCGGTCAGGTCTGCGGGGCCGAGCGGCCGCCCCGGACCTCCAACCGGTCCAGCAGGGTGGCGGTGGCGGCGGCGACCGCCCGGACGGCCTCGTCGAAGGCGGCGGCGTTGTGCGCGGCCGGCGCCCGGAACCCGGAGATCTTCCGGACGTACTGCAACGCGGCCGCCTCGACGTCCGCCGGGGTCACCTCCGGCACGTACGGCTCACGCAGGGTCTTGATGCTGCGGCACACGGCTCCTCCTCGTCTCCGGCGCTCCGGTGGTCCCGGATACGCTGTGCACGTCATGACTACCGCAGCCGCGAGCAGCCCGCGCACCTACCAGGTGCGCACGTACGGCTGCCAGATGAACGTGCACGACTCCGAGCGCATCTCCGGCCTGCTGGAGCAGGCCGGCTACGTGCGCGCGCCCGAAGCCGACGGCAACCCGGACGTGGTGGTCTTCAACACCTGCGCCGTCCGGGAGAACGCCGACAACCGGCTCTACGGCAACCTGGGTCATCTGCGCCCCGTGAAGGACAAGCACCCCGGCATGCAGATCGCCGTCGGTGGCTGCCTCGCCCAGAAGGACCGCGGCGACATCGTCCGCAAGGCCCCCTGGGTCGACGTGGTCTTCGGCACGCACAACATCGGCTCGCTGCCGGTGCTGCTGGAGCGGGCCCGGCACAACGCCGCCGCCGAGGTGGAGATCCTCGAATCGCTCGACGTCTTCCCGTCCACGCTGCCGACCCGGCGCGAGTCGACGTACGCCGGCTGGGTGTCGATCTCGGTGGGCTGCAACAACACCTGCACGTTCTGCATCGTGCCCTCCCTGCGCGGCAAGGAGAAGGACCGCCGCCCCGGCGACATCCTCTCCGAGGTGCGCGCCCTGGTCGACGAGGGCGTGCTGGAGGTGACCCTGCTCGGGCAGAACGTCAACTCCTACGGCGTCGAGTTCGGTGACCGGTACGCGTTCGGCAAGCTGCTGCGCGCCTGCGGCGACATCGACGGGCTGGAGCGGGTGCGGTTCACCAGCCCGCACCCGAAGGACTTCACCGACGACGTGATCGCGGCGATGGCCGAGACGCCGAACGTCTGCCACTCGCTGCACATGCCGTTGCAGTCCGGCTCCGACGACGTGCTGCGCGCGATGCGCCGGTCGTACCGGTCGGAGAAGTACCTGGGGATCATCTCCAAGGTCCGGGCGGCGATGCCGGACGCGGCGATCACCACCGACATCATCGTCGGTTTCCCCGGCGAGACCGAGGCGGACTTCCAGCGCACCCTGGACGTGGTGCGGGAGGCCCGGTTCTCCTCGGCGTTCACCTTCCAGTACTCGAAGCGCCCCGGCACGCCGGCCGCCACCATGGACGGCCAGCTGCCCAAGCAGGTCGTGCAGGAGCGCTACGAGCGCCTGATCGCCTGCGTCGAGGAGATCACCTGGGCGGAGAACAAGAAGCTGGTCGGGGAGACCGTCGAGGTGCTGGTCGCCGTCGGCGAGGGGCGCAAGGACGAGCGCACCGGCCGGATGTCGGGCCGGGCCCGCGACGGCCGGCTGGTCCACTTCGACGCCGGCTCGTACGCCGGCTCGATCCGACCGGGCGACATCGTGCACACCACCGTGACGTACGCCGCCCCGCACCACCTCAACGCCGACGGCGAGCCGCTGTCGCACCGGCGTACCCGGGCCGGTGACGCCGCCGAGGCGGGACGCTCCCCGCGTACCCCCGGGGTGCTGCTCGGGCTGCCCACGATCGGTGCGCCGGCCGCGGCGCCCGCGGCGGCGACCGGCTGCGCCGCCCACTGACGCCACCGCCGACGGCCGGGACCGCCACGCGGAGGCCCCGGCCGTCGCCGTGTCGGCCTCAGCAGGCGGTGCCGTTGAGCTTCACCGTGCCCGGCGCGGACGCCGCGCCGTTGGCGGTGAAGCCGATCGTCACCGACGCCCCCGCCGCCAGCGACCGGGCCCAGTCGGGCGCGGCGGCGGTGACGGTCGTCCCGGACTGGGTGACCGTGGCGTTCCAGCCGCTGGCCAGGCTCACCCCCGAGGGCCAGGTCCAGGTCACCGACCACGGGTTCACGGCGGCCGTGCCGGTGTTCTTCACCGTCAGTTCGCCCTGGAAGCCGCCCTGCCAGGCGTTGACCTGCCGGTAGCCGGCGGTGCACCCGCCGGTCGGGGCCGGGGTGGTCGGTGTCGGCGACGGGCCGCCGCCACCGCCGCCCACCGGCGGGATCAGGTACGGCTGGAGGATGGCCTGCTTGGTGGTGTTGATGCTGGTCCAGTCGTCCAGTGCGATGCCGCCGGTGTCACCGGAGTTCGGGTTCCACGACCAGTAGGTGAAGGACATCCCGGTGACCCCGGTGCCGGTGTAGGCCATCAGCCGCTCCAGCCAGACCTTGTCCTTCGGGTCGGCGAGGGTGCTGCCGAACTCGCCCATCATGATCGGCGCGATGTTCTGCCTGTGCAGGTAACCCCAGTACCTGTCCCAGATCGCCGGCATGTTCGCCGGGTAGTCGGGGGCGTCGAACCAGGCCTGGCGGTAGACCGACGTGGCGTACTCGTGCGGGGAGTAGACCAGCCGGTTCGCCACGTTCAGCCGGACCGGGAACTGGCCGGCCTTCGACAGGTTGCCGCCCCACCAGCCACAGTCCTCGTCGTTGCTGGTGTCGCCGTCCCAGACGTTCGACAGTCCCCCGCTCGGGCAGCTCACCCCCTCGACGAAGATCAGCCAGTTCGGCTGGACCCCCAGGATGGCGTTGCCGGCCCGCTCGGCGGCGAGCCGCCAGTCCCGGGCGGGGTCCCCGCAGCCCCAGCAGGCCCCGGTGGCGGCCGGGTTGGTGCCCTCGGCGTGCGGCTCGTTGTGCAGGTCCGCGCCGATCACCGTCGGGTTGCCCGCGTACCGCTGGGCGAGCATCTTCCAGTCGTTGATCCAGGTCGCCTCGGAGACGCCTGCGGTGTACCAGAGCGCCGACTGCCCGGCGGCGGTCGGCCGGTGCCGGTCCAGGATGACCCGCATCCCCTTGCCGCCGGCGTAGTCGATGACCTTGTCGAGGATCTGCAGGGGGGAGAGGCCGACCAGGTCCGGGTTGACGTGGTCGTTGATGCCGCTGGCCGTCGCGCCCGGCTTCAGCGCGTCGTTGGAGTAGGGGACGCGCAGCGTGTTGTAGCCGAGGCTGGCCATCTTGTCGAGCTGGCCACGCCATGGGTTGCCCGACCACAGACCGTGGAAGGTCTTGTTGTCGGTCTCCATGCCGAACCAGTTGATGCCGGTCAGCCGCACGGTGGCGCCGGTGCTGTCGACGATCCTGTTGCCGCTGGTGTGCAGGTAGCCGGTGCCGGTGCCGCCGGGGGCGGCGACGGCCGGGGTGGTACCGACGGCGGCGGCGACGAGGACGCCGGCCGCGGCGGTGGCGAGCGCGGTGAGCGCGCCGCCGAGGGCGGTGGGTCGGTGCATGCGAGCTCCACTTCGGATGCCCCGGGCGCCGCACGGCGGCGCGGGGCGAAAGACCAGGGACCGGGCCGCCGTCCGCCCGTCACGCTCCTCTTCGAGTACGCGGACAGGACGTCGCGGCCGACGTCACGTGGGTCACTCGCGGGATGTGCACCGGCGACTCCCGACGGCGGTGTACGCCGTCAGCGCCCTCGCGCCGGTGTCCGACCTGGCTCTGCCGCCCATTCTGATCAGCCGACCTCGATGCGTCAACCAGCCACCCGGATGCCGGGCCGCCGCCCCGGTGCCGCAGCGGCGATGGCCGAGCCCAGATCCCAGATCGTGTTGTTGCGGCGCCTCGTGCTGGCCCGGCGACGCTGCATCCGAGCACCGGCCACCTGCTGCATGGCGGTGTCGCGGTTCGTGCCCGAGCGGCGGCTGCCTCCGAGCGCCGGCCACCTGCAAGATCACGCTACATCCTGGATGTAGTGGTGTTCCATCGACTGCGAGGCCACTACCTCCAGGATGTAGCACGATCTTCAACGAGCCGCCCGGATGCCGTGCGCCGGCCCCGCGCCCGAGCGACGACGGCTGCACCGACACACCGGACACCTGAAAGGTCGTGATGTTGGGCCTCAGGCCGGGGCGACGACGGCGGCATCCGAGCGCCGGCCACCTGCTGGGTGGCGGTGTGGCGGTTCGTGCCGGGGCGGCGGCTGCCTCCGAGCGCCGGCCACTTGCAAGATCACGCTACATCCTGGATGTAGTGGTGTTCCATCGACTGCGAGGCCACTA
This sequence comes from Micromonospora sp. LZ37, assembly GCF_059359015.1. Lineage (NCBI taxonomy): Bacteria > Bacillati > Actinomycetota > Actinomycetes > Micromonosporales > Micromonosporaceae > Micromonospora > Micromonospora sp. LZ37. The sequence goes on along the minus strand of NZ_JCADBL010000008.1, from coordinate 289,809 downwards.
CATCCAGGATGTAGCACGATCTTGGCGCGGCGCGGCGCGGCGCGGCGGGGCGGGGCGCGGCGGGGCGCGGCACAGGCCGGGCGGCGTAGGCCGGGGCGGCGCGGGGGTGGCGGGGTGGATCAGGGACGGGCCGGGCGTGCGGGAGCCCCCGGTCCCGCCAGGGGACCGGGGGCTCCCGGGGCGTGTCAGGTCAGCCGGCCTGCTCGGCGAGCTGGAGGAACTGCCGCTTGGAGGCGAGGGCCTGCTCGGCCTCCTTGATCCGCCGGCTGTCCCCGGCGGCCTGCGCCCGGGCCAGCCGCTCCTCGGCCTCGGCCACCTGCGTGCGCATCTGCGCGAGCAGGGGGTTGTCCTCCTTGGTGGTACGCCGCCACGCGGAGTCCATGACCTCGCGGACCTTGTCGTCCACCGCCCGCAGCCGGCGCTCCAGCCCGGCGGCGGCCTCCCGCGGCACCCGACCCGCCTCGTGCCACTGCGCCTGGATCTCCCGCAGCTTGGCCTGGGCGCCCTTCGGGTCGCCGTCGACGTCCAGCGCCTCGGCCTCGGCGAGCAGCGCCTGCTTGCGCTCCAGGTTGCCCCGCTGCTCGTTGTCCCGGGCGGAGAAGACCTCGCTGCGCCGGCTGAAGAAGGCGTCCTGCGCGGCCCGGAACCGTTCCCAGAGCTTCTGCTCGGCCTCCTTGGAGGCGCGCGGCGCGGCCTTCCACTGGTTCATCAGTTCCTTGAGCTGGTTGGCGGTGGCCGCCCAGTCGGTGGACTCGCGCAGCTTCTCGGCCTCGGCGACCAGTTCCTCCTTGACCGTCTGCGCCTGCTTGCGCTGCTGGTCCAGGGAGGCGAAGTGGGCGCCCCGGCGGCGGGTGAAGCCGTCGCGCGCCGCGGCGAACCGCTTCCACAGCTCACCGTCGGTCTTCTTGTCGACGCCGCGGATGGTCTTCCACTCGTCGAGGATCTCCTTGAGCCGGTCCCCGGCGGTCTTCCAGCCGGTCGACTCGGCGGCCAGCTTCTCCGCCTCCTCGACCAGGGCGGTCTTGCGGGCGAGGGCCTCACCCCGGGCGGCGTCCCTGGCGGCCTTGGCCTCGCCGGCCTTCTCCTCGGCGACCACGGCGAGCTTGTCCAGCCGCGCGGCCAGCGCGTCGATGTCGCCGACGACGTGCGCCTCGGCCAGCGAGGCGCGGATCCGGCGGATCGTGGTCAGGGAGTGGCCGGCGTCGGCCGCGCCCGAGTTGAGCCGGGCCTCGGTCAGGTCCACCTCGGTCACCAGGTCGGCGAAGCGCCGGGCGAAGTGGGCCAAGCCCTCCTCCGGGGCACCCGCCTGCCAGGATCCGACCACCCGCTCGCCCTCGGCGGTCTTGACGTACACGGTGCCGTCCGCGTCAACCCGTCCGAAGGCAGTCCAGTCGCTCATGTGCCCATCCTCGTTCTCCCGGCGTCGACGGGACACCCCCGCGACGCCGCCACGGCGCAGCAAAGTTACAACCGGCATTGTCACAGGTCCGCCCCCGTCCGCGTCGAGCGCCTGTCGCCGACCGTGACCATACGGTGTCCTAGTGCCCGAATGGCCGGATCGGCCCGGGGACGCACCGGCGAGTCCGGCTACCGTGAACCCGTGCCTCTGGTCGCCGCCGCCGTCTGTCCCCACCCGCCGATGATCGTCCCCGAGCTGGCCGGCGCCGCCGCGCCGGAGCTGGACGACCTCCGTTCCGCCGCCGACGCGGCGGTCGCCCGGCTGCTGGCCACCCGACCGGACTGCCTGGTCGTGCTGGGCGGCGGCGCGGCGACGGGCTGGATCATCCCGCCCGCCAGCGGCTCGCTGCGCCCGTGGGGCCTCGACCTGACCGTCCCGCTGGTGCCGGGACTGCCCGACATCGGCCGGCGGCTTCCCCTCCCCGTCACCGTCGGTGCGTGGCTGCTCGGCCGGCAGCCGGCGGGCACCCGGGCGGGCGTGCGCCTGGTCGGCGCGCAGGTGAGCCCGGAGGCGCCCCCGACGGAGCTGGCCAGGCTGGCCGACCAGGTGCACGAGTACCGGCCCCGGGTGGCGCTGCTGGTGATGGGGGACGGGTCGGCCTGCCGGGGGCCGAAGTCGCCCGGCTACCACGACCCGCGCGCCGAGGCGTACGACGACGGGGTGGCCCGGGCCCTGGCCGACGCGGACGGCGACGCCCTGCTCGGCCTGGACCCGGGGTTGTCGGCGGAGCTGAAGGTCGCCGGCCGGGCCTCCTGGCAGGTGCTGGCCGGCGCGGTCCGCACGGCGGGCGGTGACTGGCGCGGCGAGCTGCGCCACTACTCGGCGCCGTACGGCGTCGCCTACTTCGTGGCGTCCTGGGAGCGGGCGTGAGCGGCGTCGTGGTGGCCGTGGTCGGGCCGACCGCGGCGGGCAAGTCGGCGCTGAGCATCGCTTTGGCGCACGCGCTCGACGGCGAGGTGGTCAACGCCGACTCGATGCAGCTCTACCGGGGCATGGACGTGGGCACCGCCAAGCTCACCCCCGCCGAGCGGGAGGGGGTGCCGCACCACCTGCTGGACATCTGGGCGGTGACCGAGCCGGCCAGCGTCGCGGAGTACCAGCGGCTGGCCCGCGCGGCGGTCGACGACATCCTGGCCCGGGGGAGGGTGCCGCTGCTGGTGGGCGGTTCGGGGCTCTACGTGCGGGCGGTGCTGGAGCAGTTCGAGTTCCCCGGCACCGATCCGGCGGTGCGGGAGCGGCTGGAGCGCGAGCTGGCCGCGGTCGGCCCGGCCCCGCTGCACGCCCGGCTGGCCGAGGCCGACCCGGCGGCGGCGGCCGGCATCCTGCCCGGCAACGGCCGGCGGATCGTCCGGGCCCTCGAGGTGATCGAGCTGACCGGGGCGCCGTTCACCGCGGCGTTGCCGGAGCCGACGCCGTACTACCCGTCGGTGCAGCTCGGCGTCGACCTGGACACCGCGCTGCTGGACGAGCGGATCGCGCTGCGGGTGGACCGGATGTGGGCCGACGGGCTGGTCGCCGAGGTCCGCGAGCTGGCCGGCCACGGCCTCGCCGAGGGGCGTACGGCCAGTCGGGCGCTCGGCTACCAGCAGGTGCTGCGCTTCCTCGCCGGGGAGCTCAGCGAGACCGAGGCGCACGACGAGACGATCCGGGCCACCCGGCGCTTCGTGCGGCGGCAGCGCTCCTGGTTCCGCCGTGACCCGCGGATCCACTGGCTGGACTCGGCGTCGCCGGAGTTTGTCGGCACTGCCCTGCGGGTCGTCGCCGACCATCGGGAATGATGGGGGCGTGGAGTTCACCAAGGGCCACGGCACCGGCAACGACTTCGTGATCCTGCCCGATCCGGACGGCACGCTCGATCTCACCCCGGGGCTGGTCGCCGCGATCTGCGACCGCCGCCGCGGGGTCGGCGGCGACGGCGTGCTGCGGGTGGTGCGGGCGGCGAAGCATCCCGAGGGCGTCGCCCTGGCCGGCGAGGCCGAGTGGTTCATGGACTACTGGAACTCCGACGGTTCCTTCGCCGAGATGTGCGGCAACGGCGCCCGGGTCTTCGTCCGCTACCTGCTGGAGACCGGGCTGGCCACGCCGACCGGCGTGGCGTTGCCGGTGGCCACCCGGGCCGGGGTGGTGCGCGCCCGGGTCGAGGGGGACACCATCGCCGTCGAGATGCGCCGCCCCCGGGTGTACGACGCGTCGACCACCACCCTCGGCGCGCTGACCCTGCCCGGCGCGGCGGTGGACGTCGGCAACCCGCATCTGGTCTGCGCGCTGCCGGCCGGGCTGGAGCTGGCCGCCCTGGACCTGACCCGGGCGCCGGACTTCGACGGCGAGCTCTTCCCCGCCGGGGTGAACGTCGAGTTCACCGCGCCGGGGGAGCCGGTGCCGGGCACCGACGGGCACGTCCTGATGCGGGTGTACGAGCGCGGCTCGGCGGAGACGCTCTCCTGCGGCACCGGCGCCTGCGCGGTCGCCGCGGTGGCCCTGCGGGACGCCGCCCGGGACACCGGCACGGTCGCGGTGGACGTCCCCGGCGGCCGCCTGACGGTCACCGTCACCGACGACTCCTGCTGGCTGGCCGGCCCGGCCGTCCTGGTGGCCACCGGCGCCGTCACTCCCGGCACCCTGCTTTCTTCCTGAGCCTCGGCCCCGCCGGCCCGTCGGCCCCGCCAGGCCCCGCTGACCCCGCCAATGGGCCGACGGCGTGGCCAGCCGCCGGGGAGAGGTGACCTTCGCACGGGCGGAGCGGCCGGGAACCGACCGTCCGCTCGGCACGCTTTGCTCTGCTGCCGCGGGCGCAACAGGCGGTGTCCGGATATCGGACGGTCGCCGTTGCCGTGGGGGCAGCAGAGCAAAGCCGGTGAACCCGGCCCGCCGACCCGCCGGGACGGGGCGCTGAGCCGACTCGTCCGTCCGGGGTCAGCGGGCGGGCCCGCAGGCGGGCGTCAGGGGGTCGCGGAGGCGTTGGCGGCGATCTCGGGGAGGTCGGACGGGCCGGAGTCGGCGGCCGGCCGCGGCGCGGTGGCCGGGTTCTGGGCAGCGGCGCGGACCGCGGCGGCGACCGCGGGCGCCACCCGGGAGTCGAAGACGCTCGGCACGATCACCGTCGGGTTGATCTTGTCCTCGCCGACCACGTCCGCGATGGCCCGGGCGGCGGCGATCGCCATCTCCTCGGTGAACTCCTCGGCGTGCGCGTCGAGCATGCCGCGGAAGACGCCCGGGAAGGCGAGCACGTTGTTGATCTGGTTGGGCTGGTCGGAGCGGCCGGTCGCCACCACGGCGGCGTGCTTGCGGGCCTCCCGCGGGTCGACCTCCGGGTCCGGGTTGGCCAGCGCGAAGACGATCGCGTCCTTGGCCATGGTGGCGATGTCGTCGCCGGTGAGCAGGTTCGGCGCGCTGACGCCGATGAAGACGTCCGCGCCGCGCACCGCCCCGGGCAGGTCGCCGGAGTAGTTCTCCTTGTTGGTGTTCTCGGCCAGCCACTGCCAGGCCGGGTTGAGGTCGGTCAGCCCGCGGTGCAGGGCGCCCTGCCGGTCGTACGCGATGATGTCGCCCACGCCCTGGCGCAGCAGCAGCTTCATGATCGCGGTGCCGGCCGCGCCGGCGCCGGAGACCACGACCCGGACGTCCGCCAGCTGCTTGCCGACGACGCGCAGCGCGTTGGTCAGCGCGGCCAGCACGCAGATCGCGGTGCCGTGCTGGTCGTCGTGGAAGACCGGGATGTCCAGCGCCTCCCGCAGCCGGGCCTCGATCTCGAAGCAGCGCGGCGCGGCGATGTCCTCCAGGTTGATCCCGCCGTACGCGGGCGCGATCGCCTTGACGATCGCGACGATCTCGTCGGTGTCCTGGGTGTCCAGCACCACCGGCCAGGCGTCCACCCCGCCGAAGCGCTTGAAGAGCGCCGCCTTGCCCTCCATCACCGGCAGCGACGCCGCCGGGCCGAGGTTGCCCAGACCCAGCACCGCCGAGCCGTCGCTGACCACCGCGACCGTGTTGCGCTTGATGGTCAGCCGCCGGGCGTCCGCCGGGTTCTCCGCGATAGCCATGCAGACCCGGGCCACCCCCGGGGTGTACGCGCGGGACAGCTCGTCGCGGGTGCGGAGCCCGACCTTGGAGGTGACCTCGATCTTGCCGCCCAGGTGCAGCAGGAACGTCCGGTCGGAGACCTTGCGGACGTCCACCCCGTCGAGCGCGGTCAGCGCGTCGACCACCTGGTCGGCGTGGCTGGTGTCGGCGGTGTCACAGGTCAGGTCGACGATGACGCTGGTCGGGTCGGAGTCGACCACGTCCAGTGCGGTGACGATGGCCCCGGCCTCGCCGACGGCGGTGGTCAGCCGACCGATGGAGGAGGCGTCCGCGGTCACCGCGATTCGGATCGTGATCGAGAATCCTGCGCTGGGCAGTCGGGTGTTGGCCACGGGAAGTTCCTCCGTCAACGCTGATCGGCTCGCCCCGCATTTCTACTCGCCCACCGAGGTCGGCCGGCATCCGGCCCCGATTTTTGTGCCCCTTTCCCGCGCGGGCATATTGCGGGTGCGTCGGGCGTTGGTACATGTCAGGATTGCTTTCTCAGTGGCAAAACGGACAGGAGACCAGTTTGCGAGACCAGGAGAGCTTCGTTCCCTTCGAGGACGAGGAGCTCGACGTGACCACCGGCGAGATGGAGCTGTCGGAGCGGCAGTCGCTGCGGCGCGTCCCCGGCCTCAGCACCGAACTCACCGACATCACCGAGGTCGAGTACCGGCAGCTGCGCCTGGAGCGGGTGGTTCTGGTCGGTGTCTGGACCGAGGGCACGCAGAGCGACGCGGACAACTCCCTCACCGAGCTGGCGGCGCTGGCCGAGACGGCCGGCTCGCAGGTGCTCGAGGGGCTGATCCAGCGGCGCAACCGCCCGGACCCGGCGACGTACATCGGCCGGGGCAAGGTCGACGACCTCGGCGCGATGGTGCTCGCCACCGGCGCCGACACGGTGATCTGCGACGGTGAGCTCTCTCCGTCGCAGCTGCGCAACCTGGAGCAGCGCACCAAGGTCAAGGTGGTCGACCGGACCGCCCTGATCCTCGACATCTTCGCCCAGCACGCCAAGAGCAAGGAAGGTAAGGCGCAGGTCGAGCTGGCCCAGCTCGAATACCTGCTGCCGCGCCTGCGCGGTTGGGGTGAGACGTTGTCCCGGCAGACCGGTGGTTCCGGCCGCGGTGGCGGCGCCGGCGGCGGCGTGGGTCTGCGTGGTCCCGGTGAGACCAAGCTGGAGACCGACCGGCGCCGGATCCGCACCCGGATCTCCCGGCTGCGCCGTGAGATCAAGGGCATGAAGACGGTACGCCAGACCAAGCGCGCCCGACGCTCCCGCAACGCGGTGCCCGCGGTCGCCATCGCCGGCTACACCAACGCCGGCAAGTCCAGTCTGCTCAACCGGCTGACCGGCGCGGGAGTGCTGGTCGAGAACGCGCTCTTCGCCACTCTCGACCCGACCACCCGCAAGGCGACCACCTCCGACGGTCGGCTCTACACCCTCTCCGACACGGTCGGCTTCGTCCGGCACCTGCCGCACCAGATCGTCGAGGCGTTCCGCTCGACGCTCGAGGAGGTCGCCGAGTCCGACCTGGTGGTGCACGTCGTCGACGGCGCCCACCCGGATCCGGAGGAGCAGGTCCGCGCGGTCCGGGAGGTGCTCTCCGAGGTCGGCGCCGACCGGCTGCCCGAGCTGCTGGTGGTCAACAAGGCCGACGCCGCCGACGAGGAGACGCTGCTGCGGCTCAAGCGGCTCTGGCCGGAGGCGGTCTTCGTCTCCGCACGCACCGGCCGCGGCATCGACGGGCTGCGCGAGGCCGTCGAGAATCGGCTGCCCCGTCCGGCGGTGGAGGTCCGTGCCGTGCTGCCGTACGACCGGGGTGACCTGGTCGCCCGGCTGCACCGGCAGGGCGAGGTGCTGAGCACCTCCCATCTGCCCGAAGGGACCCTGGTGCACGTCCGCGTCGGGGAGGAGATCGCCGCCGAGCTGGCGCCCTTCGTCACGACGGAGGAGCCCGCGGCCGCCGGCACCCGCTGAGCGCTCCCGGAGCGTCCAACGGTTCAGCGTGGCATGCGACACTGGCGCAATGCGTCGCGCTGTTTCCTCGGTCACGGTTGCCCTCGGCCTGCTGGGGGCGACCGTGGCCTCCGCCGGTGCCGCCCTGGCGGCACCGGCGCCCGCCGCTCCGGTGACGCCGGGCAAGAAGAAGTGCACGATCGAGGACAAGCGACTGCGGGAACTCTCCGGCATCGTCGCCACCAGGACCGGCTACATCGTGATCAACGACGGCTCGTTGGACGAGAGCCGTAAGCGGGTCTTCTTCCTTGACAGCAAGTGCGCCATCGCCCGGGAGCCGGTGGCCTACTCCGGCTCCGGCCCGTTGGACACCGAGGACCTGGCGGTCTCGCCGGACGGCGAAACGCTGTGGATCGGTGACATCGGCGACAACCCGGGCAAGGAGCGACGCCCCCGGGTCGCGGTCTGGACGATGCCGATCGGTGGCGGCAAGCGACCGGTGCTGCACCGGCTGTCGTACCCGGAGCAGAAGCCGCACGACGCCGAGGCGTTGCTGGTCGGCGCCGACGGGTTGCCGCTGGTGATCACCAAGGTGCCCAGCGGCAAGGCGGAGATCTACACGCCGGAGCGGAAGCTCAAGAGCAGCGGCGACCCCGAGGCGGTGCCGATGAAGAAGGTCGGCGAGATCAAGCTGCCCGAGACGACGACCGACAACCCGCTGAACATCTTCGGTCGGGTGGCGATCACCGGCGCGGCCCGGTCGCCGGACGGCTCGAAGGTGGTGCTGCGCACCTACGCCGACGCCTTCGAGTACGCCGTGACCGGCGACGACGTCGTCGGGGCGCTCACCACCGGCAAGCCCCGGGTCACCGCGCTGGCCGACCCGTTCGGTGAGGGGATCTCCTACAGCCCGGACGGCAAGACCTACCTCACGGTCTCCGACGGCGCGGACTTCGCCCCCGACGACCCGGTCGAGATCCTGGCGTACGCCCCGTCGAAGACCGGCACGGAGGCGCTCGCCACCGACCCAGAAGCCAAGAGGCCTAAGGCCGAGGGGTCCTGGCTGGACGGCATGAGCCTGGATCAGATCACCTACCTGATCGGCGCGGTCGGCGTGGTCGGCGCGCTGCTGGTCGGTGCCGGCATCTTCGGCATCGTTCGGTCCCGGCGCAGGCCGCCGACGGTTGGCGAGGACGACGGCCGGGACCGGCCCGACGGGCCGGACCGCGACGCTCCGTTCACCTCCGGTGCCCTGCCCGGGGACGGCTTCGGGCCGGCCGGCGACGGCCCGCCCGGCGGCGACCGGTCGCGGGCCGGGGTCTACGGCGGCGCGCCCGCCGGAAGTGGCGTGTACGGCGGTCCGGCTCCGGCCGGTGGTGCGCCGGCCCGCCCGGCGGGCGGGGCGGTCTACGGCGGCGGGCGTCCGGCGGGGCCACCGCCCGCGGGCGGTGGCCGTCCGGAGGGCGGGCGGGGTTCCGGCCGCCCGGCCGGCAGTGGCGTCTACGGCGGCGGCGGCCGTCCGGCGGGTGGCAGCGGCCGTCCGCCGGGCGGTGGCGTCTACGGAGGCGGGCCGGCCGGTGGCGGCGCCCCCCGCGGTGCCGGCCCGCGTGGCGAGGGTGGTCCCGACGGCGGTGGCCCCCGTCGTGGCGGCCCCCGCGGCACCGGCGTCTACGGCGGTGGGGGGCAGGCCGAGCCACCGCGCCGCGAGCCGCATCCCCGCCCCGGCCCGCGCCGCGACGGCGATCCCGACGACCGCCGGGGCGGCCGGTACGGCTACGGGCAGCCGCCGGCCCGGGGCGACCGTTACTGAGACCTGACATGACGCGACGGGTGGCCACCCCAGGGGTGGCCACCCGTCGGTCGTCGAGTGCGGCGGTGGGTCAGATGCGGCGCAGCACCGCCACGACCCGGCCCATGATGGTCGCGTCGTCGCCGGGGATCGGGTCGAAGGCGGGGTTCTGCGGCATCAGCCAGACGTGCCCGTCGCGCCGCCGGTAGGTCTTGACGGTCGCCTCGCCGTCGAGCATGGCCGCGACGATCTCCCCGGAGTCGGCGGTGGGCTGCTGCCGGACCACCACCCAGTCGCCGTCGCAGATCGCCGCGTCGAGCATCGAGTCGCCCTTGACCTGGAGCATGAAGACCTCGCCCTCACCCACCAGCTCGCGGGGGAGCGGGAAGATGTCCTCCACCGCCTGCTCGGCCAGGATCGGCCCACCGGCGGCGATCCGGCCCAGCATCGGCACGTACGCCGGGGTTGGGCGCTGCGAGCGGCTCAGCTCGTCGTCGACGGCGTCGCTCGGCGCCCGCACGTCCACCGCGCGCGGCCGGTTGGGGTCGCGCCGCAGGAAGCCCTTCTTCTCCAGCTCCTTGAGCTGGTAGGCGACGCTGGACGGGGAGACCAGGCCGACCGCCTCGCCGATCTCACGGACGCTCGGCGGGTAGCCGTGCCGCTCGACCCAGGTGCGGATGAACTCCAGGATCCGGCGCTGCCGGGCGGTGAGGTCGACCGTGGCCGGGTCGGGGAAGCTGCTGACCACCGGGGTGACCGCGCGCACGGCCGGCTGCCCGGTGCGGCTGCGGGCGGCGCGGGGGCGCCGTGTGGCCGGCGGACCCGCCTCGGCGATCTGCTGCGGGTTCTTCGGCCGGCTGGCCCGGTCCTCGGTCACGTCCGTCCTCCCTGGTCGGCGCTGGGTGCCTCGGCGGCTCGTGGTGCGTACGGGGGTGTCGCTGGTCCGGGCCCGACGTCGTGCGACGCACCCGGTCGTTCATGACCGTATAGGTGAGATCGGTCATTTTCAAACATCTGTACGACCTGCTGTCGGCGTGTCGGGCGGAAATCGTGGAAACTCGAACGCGCGTTCTGATAAATGGTACGTCCCCGTCGAACTGCTGTTCGACCGGTACGTCGTTTCGCGATGGCCGTCCGTTTCCCGCCTGTCGGCCGGGACGGGCGGTAACCTCCTGCGGGTCCCGCCGGTTGGGGTTGTCGGCGCCGGGGGTTCGGGAGGTTTGCGGCGTGACGCGCCGGACACGCCGCCAACTTGACCACGTCCGGCCGGCGGCCTACGGTCGACCCCTAGATGTAGTAGTCACACGGGCGTAAGTCGCCTACAGGTTGGGTTCGACTACCGACCGCACTCCCGTACCGTCGACGACGGCGACGGCCACCGATGGTGGTCCCGCCGGGTTGCCGCGTGCCCGGAGGCGGTCGGCGCGCCCACGGTCGATCGAGGAGGTCAGCGATGCGGTGTCCGTACTGCCGGCATGCCGACTCCCGGGTGGTCGACTCTCGAGAGGCCGACGACGGTCAGTTGATCCGTCGCCGGCGCTCCTGCCCGGAGTGCGGCAAGCGGTTCACCACGGTGGAGGAGGCCGTCCTCGCGGTGGTCAAGCGCAGCGGGGTGACCGAGCCGTTCAGCCGCACGAAGATCATCGGCGGGGTGCGCAAGGCGTGCCAGGGCCGGCCGGTCGACGAGGACTCGATCGCGCTGCTCGCGCAGAAGGTCGAGGAGACCGTTCGGGCCAAGGGGGCCGCCGAGATCCCGAGCCACGACGTGGGGCTGGCGATCCTGGGCCCGCTGCGGGACCTGGACGAGGTGGCCTACCTCCGCTTCGCCAGCGTCTACCGGTCCTTCGACTCGCTCGCCGACTTCGAGCGGGAGATAGAGACGTTGCGGGAGGCCGCGCGCGCCCGCGAAGAGGCCGGCGCCGCCGGCCGTACCAGTTGATTTTTGCGAATTCCTGACAGTGACGACGCGCGGCGGGTGACCGCGCAGACGAGGGGGCGGATGAGATGGCGGGGGACGGCGTGACAGCCAGCCGGTCGCGGGCAGCGAAGAACGGCGCGGTGACGGGGCTCAAGGTGCAGCGGGTCTGGACGACCGAGGGCGTGCACCCCTACGACGAGGTGACGTGGGAGCGTCGCGACGTCGTGATGACGAACTGGCGGGACGGCTCGATCAACTTCGAGCAGCGCGGGGTGGAGTTCCCCGAGTCCTGGAGCGTCAACGCGGCCAACATCGTGACCACCAAGTACTTCCGGGGCGCGGTGGGTACCCCGGAGCGCGAGTGGTCGCTCAGGCAGCTGATCGACCGGGTGGTCACCACCTACCGCAAGGCCGGTGAGGACCACAACTACTTCGCCACCCCGGCGGACGCGGAGATCTTCGCGCACGAGCTGACCTGGATGCTGCTGCACCAGGTGTTCAGCTTCAACTCGCCGGTCTGGTTCAACGTCGGCACGCCGTCGCCGCAGCAGGTCAGCGCCTGCTTCATCCTCAGCGTCGACGACTCGATGGACTCCATCCTGGACTGGTACAAGGAGGAGGGGCTGATCTTCAAGGGCGGCTCCGGCTCCGGCGTCAACCTCTCCCGGATCCGCTCCTCCCGCGAGCTGCTCTCCTCCGGCGGCAACGCCTCCGGCCCGGTCAGCTTCATGCGCGGCGCGGACGCCTCCGCCGGCACCATCAAGTCCGGCGGCGCCACCCGGCGCGCGGCGAAGATGGTCATCCTCGACGTGGACCACCCGGACATCCAGGAGTTCGTGGTCACCAAGGCGCGCGAGGAGGACAAGATCCGTGCGCTGCGCGACGCCGGGTTCGACATGGACCTGGGCGGCGCCGACATCGTCAGCGTGCAGTACCAGAACGCCAACAACTCGGTCCGGGTCTCCGACGAGTTCATGACGGCGGTGGAGAACGGCGGCGGCTTCGACCTGCGCGGTCGGCTCGACGGGGCGACCATCGAGACGATCGACGCGAAGAAGCTGTTCCGTGACATCTCCCAGGCCGCCTGGGAGTGCGCCGACCCCGGCCTGCAGTACGACGACACCATCAACGACTGGCACACCTGCCCGGAGACCGGGCGGATCACCGCGTCGAACCCGTGCTCGGAGTACCTGCACCTGGACAACTCCTCGTGCAACCTGGCCTCGCTCAACCTGATGAAGTTCCTCCGCGCCGACGGTGGCTTCGAGGTGGAGCAGTTCGTCAAGTCGGTCGAGCTGGTCATCACCGCGATGGACATCTCGATCTGCTTCGCCGACTTCCCGACCGAGAAGATCGGCGAGACCTCCCGCGCCTACCGGCAGCTCGGCATCGGCTACGCCAACCTGGGCGCGCTGCTGATGGCCTCGGGCCTGCCGTACGACTCGGAGCAGGGTCGCTCGGTCGCCGCGGCGATCACCTCGCTGATGACCGGCACCGCCTACCGCCGCTCGGCCGAGCTGGCCGGCGTCGTCGGCCCGTACGACGGCTACGCCCGCAACGCCGAGCCGCACAAGCGGGTCATGCGCAAGCACGCCGCCGCCAACGACGCGATCAAGCCGGCCGGCACGGTCGCCACCGCCATCCAGCGGGAGGCCACCAAGCAGTGGACCGAGGGCAACAAGGTCGGTGACAAGTTCGGCTGGCGCAACTCGCAGGCCAGCGTCCTCGCGCCGACCGGCACCATCGGCTTCATGATGGACTGCGACACCACCGGCGTGGAGCCGGACCTGGCGCTGGTCAAGTTCAAGAAGCTGGTCGGCGGCGGCTCGATGCAGATCGTCAACCAGACCGTTCCGCGCGCCCTGCGCAGCCTCGGCTACCCCGAGGAGCAGGTCGAGGCGATCGTCGAGCACATCGCCGACCACGGCCACGTGGTGGACGCCCCCGGGCTCAAGCCGGAGCACTACCCGGTCTTCGACTGCGCGATGGGCGAGCGGACGATCGCCCCGATGGGCCACGTGCGGATGATGGCGGCGATCCAGCCGTTCGTCTCCGGCGCCATCTCCAAGACGGTCAACATGCCGGAGGCGGCCACCGTCGAGGACGTCGAGAAGATCTACTTCGAGGGCTGGAAGCTCGGCCTCAAGGCACTGGCGATCTACCGGGACAACTGCAAGGTCGGCCAGCCGCTCTCGGTGGCCAAGTCCAACAAGGCCACCGAGCCGGCCGGGGTCGAGGCCGCCGCCGTCGAGAAGGTGGTCGAGAAGGTCGTCGAGTACCGCCCGGTGCGCAAGCGGCTGCCGAAGAAGCGCCCGTCGGAGACGGTCAGTTTCTCCGTCGGCGGCGCCGAGGGCTACCTCACCGCGTCGTCCTACCCCGACGACGGCCTCGGCGAGGTCTTCCTGAAGATGTCGAAGCAGGGTTCGACGCTGGCCGGGGTGATGGACGCCTTCTCGGTGGCCATCTCCATCGGTCTCCAGTACGGCGTGCCGCTGGAGACGTTCGTCAGCAAGTTCACCAACATGCGCTTCGAGCCGGCCGGTATGACCGACGACCCGGACGTGCGGATGGCCGCCTCGGTGATGGACTACATCTTCCGTCGCCTGGCGCTGGACTTCCTGCCGTACGAGCGCCGCGCCGAGCTGGGCATCTTCACCGCTGCGGAGCGGTCCGCCCAGCTGCGGGCCGAGGCCGAGGCGGAGAGCGCCGCCGCCGACCTCACCGCGATGGCCTCCTCGGCTCCGGTCGAGGCGCCGGAGCCGAAGACCGGCCCGGTGGCCCAGCCGGCCCAGGAGATGGCAGAGGTCGCCGCCGCCAAGCCGGCGCCGTCGGTGGGTTCCAGCACCGAACTGCTGGAGGCCGTGATCGGCAAGGCCGCCGACGCACCGCTCTGCTTCACCTGCGGTACGAAGATGCGCCCGGCCGGTAGCTGCTACGTCTGCGAGGGCTGCGGCTCCACCAGCGGCTGCAGCTGACCCGCACGGTCCGGCCGGCAGGTGGTGCCTGACCTGCCGGCCCGACCACTGGAACGTCCCCCGGACCGCCACGGTCCGGGGGACGTTCCATGTGGTGGCGTCCGGGGATCACTGCGACCATCGCACCATGACCATCGCCGCGAGTTACGCCGACTTCGCCGCCCGGGAGGCGCGCGGTGTGTCGCCCGGGTACGAGCGCCTGTCCCTCGCCGTCTCGCGGGACGACGAACTGCTCGCCCTGCTCGGCACGCTGCCGCCGGGCAAGCGGCAGCCGAACCTGCTGTTCGGCGTCGTCCGGCTGCTCGGCGGACCGGTCGCCGACCCGCCCGCGTTCCGCGAGTTCACGGTGGCGCACTGGTCGGCGGTCGCGGCGGAGCTGCGGGCCCGGGCCACCCAGACGAACGAGCCGGGGCGGTGCGCCGTACTCCTGCCGGTGCTCGCCGCGTTGCCGCAGCCGCTCGCGTTGCTGGAGGTCGGCGCGTCCGCCGGGCTCTGCCTCTACCCCGACCGGTACGCCTACCGCTACGGGGAGCACGTGCTCGGCGCGGGCGAACCGGTCTGCGAGTGCGCGGCCGCCGGACTGGCGCCGCCGAGCCGCCTACCCGAGGTGGTGTGGCGGGCCGGCCTGGACCTGAATCCGCTCGACGTGACCGATCCGGCCGACGTCGACTGGCTCGACGCTCTCATCTGGCCGGAGCACGAGCAGCGCCGTACCCGCCTCCGGGCGGCGGCGGCCGTCGCCGCGGCCGATCCGCCGCTGCTGGTCCGTGGCGACCTGGTGGACGACCTGCCGGCGCTGGCCGCGCGGGCGCCGGCCGGGGCGACGCTGGTGGTGTTCCACACCTCCGTGCTCTACCAGGTGCCGGCCCGGCGGCGGGACGCGTTCGTCGAGGTGGTACGCGGGCTGCGCGGCCACTGGATCTCGAACGAGGCCCCGGAGGTGCTGGCCCACGACGGGCTGCCGGAGTCGCCGGGCGAGGCGTTGTACAACGTGCTGGCGCTCGACGGACGGCCGCTGGCCTGGACCCGCTCGCACGGGCAGGCGATGACCTGGTTCGGCTGACCCGGGCGCCGCAGCGGTCGGCCGGATCCGTAGGGGCGGGGCTGCCGCGTCGGCGTGGCAGCCCCCACCCCGTACGTCAGCGCTGCTTCTGCTGGCAGGGCACGCAGAACCGGGCGTGCGGCAGCACCTCCAGGCGTTCCTGGGGGATCGGCGCGGCGCACCGCTCGCAGATCCCGTACCGGCCCTCGGCGATGCGCCGCAGCGCCCCGGTGATCTGCTCCAGGCTCTGCCGCGTGCCGGCGAGCAGCGCGTCCCGGGTGTGCGCCTCGGTCGGATCCCCCGTGTCGGCGGTGAGTTCGGTCAGCCGGGCGGTGTGCATCTCGAAGTCGGACGTCAGGGTCGACCGCAGTTCGTCGATCCAGTCCTGCCGGCCCGGCTGGGTGTGCGTGGTCATGGCGTAGCTCCTCGGAAAAGAAAAAGGGCCGAAGCTGTGGAAGCTTCGCCCTGGTGGCCGTTCACATGGTGTGCACCGGTCCAGGAGGGCTACGTCCGGCGGGGATCGGCAGTCCGGGGGCGACCGAGCCGGCGCGCGACGGCGCGACCGCGACTCGCACGACGCGGGTGGCCACGGTGACCCGAAGGGCGGGCCGGCGGGCAGCGGCGGGCGCCGCCGTCGTGTTGACGGCGGTGCTCTGCTGCTGCCCGGACGGTCGCATCCGGCCACCATAGGCCGGGCTGAACGGAAAGCCAACGCCTTACCGCGCCGTCTCGCGCCGATGCACGGTACGTCCGCCGGCGTTGCCGATCGGCGCGGGTGAACATTGAGGATGCGGTGCTGGTGGGCCCGGGCGCGCCGGTGTTGCCGGTCGGCGTCGGTCCCGGGCGCGGTCGTGCCGCAGCGGGACGACGCCGTTGCCGAAGGTGCGGGTTCCGGTCAGGCGCAGCGGCTGCCGCTCGCCCGACGCGGGGAAGACGAGGGGAACAGGGGCCGACCGCCGTCGAGGACGACCGGGTGGACGTGGAGCCGGTGATCGCCGACCGGCGTGTCCCGCCAGCCGCCATCCCGGTGGCTGACCGCCTCGGTTCGGTGGCGTTCGCCCCCGCCGTCAGGCGGCCGCGGACTGGACGGTCGCTTCGACGACCCGTTCTCCGGCCGCTGCGGCGGCCCGGCGCACCGCGACGGTCTCCCGGATGCGCCGCCGGGCTGCCCGCCAGTGTCGCTGGTCGCGGCAGGTGCGGTGAGCTGGCTCGACGATCATGTCCGACTCCTCTACTGCGTGGCGGCACGGTAGCCGTCTGCGGACACCACGGGCGTGAGCTGGCTCGCGCTGGCGGGGCGGTCGGCGTCTCCCGCCGGCGTCTTACACGGTAGTCACTAGTTCCTTCGTCAAGCAACTAAGGGCCGCATGGCGACGGTCACAGATGGTGTCCAGGTGCCCACAACTCGTCAGCGTGATCGTCTGGTCCGAGGGTTCAGGGTGCGCGGCTCGGTGGCCGGCGGCGGTAGGTTCCACCTCCGACGCGGCGCGGCGAAAGGGACCAGGCGTGACCATCTTCATCCTCACCCTCGGCGGCACCATCGCGATGGCGGGGGCCGGCCCGGGCGGCGTGGTGACCCGGCTGGCCGGGGCCGAACTCGCCGCCGCGGTGCCCGGGCTGGCGGACCTTCCGCTGGAGGTGCGGGACGTCGAGGCGGTGCCGAGCGCCGACCTGACGTACCGGCGGATCCTCGACCTGGTGGCCGTGGCGGGCGCGGCGGTGGCGGACGGGGCGGTCGGGGTGGTGGTGACCCAGGGCACCGACACGCTGGAGGAGAGCGCCTTCCTGGCGGACCTGGTCTGGCCGTACCCGGCGCCGCTGGTCTTCACCGGGGCGATGCGCAACCCGACCCTCGCCGGGCCGGACGGGCCGGCGAACCTGCTCGCCGCCGTCCGGGTCGCCGCCGCGCCGGCCGCCCGTGACCTCGGCGTCCTGGTCGCCGTCAACGACGAGATCCACGCCGCCCGGTACGTCCGCAAGACCCACAGCACCAGCCCGGCCGCCTTCGCCTCACCCAACGCCGGCCCGCTCGGTCACGTCATCGAGGGCGAGGTACGGGTGCTCACCCGGCCGGCGCGGCACGCCCCGCTGCCGCCGGTGGACCCGGACCGGCTGGCCGCCACCCGGGTGGTCCTGCACACGGTCACCCTGGACGACGACGTGGCGCTGCTCGACCGGCTCGCCGACGCTCGGCAGGGGCTGGTCGTGGCGGGCTTCGGGGTCGGTCACGTGCCGCCGGCCTTCGCCCCGGTGCTCGGCGCGCTGGCCGAGCGGATGCCGGTGGTACTGACCTCGCGGACCGGCGCCGGTTCGGTGCTGCGCCACACGTACGGGGCGGTCGGCTCGGAGACCGACCTGCGCCGGCGCGGGCTGGTCAACGGCGGGCTGCTCGACCCGTACAAGGCGAAGGTGCTGCTCCGGCTGCTGCTGGCCGGCGGCGCCGACCGGGCCGGGATCACCGCCGCCTTCGCCGCGCACGGTTGACCGGCCCGGCCGCCGGCCGGCGCGGTCCCGGCCCGGGTGATCCAGCTACGTCATCAGCTCCATAGCGCGTCGACGGCTGGTTCGGCAGTGCCGAGCCAGGACGCGTCGAGGGCAGGTCCGGCAGTGCCCGGGTCAGGACGCCGTCGAGCGCAGGCCGGTTGTGCCGAGTCAGGACGCCGCCGACCGCCTGGGAGGCGGCTGGGCCCGGGCTCCGTAGACTCGCCGGAGTGACCGGACAGCGACGACCGTTGGCGGACCGGCCGCTGACCGAGCCGCACCCGTCCCGGCTGCCGCCCGAGCACCCGGACCGGGACGAGATCCTGAGCGCCCACGCCACCGCCCTGGCCGCCGGGCAGGCCGGCTACCTCGACCCGGCGACCGGCCTCTTCGTGCTCAGCGCCGGGTTCCTGGCCCGGCGGGGCACCTGCTGCGGGCGAGGGTGCCGGCACTGTCCCTACGTGGACGGTTGAGGGCTTCCGCCGCGAGCGCCGCCGCTGCAGATGCACGGTGCACCGGGACGAGGGCTGACTCGCGTCCGGGGATCGTCTCATTCCCTCACGAGGTGCCGCGTCGCCCACCCGGTCCCGGGTGGACGATCACGGTGAGCCGCTCGATCCAGGCCCGGGATCAGATCCAGCCGCGTCGGGCCGCCTCGACGCCGGCCTGGAATCGACTGTTCGCCTCGAGTCGATCGGTCAGCGAGTTCATCAGCCGCTGAACGCTCCGGGCGGAGACACCCAGCTGGCGCGCTGCCGACTCGTCGGTGTGCCCGGCGGCGAAGAGCCGCAGCAGCGCCTTCTCCTGCGTACCGAGCGTCGTCGACCGGTTGGCGGGGCTGTGGCCGAACGGGGTGCTCTGTTGCCAGACCTGCTCGAAGAGGGCGAGCAGACCGGCGACCATACCCGGACTACGAAGCTCCAGGGCGCCGAGTCGGGGTTGCCTCGGGTCGATCGGCGTCAGCGCGATGCTCCGGTCGACGATGACCAGGCGCATCGGCAGCGTCGGCGCCGTGCGGGATTCGCTGCCCAACGCCGCCATCCGCCCTGCGTGCGCCAGCGTCGCCGGGTCGTTGCGGAAGCTGTCCAGGTAGACGTTGCGGATCCGCACGGTCCGCTCGAGCGCCGCCGCGTTGAGCGGCGCCTCGGACTGCAGGGTGTCGGCAGGCTGCGCCCCGCCGGGGCTGAAGGAGAGGCATTCCGCGGTTGCCGTACGGGCGAGCTCGGCGAGCCGTTCACGGACCGCCTCGATGCCCTCCAGCCGGATCACCACCTCCTGCTGTTCGTGCGTCATCGCCAGGTCGGCGATCGTCGTCCGAACCGTCTCGATCTGCCGCTGGCGGACCGCGATGTCCGCCTCCACCTTCGTCAGCAGAGCGGCGAGCCCGGTCTGCGGGCGCACGGCTCGCGCCACACCGTCGGTGCCGTCGAGACGGATCAGCGCCAGGCCGGCCAGCGCGTCCAACGCGTGGTGCACCTGTGACTGGTCGATGTGGAGGCGGGCCGCCAGCCCTGCCACGTCGAGCGTCGGGTGCGCGATCATCGTGAGGTAGACGGACTCGTCCATCGCCGATAAACCCAGTGCCTCCAGCATAGATCCTCCCCGTTCTGCGTTGGTGGTGATCTTAGGGGTGCGGCGACCGGTGCGCGGTCCCGTCGCCACCATTGCGACTTCTCGCCTGGCAAGGTTCCGCCACTCGCTGCCTGGTGACAGCGGCGCTCAGCTGCGGCACGCTTTGCACAACGCGGTGAACGATCACCGAACCGGGCCGGGCCGGCCGGAATCCCCATTACCAGTTCTGTGGAAGGAATGGCTATGTCTGCGCTCCGGAGCCTGTCCAATAGGCGGTATCTCGCCGCCCTCTTCGTCGCGGTGGCGGCGGTGGCACTGACCCAGGGCGCGGGCAGCGACGCCGGGACGGCCGTGCTGGCCGAGGGCTTCGGTTGGATCGCACCGGAATTGGCCGGCCCGGGCCGGCCGTGATCGCCGCCCTTGCTCGCATCGCCCCACTCGACGGCAACTGTGATTATCCCGAAGTGGAGCTCCGCACTCAGTTGTGGACACGTGCGAGCAAAGACCAGCGGATGAACCACCTGCGAATCCGGGCCGGGCCGGTCGGATTCGACATCATCGCCTTTGTGGCCGCCGACAGTCCGTCAATGGCCCATTCCATCCTGCACGGACTGGTGCAGGAATTGATTTTCGACGAACCTCGACTTCGCCTCTGGCGTGTCGTGTGAATCCCCCCCGACCGCCCGGAAGGGCGAGTCGACCCTCGAAAGGAACTGCATTGTTCGTGCAGCGCGCACGCAGATTGGCCAGCCTCGCCGCGGTCGCCACGATGGCAACCGCCGTGGCGGCGGCCGTCGCCATCTCTCCCACGGCGGCCATGGCCGCTCCGACGACCCCCTATTTCAGCTCCACCATCGACCGCTATGCCGCCTACGACGGCCAGGAGATCTGCGACCCGTCCTCCAAGCCGGGCGTGGTCGGCTTCAAGGACCTGCTCAACTCGACCTACGGCTCGCACACCTGGGGCATCGTCCGGGACTGCAGCAGCGGCGGCACCAGTGAACACAAGGAGGGTCGGGCGCTCGACTACCACTTCAACTACTACGACGCCGGACAGCGGGCCGACGCCAACGACGTGCTGAACTGGCTGCTGGCCACCGACTCGCACGGCAACAAGCACGCCATGGCCCGCCGCCTGGGCATCATGTACATGATCTGGAACGACCGGATCTGGAATTCGTACGAGGCGTCCCTCGGGTGGCAGTCCTACGGTGGCTCCAACCCGCACACCGACCACATCCACTTCAGCTTCAGCTGGGACGGCGCGAAGAAGCGCACCTCGTGGTGGTCCGGTGGCGATGTCCCGCCGGAGCCGGAGGATGTGCCGATCTCGGGTGACTGGGACGGCGACGGCGACGAGACGGTGGGCGTGTTCCGTCCGAGCACCTCGACCTTCTACCTGCGCAACACCAACAGCGGCGATGCCACGAGCATCTTCAAGTTCGGGCACGGGCCGTCCGGCGACATCCCGGTGGCCGGTGACTGGAACAACGACGGCAGGGACACCGTGGGCGTGTTCCGTCCCGGCGTCTCGACCTGGTTCCTGACCAACGGCACCACCAGCACCGACATGGAGTTCAAGTTCGGCCACGGCCCGTCGGGTGACCTGCCGGTCGCCGGTGACTGGAACAACGACGGCGCGGACACCGTGGGCGTGTTCCGTCCCGGCGTCTCGACCTGGTACCTGACCAACGGAACCGGCGCCCTGGACGCGGAGTTCAAGTTCGGCCACGGCCCGTCGGGTGACCTGCCGGTCGCCGGTGACTGGAACGACGACGGCAAGGACAGCGTCGGCGTGTTCCGGCCGGGCAACTCGACCTGGTACCTGACCAACGGCACCGGCGCCCTCGACCTGGAGTTCATCTTCGGCCACGGCCCGTCGGGTGACGTCCCGGTGCCGGGTGACTGGGACAACGACGGCGACGCCACCCCGGGTGTCCGCCGGCCCAGCAACAACACCGTCTACCTCCGCAACACCAACAGCGGCGGTGCGGTCGACATCCAGTTCATCTACGGCGTCTGATCCGAATCGGCTCACCGCGGTGGCGGGGCCCGGGACGTACCCCGGGCCCCGCCACCGCTGCCGCCGTCTGGCCCGCGGTCCGTCGCACCTGGGCGTCCGCAGGCTCGCGGCGATGAGTGGGCAAGGCGCCCGTTGCCCGCCCAGGTCGGGTCGGCCGGCCGGAAGCCGGACGATCGTGGGCTTCCGCCCGGCGGGGACAGCCCGTACGGTGTCCGACGGACATCCGGCGGGCACCCGCCGACGATCACGGAGGTGCGCGTGTACGGGCGGATCTGGCTCGCCGGCGTGGGCGTGCTGCTGACCACGGGCTGCGGCGCCGAGGCCGGGCCGGTGGCCGTGCCCCCGGTGCCCCCGGTGACGGTGGAGGTGGCGGCCGCCTCGTCGGGTGGTGCCTGCCGGCTGCTGGACTTCGCGGTCATCGAGGAGCACACGGGCGTCCGGTTCGACGTGGCGGCGGCCAGCGACCGGGGCGACACCCACACCTGCGTGGTACGCGCCGAGGACGCGGCCCTGCCCGAGCTGACGCTGACGGTCACCGACACCTCGATCGACGTGCCGGCGTTCACCGCCGACGTGCAGCCCGACGGGGCGGCCAAGGTGTCGAAGCTCGGTCAGGTCGCCTACCGGCGTACCGTCGCGAAGTCCGGCAAGCGCGGTCCGCTCGCCGAGGTGGGCTGGCTGGTGTCCGGGAAGCGGTTGGCCACGTTGCGGTGGACCTGCCCGAAGGCCGAGCCGAAGGCGACGGCGGAGGAGCTGACCGGCAAGTTGGTCGACCTGGCGAAGCAGATCGACCCCGCGGCGATGTGAGGCGGCCGGGCGGCCGGGTGACGGCGGCTCAGTGCGCGGCGACGAAGACCCGGGACGCGACCTCGCGGGGGAGCCGGATCCGCTCCCCGGAGCGGTCGATGAACACCCCGTCCCGTTCCTGCGCCACGGTGACGGTGGCGCCCGGGTCGACCCCGGCGGCGTGCAGCTGGCGCAGCACGTCGGCGTTGCTCTGCACGCTTTCGCAGATCCGCCGGACCACGACCTGACCGGAGAGGCCGGGGAACGCGAGGTTCCGCTCGGTCTCGGCGGTCTCGGCGGTCGGCTCCGCCGAGCCCAGCAGCTCCAGTCCGGGGATCGGGTTGCCGTACGGCGAGCGGGTCGGCCGGTTGAGCAGGTCGTAGACCCGCTTCTCGACGGCGTCGCTCATCACGTGCTCCCAGCGGCAGGCCTCCTCGTGGGCCTCCTCGTAGGGCATCCCGATCACGTTGACCAGCAGCAGCTCGGCGAGGCGGTGCTTGCGCATCACGGCGACGGCGTGGTCGCGGCCCAGCGCGGTGAGCGTCAGGTGCCGGTCGCCCTCGACGGTGAGCAGGCCGTCGCGCTCCATCCGGGCGACCGTCTGGCTGACGGTGGGTCCGCTCTGCCGCAGCCGCTCGGCGATCCGGGCACGCAGCGGCGGCACTCCCTCCTCTTCGAGCTCGAGGATGGTGCGAAGGTACATTTCGGTCGTATCGACCAGGTCATGCTTCACGTCAGCGGCCCTCCGGTGCACGATGCTACCCCGGCCGACCGACGAACGACCGCCGCCGAACCGCGAGGTGACCACCCGGATGGTGTTCACTGGACGCCATGTCCGGAACCGGAGAGCCGTTGATCGAGCCCGGCCAGCTCGCCGTCGCGTTGGCGGAGCCCGACCCGCCCACCCTGCTCGACGTCCGCTGGCGCCTCGCCGGCCCGCCCGGACGTGACGACTACGCCGCCGGCCACCTGCCCGGCGCGGTCTTCGTCGACCTGGACACCGCGCTCTGCGGCCCGCCCGGCGCCGCCGGGCGGCACCCGCTGCCCGACCCGGCCGCGCTCCAGGCCGCGCTGCGGGCCGCCGGCGTCCGCGCCGGCCACCCCGTCGTCGTGTACGACGGCGGCGACGGCATGTCCGCCGCCCGCGCCTGGTGGACGCTGCGCTGGGCCGGGCATCGCGAGGTACGGCTGCTGCACGGCGGCTGGCCCGCCTGGCTCGCCGCCGGCCTGCCCACCGCCACCGACGTGCCCACCCCGCCCCCGGGCGACGTGACCGTCCGCCCCGGCGCGCTGCCGGTGCTGGACGCCGACGCCGCGGCCCGGCTCGCCGCCGCCGACTCCGGCGTCCTGCTCGACGTGCGCGCCGCGCCCCGCTACCGGGGCGAGACCGAACCGATCGACCCGGTCGCCGGGCACGTGCCCGGCGCGGTGAACCTGCCCGCCCCCGAGTACGTCACCGAGGGTCGCTTCCCGGCCGCCCAGGCGCTGCGGGAGCGGTTCGCCGCCGCCGGCGTGACCGACGGCGCACCGGTCGGGGCGTACTGCGGATCGGGGGTGACCGCCGCGCAGGCGGTGCTGGCGCTGCACCTGGCCGGCCGGCCGGATGCCGCGCTCTACGTCGGCTCCTGGAGCCACTGGGTGGCCGACCCGGCCCGGCCGGTGGCCACCGGACAGACACCCCGGCGCTGACCAGCGCGCGCGGTGGGTCCGCGGCGACGCTCGTGCGACGATGGCCCCATGTCGGACGACACGGTGGTGGTGTGGGATGAGGCCCTGCTCGCCTACGACATGGGGGAGCACCCGCTCGACCCGGTGCGGGTGGAGCTGACCGTCGCGCTGGCCCGCGCGCTGGGCGTCCTGGACCGGCCCGGGGTCCGGCTGGTCAAGCCGGGGCCGGCCGACGACGCGCTGCTGACCCGGGTGCACGACCCGCGCTACCTGGAGGCGGTGCGGGCGGCCCCCGCTGACCCGCTCTTCGCCGGCTTCGGGCTGGGCACCTCCGACAACCCGGTCTTCGACGGCATGCACGAGTCCAGCGCGCTGGTGGCCGGCGCCACCGTGGCCGCCGCCGAGGCGGTCTGGCGGGGCGACGCGCGGCGCGCGGTCAACGTGGCCGGCGGCCTGCACCACGCCATGCCGGCCCGGGCCGCCGGGTTCTGCGTCTACAACGACCCGGCGGTGGCCATCGCCCGGCTGCTCGACCTGGGCGCCGAACGGGTCGCGTACGTGGACGTGGACGTGCACCACGGCGACGGCGTGCAGGAGATCTTCTACCGCGACCCGCGGGTGCTGACGGTCAGCCTGCACGAGACCCCACTCGCCCTCTTCCCCGGCACCGGGTTCCCCGACGAGACCGGCGGCCCCGGCGCCGAGGGCAGCGCGGTCAACCTGCCCCTGCCCCCCGGCGTCGACGACACCGGCTGGCAGCGCGCCTTCCACGCGGTCGTGCCGTCGGTGCTGCGCGCGTTCCGGCCGCAGATCCTCGTCACCCAGTGCGGCGCCGACGGGCACCGGTACGACCCTCTCGCCGACCTGCACCTCTCCGTTGACGGGCAGCGCGCCACCTACCTCGCCCTGCGGGCGCTCGCCGACGAGCTCTGCGACGGCCGCTGGGTCGCCACCGGCGGCGGCGGGTACGCGCTGGTCGAGGTGGTGCCCCGGGCCTGGACCCACCTGCTGGCCGTCGCCACCGGCGAGCCGGTCGCCCCGGCGACGCTCACCCCGCCCGCCTGGCGGGAGCTGGTCGAGCGGCGGCTGCCCGGCCGGCAGATCCCGCTGCGGATGACCGACGACGTCGACCCGGCGTACGAGCCGTGGCAGCCGACGGGCGAGCCGAACGCCGTGGACCGGGCCATCGCCGCCACCCGCAAGGCGGTGTTCCCGCTGCTCGGGCTCGACCCGCACGACCCCCGTGACTGACCGGGCGGCGGGGGAGCGGGACCGACCGTGACCGCTGTCGACCAGCCGGTGGACGTGCTGCTCAGCGACGGCAGCACGGTGCAGCTGCGGCCGATCCGGCCGGAGGACGCGCCGGAGATCGTGGCGATGCACTCGCGCTTCTCCGAGCGCACCCGCTACCTGCGCTACTTCTCGCCGTACCCGCGCATCCCCGACCGGGACCTGCAACGTTTCGTGGTGGTCGACCACCGTGACCGGGAGGCGTTCGTGGTGCTCGCCGGCGACCGCATCGTCGCCGTCGGCCGGTACGAGCGGCTCGGCCCGGAGGGCCCGGAGGCCGAGGTGGCGTTCGTGGTGGAGGACGCCTACCAGGGCCGCGGCATCGGCTCGGTGCTGCTGGAACACCTGGCCGACGCGGCCCGCCGCGCCGGCATCGTCCACTTCGTCGCCGAGGTGCTCCCCGCCAACGGCGCGATGCTGCGGGTCTTCTCCGACTTCGGCTACCAGGTCCAGCGCCAGTTCGCCGACGGGGTGGTGCACCTGAGCTTCCCGATCGCCCCCACCGAGGCGACGCTGGAGGTGCAGCGCGGCCGGGAGCACCGCACCGAGTCCCGCTCGATCGCCCGGCTGCTCGCCCCGCGCGGCGTCGCCGTCTACGGCGCCAGCGCCAGCGGTCAGGGGGTCGGCGCGGCGGTCCTCGGTCACCTGCGCGACGGTGGTTACCCCGGCGCGATCGTGCCGGTGCACCCGAGCGCGGCCACCGTGGCCGGGCTGCCCGCGTACCCGTCGGCGGCCGCCGCCGGCGCGGACATCGACCTGGCGGTCGTCGCGGTGGCCCCGGAGTCGGCGCCCGCGGTCGTCGCCGACGCGGCCGCCGCCGGCGCGCACGGCCTGGTGGTCATCTCGGCCGGCTTCGCCGAGTCCGGCGGTGCGGGCGCGGCGGCGCAGCGCGCGCTGGTCCGGGCCGCGCACGCCGCCGGCATGCGGGTGGTCGGACCGAACTGCCTCGGCGTGGCCAACACCGACGAAAAGGTACGCCTCAACGCCACGCTCGCCCCGGTGCTGCCGGCGCCGGGGCGGGTCGGTTTCTTCAGCCAGTCCGGGGCGTTCGGGGTGGCCCTGCTGGCCGAGGCGCACCGCCGCGGCCTGGGCCTGTCCAGCTTCGTCTCCGCCGGCAACCGGGCCGACGTCTCCGGCAACGACCTGCTCCAGTACTGGCAGGACGATCCCGGCACCGACGTCATCCTGCTCTACCTGGAGACGTTCGGTAACCCGCGCAAGTTCGCCCGGCTGGCTCGGCGGATCGGCCGGGACAAGCCGGTGGTGGCGCTCGCCTCGCTGGCCCGCCCGCTCGGCGTCGGTGCCGCGCCCCTCCTCGACGAGGCGGCGGTCAGCGCGCTCTTCGCCCAGTCCGGGGTGATCCGGGTGGACACCGTCGCCGAGCTGCTCGACGTCGGGGTGCTGCTGGCCAACCAGCCGCTGCCCGCCGGCGGTCGGGTCGGCGTGGTGGGCAACTCCTCGGCGCTGACCGGGCTCGCGGCCACCGCCTGCGCCGCCCAGGGGCTCACCCTCGCCGAGGGCTATCCGCGCGACGTCGGGCCGCGCGCCACCGCGGCCGAGTTCGCCGCCGCGCTCGGCGCGGCGGCCACCGACGACGCGGTCGACGCGCTGGTCGTGGTCTTCGCCCCGCCGCTGCCCGGCCAGCTCACCGTCGAGGAGGGCGACTTCACCGCCGCCCTGCCGGCCGCGCTCACCGGCGCCAAGCCCACCGTGGCCACCTTCCTGGCCGGCCGGTTGCCCGCCGGGGTGCCCGCGTACCCGAGTGTGGAGGAGGCGGTGCGGGCCCTGGGCCGGGCCACCCGGTACGCGGCCTGGCTGCGCCGCGATCCGGGGACGCTGCCCGAGCTGCCCCGGCTGGACCGGACGGCCGGTCAGGCCGCCCTGCGCGCCGAGACCCCCGACCCGGCCGGGCTGCTCGCCGCGTACGGCATCGACCTGGTCGGCTCGGCTCCCGCCGGCACCGCCGAGGAGGCGCTCGCCGCCGCCGAACGGCTCGGCTGGCCGGTGGCGCTGAAGGCGGCCGCCCCCGGCCTGCGGCACCGCCTCGACCTCGGCGCGGTCCGCCTCGACCTCGCCGACCCACCCGCGCTGCGCCGCGCGTACGCCGAACTCGCGGCGGTGTTCGGCGCGCACGTCCTGGTCCAGCGGATGGTCCCGCCCGGCGTGGCCTGCGTGGTGGAGCTGATGGAGGATCCGGCGTTCGGGCCGGTGGTCGGGTTCGGCCTCGGCGGCGTCGCCACCGAGCTGCTCGGCGACCGCGCCTGGCGGGCGGTGCCGCTGACCGACCGGGACGCCGCCGAGCTGGTCGACGAGCCCCGGGCCGCGCCGCTGCTGCGCGGGCACCGGGGCGCCGCACCGGTGGACCGGGCCGCCCTGGCCGACCTGCTGCTGCGGGTCGGCCGGCTCGCCGACGAGCAGCCCCGGGTCCGCAGCCTCACCCTGAACCCCGTGCTGGCCCGTCCGGACGGGATCTCCGTGCTGCACGCCACCGTCGGTGTCGGCACCGCCGCCGCCCGCCCGGACACCGGCCCCCGCCGCCTGTGAGGACGACCCCGGTCAGTGTCGGGGCCCCCGCTCGGCGGCGGGCGTCACCGCCCGGGCGGAGATCTGCTGGACGCCCCAGGCGTTGCCGTCCGGGTCGGTGAAGAAGATGAAGCCGACGTTGTCCAGCGGGTCCGGCACCGGCCGCGGGTTCTCCCCGAGCACCTGGATCTCGCTCACCTCGACGCCGCGCTCCAGCAGCTCCGCCCGGGCCCGGTGCAGGTCGGGCACGACCAGCTGGAGGCCCTTGAGAGAGCCGGGTGCCATCTCGGGCACGACCCCCTTGCCGATCACCACGGAGCAGCCGGAGCCGGGCGGGGTCAACTGCACCACCCGCGCGTCGTCGCCGATCACCGTGTCGTGGTCGACGGCGAAGCCGAGCCGGTCGGCGTAGAACTCCTTGGCCCGGTCCACGTCGGACACGGGCACCACGACCACTTCCAAGGTCCAGTTCATGCTGTCTCTCCCGGTGAGTTGAGATGCGAAGGGCTGGTACGCCCACTCTGCACGCATCCGCGCCGGCACGGCGGAGGCCCCGGCGAACCGCCGGGGCCTCCACGTCGTGGCCGGTCAGCAGGCGTACGCCTCCAACCGCTGGGCCCGCTCGGGGGCGCGCAGCTTCAGCAGGGTGACCTTCTCGATCTGCCGGATCCGCTCGCGGGACAGGCCGAACTCCCGGCCGACCTCGTCCAGGGTGCGCTGGCGGCCGTCGTCCAGGCCGAACCGGAGCCGGATCACCGCCTGCTCCCGCTGGGACAGCGTGGCGAGCACGATCCGCACCTCGTTGCGCAGCTCACCGTTGGCGGCGGCGTCGGCCGGCTCGACGTTCGGGTCCACCGCGGCGACGAAGTCCCCGAGCGCGCTCTCGCCGTCCTCCCCGACGGTCTGGTCCAGGCTGACCGGCTCCCGGTCGTACGAGATCAGCTCGATCACCTGAAACTCGGGGATCTCCAGCGCGGCGGCCACCTCGCCGACGGTGGGCTCCCGGCCGAGGCTGACCGACAACTCCCGGCGGACCCGGACCATCCGGTTGACCTGCTCCACCATGTGCACCGGGATGCGGATGGTGCGGGCCTGGTCGGCCATGGCCCGGGTGATCGCCTGCCGGATCCACCAGGTGGCGTAGGTGGAGAACTTGTAGCCCTTGGCGTAGTCGAACTTCTCCACCGCGCGGATCAGACCCAGGTTGCCCTCCTGGATCAGGTCGAGGAAGGCCATCCCCCGGCCGGTGTAGCGCTTGGCGATGCTCACCACCAGCCGCAGGTTCGCCTCCAGCAGGTGGTCCTTGGCGGCGCGGCCCTGCGTCGCGATCAACTCCAGGTCGGCGGCGAGCTCGGCGGAGACCGGGGTGCAGGTCGCCAGCTTCTCCTCGGCGAACAGCCCCGCCTCGATCCGCTTCGCCAGCTCGACCTCCTGCGCGGCGGTCAGCAGCTTCGTCCGGCCGATCCCGTTGAGGTACGCCCGGACCAGGTCGGTGGAGATCCCGCGCTCGTCGGTGGCGTCCAGATCGGTCAGGGTGTCGGTGCCGTGCTCGGCGTCGATGGTGGTGGCCGGGCGCGTCTGGTGTTCGATCATCTGCAGGGCCATCTCAGTCTCTCCCCGTGTCCGCTTCTGTGCCGCGTACCGGCCCCAGTGGCGCCGGTAGGGACAGCTTTCCAACCGGGGCGTGAAACGGGAGTGAGGCGATCGGGGACCCGACAGGAATCCGATCCCGTGTTCGTCGCCCCGTCGCTTGCCGGGCCCGGTTACGGTGCCAGCGGCCGGCCACTTCGGCCGGCGTCGAGGCAACGGAGGACACGGTGGTCTTCAAGCGGCTGATGCAGGCGATGGGGGTCGGCGGCCCGTCGGTGGACACGGTGCTGGCCAACCCGAACTGCCGCCCGGGCGGCCAGCTGGAGGGCCGGATCCAGGTGGCCGGCGGGGACCACGCGGTGGAGGTGTCCTACGTGGCGCTCGGCCTGGTCACCCGGGTGGAGGTGGAGAGCGGCGACGCCGACTACGACACCACCCAGGAGTTCGGCCGCCGGCAGGTGACCGGCGCGTTCCGGTTGGAGCCGGGGCAGCGGCAGGACATCCCGTTCCGTTTCGACGTGCCCTGGGAGACCCCGCTGACCGACCTGTACGGCCAGCGGCTGCACGGGATGACGATGGGTCTGCGTACCGAGCTGGAGGTGGCCCGGGCGGTGGACAAGGGCGACCTGGACGCGGTGTCGGTGCATCCGCTGCCCGCCCAGGAGCGGCTGCTGGAGGCGCTGCTGCGGCTGGGCTTCCGGTTCGCCCGGGCCGACGTCGAACGGGGACACATCTACGGGGTACGGCAGAGCCTGCCGTTCTACCAGGAGATCGAGTTCCATCCGGCGCCGCAGTACGCGCGCGCGATCAACCAGCTGGAGGTCACCTTCATCTCCGACCCGGGGCAGACCCAGGTGGTGCTGGAGATGGACAAGCGCGGCGGCATCTTCACCGAGGGTCGGGACGCCTTCGGCCGCTTCACCGTCGACCACGCCACCATGGACCGCACCGACTGGGCCGCCCAGCTCGACACCTGGCTGCGCCAGTCCCTCCACCGCCGTGGCCTCTTCTCCTGACCCCCACCCGCACCTTTCTCGTCGATCATGAAGTTGGCGGCGGGTTCGATCTCCCTGAGTGCCGCCAACTTCATGATCACCCGGGTGGGGTCAGAGGTCCAGGAGGAGGGTGCGGGGGCCGGTGTTGACGCTCTCGACGAGCATGTGCGCGCGGAAGCGGCCGGTCTCGACCTTCGCGCCCCGGGCACGGAGGGCCTCGACCACCGCCGTCACCAGGGGCTCCGCCACCTCGGCGGGGGCGGCCGCGGTCCAGCTGGGGCGTCTGCCCCGGCGCGCGTCGCCGTAGAGGGTGAACTGGCTGACCACCAGGACCGGGGCCCCCGTGTCGGCGGCGCTGCGCTCGTCGTCCAGGATGCGCAGCTCATGGATCTTGCGGGCCATCGTCTCCGCCACCTGCGTCGTGTCGGTGTGCGTCACCCCGAGCAGCACCAGCAGGCCGTCGGTGATCTCGCCGACCACCTCGCCGTCGACCGTGACGCTGGCCCGGCCGACCGTCTGCACCACCGCCCGCATCAGCCGGCCACCCGGACGCCGTCCCGGCGCGGCCCCGCCGTCGTCATGCCGTCACCGGTTCGATGATGCCGCGCTCGACCAGGTGGGACACGATCGGCCCGGCCGCCTCGGCCAGCTCCTCCGGCGCCACGTCGTGCGCGGCGGCGAGCAGGGTGAGCTGGTCGCGCAGGGGCAGTCGCCCGTCGCAGCCCCCGACCAGGGCCAGCACCAGCGGGTCGATCTCCTCGGTCCAGCGCAGCCCGTGCGGCATGGCGAGGACCTGCCGGTCCACCGCCCAGCCCTCGTCGCCCATGGTGGCCTCCTGCCGCAGCTGGAGCCCCGCCGCCGCCCGGTAGCGCTCGGCCAGCAGCGCGTCGGTGTCGCGTACCCGGAGGAAGTCCTGGCGGTCGAACCAGGCGGCGACCTGGTCGCCCAGCGGCGGCTCGACCCGCTGGCGCAGGTCCTCCACCCGGACCACCGGGTCGGCGTGCCCGGCACGGCGCAGCGAGACGATGCCGAAGCCGATCGCCTCCACCTTGTGCGCGTCGAACCAGTCCAGCCAGGCCGCCATCCGGTGCGGGTCGGCCGCCTCCCCGACGTCGGTGAGCCAGAGGTTGACGTACGCCATCGGGTCCGCCACCTCGCGCTGGATCACCCAGGCGTCCAGCCCGGTGCCGGCGAACCAGCCGGCCACCCGCTCGCCCCACTCCTCGCCGGCGACGTGCACCCAGTTCGCCAGGTACTGCATGGTGCCGCCCTCGGTGAGCAGGCCCGGCGCGGCGGCGGCCAGCTCGGACCCGATCGCGTCGCCGACCCGCCCGGAGTCCCGGTAGACGTGGGTGGTGGTGCCAGGGCCGACCACGAACGGCGGATTGCTCACCACCAGGTCGAAACGGCGTCCGGCGACGGGGGTGACCAGGTCGCCGCGGAGCAGCTCCCAGTCCTGCCCATTCAGGGCGGCGGTGGTGGCCGCGAAGCGCAGCGCCCGCTCGGAGACGTCGGTGGCGGTGACCGTCCGGGCGTGGGTGGACAGGTGCAGGGCCTGGATGCCGGAGCCGGTGCCCAGGTCCAGCGCGGTCTCCACCGGCCGGCGGACGGTGGCGCCGAGCAGCGTCTGGGAGGCTCCGCCGATGCCGAGCACGTGCTCGCTGTGCAGCGGCCGGCCGGGACGGGCGCTGGCCGGCACGTCGGCCAGCACCCACCAGTCGTCGCCGTACGGCTCCAGGTCCACCCCGGCGCGCAGGCCGTCGCCGTGCCGCTCGACGATCCCGCCGGCGAGCGCCTCGGCGAGGTCGAGCGGGGCGAGCGCGGCGGCCACCGCCGCCTCCGGCTCGGTCTGGTCGCAGATGAAGACCCGGATCAGGGTGGCGAGCGGGTCGCGCTCCTCGGTGGCGCGCAGCGCGGCCCGGAAGTCGTTGCGGGCCGCCCCGCCGGTGGCCTGCGGGCCGAGCCGGGCGGCGATCCCGTTCGAGGTGAAGTCCGCCCGGGTCAGCGCGGTGCGCAGCGCCTCGACGCCGGCGGGGGAGAGCAGCATGTCATGTCGGTCCACGTGGCCATCCTGCCTGCCGTCGGGACCGGAACGGCCGGCACCCGCGACATCGGCGCGTCACCTCAATCTATCGATCCACATCTCTTTCATGTGGCTCTATGCGTGGCTAGCATCTCCCCCAACAGCCGTCGATGGTGCCTCCCGGGGCCACGAGCCCCGCCGGACGCACCGGTAGGGAGACTGACGATGTCAGCTGTGCCCGTTCCCCGTCGCCGCGTGATCCGCGCGTTCGGCGTCGTCGCCGCCGCGGCGGCCCTCTCCGCCGCCGTGACCACCCCCGCCCTCGCCGCCCCCGCCGGCGAGATCCGCGGCGCGTCCGCCCCCGGCGCGATCACCGGCAGCTACCTGGTCGTGCTGAAGGCCGACGCCGTCGGCACCGCGAACAGCTCCGCCGCCCGCACCGCCGTGCCCGCCCGCGCCGCCGACCTGGCCCGCCGTTACGGCGGCAGCGTCGCCGACGTCTACAGCGCCGCGCTCACCGGCTTCAGCGCGAAGATGTCCGCCGGCCAGGCCCGCCGCCTCGCCGCCGACCCGGCGGTGGCGTACGTCGAGCAGGACCGGGTGCTCACCGTCCAGGGCACCCAGTCGAACCCGCCGTGGGGCCTGGACCGGATCGACCAGCGCAACCTGCCGCTGAACTCCAGCTACACCTACCCGAACACGGCCACGAACGTCCGGGCGTACATCATCGACACCGGCATCCGGACCACCCACACCGACTTCGGCGGCCGGGCCAGCTGGGGCACCAACACCGTGGACAGCAACAACACCGACTGCAACGGCCACGGCACCCACGTCGCCGGCACCGTGGGCGGCACCAGGTACGGGGTGGCCAAGGGCGTACGCCTGATCGCGGTGAAGGTGCTCAACTGCTCCGGCAGCGGCAGCACCACCGGCGTGGTGAACGGCATCAACTGGGTGACCGCCAACGCGGTCAAGCCGGCGGTGGCCAACATGAGCCTCGGCGGCGGCGCCAGCAGCGCCATCGACAACGCGGTGACCAACTCGGTCAACTCCGGGATCACGTACGCGGTGGCGGCCGGCAACTCCAGCGCCAACGCCTGCTCCTACTCGCCGGCCCGGGCCGCCGCCGCGATCACCGTCGGCGCCACCACCAGCAGCGACGCCCGCGCGTCCTACTCCAACTATGGCTCCTGCGTGGACATCTTCGCCCCCGGCTCGAGCATCCTGTCGGCCTGGCGCACGTCCGACACCGCCAGCAACACCATCAGCGGCACCTCGATGGCCTCGCCGCACGTGGCCGGCGCCGCCGCCCTCGTGCTGTCGGCCAACCCGTCCTACACCCCGGCGCAGGTGGCCAGCTACCTCACCGCCAACGCCACCCCGGGCAAGGTGACCAACCCGGGCACCGGCTCCCCGAACCGGCTGCTCTTCGTCGTCAACTGACGACACCGTCCGGGCGCGGCCCGGTGGGCACCAGCCCACCGGGCCGCGCGTCGTCGGTCGTCGGGCGCGTGTCGCGGCAGGTCTGGGTCAGCCGACCGGGAGTGCCGACGCGCCGACCGGAGTGGGCGCGGCGGGCCAGGCCCGGGCCGGACCGTCGACGTGGACCGCCACCTCGGCGCCGACCGGCACCGGCTCGGCCTCGTCCCACACCCGGGCGGTGACCCGGGTGCCGTCGGCCAGTCGGAGGGCGACCAGTGCGTCGTGGCCGTGGAAGTCGTGCCGCAGCACCGTCCCGGTGACCGGGTCGGCGCCCGACACGGGAGCGAGCCGCAGCTGTTCCGGGCGGACCAGCACGGTCACCGGGCCGTCGGCCGGGGCGCCGTCGATCCGCAGGGTGCCCAGGGGAGTGCGGGCGGCGCCGTCCGCCGCCACCGCCGGCAGCAGGACGGCGTCGCCGACGAAACCGGCCACCCACGGGTCGGCCGGCTCGCGGTAGAGCGTGGTCGGCGTGGCGGCCTGCACCACCTGCCCGGACCGGAGCACCACCACCCGGTCCGCCACCGACAGCGCCTCGCCCTGGTCGTGGGTGACCAGCACCGCGGTCGCCCCGTCGGCGCGCAGCGCCTCCCGGATGTCGTGCCGCAGCCCGGCGCGCAGCCCGGCGTCGAGGGCGCTGAACGGCTCGTCCAGCAGCACCAGCGACGGGCGGGGAGCCAGGGCCCGGGCCACCGCCACCCGCTGCTGCTGGCCGCCGGAGAGCTGGTGCGGCATCCGGTCGCCGTACCCGGCCAGCCCGACCAGGGTGAGCACCTCGTCCACCCGGTCACCACGGCGGTCGGCGCGGTCCAGGCCGTAGGCGATGTTGCCGGCGACGGTCAGGTGCGGGAAGAGGGCGCCCTCCTGCGGCACCACGGCGATCCGCCGGCGGTGCGCCGGCAGGTGCCGGCCCGGCCCGGCGACCGCCCGGCCGTCGACCCGGATCTCCCCGGCGTCGAGGCGTTCGAAGCCGGCGAGGCAGCGCAGCAGGGTGGTCTTGCCGCAGCCGGACGGGCCGAGCACGGCGGTCAGCGCGCCGGCCGGGACGATCAGGTCCACCCCGTCCAGCGCGGTCACCGGGCCGTACCGCTTGACGACCCCGGTCAGCACGACCTCGCTCATCGGTCCTCCTTGTCGAGCAGGCCGCCCCGCGCGACCAGCCACCAGGTGGGCAGCGCCGAGATGACCACCAGCAGGGCGGCGTACGGGGCCGCGGCCGCGTACGCCCCGACCGAGGTGGCCGTCCACAACTCGGTGGCCAGGGTGTCGGTGCCGGTCGGCCGGAGCAGCAGGGTGGCGGGGAGTTCCTTCATGCCGGTGAGGAACACCAGCGCGGCGCCCGCGCCGATGCCGGGCAGGGTCAGCGGCAGGGTGATCGTGCGCAGCACGGCCAGCGGGCCGTGGCCCAGCGAGCGGGCCACCTCCTCCAGGCCGGGCGGGGCCTGGCCCGCCGCGCCGGCCACCGCGCCGACGGCCAGCGGCAGGAAGAGCGTGGCGTAGGCGAGCGCCAGCAGCCAGGTGCTCTGGTACAGCGGGTACGCCACGGTGATGCCGAAGAAGATCAGGGAGAGCCCGACGACCACGCCGGGCAGGGCGTGGGCCAGGTAGGCCAGCCGGTCCAGCACGGTGGCGAGCGGGCCGGGCGCCCGCGCCGTGAGCAGCCCCAGCGGCAGCGCCAGCAGCATGGTCAGCGCCGCGCCGGCCAGCGAGAGCCAGAGCGAGTTGCCCGCCGCGGTGGCCACCTCGGCCAGCGCGCCGGGCCGGGACACCCCGTCGACCAGCCGGCGGGCCAGGCTCACCGCCGGCACGCCGAGCGCGAGCGCGGCCACCCCGAGCAGCGCGGCGAGGGCCGGCCAGCGGGCCGCGCCGAGCCGCAGCCGGGCGGCCGGCCGGCGGGCCCCGCCCAGCCGGGCGTACCGCGCGCCGCGTCGCCGGGTGGCGGTCTCCCCGGCCAGCAGCAGCACCGTCAACACCACCAGCACGCTGGAGAGCACCAGCGCGCCGGTGCGGTCGAAGCCCAGGTCGAAGGCGACGAAGATGGCCCGGGTGAAGGTGTCGGCGCGCAGGATCGACACCGCCCCGAAGTCGGCCAGCACGTAGAGCGCGACCAGCAGCGCCCCGGCGGCGGTGGCCGGCCGGATTTGGCGCAGGGTGACGTCGGTGAAGGTGCGCCAGCCGCCCCGGCCCAGCGAGCGGGAGACCTCCTCCTGCGCCGGGTCCGCGCCGCGCAGCGCCGCCGCGACCGGCAGGAAGACGTACGGGTACGAGCAGAGCGTGAGCACCAGCGCCGCCGGCCAGAACCCCTCCAGCCGGTCGACGGTGGAGACCCAGGCGAACGCGGCGATGTAGGTGGGCACGGCCAGGGGCAGCGCGGCGAGCACCGCCAGCGCCCGCCGCCCGGGCAGGTCGGTGCGGGTGACCAGCCAGGCGGCGCCGACGCCGAGCACCACGCAGGCGGCGGTGACCACGGCGGCCAGCCCGAGGCTGCGCAGCGCCAGCAGCCCGACCCGCTCGGTCCACAGCTCCGCGGCGATCCGTTCGGCGCCCGCCTCGGCGGTGCGGACGGTCAGGTAGACCAGCGGGATCAGGGCGACGGCGACCGCGGCGGTCGAGGCCGCGAGCAGCGCCGGGCGGGGCGCCAGCCGGCGCCACGACCCCGGTACGCCGAAACGGGCCGGCCCGGTGCGGGCCGGCCCTGCGCCGGAGGTGGTGGTCGGTGCGGTCAGGGTACGAGCCCCGAGTCCTTGATCAGGCCGATCGTGACGTCGAGCGTGTCGAGGTCGTTGAGGTCGATCTCCGGGGTGTCCAGGTCGGCCAGCGGCGGTACGCCGGCCGGCGCGGGCACCCCGGCCACCACCGGGTACTCGAAGGTCTGCTCGGCGAAGTACCGCTGCGCGTCCGCGCCGAGCAGGTAGTCGACGAAGGCCCGGGTGTCCGGGTCCTCGGCGGAGCGCTTCAGCACGCCCACGCCGGCGACGTTGACCAGGGCCCCGGTGTCGCCGCCGGGGAAGAAGTGCAGCTTCACCTTGAGCCCGTCGGGGGTGGTGCCCTTCTCCTTGGCCACCTCGCCGACGTAGTAGTGGTTGACCAGGCCGACCGGGATGGCGCCGCGGTCCACGTCCTCGACGATCTTGACGTTGTTGTCGCGGATCTGCGGCTCGTTGGCCTTGAGCCCGGCGAGGAAGTCCTTGGCCTTCTGGTCGCCGTGCTGGACCCGGATCGCGGTGACGAACGCCTGGAAGGAGGCGTTGGTCGGGGCGACGCCGAGCTTGCCCTTCCACTTCGGGTCGGTCAGCTCGAAGACGGACTTCGGCAGCTCGGCGGCGGGCACCGCGTCGGCGTTGTAGGCGAGCACCCGGGCGCGGGCGCTGACGCCGACCCACTGGCCGCTGCGGGCGCGATAGGTCTGCGGCACCTTCTCCAGGTTCGCGGCGGGCAGCGGGGCGAACATGTCCCGCTTGGCGACCGCGCCGAGCGCGCCGGCGTCCTGGGCGAAGAAGGCGTCGGCGGGCGACTTGCCGCCCTCCTCGACCAGTTGGGCGGCGAGCTGGGCGGTGGTGGCGTACCGGGTCTTCACGGTGATGCCGCTCTGCTGGCTGAACTTGTCGATCAGCGGCTTGACCAGGGCCTCGTTCCGGCCGCTGTAGACGGTGATGGTCTTGTCGCCGGGCTTGCCCGGATCCGCGGCGTCGTCCTCGCCGGAGCCGCAGGCGACCAGGCCGAGGGAGAGCAGGCCGGCGGCGGTGACGGCCGCGAGTGACCGGCGGGCGGGGAGGGGCACGGCGACTCCTTCTCATCGGTCGGCGGGCCCTCCGCCGACGCCCCGAAGTTAGCACAGCCTAACCTCAGCGGCGTTTTCCGGGCCGATGACCGGGGAGTCGACTCCGCCCGGCCCCGACCGCCGGGCAGGATGGTGCCCATGACGCTCTCGCTCCCCATCGACCCCGAGGCCAACCGGCTGCTGGAGCGCAGCCCGCTGGCCCTGCTCGTCGGCATGGTCCTCGACCAGCAGATCCCGATGGAGAAGGCGTTCTCCTCGCCGTACGTGCTGGCCCAGCGGCTGGGGCACGAGCCGGACGCGCGGGAGCTGGCGGAGTACGACCCGGAGGCGCTGGTCGAGATCTTCGCCCGGCCGCCGGCGCTGCACCGCTTCCCCAAGGCGATGGCGGGCCGGGTGCAGGAGGTGTGCCGGGCGCTGGTCGAGCGGTACGACGGCGACGCCGCCGGGCTCTGGGCCGACGTGACCGACGGCCGGGAACTGCTGCGCCGGGTCGGCGAGCTGCCCGGCTTCGGCAAGCAGAAGGCGCAGATCTTCGTCGCCCTGCTCGGCAAGCGGTACGACGTGCGCCCGGACGGCTGGCGGGAGGCCGCCGGCGGCTACGGCGAGCCGGACGCGTACCGGTCGGTGGCCGACATCACCGACCCGGAGTCGCTGCGCCGCGTCCGCGAGGCGAAGCAGGCGGCCAAGGCGGCGGCGAAGGCCGCCAAGGGCTGACGCAACCGGCCGCCGGGCCCGCTCGTTGAGTCCGCGACGGCGGCGACGGGTGGGCCATGACGGACGAGCGGGGCGCGACGCTGCTGCGCGGCGGGATGAGTTCCCCCCGGGCCAGCTTCCTGGAACTCTTCTTCGACCTGGTCTTCGTCTTCGCGCTCACCCGGGTCTCGCAGCGGCTGATCGACGACATCTCGGCGCACCGCCCGGACCTGCTCCGCCAGGCGGCCGAGACGGTGGTGCTCTTCCTCGCGCTCTGGATGATCTGGTCGTTGACCGCGTGGGCGACCAGCATCTACGAGCCGGAGTCGGGCGGAATCCAGTTCGTGGTGGTCGTCGCCATGTTCGCCGCCCTGGTGATGGCCGTGGCGCTGCCCCGGGCGTTCGACGAGCGGGCCCTGGCGTTCGCGCTGGGGTACGTGGCGATCCAGGTCGGCCGTCCGCTCCTCATCACCCTGCTCCTGGGCCGGCATCCGCGCCGGGCGGTCACCCTGCGGTTGCTGTGCTGGTCGGCGATCTCGGCGGTGGCCTGGCTCGCCGGCGCGGTGCTGCCGTCGGCCCGGGCGGTGCTCTGGACCCTCGCCCTCGCCTGGGACTACGCCGGCCTGGCGCTCGGCTGGCCGGTGCCCGGGCGCGGCGCGGCCCGGACCTCGGGCTGGGCGGTGACCGGGGAGCACCTGGCCGAGCGGTACCAGCAGTTCTTCCTGATCGCGCTCGGGGAGGCGATCCTGGTCATCGGCGTGACCTACAGCTCCGGCGACTTCCCCCCGGCGGGCGGGCTCGCCTTCGCGCTGTCGTTCGTCACCACCGTGCTGCTCTGGCGGATCTACTTCCACCGGGCCGGGCACGTGCTGACCGAGGCGGTCCGGGTGGCCCGCTCGCCGGGCCTGCTCGCCGAGTCGGCGAGCTGGACGCATCTGGTCATCGTGGCCGGCGTGCTGCTGACCGGGGTCGGCTACGAACTGGTCATCACCCACCCGCACGGGCGGACGGCGCCGGGTTGGCTGGTCTTCGTCCTGGCCGGTCCGGCGCTGTTCCTGGGCGCCCGGGCCCGCTTCGAGTACGAGATCTTCGGGCGGGTCTCCCGGAGCCGGGTGATCGGGGTGGTGCTGCTGGTGGCACTGGCCCCGGTGGCGCTCCACCTGCCCGCGGTCGGCGCGCTCGCGCTGAGCGTCCTGGTGCTGTCCGGGATCGCCGTCGCCGACGCCGTCCGGGCTCGGGGGCGCCCGCCGGAGCAGCCGGCGACGCCGCTGTAGCGGCCCGGCCGGCTCAGGCGGCGGTGGGGCGGGAGAGCGAGGCCAGCGCCCGCCGCACGTCGGCCAGGGAGACGGTGGCCGAGTCGTCCAGGTCGGCCAGGCCGGCCTCGATCCACTGCCGCATCAGCGTCGTGACGCCGATGCCGCGCGCCTCGGCCGCCGCCCGGACCCGTTCGTACGTCTCCAGCGGCAGCCGGACCGAGCGGCTGACCATCGGCACGTCGGTGTCGGGGGTGGGCAGCTCCACCGGCTGGCTGTCGTCGATCAGCTCGGCGAGCGCGTCGTCGCCGTGGAACCGCTTGGTGGCGTCGTTACGGTCCATCGTGACCGCCTCCTCGTCGGCGAGATCTCCGCACCGCCTCGTCGTAGCGCTTGGCCTCGACGTCGCTCAGTTCGCGTGCGGAGAGGATGTCCCAGTCGTTGTCGGTACCGTCGCCCTCAGCGAGCAGCACGGCCAGCCGTCGGCCGTGCCGGCTCACCGCGTAGACGACCATCACGTCGTCACCCAGGTGCCGGATCACCCGGCGGGTGCTGTGCAGGGCCTCCCAGACTTCCCCGGGCGTGACGTCGTAGACCCGCAGGTTGTCCAACGCCTCGGCGGTGAAGCTGAACCGGCTGCCCACGCGCGGAGCGTACCACGCGCGTAACACGGCAATCCGATGCGTCGATTTTCGCTGATCACGGCCGGCGGGTGACAGGATGGGTCGTACCCCTTGAGGAGGTCCGTGGTGAAGCGTCAGGCGTACCAGCCGATCCTGATCACCGACGCCTCGCGCAGTCAGGACGATCAGCTCACCAGCCGGCAGAAGCGCTACGTGCTGATGATGGGCGTCCGGGTGGCCTGCGTGATCGTCGGTGCGATCCTGGTCATCGTCGAGGCACCGCTGCTCTGGCTCTGGCTCCCGATGGTCGCGCTGGGGATGATCCTCATCCCGTGGCTGGCGGTGCTGCTGGCCAACGACCGCCCGCCCAAGGAGCAGCACCGGCTGGCCGGGAGGTTCCAGGCCAACCACCGCGACCA
Source organism: Micromonospora sp. LZ37 (assembly GCF_059359015.1). Lineage (NCBI taxonomy): Bacteria > Bacillati > Actinomycetota > Actinomycetes > Micromonosporales > Micromonosporaceae > Micromonospora > Micromonospora sp. LZ37. Next base: position 249,402 of record NZ_JCADBL010000008.1, on the reverse strand, counting down.
GACGCCCCCGATGAGCCTCACCGCCGAGGAGCGCCCCCACAAGGTCATCGACGTCGAACCCTGATCCGCCCCCGCGACCCGCACCGCCGGTCTCAGGGGGGCCCGGGATCGCGAGGGCGGTCGGCTCAGGGCGCCGGCCGGGCGCCGACCGTGGAGACGGCCAGCGCGCCGAGGTCGCCCGCGCGGCGCAGCGCCGCCCGGGGTTCGGCCCCGCCGACCCAGGCGGTGAGCAGGCCGGCGGCGAAGGCGTCCCCGGCGCCGGTGACGTCCACCACCGCCACCCGCCGCTGCGGGGCGACGCCGACCGTGGCGTTCCGGTCGACCCACACCGCGCCGGCCTCGCCGCGCTTCACCACCACCGCGCGGGCCGTGACCGACAGGGCCCGCGCCTGCGCCGCCGGGTCCAGCCCGCCGGCCAGCACGGCCGCCTCGTCGGAGTTGACCAGCAGCAGGTCGACGTCGCGTACCCAGGACAGGAAGGCCGCCGCGCCGACCCGCCGCAGCGGCGCCGCGGAGGCGGCGTCCACGCTGGTGGTGAGGCCGCGCTCGCGGGCGGCGGCCAGCGCCGCCAGCCCGGCCGGTCGCGACGCGGCGTCCAGCAGGGGGTACGCGGACAGGTGCAGGTGGGTCGCGTCGGGCGCCGCCGCGACGGCCCGTTCGACGTGCGCCGCGGTCAGCCGCAGGTTGGCGCCCCGCTCGGTCACCATCGTCCGCTCCGCCCCGGTGGCCAGGACGATCACCGTGCCGGTGGTGGCGCCCGCGTGCCGCTCGACCGCGCACCGCACCCCGGCGCGCTCCAGCTCGGTCACCCGGTCGCCGGCGGCGCCGTCGTCGCCGACCGCGCCCACCAGCGTCACCGGCTGTCCCTGGGCGGCGATCCAGGCCGCCGTGTTGGCCGCCTGGCCGCCGCCGCGCACCTGGATGGCCGCCGGGGTGTCCGAGCCGGTGGCGAGCGGCCCGGCCAGCACCGCGACGACGTCGGTGATCAGGTCGCCGACGACGACGATCCGTGGCGGCCGGCTCATGCCGCGGTGCGGCTCGCCGCCGCGACGGCGATCCGGGCCGCCAGCTCGGCGTTGCGCAGGATGATCCGCACGTTCACCGCCAGGCTGGCGCCCGCGGTGGCCGAGTGGAAGTGGGCGAGCAGGAACGGCGTCACCGCCTTGCCGGTCACCCCGTCCCGGGCCAGCAGGGCCAGGCCCTCGGCGAGGGTACGGTCGTGCAACGCCGGGTCGAGCTGCTCGTCGACCGGGAGCGGGTTGGCCACGATCAGCCCGCCGCCGTGCACCCCCTGCCGCTGTCGGGCGGCCAGCACGTCGGCGACCTGCTCGGGGGAGTCCACCGACCAGTCCAGGTCGAAGCCGGCGTCGGTGAGGTAGAAGCCGGGGAACCGGCGGGTGCGGTAGCCGACCACCGCGACGCCGAGGGTCTCCAGCCGTTCGAGGGTCGCCCCGACGTCGAGGATCGACTTGACCCCGGCGCAGACCACCGCGATCGGCGTGCGGGCCAGGGTCACCAGGTCCGCCGACTCGTCGAAGGTCTGCGCCGCCTCCCGGTGGACCCCGCCCAGTCCGCCGGTGGCGAAGACGCCGATCCCCGTGGCCGCGGCCACCGCGCTGGTGGCGGCCACGGTGGTGGCGCCGTCCGCACCGGTCGCCGCCGCGACGGCCAGGTCGCGGACGGAGAGCTTGGCCACCCCGTCGACGGTGGCGAGGCGGGTCAGCTGGGCGTCGTCGAGGCCCACCACGAGTTCGCCGCCGACCATGCCGATCGTGGCCGGTACGGCCCCCGCGTCGCGTACCGTCTGTTCGATCCGGCGGGCCACCCGCAGGTTGTCCGGCCGGGGCAGGCCGTGCGAGACGATGGTGCTCTCCAGGGCGACGACGGGTCGCCCGTCGCGCAGGGCCGCGGCGACCTCGGCGCCGTGACGGATGTGAAAGTTGGTCACCTCCGTTACCGTACGGGCCGCCGTCGGGCTGGGCTGCGGTGGACCAGGCCCGGCCGACCTGCCAGACTGGAAAGTTGGAGGTGTACACGTGAGCACAGAGGTTCTCGAGCGTCCCGAGCTGAAGGACGCCGACACCGGTCCCGAGATGTTCCACTACGTCCGCAAGGAGAAGATCGCCGAGAGTGCCGTCATGGGCACCTACGTCGTGGCGCTCTGCGGCGAGACGTTCCCGGTGACCAAGGCGGCCAAGCCCGGCTCGCCGGTCTGCCCCAAGTGCAAGGAGATCTACGACTCGTACCGCGAGTGATCCCGGGCGGCCGGACCGGCCGCCCCCGTAACCTTTCCGGGCGTGACCACCTCGACCGCCCTGCTCCTCGCCGACCTGACCGGAGTGGCCGTCTTCGCCGCCTCCGGTGCCTCCGCGGCGGTGGCCAAACGGCTCGACCTCTTCGGCGTCGTCTTCGTCGGCTTCGTGGCCGCGCTCGGCGGTGGGATCTTCCGGGACCTGGTCATCGACGAGGTGCCCCCGCTGGCCTTCGCCGACTGGCGGTACGCCACCACCGCCGCGGTCACCGCCGCCGCCGTCTTCTGGCTGCATCCCCAGCTCGCCCGGCTCCGCACCACCGTGCTGGTGCTGGACGCCGCCGGGCTGGCGCTGTTCACCGTCACCGGCACGCTCAAGGCCCTGGACGCCCAGGTGCCACCGGTCGGCGCCTGCGTGATCGGCATGCTCACCGCCATCGGCGGCGGGCTCGGTCGGGACCTGCTCACCGGGGAGATCCCCGTCGTGCTGCGGCGCGAGATCTACGCGGTCGCCGCGCTCACCGGCGCGGTGGTGGTGGCGTTGCTCAACGCCACCGGGCACGCCGGCACGGGCCCCCTGACCGCGGCGGCCGTGCTGGTCTTCGTACTCCGGCTGGTGGCGCTGCGGCGGCGCTGGTCCGCGCCGGTGGCGACGATGCGGCCCCCGAAGACCGGGGTGCGCGGCCCCCGAGCCTGACCGCCCACCACCCGTACCTGGCCCCCTTTGCGGCGTGTCGCGGTGTCGCCGTGCCGGGATGGCCCGACACGCCGCGAAACGGGCGGTCCTCCTCCGCAGAGGGGGTCGGGTGGGGCGGCGGATGTGACCAGCGTGGCGTCGAGTGGGGCGCGGCGGCTCCGCTGGTTATGCTGAGTCGGCCTTCGCGGCATTCTCTGCGCGGAGGCGTTTTCATGGGCGGCGGTACCCGTGGCCCTCGGCCGGGGTCCGCCTTCGTGCGGTCGGAGAGGAGCTTCGCGTGGCAGCCCAAACGCCGGCGCTCGAGACGTTCCCGCCCCTGCGCGCCTGGCAGCGCAAGGCGCTGGTGGAGTACCTCCGCCGGCGCAGCGAGGACTTCACCGCGGTCGCCACCCCCGGCGCCGGCAAGACCACCTTCGCCCTGCGGATCGCCGCCGAGCTGCTCGCCGACGGCACCGTCGAGGCGGTCACCGTGGTCGCCCCCACCGAGCACCTGAAGAACCAGTGGGCGGCCGCCGCGGCCCGGGTCGGCATCCAGCTCGACGCCGCGTTCCGCAACGCCGACCTGCACTCCTCCGCCGACTTCCACGGCGCCGTCGTGACGTACGCGCAGGTCGGCATGGCCCCGCAGGTGCACCGGCGGCGCACCATGACCCGGCGCACGCTGGTCATCCTCGACGAGATCCACCACGCCGGCGACTCCCGTTCCTGGGGTGACGGGGTCAAGGCGGCCTTCGAGCCCGCCGTGCGCCGGTTGATGCTCACCGGCACGCCGTTCCGCTCCGACGACAACCCCATCCCGTTCGTCACCTACGAGCGGGGCGGCGACGGCCTGCTGCGCTCCCGCGCCGACTCGGTCTACGGCTACTCCGACGCGCTGCGCGACGGCGTGGTCCGGCCGGTGCTCTTCCTGGCGTACTCGGGGGAGACCCGGTGGCGCACCAACGCCGGGGACGAGTTGGCGGCGCGGCTGGGCGAGCCGATGACCCAGGACCTCGTCGCGCAGGCCTGGCGTACCGCGCTGGACCCGGCCGGGGACTGGATGCCGCAGGTGCTGCGCGCCGCCGACGCCCGGCTCACCGTGCTGCGCAACGCCGGGATGACCGACGCGGGCGGGCTGGTGATCGCCAGCGACCAGCAGAACGCCCGGTCGTATGCGAAGCTGATCGAGCAGGTGACCGGCGAGAAGGCCGCGGTGGTGCTCTCCGACGACGTCGGCGCGTCCGCCCGGATCGCGACGTTCGCGGCCTCCGACCAGCGCTGGCTGGTCGCGGTCCGGATGGTGTCCGAGGGCGTCGACATCCCCCGCCTCGCGGTCGGCGTGTACGCCACCAGCGCCAGCACCCCGCTCTACTTCGCCCAGGCGATCGGCCGTTTCGTGCGGGCCCGCCGCCCCGGGGAGACCGCCTCGGTCTTCGTGCCCAGCGTGCCGCACCTGCTCGGGCTGGCCAGCGAGATGGAGGCCGAGCGGGACCACGTGCTCGGCAAGCCGAAGGACCGCGAGGGCTTCGACGACGACCTGTTGGAGCGCGCCCAGCGCGACGACCAGGCCAGCGGCGAACTGGAGAAGCGCTTCACCGCGCTCTCCGCCACCGCCGAACTGGACCAGGTCATCTTCGACGGCACCTCCTTCGGCACCGCCGCCCAGTCGGGCACCCCCGAGGAGGAGGAATACCTCGGCCTGCCCGGTCTCCTCACCGCCGACCAGGTCTCCCTGCTGCTCACCAAGCGGCAGGCCGAGCAGCTCGCCGCCCAACGCCGCCGGACGGCCGCCCGGGCCGCTGAGCCGGCCGCTGCGGCCACGACCGCGCCGCCGGCACCGATGAGCGCCGCCCAGCGCCGGGTGGCGCTGCGGCGGCAGCTGAACGCCCTGGTGGCCGCCCGCCACCACCGCACCGGCCAACCGCACGGCAAGATCCACGCCGAGCTGCGCCGGCTCTGCGGCGGCCCGCCGAGCGCCCAGGCGACCATCGAACAGCTCGAAGAGCGCATCGCCACCGTCCAGACGCTCTGACCCACCAGGTCGGCGGTACCCAGCGCCGGAATGCGCCGAGGGCGCCGGACGTCCCGGGCGGACGTGCTTCGGCAGGCGTGCCAGGGACCGTGGACGTGGCCCAGGCGGCGGTGCTCGACGGCGGCGGCGGTGCTCGACGGCGCCGAACGTGTCGAGGGCGGCGCAAGTGCTGAGCTGACGTGCCGGGAGCGCCGAACGTGCCGAGAGCGCCGCACGTGTCGAGGGCGGCGGACGTGTCGAGGGCGGCGGACGCGTTGACGGCGGAGGACGTGCCGAGGGGCGGCGAGCCCGCCGCCGTCCCGGAACGCCGCAGGCCGCTGGGAGGCCCCTCGACAGCCTCCAGCAGGGCGAGGGCGGCCGGATCATGCTGCACGGTCACCGTGTCGTCGGAAGTGCGATGTGCGGAAGCACAAGATCCTGCCCGATCCTGGATGTAGTGGCATCCGTGCCGGGTTGAGACCACTACATCCAGGATCGGGCGCGATCTTGCCGGGGGCCGGGGGCCGGGGGCCGGGGGCCGGGGGCGCGCGGCGTGGGGCGGGGCGCGCGGCGTGGGGCGGGGCGCGCGGCGTGGGGTGCGGGGGTCGGGCGGGGGACGAAAAGGCCGACGAAAAAAGCCGACCGGAGGAGCCCCTCGGGGCGCCTCCGGTCGGCTATGTCGTCGGAATGCGGTTGCGGATTCAGTTCGCCATCAGATCGGCGCCACGCCAGCTGAACTCCGGGTCCGTCGCGTACCGCACGGTGATCTTCACGAGATCCTCCGCGTACTTGTTCGCGTGGTGCCCACAGAACACCAGCTCGCTCCCACCCGCCAGAGTGATGCGGAGCTTGCCGGCAGCATTGCAGCGGTCGCACCGTTCATCGGCGGCTGGGGGAGCCACCGTCTCGGGCGGCGGCGTGAGGGTCGGGGTCATCGCCTTCCTCCTCTGGTCGTCACCGATGAACACTCTCTTCGGTCGTTGCTCACCCATCGTGCAACACCCGGGTGGGGCGCTGCCTTCCCTGTGTGCCCGCGGGCGACCGAGGTCACACCTGGCAGGGAGACAGTGTGCCGTGCACCAAGGGTGCCACGTCAACGATCACAAACGGGCAACCGACCGATCACCTTTGAGTGTTCTACGGCTGGTGATCAAACCGACACGGCTGGTTGACGTGAAGGGTCAGTCCAGGTAATCCCGTAGCACCTGCGAACGGGACGGGTGGCGCAGCTTCGACATCGTCTTGGACTCGATCTGCCGGATCCGCTCCCGGGTGACGCCGTACACCTGGCCGATCTCGTCCAGGGTGCGCGGCTGCCCGTCGGTGAGGCCGAAGCGCAGGCGTACCACGCCCGCCTCACGCTCGGAGAGCGTCTGCAGGACCTGCTGGAGCTGGTCCTGGAGCAGGGAGAAGGAGACCGCGTCGACCGCCACCACGGCCTCCGAGTCCTCGATGAAGTCACCGAGCTGGCTGTCGCCCTCGTCGCCGATGGTCTGGTCCAGCGAGATGGGCTCCCGGGCGTACTGCTGGATCTCCAGCACCTTCTCCGGTGTGATGTCCATCTCCTTGGCGAGCTCCTCCGGGGTGGGCTCGCGGCCCAGGTCCTGGAGCAGTTCGCGCTGGATCCGGCCGAGCTTGTTGATCACTTCGACCATGTGCACCGGGATGCGGATGGTGCGGGCCTGGTCGGCCATGGCCCGGGTGATCGCCTGCCGGATCCACCAGGTGGCGTAGGTGGAGAACTTGTAGCCCTTGGTGTAGTCGAACTTCTCGACCGCGCGGATCAGACCCAGGTTGCCCTCCTGGATCAGGTCGAGGAAGGCCATCCCGCGCCCGGTGTAGCGCTTGGCCAGCGAGACGACCAGCCGGAGGTTGGCCTCCAGCAGGTGGTTCTTGGCGCGCTCGCCGTCGCGGGAGATCCAGCCCAGGTCCCGCTGCATCTCGCGGGTGAGCTTCTCCTCGCCCTCCTCGGCCGCGCGCAGCCGCTCGGCGGCGTAGAGCCCGGCCTCGATCCGCTTGGCGAGCTCCACCTCCTGCTCCGCGTTGAGCAGCGGCACCTTGCCGATCTGCTTGAGGTACGCCCGGACGGAGTCGGCCGACGCGGTCAACTCGGCGTCGCGACGCGCCTGCTTGAGCGCCTCGGACTCCTCGTCGTCCCACTCGAAGTCGTTGTCGGTGGCGGAGTTGGCGGCGTCGGTCGCGGCCGCCTGGGCCAGCTCGGCCGGCTCCTCGACCACCACGTCCTCGATCGTGGCCGCGAGCTCCTCGGGGTCGATGTCGCCCTCGGCGCCCTCACCCTTGGCCTTGCCGGCGCCGGCCACCGTCGCCTTGGTCGCCCGGGTGGCCTTGGTCGCCTTGGCGGCCGGGGCGGCGGCCTTGGCGGCCACCCCCGCGGTGGTGGTGGCCTTGCGGGCGGTCGCCTTGCGCGGGGCGGGAGCCGGGGCCTCGTCGGCGGCGGGCGCCTGCTTCGGGGCGGGCGCGGCGGCCTTCTTGGTCGTCTTGGCGGTGGTGGCCCGGGACGCCGGGGTGGCGGACCGCGCGGCGGCCACCCGGCGACGGGTGCTGGCCGAGCCGTCCACGACCACGGTCACCCCCGCCTCGGAGAGCGCCCGCAGGATCTTCTTGGCCTGGGCCGGGGTCACCTCAGCGGACTCGACGGTGCGCGCGAGCTGAGCCGACGTCAACTGACCGCCGGCGCTCTGCGCGTGGGCGATCAGAGTGTCGGTGAGCGAGCGAACGTCGGCGCCGGTCTGGCGGGGTTCTGTCACGAATGACCTTCCGGAGGCGAAGAGCGAGCACGGCCGGGTCGTCCGGCGCAGCGTGGCGAACCGTGCCGGGCGATGTCGTTGAGGGGCCCCCGTGTCCCGGGCCGGCCGTCCGGCGGCGGTCCGTGGCGCGTGGGCAGGGTGAATTGTAACGCCGTCTGCGGCGATCATCCTGCGGCGCACGGGTGCTGGCGGCGGGGACCGCCGATTCGGCGCAGTTGTGGACTTTGTAAGGATGATACCGCGCGCGATGCGGGGGGTCCCCGAACGTGCGGGAAGGGGACGAACCATGACTCGTTCGGCACCGGCGCCACGGGAACTGTTGGAGATCGCGATCGAGGTGGCGCGGGACGCGGCGGCCACCGCGTACCGGATGCGCGCCGAGGGGGTCTCGGTCGCCGCGACCAAGAGCACCGCCACGGACGTGGTCACCGCCGCCGACCGCGCGGTCGAGCGGCAGGTCCTCGACGCCCTGGCCAAACTCCGGCCGGACGACTCGGTGCTCGGCGAGGAGTACGGCGGGGGCGAGGCCGGCGACGCGGCCAGCGGGGTGCGCTGGATCGTCGACCCGATCGACGGCACCGTCAACTACCTCTACGGACTGCCGCACTGCGCGGTGTCGCTGGCCGCCGAGGTCGACGGCGAGGTGGTCGCCGGGGTGGTACGCAACCTGATGACCGGTGAGGAGTGGACGGCCACCGCCGGCGGCGGCGCCTGGCGGGACGGACAGCGGCTGCGCTGCTCGACCGAGACCGACCTCGGGCAGGCGCTGGTCGCCACCGGCTTCGGCTACGACCCGGCGCGTCGGTCGCACCAGGCCCGGGTGATCGCCGAGCTGATCCCGCACGTGCGGGACATCCGCCGGCTCGGCGCCGCCGCGCTGGACCTCTGCCTGGCCGCCGAGGGGCGGGTGGACGCCTACTACGAGAAGGGGCTGGCCGCCTGGGACCAGGCGGCCGGCGGCCTGGTGGCGAGCGAGGCGGGGCTGCGGGTGGCCGGGCTCGGCGGGCTGCCGGCCGGCCCGGACCTGGTGATCGCCGCGCCGGCGGCGCTCTTCGCGTCGCTGCACGACCGGCTCGCCGACCTGGACGCCTCCGGCGGCCCCTGACCGTCCGGACCGCCGACGGCCCCCGACCGGCCGCCGATCAGTCACCGACCGGCCACCAACCGGCCGGCGACCGGCCACCGACCGGACCCCGACCCGCGCCCGCGCCGGGGCGAGGACCCCGGAAGACGGCGACGCGATGATCCGCGAAGACGGCGACAGGGCGGTGTCCCGGACGGGGACACCGCCCTGTCGGCGGCACCTGGAACGTGATCCGGTCAGTTCTCCACCGGCATCGGGCAGGAGCCGGCCGGGGCCGCCGGGGCGCCCAGGTCACCGAGGGACTGGTTGACCTCGGTGGTGGTGGCGAGCTGCTGGAAGCCGTTGCCGAGCACCACGTCGACCGTGTCGTCCTTCCGGTCGGCCTCGTACGCCGTCTTGGCGTTGTTGAGGAAGTAGGCCCGCAGCAGGTGCGCGGAGCCCACGCCCTTCGGGCCGTACCGCAGCACCGCGATCCCCTCGAAGCCCTTGGGGTCGTTGCCGATCTTCTTGACCTGGAACTTGCGGTTGCGGAAGTCGTCGGCGACGGTGCCGGCCCGGCCCGGCTCGCCGGTGCCGTTCAGCACGTTGATCCTGACGTCCTTGGGCTCGCGGAGTGTGACGTCGGCGAGCGGCCAGCCCTCGGGACAGCCTCCGGCCATGCCCGCCTCGCCCTGTGTGTCCTTGACCATGGCCACGACGACGAAGACCAGGGCGACGACCGCCAGCAGACCGACGACAACGAGTGCTCGCACTCGCGCAAAACTCATCTGGGCGCTCCCCGGACAGTGGTGGGTGGTGGCGGGCGCCAGCGGTCGGGCCGCCCCGCCGGCCGTCGAGTACGCCGCTGAGGTTAGCGGTTGTCCGACCGTCGCGTGGAAACAGTCCGACATGCCGGCGCGCCACCGGGGAAGCGGGTACTACTACCCCTATCTTCGTGTCGCCTGAGTCACATTGGGAACAACTCAGGGTGCGTGGGCGTACATCCCAGCCGCGAGGGCGGTATACATGCCTCGCTCGAAGGGGGTAAGGTTCCGCGCTCGCTGGGTAGTGCCCCCTGGCGGCCCGGCCCGAACGGCCGTCGGGTCGGGTGACCGACACAAACGGTGGCCGGCCAGTGGGAACCGAAACAGCGTCGCCCGGCGTTACAACCGGAAGCGACAATATCGATATTGGAGAGTGAGACCGATGGCCACCGACTACGACGCTCCGCGTCGCGACGAGGTCGACCTCGGCGAGGACAGCCTGGAAGAGCTCAAGGCCCGGCGGGTCGACTCACAGTCGGGCGCCGTGGACGTCGACGAGGCCGAGGTGGCCGAGAGCTTCGAGCTGCCCGGTGCCGACCTGGCCGATGAGGAGCTGACCGTCAAGGTCCTCCCGATGCAGCAGGACGAGTTCCGGTGCGGCCGCTGCTTCCTCGTACACCACCGCAGCCAGTTGGCGGTCGAGCGCAACGGCGACCTGATCTGCCGCGAGTGCGTCTGATCCTGACACCACACACCGGCGGCGGCCTCCTCGACGGGGCCGCCGCTGTCCGAGCTGCCGTGCGCCGGCGGTGGGTTACTGCTTGACTCGAAACGGGCAGTCACCATGCCGACGGAGGACATCGGGAGGTCGGACGGATGAACGAGCGTCGCGAGCGGAGCGGCGGATCCGGCACGGACGCGACGCGCTCCGGCAGCGGGTCGGATCCGACCGGCCCGCCGGACGCCACGATCCACCCGCAGCCGGGCGTCCCGCACGCCGCGCCGACGGCTGACCCGGACGACCACGCCCGGGAGGAGCTGGGCGCCACCGTGGCGGCGCTGACCGCCGACGACATCGCACCGGCCGAACGCCGCCAACTGCTCACCCGGCTGGTGGGGCAGGCCCGGGCGCGCGGGCTGGCCGACCTGTTCAAACCGAAGGCCGCGCTGCGCTGGATGACCGACGCGGTCGCCGACGTCGCCCCGCACGTGCCGGTCCGCGACCTCGCCACCCTGCGCCGGCACTTCCCGGGGCTCGACGACGAGGCCATCGCGCAGCGGCTGGTCCGCAACGCCGCCCGGGCCACCGCCGGGGTGGGCGCGGCCGGCGGGGGAGTCGCCGCGGTCGAGTGGGTCGCCACCCCCACCCTGCTCTCGGCGCCCGTGCTGCTGGCCGCCGAGACCGTCGCGGTGGTGGCGGTCGAGCTGAAGCTGATCGGCGAGCTGCACGAGGTCCACGGCGTCCCGCTGCCCACCGGGGGCACCCAGCGGGCGGTCGCCCTGGTGCAGTCCTGGGCCAGTCAGCGGGGAATCAACCCGATGACGCCCGGGGTGGGCGTCAGCGCGGTGCTCGGCACCGCCGCCCGCAAGGAGCTGCGCGACACCCTGCTCAAGCGGTTCGGCCGCAACCTCACCACCCTCGGCCCGTTCCTGACCGGCGCCGCGGTGGCCAGCTACCTCAACCGGCGCTCGACCCTGGCGCTGGCCGAGCAGCTCCGGCGCGATCTGCGCAAGCAGGGCGCCACGCTGCCCGGAGGCCGTCCGGCCCGGCCCTGAACGACGGACTCAGGCCGCGTCCCGGGCCGCCAGGACCGCCTCGGCCAGCGCGACCGGGTGGCGGGTGCTCACCACCCAGAACGGGGTCGGATCCGCCGGATCGTCCAGCACCACCTGCACCGCGCCGCCGATCCACGGCCGCTGCACCACGAAGGCGAGCGGGTCCGACCCGACCCCGAGCACCTCACGGCGGCCGGCCGCGTCCAGCGGCACGACGTCGGCGACGAACCGGACGGGGAGCCGGGCGTCGTCCACCTGCAGCTCACCGTCGCGGACCGCGACCCGGACCCGGCCCAGCCACCACAGGGCCGCCGCCGTCGCCGGGGGCAGCACCACGAAGGGCAGCCAGGCACGCACCCCCGGCGCGCCCATCCACACCTCGGCGGCGAGCAGCCCGGACAGGGCGAGCCCGGCCAGCCAGAACCACCAGGGCAGGCCGAGCCGCTCGGAGTACTCCGCGGCCGCCGCGGTGCGCGGGGCCGGCGACGACGGGGAAGGCGACGCGCTCACTCCTGCCAGGGTACGGCGCACGGCGGCCGGTCGACCCGGCAGGATGGCAGGGTCACCCCGCGAACGCCGACGGAAGAGGGAGACCGTGACCCACGTCGTACCCGTGCCCGTGCGGCAGCTCGACCCGGAGCTGCCACTGCCCGCGTACGCCCATCCCGGCGACGCCGGCGCCGACCTGGTGGCCGCCGCGGACGTCGAGCTGCCCCCCGGCGGCCGGGCCCTGGTCCCCACCGGGGTCGCGCTGGCCCTGCCGGAGGGGTACGTCGGCCTGGTGCACCCGCGCTCCGGCCTGGCCGCCAGGCTCGGCGTGACGGTGCTCAACGCGCCCGGTACGGTCGACGCCGGCTACCGGGGTGAGATCCTGGTCAACCTGATCAACCATGATCGGATCACTCCGGCGAAGATCTCCCGTGGCGATCGGATCGCGCAGCTCGTTGTGCAGCGGGTGGAGCGGGCCGATTTCCGGCCGGTGGCGGAGCTGCCCGACTCCCGGCGCGGCGCCGGGGGGCACGGGTCCACCGGCGGACACGCCGGGCTCGTGCCGCCGCCGGCGGACCCCGCCGGCCGGGGAGACCCGGACCGGGCGGGCGGACGGACGGAAGAGGTGGCAGGGTGAGTGCGAACAGCGGAGGGTGGACGCAGTGATCTTCAGTCGAAAGCGGGCCGGTGGCGGGCGGCACGCCCATGACGAGCGGGCCACCGAGCTCCTCGACTCCTACGACGCCGAGGAGACCCCGACGGCTCCGTCGCGTGGTCCCTACGACATCTCCGAGGCGCCGGACGACGTGCAGCGGCTCGACCTGGGCAGCCTGCACATCCCGGCGGTGCCCGAGGTCGAGGTGCGGGTGCAGGCCGACCAGCAGGGCGTGATCCAGCAGGTCGTACTGGTGCACGGGGAGAACGCGCTCCAGCTCGGCGTCTTCGCCGCGCCCCGCTCCGAGGGCATCTGGGACGAGGTGCGCGAGGAGATCCGGCAGTCACTCTTCGCCGACGGCGCCGCCGCCCAGGAGACCCAGGGCGAGTACGGCACCGAGCTGCACGCCCGGGTGCGGACCCAGGACGGCATCACCGACCTGCGCTTCGTCGGCGTCGACGGGCCGCGCTGGATGGTCCGCGGGGTCTACCAGGGCGCCGCGGCGACCGACCCGGCCGCCGCCGGACCGCTCCGGCAGTGCATGGACGGCCTGGTGGTGGACCGGGGGCAGGAGGCCAAGCCGGTCCGTGAGCCGTTGCCGCTGCGGCTGCCCCGCGAGGTCGCCGATCAGGCCGAGCAGGCCGGCGGCGCTCCGGCGCCGGCCCCGCGCGAGGCCTGAGCGGGACCAGGACGTAGCGCACCGGGCCCGGCACCGTCCACGACAGGTGCCGGGCCCGGTGCCGTACCAGGCCGCGCCAGGCCGGGCCGGTCGCTCCGGCCGGCACCGCGACCCTGCGGGGGTACGCCCCGGTGCGCCGCCACCGCCGGCCGGGCCGACGCCGGGACCGCCGCCGCGCCGCATCGGCGTACGCTGGCGGAACGGTCCCGGTGCTCCGGGGCCGGGCCAGCGCCGGCGTGGACCGGCCAGCGGGGAGAGGGTGACGCGGAGGTCATGACGACCGACGAGGGCCGGGTGTCGCTGCGGCGCATCCTGCGACGGCTCACCGCCAGCGAGGCCGAGATCGAGGCGCAGGAGCTGCGCCGGGAGAGCGCCGAGTCCGGCGGGGTGCCCGCCCAGCAGTGCATGCGCGGGCAGGTGGTGTCGGTCTCCGGCCGGCTCCGCACGGTCTGCTACACCCCGCGGACCAACCTGCCGACCCTGGAGGCGGACCTCTACGACGGCAGCGACGTGGTCACATTGGTCTGGTTGGGCCGGCGGCACATCGCCGGCATCGAACCCGGGCGGCACCTGATCGCGCGGGGCCGCGTCGCGGTCCGGGACGACCGCAAGGTGATCTACAACCCGTACTACGAGCTGGAGTCGCCGAAGTGACCACCGGACAGCACCGGGCCACCGAGCCGGAGATCGGGCCGGAGGGCGACGAGCGGCTGCCCACCATGGCCGAGCAGATGGCCGAGCAGCTCGGCGGCTGGCGCGGGCTGGTCGAGTCCAGCATCCCGGTGGTCGTCTTCGTCCTCGCCAACGTCGTCGGCGAGCTGCGGCCCGCCGTGATCGCCTCGGTGGGCGTGGCGCTGCTGATCGCCGTCGTCCGGCTGGCCCAGCGCCGGCCGGTGCGACACGCGGTCAACGGGCTCTTCGGCGTCGCCATCGGCGCGGCGATCGCCTGGCGGACCGGGGACGAGCGGGACTTCTACCTTCCCGGCATCCTCTACGGCATCGGCTACGGCGTGGCGCTGCTCATCTCGGCGGCGATCCGCCAGCCCCTGGTCGGCTGGATCTGGTCGGTGCTGGTCGCCAAGGGTCGCGCCGAGTGGCGGGACGACCCCCGCCTGGTGCGCACCTTCACCCAGCTCACCGTGCTCTGGGGGGTGGTCTGGCTGGCCAAGGTGGGCGTGCAGGCCGGGCTCTACCTGGCCCACCAGGACACCCTGCTGGGCATCGCCCGGCTGGCGCTGGGCTACCCGCCGTACGCGCTGCTCCTGCTGATCACCGTCTGGACCGTGCGCCGGGTGACCCGGGAGACGGCGCCGCGGCCGCTGCCGGGGGCCTGAGCCGCCCGGCCCGACTCACCGCTGGCCGCGGGTCCGCTCGACGCTGTCCGGGCCGAGGATGACCGCCCGGACGTCGTCCTCCACCTCGGCGGTGCACACGAAGATCAGCTCGTCGCCGGCCTCGATCGGGTCGTCCGGGCTGGGCACCAGCACCCGCTTGCCGCGCAGGATGGCGACCAGGGCGGCGTCCCGGGGGATCGGCACCGCGTGGATCGGCTGGCCGACGTACGGGGCGGTCGGCGGCAGGGTGATCTCCACCAGGTTCGCCTCGCCCTGTCGGAAGGTCATCAGCCGGACCAGGTCGCCGACGGTGACCGCCTCCTCCACCAGGGCGGCCATCACCCGCGGCTTGCTGACCGCCACGTCGACGCCCCACTGCTCGGTGAAGAGCCACTCGTTCTCGGCCCGGTTGACCCGGGCGACCACCCGGGGCACCGCGAACTCGGTCTTGGCCAGCAGCGACACCACCAGGTTGACCTTGTCGTCACCGGTCGCCGCGACCACCACGTCGCAGCCGGCGACGTTCGCCTCCTCCAGGCTGGTCAGCTCGCAGGCGTCGGCGAGCACCCAGTCGGCGGCGGGCACCCGGTCCGGGCGCAGCATCCGGGGCTGGCGCTCGATCAGCATCACCTGGTGGCCGTTGTCGATCAGCTCCTGGGCGATCGAGCGGCCCACGTTGCCGGCGCCGGCGATGGCGATCCGCATGCTCAGTGCCCTCCTTCGGGCGGTGCCGCGGCCACCTCGGTGACCGAGGCGGCGATGTCGTCGGTGACCAGCACGTAGAGCTGGTCGCCCTCCTGCACCACGGTGGACGCGATGGGCAGGGTGCCGATGCCGAAGCGGGTGAGGTACGCGACCCGGGCCCCGGTCGCCGCCTCCAACTGGCGCAGCGGCCGGCCGATCCACTCCTTGTGCACCGGCACCTCGACGATCGAGACGGTGCTGGTCGGGTCGCGGAAGATCTCCACGTTGCCCTCGGGGACCAGGTGCCGCAGCATCCGGTCGGCCGTCCAGCGGACAGTGGCCACGGTGGGGATGCCGAGCCGCTCGTAGACCTGGGCCCGGCGCTGGTCGTAGATCCGGGCGGCGACCCGGGAGACGCCGAACGTCTCGCGGGCCAGCCGAGCCGAGATGATGTTGGAGTTGTCGCCGCTGGAGACCGCCGCGAAGGCGTCCGCCCGCTCGATGCCGGCCTGGCGGAGCACCTCGCCGTCGAAGCCGGCCCCGGTGACGGTGACGCCGGCGAAGTCGGGGCCGAGGCGGCGGAACGCGTCGGCGTCCTGGTCGATCACGGCCACCGAGTGCCCCCGGGACTCCAGGCTGTGGGCCAGCGTCGAGCCGACCCGACCGCAGCCCATGATCACGACATGCACGGTGTCCCTCCCAAGGTGCCCCGTCGACGCGGGCCTGTCGTCTGCGAGCCTGCCACGTCCGGTGCTCCGGCGGGGGACCGACGGTACCCCGGGGGCGCGGCACCGGTTGATCAGGCACCCCCGACGGTCCGCCCCGGGTGGTCGTACCCTTAGCGCTTGTGGCCAGTCCCACCTCGCTGCTGAAGCGACTCCTCGTCGGTCGACCGTTCCGGTCCGACCGGCTCCAGCACACCCTCCTGCCGAAGCGTGTCGCCCTGCCGGTCTTCGCCTCCGACGCCCTCTCCAGCGTCGCGTACGCCCCCGACGAGATCCTGCTGACCCTCTCCATCGCCGGGGCGTCGGCGTACCTCTTCTCCCCGTGGATCGCCCTCGCGGTCGTCGTGGTGATGCTCACCGTGGTGGCCAGCTACCGGCAGAACGTGCACGCCTACCCGTCGGGCGGCGGCGACTACGAGGTGGCCACCGTCAACCTCGGGCCGCGGGCGGGCCTGGCCGTGGGCAGCGCGCTGATGGTCGACTACGTGCTCACCGTGGCGGTGTCGGTCTCCTCCGGGGTGGCGAACCTGGGCTCGGTGGTGCCCTTCGTGGCCGCCCACAAGGTGCTCATCGCGGTCGTCGCGGTGGCGCTGCTGACCGCGATGAACCTGCGTGGTCTCCGCGAGTCGGGCACCGCCTTCGCGATCCCCACCTACGGCTTCATCATCGTGATGGTCGGGATGATCCTCACCGGGCTGGTCCGGATCTTCGTGCTCGGCGACGACCTGCGGGCGCCCAGCGCCGGCCTGGAGATCCAGGCCGAGCACTCCGTGACCGGTCTCGCCCTGGTCTTCCTGTTGTTGCGCACGTTCTCCTCCGGCTGCGCCGCGCTCACCGGTGTGGAGGCCATCTCCAACGGCGTCCCGGCGTTCAAGGCGCCGAAGAGCCGCAACGCCGCCACCACCCTGCTGCTGCTCGGCACCATCGCGGTGACCATGCTGGTCGGCATCATCTGGCTGGCCAAGCTGACCGGCCTGCAGTTCGTCGAGGACCCGGAGCTGCAGATCCTCGCCGGCCCCGAGGGCTACGTGCAGAAGACCGTCACCACCCAGCTCGGCGAGACCGTCTTCGGCTCGGGCTCGCTGCTGCTCTACGTGGTCGCCGGGGCGACCGCGCTGATCCTCTTCCTCGCCGCGAACACCGCGTTCAACGGCTTCCCGGTGCTCGGGTCGATCCTCGCCCAGGACCGCTATCTGCCCCGACAGTTCCACACCCGGGGCGACCGGCTGGCCTTCTCCAACGGCATCGTCTTCCTGGCCGTCTTCGCGATCGTGCTGATCGTCGGCTTCCAGGCCGAGGTGACCCGCCTGATCCAGCTCTACATCGTCGGGGTGTTCGTCTCGTTCACCCTCTCCCAGGCCGGCATGATCCGGCACTGGAACCGGCGCCTGCGCAACGAGCGGAACCCGGAGACCCGACGGCGGATGACCCGGTCCCGGGCGATCAACGCCTTCGGCATGGCGATGACCGGCGCCGTGCTGGTCATCGTGCTGCTCACCAAGTTCCTGCTCGGCGCCTGGATCGCGATCGCCGCGATGGGGGTGATCTACCTGGTGATGCTCGCCATCCGTCGGCACTACGACCGGGTCGCCGTCGAGCTGACCCCGGACGAGGGCCGGCCCGTGCTGCCCGCCCGCAACCACGCCATCGTGCTGGTCAGCAAGCTGCACCAGCCGACCCTGCGGGCCATCGCGTACGCCCGGGCCACCCGGCCCGACACCCTCACCGCGGTGACCGTCAACGTCGACGAGAAGGACACCCGACAGTTGCAGGCCGAGTGGGAGCGCCGCGAGCTGCCCGTCCCGCTGACCGTCGTCGACTCGCCGTACCGGGAGATCACCCGCCCGATCCTGAACTTCGTCGCCTCCACCCGCCGGGAGTCGCCCCGCGACGTGGTCACCGTCTTCATCCCGGAGTACGTCGTGGGCCGCTGGTGGGAGAACCTGCTGCACAACCAGAGCGCGCTTCGGCTCAAGGGCCGGCTGCTCTTCGAGCCGGGCGTTATGGTCACCAGCGTGCCCTGGCAACTCGCCTCCACCGCCAGCAAGAACCTGGACCGGCTCGACGCCACCCTGAGCCGCACCCCCGCCCGGGGGCCGCGGGTGGCGCCGCGCTCCACCCTGCCGCCGCGCGTCCCACCGGTGGACTCCGGGCCGCCCGGCGAGACCGGCCCGATCGGCGGTGACCGCCCGTGACCGCCGAGCGCGAACCGGCCCGGCGGGACGGGCTGGAGGAGGCCGAACGGGTCGAGTTGACCGTCGACGCGGTCGCCCCCGGCGGGCACTGCGTGGCCCGGGTGGACGGCCAGGTGGTCTTCGTCCGGCACGCGCTGCCCGGCGAGCGGGTGATCGCCGAGGTGACCGAACTGCACAAGGGCTTCGCGCGCGCCGACGCCGTCGAGATCCTGACGGCCTCGCCGGACCGGGTGGAGCAGCCCTGCCCGTACGCGAAGCCGGGCCGCTGCGGCGGCTGCGACCTCCAGCACGTCACCCGCGCCGCCCAGCTGGAGTGGAAGAGCACGGTCGTCCGCGAGCAGCTCACCCGCCTCGGTGGCCTCACCGGCGCGGAGGTCGACGCCCTCGGCGTCACCGTCGCGGCGCTGCCCGGCGGGGCGCTCGGCTGGCGCTCCCGGGTCCGGTACGCGATCGACGCCGCCGGCCGGGCCGGGCTGCTCAAGCACCGCTCGCACGAGGTGGTGCCGATCGAGCGCTGCCTCATCGCCCACCCGACGATCCAGCAGCTGCCGGTGCTCACCCCGTCGGGCGCGCGCTGGCCGGACGCCGAGGCGGTCGAGACGGTCGCCTCCACCGGCGGGGACGTCACCGTCGCCACCGTCACCGAGGGGGTCGCCACGCCGGTCGAGGGCCCGGAGACGGTCCGCGAGCGCGCCGCCGGACGGGACTGGACCCTGCCCGCCGGCGGCTTCTGGCAGGTCCACCCGGCCGCCGCCGACACCCTGGTCGGGGCGGTCCTCGACCTGCTCGCCCCGCGCCCCGGCGAATCCGCCTGGGACCTGTACGGCGGGGCCGGGCTCTTCGCCGCCGCGCTCGCCGGCCGGGTCGGCCCGGACGCCCGGATCACCCTGGTCGAGTCCTCCGCGCAGGGCGTCGCCGCCGCCCGGGAGAACCTGGCCGACCTGCCCCGGGTCGAGGTGGTGGCCGCCCGGGTGGAGACCGCGCTGGCCCGCCGCCGGGTCACCGGCCCGGTCGACCTGGTGGTGCTCGACCCGCCGCGCTCCGGAGCCGGCGCCCCGGTCGTCCGGGACGTGGCCGCCGCCGGGCCGCGCGCGGTCGCGTACGTGGCGTGCGACCCGGCCGCCTTCGCCCGGGACGTGCGCACCTTCACCGGGCTCGGCTGGCGGCTGGCCGCACTGCGCGGCTTCGACCTGTTCCCGATGACCCAGCACGTCGAGCTGGTCGGGTTGCTCCTGCCGCCGGCGCGGTGACTAGCCTGACCCGATGAAGATCGTCGGGTTGATGTCGGGAACCTCGTACGACGGGGTGGACGTGGTCGCCGCCGAGTTCACCGCCGACGGCGACGCGCTGCGGATGCGGCCGCTGGGGCACCGGGAACTGGGCTACGACGAGGCGCTGCGGGCGGAGATCGCGGCGCTGCTGCCCCCGGCGGCCACCACCATCGCGGCGGTCTGCCGGCTGGACAACGCCCTCGGCGAGGTCTTCGCCGACGCCGCCGCGCTCGGGGTCGAGCTGGCCGGCGGGCACGCCGACCTGGTGGTCTCGCCCGGCCAGACCGTCTTCCACTGGGTCGAGGCCGGCGTCACCCGGGGCACCCTCCAGCTCGGCGCGCCGGCCCGGGTGGCCGCCCGGGTCGGCGTACCCGTGCTGTCGGACCTGCGCGCGGCGGACGTGGCCGCCGGCGGGCAGGGCGCGCCGCTGGTGCCGGCCTTCGACGCGCTGCTGCTCGACCCGGCCGGCGGGCCGCGGGCGGCGCTCAACCTGGGCGGCATCGCCAACCTCACCGTGGTCGCCCCGGACGCGCCGGTCCTCGGGTACGACGTGGGCCCCGCCAACGCGCTGCTGGACGCGGCGGCCCGGCGCCTCCTGGGTCGCCCCTGCGACCTCGACGGGGCCCGCGCGGCGGCCGGCCGGGTGCACGACGGCCTGCTGGACGTGCTGCTGGCCGAGCCGTACTACGCGGCGCCGCCGCCCAAGTCGACCGGCAAGGAGCTCTTCCACGCCGGCTACCTGGACGAGCGGCTGGCCGCGGTGGGGGAACCGGTGGCCCCGGACGACGTGCTCGCCACGCTGACCGAGCTGACCGCCCGGACGGTGGCCGCCGAGTGCGACCGGCACCGGGTCACCGAGGTGGTCGCCGCCGGTGGGGGAGTGCGCAATCCCACACTGCTCGGCCGGCTGGCCGCCCTCGGCGCGGGCCGCTGGCGGCTGCGCACCACCGACGAGCTGGGGGTGCCGGCGCAGGCCCGGGAGGCGTACGCCTTCGCCCTGCTCGGTTGGCTCTCCTGGCACGGCCTGCCGGGGGCGATCTGCTCGGTGACCGGCGCCCGGACGGCCGCCGTGCTGGGCTCGTGGACCCCTTCCGGGCCGCCGTACGGGGCGACTCCGCCCGCCGCGCCGCGGCGGCTGCTGGTCCAGCGGTGATGGCTGGGAACCGGCTGGGAGTGATCCACGGCCGAGCTGCGGTGTCGCGGGCGGCCGATAGACTCTCTCGTCATGAGTGTTGAATCGGACACGGCCCACCACGGTCGGTTGCTGGGCACGGTGCACGGTCCGCAGGACGTGAAGCGGATGACCGTCGAGCAGCTGGACATCCTCGCCGCCGAGATCCGTGACTTTCTGATCGCCAAGGTCTCCCGCACCGGCGGGCACATCGGCCCCAACCTCGGTGTGGTGGAGCTGACCCTGGCCATGCACCGGGTCTTCGACTCCCCCCGGGACCGGCTCCTGTTCGACACCGGCCACCAGGCGTACGTGCACAAGATCCTCACCGGCCGACAGGACGGCTTCGACAAGCTGCGCCAGCGCGGTGGGCTCTCCGGCTACCCCAGCCAGGCCGAGAGCGAGCACGACCTGATCGAGAACTCGCACGCCTCCACCGCCCTGTCGTACGCCGACGGGCTGGCCAAGGCGTACGCCCTGCGCGGCGAGCAGCGCAGCGTGGTCGCAGTGGTCGGCGACGGCGCGCTGACCGGCGGCATGTGCTGGGAGGCGCTGAACAACATCGCCACCGCCGGCAACCCCCTCGTCATCGTGGTGAACGACAACGGCCGGTCGTACTCGCCGACCATCGGCGGCCTCGCCGACCACCTCTCCTTCCTGCGGCTCAACCCGGGCTACGAGAAGGTCCTCGACACCGTCAAGGAGGCCCTCGGCTCCACCCCGCTGGTCGGCAAGCCGATGTACGAGGTGCTGCACGCCGTCAAGAAGGGCATCAAGGACGCGGTCGCCCCGCAGGCGATGTTCGAGGACCTGGGCATCAAGTACGTCGGCCCGGTCGACGGGCACGACATCGCCGCGGTCGAGTCGGCGCTGCGCGCCGCGAAGAACTTCGGCGGCCCGGTGATCGTGCACGCGGTCACCCGCAAGGGCTACGGCTACCGGCCCGCCGAGGAGGACGAGGCGGACTGCCTGCACGGCCCGGGCGGTGCCTTCGACGTCGAGACCGGCCAGCTGGTCGCCGCCCCGTCGGTGAAGTGGACCCACGTCTTCGCCGACGAGCTGGTGGCGATCGCCGACGAGCGCCCCGACGTGGTGGGCATCACCGCTGCGATGGCCGAGCCCACCGGCATCGCCAAGCTCGCCCGCAAGTACCCGGAGCGGGTGTACGACGTCGGCATCGCCGAGCAGCACGCCGCCACCTCCGCCGCCGGCCTGGCGATGGGCGGGCTGCACCCGGTGGTGGCGGTCTACGCGACTTTCCTCAACCGCGCCTTCGACCAGGTCCTGCTGGACGTGGCGATGCACAAGCTGCCGGTCACGTTCGTGCTGGACCGGTCCGGCATCACCGGCCCGGACGGACCGAGCCACTACGGCATCTGGGACATGTCGGTCTTCGGGGTGGTGCCCGGCCTGCGGATCGCCGCGCCCCGGGACGCCAGCAGCCTCCGCGAGGAGCTGCGCGAGGCGCTGGCCGTCGACGACGGTCCCACCATCGTCCGCTTCCCGACCGGCACCGTCGCCGCCGACCTGCCCGCGGTCCGCCGCGTCGGCACCGTCGACGTGCTGGCCGAGTCGGCGCGTACCGACGTGCTGCTGGTCGCGGTCGGCTCCTTCGGCCAGCTGGGCATGGAGGTCGCCGCCCGCCTCGCCGAGCAGGGCTACGGCGTCACCGTGGTCGACCCGCGCTGGGTCCGTCCGGTCCCCGCCGAGCTGGTCGAACTGGCCGCCGGCCACCGGCTCGTGGTCAGCGTCGAGGACGGTGTCCGGGTCGGCGGCGTCGGCGACGCGCTCGGCCAGGCCATGCGGGACGCCGACGTCCGGGTTCCGCTGCGTGACCTCGGCGTGCCCGCCGACTGGCACCCGCACGGCACCCGGGCGCAGATCCTCGCCGACCTGGGGCTGACCGCGCAGGACGTGGCCCGGGACGTCACCGGCTGGATCTCCGGCCTGGACGCCGAGCCGGTGGAACCGGTCCGGCTGCCCGCCAGCGAGGCCAGCCAGAACTGATCGCCGCGCCCGACGGGCGGTCCCGGTTCCCCCGGGGCCGCCCGTCGGCGTCTGCGAGGACACGGCGCTCCCACCGTCAGCGCCGCGCCAACCGATGGCGAGGACACCCTGTGGTCCGACTTCGAGGAGGGCCCTGTGGTCCGGCCCGAGGAGGGACCGGTGGCCGCGACGCCGCGGGAGTTCTGTGGTTCGACGCCGCGGAAGCCCGGTGGTGCGACGTCGAGGAGGCCCGACGAGAGCGATCCCGCGCGCTCCACGTCACGCCCGCCGTCGGTGACGGCCACGATTTGCGCCGCCGGCGCGGTCCACCGCCCTGTTGCCGCTGGCATCCCGGCCTGCGCCCACGCCTGCACCGGCGGCAATGCTTTGCACGTCCTTTAGAGCTGATGTCGCAAACGAATCACCCGCCCCGGGTCGGGCCTGCCCTCCCGCCCCGCCTCGGCCGCCTCGCCCCGGTTCCGCCCGCTCCGGCCGAGCCTGTCCCGGCTGTGCCCGTCCTGGCGTGGCCCGTTTCGGTCTGACCCGCTGCGGGTCCGGGTGACGTCGACGCGTGAAGATCGTGCTACTTCCAGGAAGCAGCGCGATCTTGAAGGCGCGGGGGTGATCGGCGACCGGCAACCGGCGACGTGCGAGTCGTTGGCGTCATCAGCTCTAAAGGGCGGGGCGGGGACATCCTTTGCCTAGCCGGTTCCAGGACGGTGCGCGGGCGGGCAGTGCGGGCGGGGCGGGACTCTTTTGCCGGGCCAGTTCTGCGGCGGTGCGCGGGCGAGGCAGTGTGGGCGATGCGACGGCTGTGGGCGGTGCAGGTGGCGGGCGGGCGGTGCGCGGGCGGACAGTGTGGGGCGTCGCGATCGCTGTGCGGGTCGGGGCAGGCGGCGGGCGGGGCGATGCGCGGGCGGGGCCGGTCCGGAGGGCTGTGCGGGTCGGTGCAGGCGGCGGGCGAGGGTCGACAGCCGCCGGGTCCGCGCTGACTCGCTGCCGCTGTCAGCTCCGAGGGGCAAGCATCGGCCTCGCGCCCCAGCCGGTGCGGCCACGGAGCCAGCGCGGCCACGGGGCCGGCCTGATTGCGGGGCCGGCCTGGCGGCGAAGCCGGCCTGGCCACGGGGGCCTGCCTGACTGCGGGGTTGGGCGCCGGGCTGGCGTCAGCGGCCGCCGACGGAGCGGTAGTAGGTCTTCTCGGCGCCGGCGAGGCTGAAGGTCTGCTTCGCCGCCGGCATCGGCACGACCACCAGGCCGGGGCGGTCCACCAGCCGGGGGGTGCCTGGCGGCACCGCGAGCGTGGCGTCCCGGTTGCCCCGCCAGGTCAGCACCACCAGCGGCTGCCCCGGCACCGGCAGCACGTACGTCTGCAGGGGGTTGGACCGGTCGGCGGGGGAGACCACCGGGGGGCCGTCGCCGGCCGGGCGGTAGACCACCGAGGTCATCGTCCCGGCGTCGGTCTCCCAGCTGAGCTGCTCCAGGTCACCTGGGTCGTCGCCGCCGCCCAGCGCCATCTCGCCGATCGCCCGGACGGTCACCTTCTCCATCGGCCACGACTCGGGCACCGAGCGGGGCGCGTCCCGGTCGCCGATCCGGCGCGGGATGCTGCCGAACGGGCCCCGCTCGTCGGCGAGCACGCAGGTGTCCAGCCCGTCCAGGGCCCGCCGCCCGGAGCCCGTCTCGTCCCGCACCAGCGGGTACCGGGGGTCGGTGGTGGCGGTGCCGAGGTCGAGCAGCCGGTCCGCGGCCCGGCCCCGGGGCAGCGACTCGGTGGCCCGCAGCGTCGCGGTCACCGGGACCGCCGCGCAGGCCGGCACCGCCGCCCGGGCGCTGAGCCCGTCGGTCACCATCAGCGCCCGGCCGTCCGGGCCGAGCAGCCGCTCCACCCGCCCCGAGGTCAGGTACCGGCGCCCGTCGGGCAGCTGCACCGGCAGGACGTCGGCGTACGCCAGATAGCCGGGATCGGTGTACTCGGTGGCCCGGTCGACCCGGTACCGGCCGCCGGACCCGCTGAGCTGGAGCAGCCAGGAGGCGCTCTCGCCGGGCACGTCGGCGACGACCAGGGCCAGCGGGGCACCGCCGACCTCACCGGACCAGAGGATGCCGGACGACGGCAGGTGGGCCCGGTCGTCGATCGGCGACCGCCAGGCGCGTACCGCCTCGGTCACCGCCCTCGTCGCGGCGGCGTCGCCGGCGAGCGAGCCGCGCGGCGGCCACACCGGCAGGGTGCCGTCCAGGCTGTCGTAGCCCATCCGCAGCTCCGGCGACCGGCGCTCGGTGACCGGACCGCACGCCGTCACCAGGAGCGCCGCGGTGAGCAGCGCGATGGCCCTCACGCCGCGCCGGCGGACTCGAGCCACCTGTACGCCCCCGATCCCGTCACCGTCGTTGTCGGAAGCCCACATGGTACGCAACGCCCGGGGGCGCGGGCGCGGCCGCCCGGGGGCCCGGGGACGACCGGGCTCACAAGGGACAGCGGGGGGATTTCGTGCGATTTTCCGGCTCCGGTAGACTCCGCCGACTGTGACGTCTGCCGAGCACCGTGGCGAATCCGCACCGGACCCCGACGCTCCCGCCGGCGCGCGCCGGGGCACCGCCACGGCGGTGGCGGACGTCGCCGCACCGGAACCGATGACCGTACCCGCCGTCGGCGTGGCCCCGGACGTCGTACCCGAGGGGCGGCGGACCGCGACGCGGCGCGACGGCGACGCGGCGCCCGCGTGGGCACGGCGGTGGCGCTGGACCTCCCGGCGCAAGGACCTCACCGTGTACGGGATCTTCCTGTTCGCCGCCGTCTGGGTGACCAGCCAGATCTGGGTCGACCCGGCCGGCCGGGTCGCCTCGCTCTACAGCAGCGACCCGGCGCAGGTGCAGTTCTTCCTCGCCCACTCGGTGCGGGTGGTGCTGCACGGCGAGTTCCCGTTCTACACCGACCAGTTCAACTACCCCGACGGCGTCAACCTGATGGCGAACACGGCGGTGCTGGCGCTGGGCATCCCGATGGTGCCGGTCACCCTGATCTTCGGGCCCGCCGTGTCCTTCGTGGTGCTGGTCACCCTCGGCCTGGCCGGCACCGCCGCGGGCTGGTACCACGTGCTCTCCCGGCACCTGGTGGGGAGGCGGCTGGCGGCCGCCGTGGGCGGCTGGTTCTGCGGGTTCTCGCCGGCGATGCTCTCGCACGCCAACTGGCACCCCAACATCATCTCCCAGTTCCTGCTGCCGTTCATCGTCTGGCGGGTCATGGTGCTCACCCGCTCGACCCGCCCGGTACGCGACGGCGTGCTGCTCGCCCTGCTGGTCACCACCCAGGCGTTCATCAACGAGGAGATCCTGCTCTTCACCGCGCTGGCCTGCGGCGTCTTCCTCACCGCGGTGCTGGTGCAGCGGCCGGCGCGGTGGTCGGCCGCGTGGCGCCCGCTGGCGAAGGGCCTGTCGGCCTGCGCGCTGCTGGCCGGGGCGCTGCTGGCGTACCCGCTCTGGGTGCAGTTCGCCGGGCCGATGGCGTACCACGGGCTCAGCGCCACGGTCCGGGACTACGGCAACGACATCGCCGCCTTCTTCGCACCGGGCTCGCCGACCTTCGGCGGCAACGAACGGGCCAACGTCAACCTCGCCCCGAACTACTCGGAGGAGAACGCCTTCTTCGGCTGGAGCCTCGCGCTGACCGCCGTCGGCATCGTGATCTGGCTGCGTCGGGACGTCCTGGTCCGGGCCCTCGCCGCGACCGGCGCCTTCTTCGCCGTGCTCTCCCTCGGCGAGCGGGTCTCCTGGTGGGACCGGGACCTCTTCACCGGCCCGTGGGACCTGCTCGTCCGGCTGCCGCTGCTCGACGCGGTGGTGCCCACCCGGTTCGCCCTGATCACCTCCGTGGTGATCGGCGTGCTGCTGGCGCTGGCGGTGCAGCGGGCCTGGACGCTGCGCGGCGCCGAGTGGCGGCACGCCCGTACCGTCACCGTGGCCGCCCTGGTCATCGCCCTGCTGCCGATCGTGCCGATGCCGCTGAAGGTGACCTCCCGGCCGCCGGTGCCGGACTTCATCACCGCCGAGCGCTGGCGGGAGTACGTGGGTCCGGACCAGACCCTCGTCCCGATCCCCGTGCCGAGCATGGGCAACACCTACGGGATGCGCTGGGCCGCCGCCACCAACCTCGACTTCAAGATCCCCGGCGGCTACTTCCTCGCCCCGCGCAACGGCACCACCGGTGACCCGGGCCGCTTCGGTGGCCGGCCCAGCGGCATCGGTGAGCTGCTCGACGAGGTCGCCACCACCGGCCGTACGCCGAAGCTGAACGACCGGCAGCGCCGCCGCTGCCTCGACGAGCTGCGGCACTGGCGGTCGGCGGTGCTGGTCCTGCCGGTACGCCAGCACCACGCCGAGCCGCTGCGCCGGACCGTGGAGCAGCTCGTCGGCCCCGCCCGGCGGGAGCTGGACGTCTGGGTGTGGGACGTCCGGTCGCTGGACGCCCGCTCCGCCTGACGTCCGGAGCCGCTCAGCCGCTCAGCCGACCAGCGGGCGGACGTCCCAGAGCCAGACGTCGTCGACCCGCTGCGCCGGGCCGAGCAGGCCGGTCATCAGCTCCCGCAGCACCGCCTCCCGCGGGTGCGCGCCGAGCACCACCACCGACGCCTTCCAGAAGCGCAGGTCCTCGACCGCCTGACGGCGGTTCTCCTCGGTCAGCGCCGGCACCGTGCCCGAGTCCATGCTGGAGTAGATCAGGGTGCTGGTAGGGCGGTTCGGGGCGCCGAAGACCCCCTCGCCCTTCTCGTTCGGGCCGATGAAGTAGCCGCCCGGCACGGGGAACTCGTGCCCGGTCAGGGCGCTCCAGCGCAGCGTGGGCAGGCCGTGCACGTTGCTGGGGATCGGCACCGGCACCAGGGTGCGGCCGTCCGGCACGTACGGACGCCAACCGCCGGCGGTGATGAAGCGCGGCGGCGGGTCCACCGGCTGCGCCGGCAGCGGACGCGGGAACAGCGGCAGCACGGCGAGCGTGATCGCCGCGTACCCCACCGGGCGCAGCCACCGCCGGCGGGCCGGCGCCGGCGTGGTGGGCCGGCTCGCGGCGTCGTCGGCCGGCCGGCGCGGCGCCGGGGCGGTGGCGCGGCCGTACCCGGCCGCCGCGTCCCAGGCCAGCGCGAGCAGGACGCCGACCGCCGCGACCACCACCAGGCTCAACCGGGTCGGCATCATCATCTCGACCAGCGGCAGGTCGTCCGGGATGTACGCCCAGGGGCCGTCGGTGTCGGTCTCCACCCCGTTGACCCGCACCTTCGGGCCGATCGAGGCGACGGTGAAGACCACCACCAGCACCCCGGCGATCCGGGTCGCCAGCGACCGGCGCCAGAGCAGCACCAGGGCGGCCAGCGCGACCAGCACCAGCGGCCAGCCGAACCAGGTGTTCTGCTCGGTGAGGCCGATGGTCTTCTCCACCGCCTCGTCGCCGGCCACGGTGTCCCGGGCGAAGGTGACGAAGGCCATCAGGTCCTCGCCCCAGTTGTGGAACACCCCGCCCTGCAGGCCCCGGTAGGACTGCGGGCCGTTGAACTGGTACCAGATCGGGTAGCCGGTGAGCAGCAGGGCCAGCCCGCCGCCGAGGCCCAGCGAGGCCAGGAAGCCCCCGGCCCGCGCCCGCGCCGCCCGGGGCCGCTGCGCCACGTACGCCAGCACCACCACCAGGCAGGCCAGCGCGGTCAGCAGCAGCATCTCCTCGTTGATGAAGATCTGGTACGCCACCAGCAGGCCCAGCACCACCCCGTCGCGCCGCCACCGGCCCGGCTGCCCGAGGCCGAAGACCCGGACCACGATCAGCGGCAGCAGGAAGTTGGAGACGAAGTTGGGCTGCCCGTTGGCGTGGTGCACGATGCCCGGCGCGAAGCCGAGGAAGGCGCCGCCGACGAAGGCCGCCCCGCGGGAGCGCACCAGGTGCCGCGAGAGCACCCAGTACGAGGTGGCCGCGGTGGCGGCGAGCGCCCCACCCAGGTAGAGCGCGTACGTCACCTGCGGTCCGAAGAGGAGGGTCACCGGGGCGAGCGGGATGGTCATGCCCAGCAGTGAGGTGTTGGCCATCATGTTCACCCCGTCCGGCGCGTTCTGCCGCGCGCTGAACAGCGGGTTCTCCAAGTGCCGCACCGAGTGGGCGCCGTGCTGGAAGAGCCACTCGAACCAGCTGTGGTCGGTGGGCAGGTGGGAGGAAACCCGGTGCTGCACGTCCACCCAGTAGTTCAGGCACACGAAAACGCCGAGCAGCACATAGGCTCCGATGGCCAGCAGGTCGGCCCGGCCCGGTCGCCGGCGGGGCCGCCGTGTCGGTTCGGCCACGACGGGCTCGGCCCCAACGGGAGCGGACGTCGGGTTCAGCGAGGGATCTACCACCGGCACAGCCACGACGGGCCATCGTACAGGCGGCGACGAATCGGACCCGCCGGCCGGTGACCGGAGCGGGGGACGCCGGGATCCGGTCGTAACGGTCCCGGGGGAGGGGTGGACGTGGCGACGATCGATCTCGGTGAGATCCGCGCGGACGCCGAACCCGAGCCGCTCCGCCGGCCACCCCGCGCCGCCGGCCGGCCCCTGCGGATCGCCCTGCTGGCCGTGCTGCTCGTCGTCTCCATGGCCGGCGCCGCCGCACCCCCGCGGCGCAGCCTCTTCACCGTGCCGGCCGGGCCCACCACGTCGGCCAGACTGCACGGTGACCTGCTCTTCGTGCTGGAGCGCGGTGACTCACCGGCCGCCCGGGGCGGCCAGCTCGTCGCCTACGTCGTACCGGCGGCCGGGACCGGCCCGCTCAGGCCACGGTGGCGCGCCCCGCTGCCCACGGCGAACGCCGCCGAGGGGGTCTCCGTGGTGGGCGACACGGTGCTGGTGACCGGCGGCGTGGCCGCGGAGGCGCCGGCGCGCACCGCCGCCTTCGACCTGACCACCGGGGTACGCCGCTGGGAGCTGCCGGGCGTCGCCTTCAGGTCGGGGGAGGGTCTGCTCATGGTCGACGGCGGCGGCGACCGGTCCACCGAGTTCCGCTCCGTCGAGCTGGCCACCGGCCGGGTCCGCTGGTCGCTGTCGACACCGCCGGACGCCAGCTGGCGGTGGGGCCCCGACGGGATCGACCGGATCGTGGCCACTCCCGCCCCCGGCGAGGTGCAGGTCTGGGACCCCCGTAGCGGCGTGCGGCTGCGAGCGGCGAACATCCGCCCCGGCGAGCTGCCCACTCCCCAGCGGGCGCAGCCGGTCGGCGACCTGCTGCTGGTGTTCGGGGAGAACGCCACCCGGGTCACCGCGTACGGGCTGGACGAGCTGGACCGCCGCTGGGAGGCCCGGCCCGGGCTGGTGTCGTACTTCGAGTCCTGTGGCGCGCTGATCTGCGGATACGGGCAGACCAGCGGCATGTGGGGGCTCGACGGGGACACCGGGGACGTGCGGTGGCGGGCCGACCGCTGGAACGGCCGGCTGACCGAGCGGGACGGCCGGATGTTGGTGATGGCACCGCACACCGGTGGCCGGGAGACGCTCGCGATCCTCGACACCGCGACCGGACGCACGGTCGCCGAGCTGGGCAGCTGGCAGCTGGCCAGCTGGTATCCGTTCGACGGCCGGTTGATCGGGCTGCGCCCGGCCGGGACGGGTCGGCTGGTCGTCGCCGACCTGGATCCGGCGGCCGGCGAGGCCCGCGCCCTCGAGGTGGTCACCGGGGTCGTCGGCGACTGCCAGGCCACCCCGACGCTGCTGCTCTGCCGGCGGGGTGACGACGCGTACGGGATCTGGCGGTTGCCACGGTGGCCGTGATCGACCTCGGCGAGCGGAGCCACGACACCGAACCGGACCCGCCGCCTCCACCCCCGCCCGTCGGTCGTCAGCTACGCGCCGCGCTGCTCGCCCTGCTCGCCCTGCTCAGCCTCGGCGCGGCGGCGCCCGCACCGGCGCGGGCCGTGCGGATCGCCGTGCCGGCCACGTCCCAGCCGGGCGCCCTCGTCGCCGCCGGCCTGCTCATCGTCATCGGGGAGCGGGCCGCCGGGCCGGACGGGCCGCCCCAGCTCATCGCGGTGGACGTGACCGACGGGCGACCCCGGTGGCGACTGCCGCTGCCGGACGCCGCGCCGGTCTCCGCGCTCGAACGACTCGGCGACGACGTGCTGGTGACCGTCGAGTCCGACGAGGGCCCGACCACCCTGCTGATCGACCCCACCGCCGGCCGGGTGCGCTGGCGGCGGGCCGGTACGGCGACGCCGACCGGCGACGGTGGACTGCTGCTGAGTGTTGCCGGCCCGGGGACCGTGCACGGGGTCGATCCGGACTCCGGCGCGCTCCGTTGGTCGGTGGCCTCCGGGTCGGACACCGTCCAGTACCGCTACGACGACCGGACGGTCGACGCGTTCGTCCTGGTGGCCGTCACCGGTCGGATCCAGGTGTACGACGCCGGTACCGGCGAGCGGCGAGCGGCCTTCACGATCCCGCCGCCCCGGCCCGGCGGGTACGAGTCGACGCAGGTGGTCGGGGACCTGCTGCTGGTCGTCGAAGAGCCGGACCGGGTCGCCGCGTACGGGCTGGACGACGGGGCGCCGCGCTGGGAGGCGCCGCTGGACCCGACGGCGCCGATCACGAACGACTGCGGAGACGCCGTCTGCCTCGGCCAGCCGAGCAGGGCCCGGGTGATCGACCCGGCCACCGGGCGGGTGCGCTGGACGGCCGACGGATGGGCCCCACTCACCCTGGTCGGCGACCGGTTGCTCGCCGGCGGCCTGGAGGGGGCCCGCCCGCAGTACGCCCTGCTCGATCCGGCGACCGGCCGGGTCCTCGCCGAGCTGGGCCGGTGGCAGCCGGTCGGCGAGCTGCGGGGGGAGCGGTTGCTGGTGACCCGCCTGCTGCCCCGCAACCGGCAGCTCCTGGGGGAGCTGGAGGTGGCCACCGGCGAGGTGCGGGCGCCCCACGTGCTGCCCGGCTGGTCCGGCCCGTGCGACCACGCCGACCGCGTCCTGCACTGCCTGACGGATGGCGGGCAGATCCGAGCGTGGCGGCTACCCGGTTGACCTGCCCGCCCCCGCCGGGCCCCGGCGTCGGGTTTGGTGGCCGGCACTAGGTTGTCGGGCAGGTCGGCGAGGAGGTCGGGATGCGGGTACTGGTGGTCGAGGACGAGCGCAACCTCGCCGACGCGATCGCGCGCGGGCTGCGCAAGCGTGGCATGGCGGTCGACGTGGCCTACGACGGCGACGCCGGCCACGAGGCCGCCTTCGTCACCCGGTACGACGTGGTGGTCCTCGACCGGGACCTGCCGGGGATGCACGGCGACCAGATCTGCGCCGAGCTGGCCGCCTCCGGCACCCTGACCCGGGTGCTGATGCTGACCGCCAGCGACAGCGTGGCGGACCGGGTCGAGGGGCTGGGTCTCGGCGCCGACGACTACCTGCCCAAGCCGTTCGCCTTCGACGAGCTGGTCGCCCGGGTGCAGGCGCTGGGCCGGCGGGCCACCCCGGCCGCCCCGCCCGTGCTGGCGATCGCCGACCTGGTGCTGGACCCGGCCCGCCGGGTGGTCAGCCGGGGCGGCGCCCCGGTCGACCTGACCAACAAGGAGTTCGGCGTGCTCTGCGAGCTGGTCAAGGCTCGCGGCGCGGTGGTCTCCAGCGAGGAGCTGCTGGAACGGGTCTGGGACGCCAACACCGACCCGTTCACCACCATCGTCCGGGTGACCGTGATGACCCTGCGCAGGAAACTCGGCGACCCGCCGCTGATCGAGACGGTCGTCGGCGCCGGCTACCGGACGGTGGGGGCATGACCCGCCGGCTGCGCCCCACGCTGCGGCTGCGGCTGACCCTGCTCAACGGGGTGCTGCTGGTGGGCGCCGGGGCGGTCCTGGTGGCGCTGGCCTGGCTGCTGGTCCGCGACGCGCTGCGCCCGAGCGACGAGCTGCGCGCCGGCACCACCGTGCTGCTGGCCGACGGCCGCACCCTCGACGCCGCCGTCTGGCAGCGTCAACTGGTCGACGCGGCGTCGCAGGAGCTGCTGTTCAAGGGCCTGGTCGCCCTGCTGGCGATCAGCGTGGTCGGGGTCGCCGGGGCGTACCTGGTGGCGGGGCGGGCGCTGCGGCCGCTGCACCAGGTCACCGCCACCGCGCAGCGCCTCGGCGAGGCCACCCTGGACCAGCGGATCGGCTGGTCGGGGGCGGACGACGAGGTGGCCGAGCTGGCCCGCACCTTCGACGCGATGCTGGACCGGATCGCCGCCGCCTTCGAGGCGCAGAAACGCTTCGTCGCCAACGCCTCGCACGAGCTGCGTACCCCGCTCGCGGTGATGCGGACCGAGATCGACGTCACGCTCAGCGACGACGAGGCGGACACGGCCGAGTACCGCCGGATGGCCACCGTGGTGCGCGACGCCTCGGAACGGGCCAATGGGCTGGTGGACGCGCTGCTGGTGCTCGCCCGCAGCGAGGCCCAGACCGGTCGCCGGCTGGCCCGCCGCACCGAGTGCGACCTCGCCACCGGTACGGCCAACGCCCTGTCGGCCGTCGCCCGGGAGGTGGAGCGGATCGGGCTGCGGGTGCAGACCTCGCTCCGGCCGGCTCCGGTGGTCGGCGATCCGGGACTGCTGGACCGGCTCGCCGGCAATCTGATCGAGAACGCGGTCCGCTACAACCACCTGCACGGCCGGCTCTGGGTACGGACCGGCACCGGCGGATGCAGCTCCTTTCTCGTGGTGGGGAACACCGGCTTCGAGGTGGACCCGGCCGACGTGCCGGGGCTCTTCGAGCCGTTCCGGCGGGGCGGGCGGGAGCGGACCGGGGCGCGCGGGTCCGGGCTGGGGCTCTCCATCGTCCGGGCGGTCTGCGACGCGCACGGCGGCGCCGTCACGGTCGTGACCCAGCCCGGTGGCGGGCTGGAGGTGACCGTGGCGCTGCCGGCCGCCGGCGCGGAGGGCGCGGTCGCGCGGCCCGCCGCCGTCCGGTCGACCGCGCACCGGGAGCGGTGACGCCGCTCCTGCTGTCGGCCTGCTCGTCCGCGCCGCCCGTCCCGGCCACGCTCCGGGGAGCGGCGGAATCCGGTTGGCGGGCGGTCGGGCGGGTGGAATGATCAGCCCGCGTCAGCCAGAGGCGACGAAGGGAGGTGCGTCCGATGTCCACCATGCACCGTCGCCCGCCCCGCCCCGGTCACCGCTGACATCCACGTCCGCGGGGCGCATCCCGCCACTGGACCTGGAGCCGACCGACCGGACCCGGGACGAGGAGGTCGAGCGGCTGCTCGGGATCGGCGCGGTCCAGGTGGCCGACCACCGCCGCCCGGACGGCTCGGGCTGGGTGGTGCTGGCCGACCCCGAGGGCAACGGGTTCTGCGTCCTGCGCAGCGCCCCGGAGCGCGCCGCCACGGCCGGCTGACCGGATCGGGCCCCGTCCACTTCGGTGGACGGGGCCCGCTGTCGCGGCGTACGGGTCAGGACTTCTGCTCGATCTGTCCGCGCATGGTGGCGAACTCCGCCTGCACGTCGTCGCCGTTCTTGAAGTAGATCATGATCATGCCGAGGCTGCCCTTGTCGCTCCAGAGGCAGACGCCCAGCGGCACCTTGGCGGCCTTGGCGTCGCCGCACCTGGCCACACCGCCGAGCGGCCCCGCGTCGACGGTCTTCATCGCGCCGATCTCGACGTCGCTGGTCCGGGCGCCGGCGAGGAAGTCGTTCAGTGTCCTGGTCGGGTCGGGGTTCAGGCCGGAGGCGGCCGCGACCATCACCAGGTCCCGCTTGGCGGGGTTGCCGTAGAAGGCGCCGGCGGTGCTGGTCGCGTCCGGGATGGTGCGGTTGAGCTCCGACTCCAGCTGCTTGGCGACATCCTGGAGGTTCGGGTCGGTGACCTTCGGTCGGCCGGCGAGCGTCTCCGGCGCGCTGACCCGGATGTCCTGCGCGTCGACCGCCTCCTTCACCTCGTCCTTGACCAGGAAGAAGACGGCCGCGCCGCCGCCCAGGCAGAGCACCAGCAGCGCGGCGAGCACGATCAGCACGATCTTGCCGGCGGAGGACTTCTTCGGCGCCGGCGGGACGCCCGGGCCGCCGTACGGCTGGCCGGGCGCGTTCGGGTCGCCCCACGGCTGGCCGGGCGGAGCGGGGGCGCCGACTGGCGGCGGGTAGGCCCCGGGCTGCGGCGGCGGGTAACCAGCGGGCTGCTGCTGCGGGTAGCCCCCCGGCGGCGGATATCCGCCGGGCTGTTGCTGCGGCGGCGGGTACGAGCCGTACGGCCCGTCGCCCTGCGGATTCGGGGGATAGGGGTTGGCCGGCGGCTGGGACATGGGACGGCTCCAGGTCTGCGGGGAGGGGAACGGGTGATCTTAGCCAGCCGCTGTCGGCGAACCGCCGGCCGACCGGGACGGTCCCGGGTCGACGGTCCCGATGGGGGTGACCGCCGACCCGGGCACGCGTCGACTCAGGACCGCTTCTCGAGCTGGCCCCGGATCCTGATGAACTGGGCCTTCGCCTTGGCGCCGGTGGAGAAGAACATCACGACGATGCCGACGCTGCCCTGGTCGGCCCAGGCGCAGACGCCCAGCGACACGCCGGAGGTCCGGCCGTCGCCGCAGCGCGCGGCACCGCCGAGCGGGCCCGGGTCGACGGTGGACATCTTCCGGGCGGCCAGTTCGCCGGAGAGCCCCTCGACCGCCTCGTCGAGCTCGCTCTCCGGGTCCAGGACGAAGCCGGAGGCGCCGGCGACCATGATCATGTTTCGCCGGGTCGGGCTGCCGTAGAACGCGCCGATGGCGCCGTTCTCGTTGCGGACGGTCGACTTCATGTCCTCGACCATCTCGTCGGCCAGCTTCCGCAGCTCCGGGTCGGTGCTCTTGGCCCGGCCGGCGAGGCTCTTCGGCGCGACCAACCGGATCCGCGGCTCGGCGCTGGGCTCCGCCGAGGGGGTCTCCTCGGCGGTGGCGGTGGCGGTGGCGGTGGGCGTCGCGCCCCGCGGGGGCGTGGAGCCGGCCACCGGGTCCGGGTCGTCCCCACCGGAGAGGGCGACGTAGGCGAGGCCGCCGCCGCCCAGGCAGAGCACCAGCAGGCCGGCCAGCCCCAGCGACAGGATCAGCGGGAGCCGGGACTTCCTGGCCGACGGGGCGGCCGGGGCGCCGTACGGCTGCTCGGCCGGGGCGCCGTAGGGCTGGCCGTACGGCGGCTGCACGGAGGGGAAACCCCCGTACGCCTGGGTGGGTTGGGGATCGGGGTGCGGCCCCGGCTGGGGCGCGGCCGGCCAGCCACCGGCCTGGGTGGGCGGCGGGGGCTGGCCGCCGGGCGGGTACGGGTGGGGGCCGGGGGGCGGGCCGTGCTCCGGCTGCCCGGACCAGGGATCGACCGGCGGTGAGGACATTGATCAGCTCCAGCGCGAGATGAGAACGGGTGATGGTAGCCAGCCGAAGTCCCCTCCCGCTGCCCCGTGTCCGAGCCGACGGCGCCCACCAACGACGATCGCGGTGGCCGGCGGCGCCGCGAGGGGCGCGCCGACCACCGCGATCGCGGGCAGCGGGTGGGGTCAGCCGCGCAGGCTGGCCGCCCCGAGCGGCAGGAACCGCCGGCCGGTGACCCGCTCGGAGGTGCCGGTCCGGTCCAGATACGGCGTGACGCCGCCCAGGTGGAACGGCCAGCCGGCGCCGAGGATCATGCACAGGTCGATGTCCTGCGCCTCGGCGACGACGCCCTCGTCGAGCATCAGCCGGATCTCCTGCGCCAGCGCGTCGAGCGCGTTCTGGCGCACCTGCTCGGCGGTGAGCGGCTGGTCGCCGACCACCAGGAGCTTGGCGACGTCCTCGTTCACCCGGTCGTCGACCACGATCGGCTGGCCGGACTCGGCGATCCGCTTGAGGTTCTCGCTGACCGCGAAGCGGTCCGGGAACGCCGTGTGCAGGGTGCCGCCCACGTGGTACGCCACCGCCGGCCCGACCAGCTGGAGCAGGGCGAGCGGGCGCATCGGCAGGCCCAGCGGGTCCAGCGCGCTGTTCGCCACGTCCAGCGGGGTGCCCTGGTCGACGGCGGCGAAGACGGTGCCGAGGAAGCGGGTGAGCAGCCGGTTGACCACGAACGCGGGCGCGTCGGAGACCAGCACCGACGACTTCTTCAGCTGCTTGCCGACGGCGAACGCGGTGGCCAGGGTGGCGTCGTCGGTCCGCTCGCCGCGGACGATCTCCAGCAGCGGCATCATCGCCACCGGGTTGAAGAAGTGGAAGCCGACCACCCGCTCCGGGTGCTCCAGCTCCGCCGCCATCGCGGTGACCGACAGCGACGAGGTGTTCGTCGCCAGCACCGCCTCCGGCTTGACGATCTTCTCCAGCTCGGCCCAGACCTGCTTCTTGACGTCCAGGTCCTCGAAGACCGCCTCGATGACGAAGTCGGCGTCGGCGAAGACGCCCTTGTCGACCGAGCCGCTGACCAGGCCGTACAGCTTGGCGGCGGTGCCCTTGTCCATCCGGCCCTTGCTGACGGCCTTCTCGATCTGGGTGTGCACGTAGCCGACACCCTTGTCCACCCGGGCCTGGTCCAGGTCGGTCATGACGACCGGCACCTGGAGGCGGCGGGCGAAGAGCAGCGCGAGCTGGCTGGCCATCAGGCCGGCGCCGACGATGCCCACCTTGGTGACCGGCCGGGCCAGGCCCTTGTCCGGCGCGCCGGCCGGCCGCTTGGCCCGCCGCTGCACCAGGTCGAAGGCGTACAGGCCGCTGCGCAGTTCCTCGCTGAAGACCAGGTCGGCCAGGGCCTCGTCCTCGGCGGCGGTGCCGGTGGCGAAGTCGGCGTCCTTCGCCGTCTCCAGCAGGTCCAGCGCCTTGTACGCGGCCGGGACCGCGCCGTGCAGCCGCTGGTCGAGGGTCTGCCGGGCGAAGTAGAGCACGCCCGCCCACATGTCCTTGTCGACCTCGGGACGGACCACGGTGACCTCGCCGCGGACCACGCCGGCGGCCCACTCCAGGGACCGCTCCAGGAAGTCGCCCGGCTCGAGCAGCACGTCCGCGATGCCCATCTCGGCGGCCTGCTTCGGCTTGAGCATCTTGTTCTGCATCAGCGGGTTCTGGATGATCACCTGGGTCGCCGCCGGGATGCCGATCAGGTTCGGCAGCAGCTGGGTGCCGCCCCAGCCGGGCACCAGGCCGAGGGAGACCTCGGGCAGGGCCAGCGCCGCCGCGCCGCCGGAGAGGGTCCGGTAGTGGCAGTGCAGGGCCAGCTCCAGGCCGCCGCCCATCGCCGCGCCGTTGACGAAGGCGAAGGTCGGGATCTCGCTGTCCTTGAGCCGGGCGAAGACCCGGTGGCCGAGCCGGCCGACCTCGAGGGCCTGCTCCCGGTCGGCGAGCGCCGGCAGGCCGACGATGTCGGCGCCGACGCAGAAGATGTACGGCTTGCCGGTGACCGCGATGAACGCCGGGTTCGCCGCGAGCGCCGCGGTGATCGCCTCGTCCAGGCTGGTCAGACCGGCCGGGCCGAAGGTGTTCGGCTTCGTGTGGTCGAAGCCGTTGTCCAGTGTGATCAACGCGGCCGGCCGGTCCAGGCCCGGGACGTTCACCTGGCGCAGCAGCGCCCGGGTGACGACCTCGTTCGGGGCGGAGAGCGCGCTCACTTGTTTCCCTCCCAGTGCGGGTTCTCCCAGATCACGGTGCCGCCCATGCCGATGCCGATGCACATGGCGGTGAGGCCGTAGCGGACCTCGGGGTGCTCGGCGAACTGTCGGGCGAGCTGCGTCATCAGCCGGACGCCCGAGGAGGCGAGCGGGTGGCCGATGGCGATCGCGCCGCCCCAGGGGTTGACCCGCGGGTCGTCGTCGGCGATGCCGAAGTGGTCGAGGAAGGCGAGCACCTGCACGGCGAACGCCTCGTTCAGCTCGAACAGGCCGATGTCGTCGATGGTCAGGCCGGCGATGCGCAGCGCCTTCTCGGTCGACGGGATCGGGCCGATCCCCATGACCTCGGGCTCGACGCCGACGAAGCCGTACGAGACCAGCCGCATGGCGACCGGGAGGCCCAGCTCGCGGGCAGTGGCCTCGTCGGCGAGCAGGCTGGCAGTGGCGCCGTCGTTCAGGCCGGCCGCGTTGCCCGCGGTGACCTTGCCGTGCGGGCGGAACGGGGTCTTGAGGGTGGCGAGCTTCTCCAGGGAGGTCTCCCGGGGAGCCTCGTCGGTGGTGGCCAGGCCCCACGCGCCCTCGGCGTCACGGATCGCGACCGGCACCATGTCGTCCTGGAGCTTGCCGTTGGCGTACGCCTTCGCCGTCTTCTGCTGCGAGGCGAGCCCGAACGCGTCGGTGCGCTGCTTGGTGATGTGCGGGACCAGGTCGTGCAGGTTCTCCGCGGTGGCGCCCATGACCAGGGCGGACGGGTCGACCAGCTTCTCGGCGATGATCCGCGGGTTGGGGTCGACGCCCTCGCCCATCGGGTGCCGGCCCATGTGCTCGACGCCGCCGGCGATGGCGATGTCGTAGGCGCCCATGGCGATGCCGCCGGCGACGGCGGTGACGGCGGTCATCGCGCCGGCGCACATCCGGTCGATGGCGAAGCCGGGGACGGTCTTGGGCAGCCCGGCCAGGAGGGCGGCGGTGCGGCCGATGGTCAGGCCCTGGTCGCCGATCTGGGTGGTGGCGGCGATGGCCACCTCCTCGACCCGCTCCGGGGGCAGCTGCGGGTTACGGCGCAGCAGCTCGCGGATGCAGCGGATCACCAGGTCGTCGGCGCGGGTGTTGGCGTACATGCCACCCGCCTTGCCGAACGGGGTACGGACGCCGTCGACGAAGACGACATCCCGAACTTCACGGGGCACTTGAGCCTCCTATTCGACCATGATCCGGCCTTCGCGCCGGCAGGCGGCACTCCGAACCGAATGAGGGTCGCCGACACGGGCACGTTCCCCCGGATGCTACTCGCCAGTAACCAACACCGACAGCACCCCCCATGTGGCCCACCCCACACCTCTCACCCCCGCCCGAGTGCCGTCGATCATGAAGTTGTCGCCCCGGCGCGCCGAGCGCGGGGGCGACAACTTCGAGTCAGCGAAGGGGTGGGGTGGGTCAGGGGGTGGAGAGGGCCTCGGTGAGGGCGGGGAGCAGGAGGGTGAGCTGCCACTCCCGGGCGCCGAAGCCGCGCAGGACCTCGCCGACGGTCGCGTCGGTGATGTCGTCCGGCGGCTGCCAGGCCAGCCGGCGGATCGAGTCCGGCGTGATCAGGTTCTCCGGCGGCAGATTGTGCTCCCCGGCGATGCGGACCACCACCTCACGGCAGCGGGTCAGCCGGCCGGCGGCCACCGGGTCGCGCTCCGCCCAGCGGTGCGGCGGCGGCGGACCCTCGACCGTCGGCGCCACCGGCAGGGCGTCCTCGGGCAACTGCCGGGCGTCGTCCAGCGCCGCCAGCCAGGTCCGGGCCAGCCGGCGCACCGAACGGCCACCGAACCCGGGCAGCGTCAGCAGCGTCTTCTCGTCCTTCGGGTCCAGCTCGGCGGCGGCCACGATCGCCGAGTCCGGCAGCACCCGCCCCGGGGCGGCGTCCCGCCGCGCGGCGATCTGGTCCCGGGCGTACCAGAGGGAGCGGACCCGGGCCTGCGCCCGCGCCCCGCGTACCCGGTGGATGCCCGAGGTCCGGCGCCAGGGCTCCGCCCGGACCCGCGGCGGGCGGGCGCCGTTGCGGACCAGCGCGGCGAACTCCTCCGCCGCCCACGCCGACTTGCCCTGCCGGGTCAGCTCCTCGTCCAGCGCGTCCCGCAGGTCGACCAGCATCTCCACGTCCAGCGCGGCGTAGGTCAGCCAGGACTCGGGCAGCGGCCTGCTCGACCAGTCCGCCGCCGAGTGGTGCTTCTCCAGCGTGTAGCCGAGCAGCTGCTCGGTGAGGGCGGCCAGCCCGACCCGCTCGAAACCGGCGAGCCGGGCGGCCAGCTCGGTGTCGAAGAGCCGACGCGGGCGCAGACCCACCTCGGCCAGGCAGGGAAGGTCCTGGCTGGCGGCGTGCAGCACCCATTCGGCGTCGCCGATCGCCTCGTCCAGCGCGGTCAGGTCGGGCAGCGGCAGCGGGTCGATCAGCGCGGTTCCGGCGCCCTCCCGGCGCAGCTGCACCAGGTAGGCCCGCTGGGAGTAGCGGTAGCCCGAGGCGCGTTCGGCGTCGAGGGCGACCGGGCCGGTGCCCGCGGCGAAGCGGGCCACGACCTCGTCGAGTTCGCTCGGGGCGGCCACCGGCTTGGGGGTGCCGTCGCGGGGCGTGGTCAGCGGGACGGGCCCGCCGCTGGGCTGGTCGGTCCCCACGTCCTCCGGCTCCGGCGCGGCCGAGGGCGAGGCGTCTCCCGTACGGCTTTCGGCGGCCCGACGGCGCAGGGGTGGTTCGTCGGTCACCTGACAACCCTAGTGCGCGCCGCGATCCCGTGTGCGCAGCCGGTCCGGGGTGTGTCGGTCAAGTGTCCGGCGGGTGGCCGCGCGGATCGGACATCCGGGCCCCGTCGGCGCGTCCGGGCAGCTCCGTACCGGTGCGGTCAGGCGGCGCCGGCCGGACGGCGCCCGGGCAGGGCGGTCACCCCGGGCGGGGGCAGCCCCGCCGTCGAGGCGAGCAGCGCGCACCAGGCGAGCAGGTGGCGGCCCAGGTCCTCGCCGAGCGGCGTCCAGGAGGCCCGGATCTCGATGTCCCCGGCGGCGGGCGGCCCGGCCAGCTCGCCGAACCGGGTCGACAGGGTCTGCGTGACCGTGCCGCCGGCCGCCCGGTACGGGGCCTCGTGCGCCTCCAGCGCGTCGGTCAGCCAGGTCCAGCCGACTCCGGGCAGCAGCGGGTCGGCCGCCAGGTCGACCTCCAGCTCGGCCGTCACGTAGGTCACCAGCCGCAGCGTGCCCTGCCAGGCCTCGTGGCCGGCCGGGTCGTGGAGCAGGATCAGCCGGCCGGTGGCCACCTCGTCCTCCTCGCGCGGCACGGCGGCGGAGAGCGCGAAGGCGTACGGGGCGAGGCGCTGCGGGGCGCCGACCTCCTCCAGGACGATCTCGGGCCGGCAGGTGACCGACCGCAGCCCGGCGACCGCGCGGGCGAACGTCTCCGGGGGCGCGATCGGGGGGGCCATGCCGGCAGCCTATGCCGCCGTCCGGCCGCCCGCCGGGACGGCACGCCGAGGGCCGGACCCGGTGCGGCGCGTCGACGGGCGGCACGTCCCGCCCATGGCACCAGGGCCGGACGACCCGGCGGACGCGGGTCACAAATGGCGGCGCTGCCCGTTGGCGTCACCCGGGACCGTGGCACGATTGCCGCGATGACCACCGACACCACGGGCCGTGCCGCCCGAGACGGAGAATCCCGCCGCGGCGGACCGGCCGACTCGCCCTTCGTCCGGGCCTGCCGCCGCGAGCCGGTGCCGCACACCCCGGTCTGGTTCATGCGCCAGGCCGGCCGGTCGTTGCCGGAGTACCGGGAGATCCGGGCCAACGTGGCGATGCTGGACTCCTGCCGCCGCCCCGAGCTGGTGACCGAGATCACCCTCCAGCCGGTCCGCCGGCACGGCGTCGACGCCGCGATCCTGTTCAGCGACATCGTGGTGCCGGTCGCCGCGGCCGGCGTCGACCTGGACATCGTCCCCGGCACCGGCCCGGTGGTGGCCGAGCCGGTGCGCACCGCCTCCGACGTCGAGCGGATCCGGCCGATCACCCGCGACGACGTCTCCTACGTGGACGAGGCGGTCCGGCTGCTCGTGGCCGAGCTGGGCGACACCCCGCTGATCGGCTTCGCCGGCGCGCCGTTCACCCTCGCCAGCTACCTGGTCGAGG
Organism: Micromonospora sp. LZ37; assembly: GCF_059359015.1. Taxonomy (NCBI): domain Bacteria; kingdom Bacillati; phylum Actinomycetota; class Actinomycetes; order Micromonosporales; family Micromonosporaceae; genus Micromonospora; species Micromonospora sp. LZ37. The sequence goes on along the minus strand of NZ_JCADBL010000008.1, from coordinate 207,199 downwards.
GCGGCCCGTCCCGCACCCACGCCAAGACCAAGGCCCTGATGTACGGCCAGCCGGAGCTCTGGCACGCGCTCTGCGCCCGGCTCGCCGAGGTGACCCTCTCCTTCCTGCGGGTGCAGGTCGACGCCGGGGTCTCCGCGGTGCAGCTCTTCGACTCCTGGGCCGGCGCGCTGTCGGAGGCCGACTACCGCCGCTACGTGCTGCCGCACTCGGCGGTCGTGCTCGCCGGGCTGGCCGACGCGGGCGTGCCCCGGATCCACTTCGGGGTGGGCACCGCCGAGCTGCTCGGCGCCATGGGCGAGGCCGGCGCCGACGTGGTCGGCGTGGACTGGCGTACCCCGCTGGACGTCGCCACCCGGCGGATCGGCCCGGACCGCGCGGTGCAGGGCAACCTCGACCCGACCGTGCTGCTCGCCCCCTGGTCGGTGGTGGAGACCGAGGTCCGGCGGATCGTGGAGCAGGGCCGGGCCGCCCCCGGCCACGTGTTCAACCTCGGCCACGGCGTCCTGCCGGAGACCGACCCCGACGTGCTGACCCGGGTGGTCGCGCTGGTGCACGAGGTGTCCGCGCGCCGGGCCGAGCAGGGCTGAGGGCGTCGTGCGGCGGCCGTGGCGGGTGGCGGTGGTCGGCGGTGGCATCGCCGGCCTGGCCGCCGCGGTCCGGTTGCGCGACGGCGCCCCCGCCGGCACCGAGATCACCGTGTACGAGCAGTCCGGCGCGCTCGGCGGCAAGCTGCGCACCGGTGAGCTGGCCGGGCAGCCGGTGGAATTCGGCGCCGAGTCGTTCCTGATGCGCGACCCGGCCGGCGGCGAGTCCGCCGCAGTGGGCCTGATCCGCCGGCTCGGCCTGGCCGATTCGATCGTGCATCCCACCGTCGGGCAGGCCGCGCTCGCCGTCGACGGCGGGCTGCGCCCGATGCCCGGCGGCACGCTGGTGGGCGTACCCGGGGATCTGGAGAAGGTGGCGGCGGTCGCGACGCCGGCGGCGGACGCCGACCGCGACGCCGGCCGCCCGCTGCTCGGCGCGGACGACGACGTCTCCGTCGGCGCGCTGGTCCGGTCCCGCGTCGGCGACCAGGTGGTCGACCGGCTGGTCGACCCGATGCTCGGCGGGGTCTACGCCGGCCGGGCCGACGACCTCTCGCTGGCCACCACCATGCCGGCGCTGGCCCGCGCGGCCAGGGTGGAACACACCCTGGTCGGGGCGGTCCGCGCCGCGCAGGCCGCCGCGCCGCGCCCGCCCGGCGCGCCCGTCTTCGGCACCCTGGTCGGCGGGCTCAGCCGGCTGGTCGAGGCGGCGGCGCGGGCCAGCGGCGCGACGATCCGGCGGGACGCCGCCGTGCGGGAGCTGAAGCCGACCGCCGACGGCTGGCAGTTGACCGTCGGCCCGACCCGCGACCCGGAACTCATCGAGGTGGACGCGGTGGTGCTCGCCGTGCCGGCCCGGCCCGCCGCCCGGCTGCTCACCGACTGCGCCCCGGCGGTCGCCGCGACGATCGGCGGCCTCGACTACGCCAGCGTGGCGCTGGTCACCCTGGCGCTGCCCGAGCCGGCGCTGCCGCGGCTCTCCGGCTTTCTGGTGCCGGCCACCGAGGGGCTGCTGGTCAAGGCGTCGACCTTCTTCACCACCAAGTGGGGGCACCTGGCCCGGCCGGACGGGCTCGCGCTGGTCCGCGCCTCCGTCGGCCGCTACGGCGAGGAGACCTCGCTCCAGCTCGCCGACGCCGACCTGGTGGCCGCCGTGCACCGGGAACTCTCCGGCGTGCTCGGGGTGCCGCTGCCCGCGCCGGTCGCCGACCACGTGCAGCGCTGGGGCGGCGCCCTGCCGCAGTACGCCCCCGGTCACCTCGACCGGCTCGCCGCCGCCCGGGCGGCGTTGCGCGCGACCCATCCGACGCTGGTCCTGGCCGGCGCCGGATACGACGGCGTCGGCATCCCGGTCTGTGTCCGCTCCGGCGAGACGGCGGCCGGGGAGATCATCGAAGCACTGGGAGGATCGGGTCAATGACCGAGCAGACCAACGCGGCCCGGCTCAAGGAGCTCAACGCCAGCATCCGCTACACCATGTGGTCGGTGTTCCGGGCCACCAGCCCGCTGCCGTCCCTGCGGGAGAACGTGACCGGCGAGGTCGAGGCCCTCTTCGAGGAGCTGGCCGGCAAGGACGTGACGGTCCGCGGCCTGTACGACGTCGCCGGCCTGCGCGCCGACGCCGACCTGATGATCTGGTGGCACTCCTCCTCCAGCGACGCCCTCCAGGACGCGTACCTGCGCTTGCGGCGGACCACCCTGGGGCGGGCGCTCACCCCGGTCTGGTCGCAGATGGCGCTGCACCGGCCGGCCGAGTTCAACAAGAGCCACATCCCGGCGTTCCTCGCCGACGAGGAGCCCCGCGCCTACGTCTGCGTCTACCCGTTCGTCCGCTCGTACGAGTGGTACCTGCTGCCCGACGCCGAGCGGCGGGAACTGCTCGCCGAGCACGGCAAGATGGCGCGCGGCTACCCGGACGTGCGGGCCAACACGGTCGCCTCGTTCGCCCTCGGCGACTACGAGTGGATGCTCGCCTTCGAGGCCGACGAGCTGCACCGGATCGTCGACCTGATGCGGGACCTGCGCGCCTCCGGCGCCCGCCGGCACGTGCGCGAGGAGGTCCCGTTCTACACCGGCCGCCGCCGCTCGGTCGCCGAGATCGTCAACTGCCTGGTGTGAGACAGCGGGGCCCCGGTCGACACCGGGGCCCCCGCCGCCGTCCCGTCCGCACCGCGCGGTGGCACCGGTGTACTTCAATCGCTCGTGGCAGCACTTCACGACCGCGGACAGCGTTGGAGGACCGGGTGGATGCCGTGGGGCTCGTCTCCGCCATCGTCTCCGTGGCCGGTGCGGTGCTCACCGCGCTCCTCGGTTACTGGTATCAGCAGCGGGCGCGACGGCTCGACCGGCGGAGCTACATGGACCGTTACGGGGCGCACCTGGCGATGGCGGCCTTCGATCTCCAGAGCAGGATCTTCAACATCCTGCACGGCCGGCGTGTCGACGCGGCCGGCGAGAGCCGGGGGTTCCTGACCGCCTTCGTCGTGCACGGCAGCGCCGACGATGCGGAGTACGCCCGGCGGAGCACGGCGTTCGTGTTCGCCGAGTACCTGGCCTGGGTGGAGATCCTCCGCCGGGACGTCCAGTTCCTGGACCTGGGCAGGAACCGGCTGAACCGGGACGTGATGCGGCAGATCTCCCGGATCGGCGGCATCCTGAGCGGGATCCACTTCGGGCAGCTCGACGTCGGGACCGAGTTCCGCATCTTCCGGACGGCCCAACGCGCCATCGGGGAGGTCATGGTCCAGACGGACGACGAGACCGGCCGGCGACACTGCCGCGGGTACGCCGAGTTCGACACCCTGCTCGACGAGGACGACTCGTTCCGGCGGTGGTTCACCCCGCTGTTGGGCGACGTCGACCGGGTCGCGGCGGCTCCCGATCCCGCACTGCCGAGGCTGACCGAGCTCCAGCACCGGCTCGTCGAACTGGTCGACCTGCTGGATCCCCGGTTCATCCGTTTTCCGCGCGAGCACCGCTCCCGCTTCGCCTGGTCGGAGGCGGCCGACCACGGCGGGCGGCTGACGTCGGTGACCTGAGCCCGCCCGCCGCCGGCCCGGGTCGCGCCGCTGGTGGCCCGTGGGCCGTACCCGGGGTGCCGGGTACGGCCCACGGTGGTCAGACGGTCGCGGTGCAGGTCGGAGTCGGCGCGGTGTTGGCGCCGCTCCACGAGCCAAGGAAGCCGAAGGTGGCTCTCGCCCCGGCGGCCAGCGCCCCGTTCCAGCTCACGTTTCGGGCGGTCACCGTGGACCCGCTGCTGCCCAACGTGGTGTTCCACGACGAGGTGACCTGCTGGCCGTTGCCGAAGGTCCAGGTCACCGTCCAGCCCTTGACCGCCGCCGCGCCGGCGGTCACCTCGACCTCGCCCTGGAAGCCGCCCTGCCACTGCCCGGTGACCCGGTAGGTGGCGGTGCAACCGCCGGCCGGCGGCGGGGTGGTGGGCGGCGGCGTGGTCGGCGGGGGCGTGGTCGGCGGCGGGGTGGTGGGCGGGGTGGTCGGTCCGCCGCCGCCGAAGTCGACGTCGCTGCACAGGTAGTACGACTGGTCGAGGTGGCTGGCCTGCCAGATGGTGTAGACGATGTGCCGGCCGGTGCGCCCCGGCGCGTTCGCCAGCACCTGGATCGACACCCCCTGGGTCTCGGGTGTCCACCGCGATGCCGGGGTGTCGCCGATCTGCCCGGCCAGTTCCAGGTCGCTCCAGGCCAGCGGCTTGCTCAGGGCGTTGAAGCCCTGCTTCGTCACGTACACCCGGATGTAGTCGGCGCCGTGGCTGGCCTGGTCGTACAGCTTGATCTTGAAATTGGCGGCGGCCGGTACGGTCTTCCACGCGCCGACCGCGTCGAGCGCGTCGTAGCGCCCGCCGACGGTGTGCCCGGCGCTGCACAACTGGCCGTCGGGGATGGCGGCCTGGTGGTTACCGGCGACGCCCTCACGGAACAGGCCGTTCCAGTTCCACATGGCGTTCGGGTCGGCCTGCCAGGCCTGCCAGCACATCGGGTCCTCGGTGGCCATCCTCGGGTTCTGGAAGTCGCTGCCCCAGCGTTGCAGGCAGCCGTAGTTGCGCGATGCCGGGTCCACGACCGAGCCGTGCGCGGACGCGGAGCGGGCCAGGGCGGTGGTGAGCAGCAGCGCGACGATCGCGCCGACGGCGAGCAGCGCCGCCAGGATCGGCAGGGGTCGTCTGCGCAGGAGAGTGGACATGGAGCCTCCGGGGTTTCGGGGTCGGTCGACGACGCCCGGACGGCCGGGAGTTGCCCCCTCCCGAGCCCCGCCACGTGGCTCCCGCGACGGCTCTGCCTCGCAGGCTCGCACAGGAAAGCGGTGTCCGTCAATGTCTCCGGTGGTCCGTCGGCGGCTCGGGAACGCCCGCGCGGCGCATCGGCACGTGCGGGATGCCGTCCTCGACGTACTCCGGGCCGGTCACCGCGAAGCCGTGCCGGGCGTAGAAGTCGACCAGGTAGGACTGCGCCTCCAGCCGGCAGGGCCGGTCGCCCACCAGGCGCAGGGCCTCGGTCATCAGCCGGCCGGCGTGGCCGCCGCCGCGCGCCGCCGGGGCGACCACCACCCGACCGATCCGGGCCACGCCGTCGGGGTCGGCCAGGATCCGCAGGTACGCCAGCACCACACCGTCGCGCTCCAGCCACAGGTGCCGGGTGCCCGGCTCGACGTCCCGGCCGTCCAGTTCGGGGTACGCGCAGGCCTGCTCCACCACGAACACGTCGATCCGGAGCCGGAGCAGGTCGTGCAGGGTGCGCGCGTCCAGCTCGGCGAAGGTGGCGGCGTGGAGGGTGGCGGTCTGCGGCACCCTGCGATGTTAGGCCCCGTCCACCCGCTCGGGCGTCGGGGCCGGGTCGGCGGCGGTGCGCCGGCGGCGTACCAGTGTGCTGCCGGCGGCCAGCGCGAGCAGCGCGACGGCGACGGCCGCCACGACCCACGGGCCCAGCCCGTCCAGCCAGCCGCTGACGGCCGACTGCACCCGGCCGGCGGCGTCGATCACCGGGTCCTCTGCCGACCGGCCGGAGAAGACCCGGATCTCGTACCAGCCGTACCAGGCGACGTAGCCGCCGGTGAGCACCAGCAACAGCCCGGCGACCCGGCCGAGCAGCGGGGCCGCCCGCCGGGTGCGGCGCACCAGCGACTCCCGGGCCAGGGCGACGGCCAGGGCGGCCGCCCCGACCATGAGCCCCATCCCGACCGCGTAGGCCACGAAGAGGCCGATGCCGGCCAGCGGGCTGCCGGCGCGGAAGCCGGCGGCCACCACCGCCAGGAACGGTCCGATGGTGCAGCCGAGCGAGGCGACCGCGTACGCCGCGCCGAACAGTGCCATCGAGGTGAAGCGCAGCCGGACCGCCGGCCCGGTGGCCATCCTCGGGGTGACGGTCGGCAGTTCCCGGCCGGCGAGCAGCCACCCGCCGGCGGCCACCAACGCCAGGCCGATCAGCACCGACACCCAGGGCAGCCGGCTCGCCACGGCGTCGGCGGCCGGTCCCGCGAGCAGCCCGAAGAGGCCGAACACCGCGACGAACCCGACCGTCATGGCGGCGGTGAGCGCCAGTGCCCGGCCGACCGGCCGCAGCGGCCCGCGGTCCGCCGCCGGGCCGTCGCCGAGCACCAGCACCGAGAGGTACGCGGGCAGCAGCGCGAAGCCGCACGGGTTCACCGCGGCGAGCAGGCCCGCGCCGAGGGCCAGCCCGTAGGAGGCGTCGGGCATCTCAGGTCAGCTTCGCGACCCGGCGGCGCAGCTCGTCCTGCGACAGCGGACCCGAGTGGACGACCTTCCCGGCCGAGTCGAGCAGGACGTACTGCTCCTGGCTGGTGACGCCGAACCGCCGCCACACCGCGCCGTCGTCGTCGGCGAGGTTCGGGAAGCCCTCGATGCCGGTGTCCCGGGCGAAGCGGCGCATCGCGTCGGCGCCGCTGCCCAGCCCCGCCACCCCGACCAGGTTGACCCGCGCCGCGTTGTCCCGCGCGACGGCCGCGACCTCGTCGGCGACGCCCCGGCAGCGGGTGCACCACGCGGCCCAGAACCACAGCACCGCCGGCTTGCCGGCGAGGCTGCTGCCGGCGAACGACCGGTCGTCGAGGGTGCGGGCGGTGAAGTCCAGGGTCGGGGGCGTGGCCGGGCGGGCGGGCCCGCCGGTGGCGTCCGGCCCGGCGCTGCCCGGGGCTGCCGTGGCCCCCGTGGTCGGGGCGGCCTCCGGCGCGGGCGGCTGCGCGGTGGAGCCGCCGCAGGCGGTCAGGGTCAGCACGACCGCGGTCAGCGCGGACGGGAGGAAACGGCGGATCGCGGTGGACATGTCCGGATGCTAGCCGCGGGCCGGGCCCGCCGACCCTTACCGCTCGATTACGCCCCGGAGCGCCGCTCCGGTCAGGCCGGTCGGGCGCCGACCGCGTCGCGGATCTCCGCGCCCTGGGCCTCCTCCGAGCGGGCGCAGTGCGCGGAACAGAAGAAGCGTCCGGCAACCTCGACGCCATGGCCGATGATCTTGACCTGGCAGTGCTCACAGATCGGCGCGAGCTTGTGCGCCGCGCACTCGAAGCTGTCGAAGGTGTGCGTGTCACCGCTGACCGTGCGCACCTCGAACGCCATCCAGTAGTCGTTGCCGCAGACCTCACAGGTAGCCACGATCGAAAACCCCCGGTATCAGGACAGGTGACATCAGGGTGCGGCATGGCGGGGCCCTCCGGGGGCGAAATACCGCGAGTCGATCCGGTCGGGCCGCGGTTCGCCCCCGGCGTGTCGAGGGAGGCCGGTTCACGAGCCTGGGATCACGTGGCGGTGAGCTTGTCGACGTCGGGGGCGTAGACGCTCATCCAGTGCGGGTGCAACCGGTAGTAGACCACCTCACGGTCCCAGTCGAAGGCGTCGCTGCCGTAGAAGTCCTTGAGGTAGGCCAGCAGGTCCGGCCAGTCCGCGGCAGGCTCGCCGTCCTGGGGGTTGAGGATCTCCACCCTGCCGTGCGTGAACACGCCCAGGTCCTCGCCGCGCAGGTGCGCGACGCTGGCGGCGGGGCGAGCGGCGAGATGGCGGGCCTTGGCGGCGTTGCGCGCCGTGCCGAAGTGCCACCTGCCGTGCAGGAAATGCCCGTCCACGCCGCTGATCCGCGGCTCGCCCTTCGCCGTCACGGTGGACAGGGCGAGGGTGCACATGCCGGTGAGGACCTGGGTGAGCTGCTCCGCGGTCAGCGTGCGCTCGGCGATGATCGAGCGGAGGTGCGACGTGGCGCGGGAGAGGGAGGAGTCGAGGAGGTCCTGGAGTTCGGTGAGTTCGTCTGGCGTTTCGCGCATGCCCACCATGCTCCGCCAGAAACCTGACACCTTGTGTCATATCTGTTCGCCCGGCAGGTGCCGACATCAACGGGGGCGACTTGCGTGATTCCTCCGGTCAGGCGGCGTTTCGCCCCCCGCGTGTCGCGCGTTGGACCTGGTGGACCGCCTCGACCCCGGAGGATCACGTGATCAAGCGCAGCAAGCTCTTCGGCAACCAGACCCGGGTCACCTTCTGCCTGCCCCGGGACATCCCGCCCGGCCCGGTCAGCGTCGTCGGCTGCTTCAACGGCTGGGAGCCCGGCCGGCACGAACTGGTCGCCCGCCGCGACGGCACCCGCACGGTGACCGTCCGGCTCGGCCCGGGGCAGTACCGCTTCCGCTACCTGGCCAGCGGCGGCGTCTGGCTCGACGACGACTCCGCCGACCGGGTCGACGACCGGGGCAGCCTGCTGCTGCTCTGACCGGTCACCGGCGGGACGCCTGGCGCACGGCGAGCACCACCAGCAGCAGCGGCACGAAGATCCAGAGCTGTTGGAGGGTGTAGTGCCGCAGCGTCGCGGCGATGTCGACGCCGGCGAGTTCCCGGTCCAGGGCGCCGGGCCGGAGCAGCGAGACGGTGTGCAGGGTGAGCGGGACGTAGTTCAGCCCGACCAGCGCCAACCAGCCGCCGAGCAGGGCATGCGCCGGCTGCCCACCGCTCGCCACCCACCCGCCGACCGCGAGGCAGCCGACCACGCCGAGGACGAACTCGGCCAGGATCACCCAGCGGCGCACCCGGCTGCCCGCCGAGCCGTACATGTCTATCGCGGCGAGTCGCCGCACGTCGAGCCGCAGCACCCCTCCACGGGTACCCGGCCCGCGCAACCCCGCGGCTCAGCCCTGCTTCGGCTCCAGCCGGATCGACACCGAGTTGACGCAGTGCCGGGTGTCCTTCGGGGTGAAGCCCTCACCGTGGAAGACGTGCCCCAGGTGGCTGTCGCACCGGGCGCAGCGGATCTCCGTACGCCTCATGCCGAGGGTGTTGTCCGGGATCTCCTTGACCCGGCCCGGGATGGCGTCGTCGAAACTCGGCCAGCCGCAGTTCGAGTCGAACTTGGTGTCGCTGGAGAAGAGTTCCAGGCCGCAGGCCCGGCAGTGGTACACGCCGGGCGTCTTCGTGTCGACGTACTCACCGGTCCAGGCCGGCTCGGTGCCGGCCTCGCGCAGCACCCGGAACTCCTGCGGGGTCAGCCGGACCCGCCACTCTTCCTCGGTGCGGGGCAGATCGCTCTTGTCAAGACTCACCCGTCAACGGTACGTCGGACGTCGGGGGCGTCGCATAGGGTCGCGGAATGGGTGGCAGCGCGAAGGCGGCGGTGACCGAGATCGAGGTGGCGGGGCACCCCGTCCGGCTGACCAGCCCGGACCGGGTGATCTTCCCGCAGCGCGGCTTCACCAAGGCCGACGTCTTCCACTACTACCTCTCCGTCGGCGACGGCATCATGCGGGCGCTGCGGGACCGGCCCACCACCCTCCAGCGCTTTCCGGAGGGCGTCGAGGGGGAGATGTTCTTCCAGAAGCGGGTGCCCACCCGGGGCGTCCCACCGTGGGTGGGCACGGCGACGATCACCTTCCCCAGTGGGCGCAGCGCCGACGAGCTCTGCCCCGCCGACCTCGCCCACGTCGCCTGGGCCGCCCAGATGGGCACCATCGTGTTCCACCCCTGGCCGGTGCGCGCCGCCGACGTCGACCGCCCCGACGAGCTGCGGATCGACCTCGACCCGCAGCCCGGCACCGACTTCGCCGACGCGGCGACCGCCGCCGGGGAGCTGCGCGGGCTCCTGGCCGAGCTGGGTGTCACGGGCTGGCCGAAGACCTCCGGCGGCCGGGGCGTCCACGTCTACCTGCGCATCCAACCCCGCTGGACGTTCACCGAGGTGCGCCGGGCCACCATCGCGCTGGCCCGGGAGCTGGAACGGCGCCGACCCGAGCTGGTCACCACCGCCTGGTGGAAGGAGGAGCGCGGCCGGCGCGTCTTCGTCGACTACAACCAGATGGCCCGGGACCGCACCATCGCCTGCGCGTACTCGCTGCGCGCCAACGCCCGGGGCACCGTCTCCACCCCCGTCGACTGGGACGAACTGCCCGACGTCGACCCGGACGACTTCGACCTGCGCAGCGTCCCGGCGCGGCTCGCCGAGCGGGGCGACCCGCACGCCGGCATCGACGACACCGCGTACGACATCACGCCGCTGCTGGAGTGGGCCGACCGGGACGCCGCCGCCGGCCAGGGCGACCTGCCCTACCCGCCGGACCACCCGAAGATGCCCGGCGAGCCGAAGCGGGTCCAGCCCTCCCGGGCGAAGCGCGCCGTCGGCGACGGTCCCGCATAGGGCGGCGGGCGGTCTCAGCGGGGTTGGCGAGCCGTCCAGGCCAGGAACCTCTCGAACAGGTCGGCCGGGGACGGGGCCGAATTCGGGCTGAGCTTGATCAGGTCGGCGGTGGCGTCGAACAACTGGCCGGCCATGTAGACGCTGAGGGCCACCCGGTCCCGGCGGTACTCCATCCCGAGCAGCAGTCGCGCCGGCGGGCACGGCCAGGCGGCGGCGCAGACCCGGCAGAGCCAGAGCGGCCGCATCGGCACGTGCGGGCGGACGGCTCGCCGCTGGCGGTCGGGTCCGGCAGAGGTGTGTGGCATGGCCATGCACCCATGCTCGCCCCCACTATTGCCTCTGTCAACAATCACCGTAGTTGTCGCCGTGCGGCGACTGTGCCGCTGTCATCGTCAACGTGTGGAGCTTGTCGGCGTGTCGGAGATTCGGGAGATGCTCGGTGGCGTCTCCCGGCAGCGCGCGTCCGTGATCGCCAATCAACGGAACTTCCCGGAGCCGATCGCCGTGCTGGCGATGGGCAAGGTCTGGCGGAAGTCCGACGTCGAGAAGTGGATCAAGCAGCACCGGCCGGACTCGTCCGCCGACTGACCACCCGCCAATGCGCCGTCAGCGGTGCCGGGCCATCGCCTCCACCGCCTCCTTGGCGGTCTTCAGATCCGCGCCGGTCGCCGCCCGGTACGCCTGGATCGCTTTGATCTTCTCGCCCCGGGCCAGATGCTCCCGGACCCCGGGCAGCGCCGGGCCGTCGTCGACCACCCCGAGGTGGTCCATCACCAGCTGGAGCCGACGTTCGATCTCCGTCAGGCGGGCGGCCGTGCCGTCCCGCCCGGTCGAGCCCGGCAGGCGGACCAGCAGCAGCGTCGCGACGAGCAACGTCAGCGCGGTGAGGGTGAACTCCATGTCGGCGAGGAAAGCACATCCTGGCCGGGCACACTTGCCCTCATGACCTCCACTCCGGACGTGATCCGCGGCATCGTCGGCGTCTACCACGCCGACGGCGGGCTCCGCGGCGAGCTGGCGTACCTGATCGGCAAGGCCCGGGGGACGGCGCACTGCGCGCTCTGCGACGTCACCCACCACGCGCTCGGCCCCCGGCGCGAGTGGCGGGAGCTGGTCGACGCGCTGGGGGTGCCCGTCGAGCTGGTGCACCTCAACGAGCGCACCCCGGCGGTACGGGCGGCGAGCGAGGGGCGTACCCCCTGCGTGCTCGCGGTCACCGACGCCGGTCACCGGCCGCTGCTCGGTCCCGACGAGCTGGCCGGGGTCGACGGCGACGTCGCCCGGTTCGCCACCGCCCTGCGTGGCGCCGCCGACCGGGCCGGGCTGCGCTGGGCGCCGGACGAACGATAACGATCACGTAAAGGACGCGAACCTTTCCCGGCCCGTACCCGCTCTCTGTGATCGTCGGCCCGGCGGGGGCTGCGGGGGAGGGGTCGGATGAAGCTGGTCTGGAGGCGGGCCCGCGAGGCGCGCGGTCTGCTGGCCGCCGCCGTGGCGGCGGCGCTGGTCGCGGTGGTGCTGGTCGCCGGGCTCTCCGAGTACAACCGGCGGGCGGTGGAGTCAGGCCAGCGGGCGCTGCTGGCCGCCGCCCCGGTCGAGGAGCGCAGCCTGCTGGTCACCGGCTCCGGCGGCGCCGACGCGGCCGAGTTCACCACCCGGGACCGGGCGGTCCGGGAGGGCTTCGCCGCCGCGTTCGGCGGCGCCCCGGTGACCGTCGCCGCCGCCCGCTACGGCACCGGGCGGGAGCTCACCGGCGACCTCGGCGCGGTGCGCCGCACCGGCGACGACCCGGTCTTCGCCAACCTGGCCACCCTCGACGACCTGCCCGGCCACGCCGACCTGGTGGCGGGGGCCTGGCCGCCGGCCGGCAGCGGCGGGGTGACCCTGCCGGAGAAGGTCGCCGGCCTCCTCGGCCTGACCCCCGGTGACCGGATCGCGGTCCGGGACCGCCGCTCCGACCGCGACGGTGAACTCGTCCTCACCGGCACCTGGCGGCCTCGCGACCCGGCCGACCCGTACTGGCGGCTGGCCCCCGGCGTGGCCGCCGGCGCCGGCGCCGAGGACGGCTCCTCCTTCGGGCCGTTCGTGCTCGACCCGGCCGACTTCGTGGCCGCCTTCCCCGGCTCGGCCTCCGTGTCCTGGGTGGTCGTGCCCGACCTTGCCGCGGTGGGGGCGTCGCGCCTGGCCGACCTGCCGCCCCGGGTCGCCGCCGCGGCGGTGGAGGTCCCCGAGCGGGCCGGCCTCGGCTCGTCCGCGCAGACCGTGACCCGCATCGACCGGCTGCTGGACCGGATCAGCCGGGCCGACCTGACCGGCCGGTCCGCGCTCGCCACCCCGCTGCTGCTGATCGTCGTGCTCGGCGGCTACGCCCTGATCCTGATCGCCGCCCTGCTGCACCAGGACCGGCGGCCGCAGACCGCGCTGCTGCGCGCCCGGGGCGCGGCCCGCCGGCAGCTCGCCGGCCTGGCCGCCCGGGAGGCGTTCCTGGTGGTCGTGCCCGCCGCCGTGCTCGGGCCGGTGCTCGCCGAGGCGGCCCTGCGCCGGCTGGGCGCCGGCGGGCCGGTCGACCTGAGCCGCGCCGACGCCGACACCACGCTGCTCTGGGCGGTGGCCGCCGGCACCGCGGCCGGTTGCCTCGCCACCATGGTGCTGCCGGCGCTGCGCGGGGCGGGGACCTACGTCGCCGACCTGGCCGCTCGGTCCCGGCCGACCCGGTCCGCCGCCGTGCAGCGGGCCGGCGTCGACCTGGTGCTGATCGGCTTCGCGGTGCTGGCCTGGACCCAGCTGCGGCAGTACGCGTCGCCGGTCGCCGGCGCCGGCGGCCGGCTCGGGATCGACCCGCTCCTGGTCGCCGCCCCGACCCTGGGCGTGCTCGCCGGCGCGGTGGTCGCCCTGCGCCTGCTGCCACCGGTGACCCGGTACGCCGAGCGGTTCGTCGACCGGCGACCGTGGACCGCCACCATGTTCGGCATGTGGCAGGCCGGTCGACGCCCGCACGCCGGACCGGTGCTGCTGCTCGCGCTCGCCGTGGGCGGCAGCACCCTGGCCTGGTCGCTGGTCGCCACCGCCGCCCGCTCCCAGCTGGACCGGGCCGACCACACCGTCGGGGCGGACCTGCGCCTGGTGGAGCGCCGCGGCGCCGCCCCCACCGACCGCGCCGCCCAACTCGTCGGGCTGCCCGGGGTCGCCCGTGCCCTGCCGGCCTGGTCGGACGAGATCCGGGTCAGCCGCGCCGACCTGGAGACGACGGTGGTGGGCCTCGACCTCGCCACCGCCGGCGGTGTCGTCCGGCTCGCCGACCGGCTGGCCGACGAGCCGTCGTCCGCGCTGTTCGACCGGCTCGTCCGGTCCCGCGCCGCACCGGCCGGGCTGGACCTGCCCGGCGGTACCCGGACGCTGACCGGCACCCTGCGGACCCCGGTGCGGGATCCCGTCGCCCCGCACCAGGTCTCCGTCTTCGTGCTGATCACCGGGGCGGACGGGGCGGCCTGGCGGCTGCCGGTCGCCGTCACCGGCAGCGACGGCCGGCCGGCGCGGTTCACGGTGGACCTCCCCGAGGCGGGGGCGGGCGGCCTGCGGCTGGCCGGGTTCGAACTCGACGCGGGGGACGTCGCCGGCCGGGCGTACCGGCTGGAGCTGGCCGACCTGGCCAGCGCCGGCCCGGACGGGCCGGCCCGCCCGGTGCCGCTCACCGACGACTGGACGGTGACCAGTGGCAACCCCGGCAAGACGGTGTCACTGGACACCAGCACCGGCGGCCTCGCCGTCGAGCGTGAGGTCCTCCTCGCTCCCGGTGGCCGGTTCGCCTACCAGGTGGCGTCCCGCTTCGTGGTGGTCCCGTCCGGCGAGAACCGCCCGCCGGGGGCGTTGATGACCCCGGCGGTCCGCGCCGCGCTGGGGCTGGGCGTCGGCGACACGGTCACCCTCTCCCTCTCCGGGGCCACGCTGCCGGTCCGGCTCGTCGGCGAGCTGGACGCCGTGCCGTCGAGTATCGGGGCGGGCATCCTGCTCGACCTGCCCGCGGCGACCGACTGGCTGGTCCGCGACCGGGGCGTGGTCCGACCCACCGCCCAGTGGTGGCTCGCCACCGACCCCGACGGGCACGCCGAGGCGGCGCGTGCGGCGGCCGGGCTCGCCGGGGTCACCGTGCTGGACCGGCGGGTGGTGGCCGACGAGGCCGCCGCGGACCCGTACTGGCAGGGGGCGCGGACCGGGCTGCTCGCCGCCGCCCTCGGCTCGGTGCTGCTGGCCCTGGTCGGTCTGGTCGTCGACGTCTGGGCCACCACCCGGCAGCGGCTGGGGGAGTTCGCCGTGCTGCACACCCTGGGCGCCGGGCCCCGGCTACTGGCCCGGGCGCTGCTCGCCGAGCAGACCTTCCTGGCCGGCATCGGGGTCGGGGTCGGCCTGCTGCTGGGCGCGGTGGTCGGCGCCGCGATGGCCCCGCTGGTCGTGCTGACCCCGGCGGCCGACCGGCCGGTGCCGGAGGCGGCCTTCGTGCTGCCCTGGCAACCCGTCGGACTGACCGCGGCGGGCCTGCTGGTGGCGGCGCTGGCCGTCAGCGTGTTCATCGCCCTCGGCATCCGGCAGCGGGTGGCGGCGGCGCAGTTGCGGATCGGGGGAGACCGGTGACCGGGACGATCGAGGCCGGCGGCGAGGTGGCGACGTGCTGAGCGTGGGAGCGGCCGCCCGCCGGGTCCGGGCCTTCGGTGGGCAGTTCCTCCTGCTCGCCGTCCTGACCATGACGGCGACGCTGCTGGTCAGCGGGGTCCCCCGGCTGGTCAACTGGTACGCCGGGCAGGGCCTGCACCAGTTCCTCGCCGACCGTCCCGCGCAGGAGCGGGACCTGACCTACTCGGCGGCGCCGCTGACCGCCACCGCCAACGGCACGTCGCTGATGGAGGCGTACCGCAGCGACCTGGAGACCATCCGGGCCGGCATGCCGCCGCGGGTGCGCGAGCTGGTCGCGCAGCGGTGGTTCAGCGCCCAGACCGAGCCGAGCCGGGTGGTCGGCCGGGACCTGGCGGCGCGGAACCTGACGGTGGACCTCGGCCTGCGCGTCGTGCCGGACATCCGGGAGGCGGCCACCCTGGTCGAGGGGCGCTGGCCGGACCGGGGGCCGGTGCCGTCCGGGCAACCGGTGCAGGTGGCGCTCGCCGCGCAGGTGGCCGGCCAGTTCAACCTGCGGGTGGGCAGCCGGCTGACGCTCAGGGGCCCGGACACCCCGGGCGTGTCGCTGCCGCCCACCCCGATCGCCGTGGTGGGGCTGTTCGCGCCCCGCGACGGCGGCGACGGCATCTGGGACGCCCTGCCGCCGCTGCTGCGGGTGGTCGAACCGCTCGGGGACGGGCAGCCCTTCATCGGCTTCGCGGTGGTCGACGAGGCCGCACTGGACCGGCAGGCCGCGATCGGCTGGTCGCTGCGGCTGAGCTGGCGCTACCGGCTCTCCGCCGACATGGACGTCCGGGCCCTGGACCAGATCCTCGCCGGCCTCCAGGAGATGTCCCGCAGGTCGGCGGGGCGGACCTTCGTCCAGGGCCTCGACGTCCCGCTGCGACAGTTCATCGCCGGGATGGACGCCGCCCGGACGGTGCTCGCGGTGATCGCGGCGGGGACGTTGGCCACGCTGGGCGGGCTGGTGCTCTTGGCGACCGGCTCGGCGGTCCGCCGGCGCCGGGGCGAGTTCGCCCTGCTGCGAGCGCGCGGCGGTGGTCCCGCCGCCGGGGCGGGACGCAGCCTCGCCGAGTCGCTGCTGGTGGTGCCGCCGGCCGCGGTGCTCGGCTGGCTGGCCGGGACGCTCGCGCCCGGCGGTGCCGGCGACACCCTGGGACTCGCCGTGGCGCTGACCGTGCTGGTGACGCTGGCGTTGCCGGTGGCCACCCTGACCGCGCGGGCCGAGGCGACCGGGCGGCGGGAGGGGCTGCGGCTGCGGCCGTCGACGCGCCGGCTCGGCGTCGAGGGCGGCCTGCTGCTGCTCGCCGCGCTCGCGGTGGTGCTGCTGCGCCGGCGGGGCCTGGAGTCCGGCGCGGTGGACCCGCTGCTGGTGTCGGTCCCGGTGCTGCTCGCCGTGGCGGCGGCGCTGGTGGCGATCCGGCTCTACCCGCTGCCGCTGCGCCTGCTCAGCCGCCTGGCGGCCCGGGCCCGGGGCAGCGTCGCCTTCCTGGGCACCGCCCGGGCGGGACGGGCCCAGGCCACCGCCCCGCTGGTGGTCGTGGTGCTGGCGATCGCCACCGCCGCGTTCAGCGCCGTCGTCGCCGCCGGCGTCGAGGCGAGCCGGGACCGCGCGGCCACCGCCATGGTTCCCGGGGACGCCCTGCTGCGCGGTGAGCGGTTCGCCCCGGACACCCGGGCCGAGCTGGAACGGGTGCCTGGGGTGCGGGTCGCGGCCCCGCTGGCGGAGGAGCCGGCGCAGCGGCTGGCGAAGGACGCGGTGGGCACCGACGCCCGGATCGGGGACGCCACCGTCCTGCTCGTCGACGCCGCGGCTCTGGACCGCGTGGCCGCTACCGCCGGCCGCGGCCCCGGGCTGCCGAGGACGCTGGTGACCGCCGGCCCGGGCGGTTCGGCGCCGGCGGTGGTCTCCCCGGCGGTCGCCGCCGACCTGGCCCGCGCGGGGCTGACCGGGTCGGCGTTCATCACCGTCCAGGGCCAGCGGTACGAGTTCCGGGTGGCCGGGCAGGCGGAGACCTTCCCCCTGCTCACCGGGGGCGGGGACCGGTTCGTCGTGCTGCCCTGGCAGGCCCTGCCGACCAGGGAGTACGCCGTGGTGCCGACCGGCTTCGTGCTGGCTGGGGAGAACTTCGACGCCGCGCGGCTGCGTGCGGTGGGTACCGAGGGACAGTCCCGGTTCCAGCGCGGATCGGCGGTGAACGCGCGGGAGCGCAACCTCCCCGTGGAGGTCTCCACCTGGACGACGGTCCGGCG
The DNA here is from genome assembly GCF_059359015.1 of Micromonospora sp. LZ37. Classification (NCBI taxonomy): domain Bacteria; kingdom Bacillati; phylum Actinomycetota; class Actinomycetes; order Micromonosporales; family Micromonosporaceae; genus Micromonospora; species Micromonospora sp. LZ37. Next base: position 190,053 of record NZ_JCADBL010000008.1, on the reverse strand, counting down.
GGAGTTGGGCGAGGGCGGCCCCAACGGCGTGCTCGTCTTCGGTTTCGTCGCGGGTGCGGCTGGGGGCACCGTCCTCGGCCTGCTCGCCATCGCCTTCACCGTGCTGGCCGGCGCGCGGGCCCGCGGGCAGGTGCTGTCCCGGCTCCGCACCCTCGGCCTGTCCCGCGGGCAGGGACGCGGCCTGCTGCTGATCGAGCTGTCGCCGCTGGTCGGCGCGGCGGTGCTGACCGGCGCGCTGGTCGGCGCGCTGCTGCCGGTGCTGCTCAACCCGGTGCTCGGGCTGGCCACCTTCACCCGGGGCACCCCCGTCCGGGTGGCCTTCGAACCGGCGCTGGTCGCCGGGGTGGTGGCGCTCGGGGCGGTCGCCCTCGGCTTCGCGGTCGCCGTCGAGGCCCTGAACAATCGTCGGCTGCGCCTCGGTGAGGCGCTCCGGCTCGGAGAGGAGAGCTGAGATGACCGCTACCGCGGAGCAACCCGTCGTGCCGGACCTGGCGGCCCTGCAACAGCGGGCGGCCGCGCGGGCCGCCGAACGGGCCGGCGGCCGGGACCGGTTGCGCGGCCACATCGTCTGCGACGGCCTGGTGCGGATCTTCAAGACCGAGGGGGTGGAGGTGGTCGCCCTGCAGGGGCTCGACCTGGTCATCGACCGGGGCGAGCTGGTGGCGATCGTCGGGGCCTCCGGGTCGGGCAAGTCCACCCTGCTGAACATCCTCTCCGGGCTGGACACCCCGACCGCCGGGATCGCCCGGGTCGGGGAGTACGACCTGCTGAACCTCTCGACCCGGCGGCGGCTGAGCTACCGGCGGGACATGGTGGGCTTCGTCTGGCAGCAGACCGGGCGCAACCTGCTGCCGTACCTGACGGCGCGGGAGAACGTCGAGCTGCCGATGGAGCTCGCCGGCCGGGGCGGTGGCCGCCGGGGTCGTCGCCGGCGTGCCGACGAGCTGCTGGAGCTGGTCGGGGTCGGGTACTGCGCCGACCGGCGACCGGGGCAGCTCAGCGGCGGTGAGCAGCAGCGCTGCGCGGTGGCGGTGGCGGTGGCCAACGACCCGCAGGTGCTCTTCGCCGACGAGCCGACCGGTGAGCTGGACGAGGCGACCGGGGCGGAGGTCTTCGGCGCGCTGCGCACGATCAACGCCGAGCTGGGGGTGACCGTCGTGGTGGTCACCCACGACCCGGCCGTGGCCGGTCAGGTCCGCCGGACCGTCGCGATCCGCGACGGCCGGACCGCCTCCGAGGTACGCCGCACCGCGCGGGTCGCCGCCGACGGTGGCACCGAACTGGTCAGCGAGGAGTACGCCGTGCTGGACCGCTCCGGGCGGATGCAGCTGCCGGCACCCTTCGTCGAGGCGCTGACCCTGCGGGACCGGGTCCGCCTCAACCTCGAACCGGACCACGTGCAGGTCCGCCCCGGTGATCGCACGCCGGACGCTGACGGGAGTGACGCATGAGCGAGCAGGTGTCCGTCCGGGCCGCCGACGCGGCCGTAGTCGACGAGGTGGTCCAGGTCGAGGGGGTGAGCCGCACCTTCGGCCGGGGCGCGCAGGCGGTGCACGCCGTGCGGGACGTCTCGTTCACCGCCGGACGGGGCGAGCTGGTCGCGGTGCGGGGCCGCTCCGGCGCGGGGAAGACGACCCTGCTGAACCTGGTCGGCGGGCTGGACCGGCCGGACGCCGGACGGGTGCGGGTGGCCGGGCACGACGTGACGGCCGCCGGCGAGGCGGAGCTGCTCCGGTTGCGGCGCGGCACGGTGGGTTTCGTCTTCCAGACCTTCGGCCTGGTGCCGATCCTCTCCGCGGCGGAGAACGTCGGCGTGCCGCTGCGGCTGGCCCGGGTGCCGGCGGCGGAACGGGAGGAGCGGGTAGCGGTGCTGCTGGAGCTGGTCGGCCTGGGCGCGCACGCCGCGCAGCGGCCGTACGAGCTCTCCGGCGGGCAGCAGCAGCGGGTGGCGGTGGCCCGCGCCCTCGCCCACGAGCCGGACCTGCTGATCGCCGACGAGCCGACCGGTCAACTCGACTCGGAGACCGGACGGTCCATCATGGACCTGCTGCGCGCGGTGGTGCACGCCCGGGGCATGACGGCCCTGGTCGCCACCCACGACCCGGCCCTGATCGACCTGGCCGACCGCACCCTCACCCTCCGCGACGGCCATCTCGTCGACGCCTGACGAATCGACGCCGCACGGCCCGGCCCGCCAACCCCGGATTGTGGCGGCCGCGCGATGCCTTGTTGCGGCGCCGCAGTGCCGCCGTGCCGCCGTGTCGCGGTGCGGCCGTGCCGCCGTGTCGCCGTGTCGCCGTGTCGCCGTGTCGCCGTGCCGCTGTGTCTGCTCGGTGGGCCGGGGACGATCCCGTCGTCGCACCGGCCTACCCCTTCGGCACGGGTGTGTCGGTCCTTTAGAGCTGATGACGTAAACGACTCAGAGTGCGACAGGTGGCCGGCTGCCGGCACCGGCGCCCCTCCCGGCCGTGGTGCCCCTTTCGGCTGGGGCGCGTCTACGGGAGCTTGCGCACCACGCTCGTCCCCCGGAACTGGCGCCTGTTGAGTCGTTTACGTCATCAGCTCTAAAGGACCGGAAGCTCAGCCTGCCTGGCGTCTCCGCGTCTCCGCGGGCCCGCGTCTCTGCTCGGCCTGGCGTCCGGTCGGGTCCGTGTCCACGCCGTGTCCCGGTCAGGGGCCGGGCGTCCGGTCGGGTCCGTGTCCACGCCGTGTCCCGGTCAGGGGCCGGGCGTCCGGTCGGGTCCGTGTCCACGCCGTGTCCCGGTCAGGGGCCGGGCGTCCGGTCGGGTCCGTGTCCACGCCGTGTCCCGGTCAGGGGCCGGGCGTCCGGTCGGGTCCGTGTCCACGCCGTGTCCCGGTCAGGGCGCGGGCGTCCGGTCGGGTCCGTGTCCACGCCGTGTCCCGGTCAGGGGCCGGGCGTCCGGTCGGGTCCGTGTCCACGCCGCGTCCCGGGTCAGGCGCGGGCGTCCGGTCGGGTCCGTGTTCATGCCGTGTCCCGGTCACGGGCCGGGCGTTTGGCCGGGTCCGTGTCGACGCCGCGTTCCGGTCAGGGGCCGGGCTTCCGGCCCGGTCCGAGGTGCGGGCGGGTCAGCGGGCGGCTGCGACGGGGGCCGGCGCGGGCGTGGACGACGGCGGGGTCAGAGAGGGAGCTTCATGCCCTCGTGGCTGGCGACGAAGCCCAGGCTCCGGTAGAAGCGGTGCGCGTCGGCGCGGCTCTTGTCGGTGGTGAGCTGCACGAGCCCGCACCCGCGCTGCCGGGCCTGGTCGACCGCCCACTCCATCAGCTGCCGACCCACCCCGCGACCGCGCAGGTCGGAGCGGACCCGCACCGACTCGATCAGGGCGCGCTCGGCCCCGTGCCGGCCCAGCCCCGGGATGTACGTGATCTGCAGGCAGGCGACGGGTTCGGCGTCCAGCTCGGCGACGATCTGCTGGTTGCGCGGGTCGGCGGTGATCTCGGCGAAGGCCCGCTCGTACGCCTCGTCGACCTCGACGTGGTCCCGCGCCCGGCCCAGCACGTCGTCGGCGAGGAGCGCGAGGAGAGCCGGCAGGTCCGCGCGGACCGCCTCCCGGATGATCAGGTCACTCATGACCGGCAGCCTGACACAGCCACTACCTCCGATGTGCGGGCGTGCGTTGACCGGAGCGGGCAGCATGATTCGGCATGGAGAACCTGCTGATGCCGTTCCGCTGGATCTACCGGGGACTGTTCTGGTTCGCCAACTCGCCCCGGACGCTGATCATCTCGTACCTGGTGATGATCGTGGTGGCCGGGGTGATCTACGGCCGGGTGGAGAACGCCAGCGCGGCCGACGCGGTCTGGTGGGCCGTGGTCACCGCCTCCACCGTCGGGTACGGCGACATCTCGCCGACCACCTGGCAGGGGCGCTTCCTCGCCGCGCTGCTCATCTCCACCATGGTGCTGCTGGTCATCCCGCTGATCACCGCGCACTTCGCCAGCCACCTCATCGTCGACGACGACGCGTTCGAGCACGACGAGCAGGAGGAGATCAAGCACGAAGTCCGGCGGATACGGGCGCTGCTGGAGGAGCTGGCCGCCCGGCAGGGCATCGAGATGCCGGAGCTGGAGCGGCCTCAGCCGCTCAACGCGCCGGACAGCGCAGCCCCGCTCTGGGAACGGTCAAGGAGATCAGGTAGGCGTCGACCGCGTCCGTGACGCAGGTGGTCTGCGGGTACGCGGTGTGCCCCTCGCCCTCCCAGGTCAGCACCCGCCCCACCCCCAGCATGTCGGCCAGCCGCGCGGTCTGCTCGTACGGGGTGGCCGGATCGCCGGTGGTGCCGACCACCACGATCGGCGGCGCGCCCACAGCCTTCCCGGTCGGATAAGGGTCCCGCTGCCCGGGCCACTCGGCGCAGCCGAGCATCCCCACCGCCAGGGCCGGCCCGAAGAGCGGGTACTTCTCCCGCCACTGGGACTGGAGCTGGCGGATCTGCTCCCGGCTCGGCTTCTCGATCTCGTCGGCGCAGTTGACGGCCAGGTTGGCGTCGAAGAGGTTGGAGTACCGCCCGTCGTCGTCGCGGCCGGCGTACGCGTCGGCCAGCCGGAAGACCTCGCTCGGGTCGCCGCCCTCCAGCTTGTCGATCGCCCGGGCCAGCTCCTCCCAACCCGACTCGGTGTAGAGCGACGAGATGACCGCGTAGAAGACCCAGCCCGAGGTGGCCTCCCGTCCGTCGGCGCCCCGCACCGGTGAGACCTTCGCCTTGTCGATGGCGGAGGTCACCGCGGCCCGGGCGTCCGGGGCGATGGGGCAGCGGCCGGCGTTCTCGGCGCACCAGCGGGTGAAGTTGCCGAACGCCCGCTCGAAGCCCCTGGCCTGGCTCTCCGAGCCGGCGATCAGCTTCTGCTGCGGGTCCACCGCGCCGTCGAGCACCAGCGCGCGGACCCGCTGCGGGTAGAGCTGGGCGTAGGTGGCGCCGAGCAGGGTGCCGTAGGAGTAGCCGAGATAGGTCAGCTTCTCGTCGCCCACCGCCGCCCGGATCGCGTCCATGTCCCGGGCGGCCTGCTCGGTGCCGTAGAGCGGGAGCTGGGCGCCGTACTTGTCGCCGCAGCCCTGCCCGATCTTCCGGTTCAGCGCGACGTAGTCGTCGAAGGACTCCTCGGTGCGCGGGTCGGGGTCGTAGCCGAAGCTGGCGTCCAGGTCGGCGTCGGGGATGCACTTGACCGGGCTGGACCGGGACACCCCGCGCGGGTCGAAGCCGACGATGTCGAACCGGTCGGTGATCGACGCGGGGAGCCCGCCGAAGGCCTGCCCGAAGGAGAGGTAGACGGCGGTGTCCACACCGGACCCGCCGGGGCCGCCGGGGTTGATCACCAGCGAACCGATCCGGTCCCGCTGCTTCGACGAGCGGGCCCGCAGCAGCGCGATCTCGAAGGTCTCCCCGCTGCCCGGGCCGGCGGTCGCGCCGGTCCCGGCGCCCCAGTTCCGGGGCACGGTGATCCGGGCGCACTCGTACCGCATGCCCGGCGCGCCCCGGCCGACCAGTTCCTCGGCCACCTCGGGGCAGGCCCGCCAGGTGGGTGCGCCGCCCGGCGCCGCCGCCCCGCCCTCGGCCGTGGTGCGCGGCGCGAACGCCGGCAGCGTGCACCCGGCGGCGAGGAGCGCGGCCGCGACGAAGCCGGCCAGGGAGAGCCGGACCCGGCGGATCCGATCGGAAGTGCAGGTCACCAGCGAGCCTCCGTGATCGTGTCGACGGCCAGGCTACGCCGGGCCGGCGGCGGTCGGCTCGACGGTCGCCAGTGGATCGCCGCGCAGCACCTCGTCCACGTCGAACCGGACCGGCCGGTCGAGCTGGTCGTAGCGGCAGGAGCGCGGGTCGCGGTCGGGCCGCCAGCGGACGAAGCGGGCGGTGTGCCGGAACCGGTCGCCCTCCATCGCGTCGTAGCCGACCTCCACCACCAGCTCGGGGCGCAGCGGCTCCCACTCCAGGTTCTTGGTGCCGGTCCACCGGCTCACCCCGCCCGGGATGCGCTGGCCGCGCTCGTGGTCGCCGTGCACCCACGGGTGCTCGGCGCCGCCGTCACGGTAGGGGGCCAGCTCCTCCAGCAGCTCCGCGCGGCGGGCCATGGTGAACGAGGCGCTCACCCCGACGTGGTGCAGCACCCCGGCGTCGTCGTAGAGGCCGAGCAGGAGCGAGCCGACCACCGGGCCGGACTTGTGCCAGCGGAAGCCGGCCACCACCACGTCGGCGGTCCGCGCGTGCTTGACCTTGGACATCAGCCGCTTGCCCGGCTCGTAGGGCAGGTCGGCCGGCTTGACGATCAGCCCGTCCAGCCCGGCGCCCTCGAAGACGTCGAACCAGCGGCGGGCGGTCTCCGGGTCGGTGGTGACCTGGGTGACGTGCACCGGCGGGCGGACCCCGGCCAGCGCCTGCTCCAGCCGCGCCCGGCGGCGCGGATAGGGCTGGTCGAGCAGCAGCTCGTCGCCGAGGGCGAGCAGGTCGAAGGCGACGAAGTCGGCCGGCGTCGTCTCGGCGAGCAGCTTCACCCGGGAGGCGGCCGGATGGATGCGCTGGGCGAGCAGCTCGAAGTCGAGCCGCGGCTGGCCACCCGGGCCGTCGCGCCGGATCACGATCAGCTCCCCGTCGACCGCGCACCGCTCCGGCAGCTGCCGGCGGGCCTGCTCGACCACCTCCGGGAAGTAGCGCGTCATCGACTTGCCGCCCCGGCTGGCCAGCTCCACCTCGTCGCCGTCGCGGAACACGATGCACCGGAAGCCGTCCCACTTCGGCTCGTACGTCAGGCCGGGGTCGGTGGGCAGTCGGGCCACGCTCTTGGCCAGCATCGGCTCGACCGGGGGATTGATCGGCAGGTCCACGGCGACCAGTCAATCAGACGGCACCGACACCCGTGAGGCAGATCACCGCCGGGCGCTCGTACGGCGTGTCCCGTCGCGTCCCGCTCGTCACCCGCACGCCGCTCACGTTCGGGCAGCTCAGAGCTACCGTCGCCGGGTGGAGTTGGCATGCGGGTGCTGCGGGCGCTGGCGGGTCAGCGTCGAGCTGATCCGGGGCCGGCACCGCTACCGGCTGGTGCGTCGATACCCGGCCGAGTTCGGCGGCGGCAAGAACGTGCTCGGCGAGGTCGGCACCGTGGCCGAGCTGGAGGAGCTGCTGCACCGCCGCACCCCCCTCACCCTGGCCGACCTCCAGGAAGCCGCCTGACCCCTGCCCCCGGCCCAGGGGCTCAGGCGTCGCGGCGGGCGGGGCCGACCGCAGACTTCTCCAGCACGGCCAGCCGCACCCCGTTCGGGTCCGAGCGGTACCCCACAACCCGGTAGCCGTGCCGCTGGTACAGCCGCAGGTTCCGCTCGCTGCCCGCCCCGGTGAACAGCTCCAGCCGCCTCACCCGGCCGGCGCAGGCCGTCTCGACCGCCGTCAGCAGCCGGCTGCCCAGACCGCGCCCCTGCCAGTCGGGGGCGACCGAGAGCCGGCCGACGAGGGCGGTGTCCCCGGCCAGCCGGGCCCGGACGGAGCCGACCAGCCGGTGCCCGGCCCGGGCGGCCAGCACGATGGTCGGCCCGGCCAGCACCGACCGGACCTCGTCGAGGGTCTCGGTCAGCGGCGGCAGGAACGGGTCGGCGTAGTGCTGGGCCTCGGTGAGGTAGGCGGCGCGCTGCACGGTGAGCAGCTCGCCGGCGTCCGCGACGCCGGCCGGAACGACGGTCACCCCGGTCACGTCCGCCAGCCAACCACAGCCACCCCGGCGGGTGGTGGCCGGCGACCGTAGGCTGGGCGCGACCCCGAGGAGGTGTCGGGTGCCCGAGCTGACGTACCCCGAGGTGGGGGCGACCCGCGACGGTCGCCTGCCGGCCGGCTACCACCACCTGCGCCATCGGGTCCGGTTGCCGGACGGCTGTTTCCCGGCCGCGGCGGACGCGGTGCTGGGCTGGCGGCTGCACCGGGCCGCGGGTGTGGTGATGCGCACCGACGCGGCCCGCGCCGACCCGGGCGTGCGGGTTACCCCGGGCCTGGGTGTCGGCCCGCTGCGGATCTGGGGCCCGACCGAGGTGGTCTGGGCGGCGGACGGGCCGGACCGGGCCGGTTTCGGCTACGGCACCCTGCCGGGGCACCCCGAGCGCGGCGAGGAGGCGTTCCTGGTGCTCCGGGAGTCCGGCGGGGTCTACTTCGAGGTGCGCGCGTTCAGCCGTCCGGCCCACTGGTACGTCCGCGCGGCCGGGCCGGTCGCCCGGTTCTTCCAGCACGCGTACGCCTGGTGGCTCGGGCGGACCCTGCGCCGTCTCTGCGCCTGACCGCGCCGGCCCGCGCACCGGGTCCACCGGGCGCGGGCCGGCGCGGCTCCTCAGGCGTCGGTCACGGTCAGCGTGAGCGGGCCGCCCGGCATGGGCTGGCCCCCGACGCCGTAGGTGGTGCTGAGCCCGGGGCCGACCTCCGGTTCGGGGGTCAGAACCGGGCGAACGAGCGGATCGGCATCCGCGGCCCGAACTTCGGCGCCTGGATGCCGGCGGCGGCCAGCAGCAGGCAGACCCGGCCCCGATGCCCCCGGAACGGCTCCAGCAGGGCCAGCATCCGCGCGTCGTCGCCGCGCGCCTCCCCGGCCAGGGCCCAGGCGACCATGTTCGGCACGTGGTAGTCGCCGACGCTGACCGCGTCCGGGTCCCCGTACGCGACCCGGACCACCTCGGCGGCGGTCCACGGCCCGATCCCGGCGATGGCGGTCAACCGCCGGGTGGCCTCGGCGCTGTCGGCGCAGCGCTCCAGCCGGTCGGCGACGGCGGCGGCCCGGCGCAGCGTGTCGGCCCGGCGTTGCTCCACCCCGAACGGGTGGAAGACCCAGTACGGCGCGGCGGCGACCGCCGCCGGCTCGGGCGGTAGGAGCAGCGGTTGCAGCGGGCCGGGCGCCGGCTCGCCGAAGTGCCGCACGGTCGCCGCGTACGCCCGGTACGCCTCCTTGCCGGTGACCTTCTGCTCGAACACCGCCCGCAGCACCCGGGGGAAGACCAGCCCGGTGGCCGGCATCCGCAGCCCCCGGTGCCCGGCGGCCAGCCGGGCCACCAGCGGGTGCGCGGCGGCGAGTTCGGCGAAGCCGGTGAGGTCGTCGCGCAGACCCGCGATCGCGTCGGCCCGTTCGACCACCCACTGGGCGCCGGGGCCGTAACCCTCGGCGGTGATCTCCCCGCCGTCGGGGCGCAGCGCGAGGGTGGCCGGGCCGGCCGGGGTGCGGGTGGCCCACCAGAACGTGCCGGCGGCGATCCTGGCGCACGGGTCGTACGGGCTGAAGGTCAGGGCCCGGACGGAGGCGGCCAGCCGGTAACCGGCCGGGGGATGCAGCACCCGGCGGGCGGCGGGCTCGGTCCAGGTCACTCCGACACTCTGCCACGGGCCGGTCCCGTGACGGACGACACCGCCGACGCCCTGCACGTCGGCGGTGTCTCCATCCCGGTGCGGACCGGCCGCCCGAGCGGCCGTGGGTGCGGGTTGGGGGACCTCGGTGGCGCGCCTGCTGGCGGGGGCGCGCGCACCGCCCTCGTCCGCTCCGGGGACTGGTGGGGGAGGGCTGGCGGCAATCGGGACGAACCGCGGCGCCGGCCCGGTGGGGCCGGCGCCACGGCCGGGACGCGACGCTGCCGGTGCGCCGGCGTCCGGATCCGTGACGGTGGCCGGCCGCGCCCTCCCCGGCTGCGACCGGCCACCGTGTCCGCGAGGCGACCGTCGGATCAGTACGTGTAGCCCGAGTCGCCGCCCTGCGCGCCGCCCGAGTCACCCGCGGCCGGCGGGGCGACCGCCTTCGGGGTGCCGGTCGGCAGGCAGGTCAGGTTCTTCTTGCCGTTCGGGTCGACCACGAACCAGGTCCCGCCGACGGCCTGGCCCTTCCACTGGCCGGGCTTCTTGTCGCCGATGTAGCGGTAGACCGGCCACCCGCCGATGGTGATCTGCCGGGTGCCGTCCTGGCGGGTGACGGTGCCGACCTTGTCGTCGGAGACGCCCTCCAGCTGCGGGTTGCCGTCGGTCAGCGCCGGCGGCCAGATCTGGGCGCACTTGTCCACGCAGTTGGACGACGGCGGATCGTCGGAGTCCTTGTCGAAGCGGTAGAGGATCCAGCCGTCCTGGTCGGTGACGACGTTGCCCATCCGGGCGACCTTCTTGCCGACCAGCTGGTCGGTGAGCTTCACGTCGGCGGGGGGTGGCGCCTGCTCCGACGCGGGCGCCTCGGGGGCGGCGGAGGCCTCCGGTTCGACCGCCGCGGTGGGCTCGGCCGCGGCGACGGCGACCGGCTCGGCGGCGCTGCTGTTCGCTCCGTCGTAACCCGCGGGAGCGCAGGCCGTTAGTGCGACCATCGCGCTCGCGACGATGACGGATCGCTTCATCTGTGCCACGTGCCCTCCTCATTCTTGGCAGTTCACCGAGTAGTACGGAGGGTGCGCTGTCAAGGTTGAACGATTGAGAGTGGGCAATTTCACTGCGGGGGCGTTGAACCGATCCGCCGGAAACTACGTGTGCCGACACATCCCCGTCATTTCGGCGGGTACGCCGAATCGGCGCCGGCCCACGATGGGGCCGACGCCGATCCGGTACGACAGGTCAGGGGTTGACCGTCACCAGTGGACTCGCCACCCCGTTCGCGTCCATCGACTGCACCTGCAGCTTCGCGATGTCGCTCGGCGGCGTCGAGGTGACCGCCTGGAGCTGGAGGTCCTGCTGATTGCTGTTCGTGCCGTACCCGGTGCCCGGCACCGACCAGGTGGAGACCACCTCGGTGGTGGCGTTCTTGCGCACCACCACCAGCCGGCAGGTGCGTGGACCGGGCAGCCGGGTCAGGTTGAACCCGATCCAGGTGCCGTACTCCTTCTTGGCCAGGAACATCGTGGCCTTCACGCCGGTGCTGCTGTCGGTGGCGTCGTACTGCTCACCGGGAATCTCGTTGGGGCCGCCCGCGCCCGGCCCGGAGCGGGTCGGCTGCGGGGTCGGCGGACCCACCGGCACGGTCACCGTCGGGCCGGCGACCGGCGGACCGACCGTGCCGCCGCCGTCCAGGGCGGACACCCCGACGCCGCTCGCCGCGCCGACCGCCACCACCGCGGCCGCCGTGGCCAGCACCCGCCGGAACCGGGTGCGCCGCCGATGGGTGCGGACCGCGACCAGCGTACGGTCCAGCAGGGCGGGATCGGTGGCGGTGTGCTCCATCGCCATCATCGTCTCGCCGTCGATGTCGGAGAGCAGCCCCACCACGGGAACCATGGTCTCCAGCTCGGCGGCGCAGGCCCAGCAGGTGGCGAGGTGCTCCTCGAACCGTTCGGCGTCCTGCTCGTCCAGCACGCCGAGCGCGTACGCGGCGACGTCCATGTGGTCTGCCCGGCTCATTCCGTCACCCCCCTCTCCTGCAGGGCCGTGCGCAGCGCGCGCAGCGCGTAGTAGACCCGTGACTTGGCGGTGCCCAGCGGCAGGCCCAGCTCCTCCGCCGCCTCCGGCACCGTCCGGCCCCGGAAGTACGTCGCCACCAGGATCTCCCGGTGCGACTGGCTGAGCGTACGCAGGGCGTCGGCCACCGTCATGGTGCGCAGCACCCGGTCGGTGCTGTCCGACTCGGCGAACGCGGTGAGATCCCGGTCGTACGTCTCGGCCGGCCGGGCCTGCTCGCTGCGGTGCTCGTCGATGGCGATCCGGCGGGCCACCGTGACCAGCCACGGCCGCAGCGAGCCCTGACCCTGCACGCCCAGCCGGTGAGCGTTGCGCCAGGCGCGCAGCAGGGTCTCCTGCACGATGTCCTCGGCGCGCTGCCGGTCACCACCGGTCAACCGCATCACGAACATCAGCAGCGGGCCGGCGTGCTCGGCGTAGAGCAGCCGGATGAGCTGGTCGGAATGACTGGCCTCGGGAGACGCCGCCTGGTGGCGTCCGGGCGCCGGTCGGGGCGTCACCGGGCCATTCTGGCGATCGGTGGGTCCGGCGTCGACCCCACGACCGGACCTCGTCGCACGGGAGTGGGGCTGGGCCCGGGCGAACATCCACCCTGGCCTGGCCATATCGCCGTGCAAGCCGGCCGCGACCGCGTGCATGGAACCTCCTGGTGCCCGATGACATCAGCCGGCCCACGGGGGAGGGCCGCCCGGTGATACGCACCGGCCGGCCCAACGGATCAACGGCGAACCGAAAAAATTCCCGGCGGGGGTGGGGTGGAGTCGGTGGCGTCGGCGTCCCGCACCACCGGGACGCCCCCGGCGAACCGCTCCAGCTCCGCGCCGGCCACCACCCGGCCGGGGAACCAGTCCCCGGCCGCGCGCCGGGTCAGCTCCGGCACCGGCGGCTCCGTCCGGCCCGCCACCAGCACCAGATTGCCGTAGCGACGCCCGCGCAGTACCGCCGCGTCCCCCACCAGACACGCGCCGGGCAGCACCGAGCGGACCGTGGCCACCTGGGCGCGGGCGTGCCGCAGCGGCGGCCCGTCGGCCAGGTTCGCCAGGTACCAGCCGGTCGGCGCCAGCACCCGCGCCACCTCGGTGGCGTATTCGACGGAGGTGAGGTGGGCCGGGGTGCGGGCGCCCGCGAAGACGTCGGCGACCACCACGTCGTACGAGGCGTCCCGGGTGGACGCCAGCGTGGCCCGGGCGTCGGCCACCCGCACCTTCAGCCGGGGATCGGTCGGCCAGGGCAACGCCCGGCGGACCAGCTCCACCAGCGCGCCGTCCACCTCGGCCACCCGCTGCGTGGAGCCGGGGCGGGTGGCCTGCACGTAGCGGGGCAGGGTCAACGCCCCGCCGCCGAGATGCAGCACCCGCAGCGGCGCGCCGGCCGGGGTGAGCAGGTCGATCGCGGCGCCGAGCCGGCGGACGTACTCGAACTCCAGGTGGGTCGGGTCGGTCAGGTCCACGTGCGACTGCGGCGCGCCGTCCAGCAGCAGCGTCCACGACCCGGACCGGTCCGGGTCCGGCACCAGCTCGGCCTGACCGGTGTCGACCGGCGCGACGATCCGGTCGTCGCCACGGCGGCGGCCCATCAGCGACGCACCGCGCCGGCGCGGGTGGCCATGGTCAGCGCCCGGTGCAGCAGCCGGGCGTCGCCCAGCAGCCCGCGCAGCTTGCGCTCCAGCCCGGCGATCGGCACCAGGTTCTGCGGAGCCCGCGGGTCCTTGTACGGCGAGGAGGCGAACCGGGGCAGGGTGACCAGCGACAGGTCGGCCAGCGCGATCGCCTCCTCGGGCGGCAGCTCGGCCGAGCACTCCATCCGGACGATGCCGGCCCACGGCGCGCCGAGCGCCACCGGCAACCGCAGGTACCAGGACCAGCCACCCCACGCGGTGCCGAGCCGGAACACCGGCGACCGCTCGCCCGCACCCAGCCCGGTCACCACGGCCGTCAGCCGGGCGTCGAGGTACTGGCTGTGCTGCGTCTTGATGTAGCCGAGGGTGCGCGGCAGCTGCCGCCGGCTGCGCAGCGGACCGTCCACCACGAGCAGGTCCCCGTCCACCCGCGCCGCGTCGGAGACCGCGACCTCCAGCGCGGTCAGCGGCGCCTGCACCGCCGCCGGCAGCTTGCTCAGCTCGCCGGTCCCGCCCACCCGGTGCACCGGGTAGCGGACCTGCCCGCACACCACCTCCTCGGCGGAGGGGCTGGCCGTGAAGAGGCCCCGCCCGACCCGCGCCCCGGCCAGCGCCGCCGCGCCGCGCTCCAGGTCGCAGCGGACCACCCCGGCCGCGTACGACGCGGCGATGCCGGGGAACGAGGCGCCGTCCTCCTCGGCCGTCCAGACGCTGGCGTCGATCCGGCGCACCCCGTCGACGAGCAGCACCACGTCGGGGGCGCGCAGCCCCGCACGCGGCCCGATCGCCCGCCACTCGGCCACCGGCAGTTCGACGTCCGCCTCGACCTGGGCGCTGCTCGGCGTGGCCGGCCCGCCCACCGACGCCTCGAACGAGGCGCCGTAGGAGGGATCCCAGGTGTCGACGAAGAGCCGCGGCCCGTTCACGGGGCCCGTCCTTCGTTCGCGACTGCGGGGCTCCGCTGCGCTGCGCTCCTCGCGCTCACAGGCCGGTCCGTTCGACGTGTGCGCTGCGCGCGTCCTTGCGGACCTCGTAGCGGACCGGGATCCGCTCGGCCAGCGCCGGCACGTGGGTGACCACGCCGACCATCCGGTCGCCCCGCGCGGCCAGGCTCTCCAGGGTGGCGGCGACGGTGTCCAGGGTGGCCGCGTCGAGGGTGCCGAAGCCCTCGTCCAGCACGATCGACTCCAGGCTCGCCGCCGTGGTGGACATCCCGGCGAGCTGCTCGGACAGCGCCAGGGCCAGCGCCAGCGACGCCTGGAACGTCTCCCCGCCGGAGAGGGTGCGCACCCCCCGGCGCAACCCCGCGTCGTGGTGGTCGACCACGAAGAACTCGCCCTTGTCGTGGACCAGGTCGTACTGGCCGTGGGAGAGCTCACGCAGGATCCGCGAGGCCCCGTCGACCAGCAGGTCCAGCGCCTCGGCCAGCAGCCACCGCTCGAAGTTGTTGGCCCGCAGGTGCCCGGCCAGGGCCCGCGCCGTGCGGGCCTGCCGTTCGTGCTCGACCCGCTGCCCGCGCAGCTCACCGGCCTGTTCGCGGCGTTCCTCGATGCGGCGCACCGCCGCCTCGGCCCGCTCCGCGGCGACCGTCACCGCGCGGACCGGATCGTCGGCGGGCGGTAGCCCGGCTGTGCTGAGCAGGCCGGCGATGCGCTCCTCGACAGCCGTGGCCGCCGCCTCGGCCTCGGCCACCGACGCTGCCAGCCCGACCCGCTCGGCGCGCCGCTGCCCGATCTGGCCGGCCGCCCACTCCACCAGGGCGGCCCAGGCGCCGGCCACGTCGTCCCGGTCGGCGGCGGGCGGACCGAACCGGGCCAGCCCGTCCCGGGCGGCGTCGAACCCGCGCCACGTCGCGCGCAGCCGCTCCTCGGCCGCGTCCAGCGCGCCCCGGGCCCGCCGGGCGGCGTCCCGACCGGCGCGGACGGCCGTGGCGGCCTCGTCGAGGGCCCGCCGCAGCCGGGTGTGCTCGTCCAGCGCCGCGCGCAGCGCCTCCGGCGCGGCGGCCCCGGCGAGCTGGTCGTCCAGCTCGGCCAGCCGGGAGCGGAGCTGGTCGTGCTGGGCGCGTGCCCGGAGCAGCACCCGCTCCAGGTCACGGGCGGCGGCGTCGCGCTCCTGCACCCGGGCCTGGGCGGCCTTGCTGGCGGCCCGGGCCGCCTTGCCGGCGGCGGTCGCCTCGGCCACCGCCGAGCCCGCCGGCAGCGGCGGCACCCGGTCGACGGTCTGCTCGCAGACCGGGCAGTTCGCGCCGGCGCTCAGGTGGGCCCGCAACGCCACCGCCTGGTCGGTCGCCTTCGCCTCCTCGTGCGCCCGGAACGCCGCCTCCAGCTCGGCCTCGGCCCGGGCCGACGCCTCCCGGGCCGCGGTGAGCGCCGCCACCGCGACGTCGTGCTCCCGCTGGGCCGTGTCGAGCGCGCCGCGGACCAGCTCCGCCTCGCCGGTCAGCCGGTCCCGGTCGGTGTGCGCCCGCAGCAGCAGCCGCAGCGTGCTCTCGTCGCCGGCGGCGGCGAGCTCGCCGCGCAGCTTCTCCTCGCGCTCCTCGGCCAGCGCCACCGTGGCCGCCGCCTCGTCGGCCGCCACCCGTGCCGTGGTGACCGCCCGGGCCACCTCGGCGACCCCGTCGGGCGCCCGCACCCCGGCCAGCCCGGCCAGGTCGGCGTCGAGGGCGGCCAGCGCCGCGCCGGCCTCCCGCGCCGCGGCCCGCGCCCGCTCCCGCTCCGGTACGGCCGCCTCGACCGCGGCGGCGAGCTCGCGCATCCGCGCCACCTGCCCGGTGGCCGCGGCCAGGGCGGCGTCGTCGATGTCGGTCAGCCCGGCCAGCACCCGGTCGACCGTCTCCAGCTTCGCCTCGGCCTGCCCGGCCCGCTCGGTGGCCCGCTTCTGCACGTCCTCGTAGACCCCGAGGCCGAGCAGGTTGACCAGGATCTGCTGCCGGGTGGCGGGCTTGGCGTGCAGGAAGTCGGCGAACCGCCCCTGCGGCAGCACCACGCAGGAGGTGAACTGCTCGTACGGCAGCCCGACCGCCTCCAGTACCGCGTCCTCCATCTCGGCCGGCGTGCCGGCGATCACCTCGCCGAGGTCCTCCGGGCTCAGCCCGGTGTCGAGCTTGGTGACGTCGAAGCCGGCCGGCATCAGCTGCAACCCGGCGTTGGCGGTCTTGACGTTGCCCCGGCCGTCCCGGCGGACCACCCGGGTCGCCACGTAGCGCGCCCCGGCGGACTCGAAGACCAGCCGGACCCGGGCCTCGGTGGCCGACGGCGCGAGGGCGTTGGCCAGACCGCGGGCGCCGCCCCAGCGGGGGACGGTGCCGTAGAGGGCGAAGCAGATCGCGTCCAGCACCGTCGACTTGCCGGAGCCGGTCGGGCCGACCAGCGCGAAGAAGTCGGCGTCGGTGAAGTCGACGGTGGTCTCGTCCCGGAAGACGGTGAAGCCCGCCATGTCCAGCCGCATCGGACGCATCAGCGGTCCGCCTCCTCGAGGAGCTCGTCGAAGAGTTCCCGCACCCCGTCGTCGTCGTGGCCCCGGCTGTCCAGGTAGTCGGCGAAGAGCTCGCGTGGGGAGCGGCCGGCCCGCTGGGCGACCCGGGCGCCGCTGCCCGGCGCGGGCACCAGCTCCGGGTCGATCCGGATCTCCAACGCCCCCGGGAGCAGCTCCTGCACCTCCTCGCGCAACCCGGCCCGGGGCTGCTCGCGGACGAAGACCCGCAGCCAACCCTCGGGCGGGGTCAGCTCGGTCAGCTGGGCCAGGGTGCCCCGGACCGTGCGCAGCGGCACCGCCGCCGGCACCGGCACCTCCCGGACCTGGGCGGCGGTCCGGGCGGTCACCTCGACCAGCGTCACCGAGGGGACGTTCTCCTGCTCGCCGAAGTCCACCGCCAGCGGGCTGCCGCTGTAGCGCACCGGGCAGGGGCCGATCACCCGCTGCGACCGGTGCAGGTGACCCAGCGCCACGTAGTGGGCGTTGCCGGGGAAGACCGTCGCCGGCACGGCGTAGCCCAGGACGGTGTGCGCGTCCCGCTCGCCGCCGCCGGTGCTCGCCCCGACCACGGTCAGGTGGGCGGTGACCAGGTGCACCCGGTCCGGTTCGGTGAAGCCCTCGGTCAACCGGGCGAGCACCCGGCCCAGGTGGTCGGCGTAGGTCTGGTTGGCCTCGGCGGCGGTCAGCTCGTACATCTCCACCGCGCGGACGGCGTACCGCTGGGAGAGGAAGGGCAGCGCGGCCACCTGCCAGCGTTCGCCGTCGCGGGTGACCCCGTCGATGACGTGCTCGGCCGGGTTCTCCCGCACGCTGCCGCGCAGGGTGATCCCGGCCGCCTCGGCCCAGGGGCGCAGCGCGTCGAGGGCCGCGCCGTTGTCGTGGTTGCCACCGATCGCCACCACGTCCGCGCCGGTGCGGCGCAGCGCGGTCAGCGCCCGGGTGACCAGCCGGGTCGCCTCCGGGGTGGGCGCGGCGGTGTCGTACAGGTCGCCGGCGACGATCACCAGGTCGGGGCGCTCGGCGTGGGCGATCTCGATCACGCCGGCGAGCACCTGCTTGTGCTCGTCGGCCCGGGACCGCCCCTTGAGCACCTTGCCGACGTGCCAGTCCGAGGTGTGCAGGATCTTCACTGCTGTGCCGGCCTTTCGTTCGCGACTGCGGGGCTCGCAGGCTCACTCCTCGCGCTCACCGGTGCCCCCTAGAACGGGATGTCGTCGTCGGCGCCCGAGCCGACCACCGCGAACGGGTCGGCCGACTGGGTGATCGAGCGCAGCGTCTCCGACGGGGCCCGACCCGCCTCGGAGACCCGGGTGGCCCAGGCCGGGAAGGGGAACTCCAGGCAGAGCGGGACGGGGATGTCCGGCTGGTTGACGAACATGGTGCCGGGCTTGGCCAGCAGCGCCCGCTGGCGCTGCGCGGGCGGCAGGAAGCCGTACTCGGGGCGGGACGCCTCCGCCGGGTCCAGCCGCCCGACCACCCGGATCGCCGAGTTGGTGACGATCCGCCGCTCCACCTCGCTCGCGGTCTGCTGCGCGCCGACCAGGATCACCCCGAGCGAGCGGCCCCGCTCGGCGATGTCGAGCAGCACCTCCTTGATCGGGGAGGAGCCCTCGCGCGGGGCGTACTTGTTGAGCTCGTCGAGGACGACGAAGAGCAGCGGCTTGGCCGTGCCGGCCTTCTCCTTGCGCTCGAACTCGCTCTTGAGCGTCACGCCGACCACGAAGCGCTGCGCCCGGTCCGGCAGGTTGTGCAGGTCGACCACGGTGACCTGGGCGCTCTCGGCGGTGTTGATGCTGTGCGGGCGGCGCAGCGCCAGGTCGCCGCGGATCAGCCGGCCCAGGTCCTTCTTGCTGCCGATCAGCCGGCGGGCGAAGGCGTTGACCGTGCCCAGGCCGACCGCGCTGCCCGCCCAGTCGGCGCGGGTCTCGTCGTCGTTGAGCTGCTCGACGATGTGGTCGACCAGGTCGGCGTAGGAGCCCAGCCGGACCCCGTCGAGGCTCACCCCGCCGTCGGCGGGCTGGGCGTACCGGGCGAGGTGGGCGGCGACCGAGTGGACCACCATCGTGTACTGCTGGCGCTCGTCGTCGGCGTCGGCGAAGACGTACGGCAGGAGCCGGTCGGCGCAGAACTCGCTCAACGTCCAGTAGAAGCTGTCCACCCCGGTGAGCCGGCTGCTCACGTCCGGCGTGCCGGAGGAGTCGCCGACCCGCGGCGGGGCGTACACCCGCACGTCGGGGAAGGCCCCGGCGTCCAGCCCGAGCTTCGCGTACGACGCCCGGGTGGCATCGTCCAGCCGGAGGTTGGGGTGGTCGAGGAAGAGCAGGTCCTCGCCCTTGACGTTGAAGATCAGCGCCTTGGCGTTGACCGCGTCGCCGCCGAGCACCCCGGAGCGGAAGACCGAGTAGAGCAGGAAGGTGGCGAAGCTGGTCTTGGTGGCCACGCCGGAGATGCCGGAGATGGAGACGTGCGCGCCCCGACTGCCGTCGAGGAAGTCGGCGTTGAGGTAGACCGGGACGCCGTCGCGGCCCATGCCCATCGGGATCCGCCGTTCCATCCGGTCGAAGTGCAGCGCCCGGGCCCGGGCGTCGCCCTCGGCGCGGTAGACCGCCGCGCCCGGTGCCGGCGGCACGTAGAACTCGGGGTCGACCCGGGTGGTGGTGATCTCGGCGGCCTCCTGCACCTGGGCGGGGAGAGTGCCGTCGGCGATCGCGAAGACGTCGGAGTCGAACTGGGCGCCCTCGTGCCGCGCCCGGACCTGGGTGACCACCCCGGCGATGGTGACCGGCTCGCGGTCGGGCAGCTCCCGCCGGGTGACCACCACGTCGTCGAGCTGGAGGTAGCTGTCGGGGGAGACGGCGGTCCAGAACTGCAGGGGGGTGGCGTCGGCGGTGCCCAGCACCCGGCCGACCGCCCTGCCCGGGCCGTCGAGCTGGTCGTCGGTCATCGGGGGACTCCGGTCAGCTGGTCGTCTCGGTCGGGGCACACGTGGTGCATCCTGCCCGAGGAGTACGACAGGTTGCCACGTGACGCGGCGGACGCCACGCGCCCTGTCCGGCACCGTCGCGCTCCGGGATCGCGCGACCACGTTGGGTGCGGCCGTCGGCGTGAATCGCGTCCCGCGCGGCGTGATCCGGGAGAGCATCGGAGGGCCGGGAGAGCGAGGGGTGCCGTGGGACCGACACGAGGCCGACTTGTCGGGCTGCTGGGCCTCGCCGCGCTGCCGCCGGCGCTGGAGGAGGCGCTGCTGGTCGGCGTCGGCCTGCACGCCGCCCGGGGCCTGGCCCCGCAGGCCACCGCCGTCTGGCCGTACGACTCGTACCACGACCTGCGCTGGCTGCTGGTCTACCACGACTCCTGGGGCATGTTCCTGCTCGGCCTGCTGCTGCTGACCGTGCTGCGGGGCGTGCTCTCCGCCGGGTTGACCGCGCTCGCCTGGCCCGACGGCGTACCCCGGCCCTCCTGGGGCTGGCTGGTGCGGCGCAACCTGGAGGTCGCGGTGCTCGCCGCGGCGGTCATCTCGCCGTGGGCCGCCCTCTCCGTGGCCTTCTCGGCGGTGGCGCTCTCCTGGTACCTCTTCGCCTCGCTCGGCCCGATGCTGGTGCTCGCCCCCTTCCTGGTCCGGGCCGGGGTGGTGGCCCGGTGGTGGAAGGGGCTGCCCCCGATCGAGCTGTTCGGCTGGGCGTCGCTGAACTTCGTGGTCCTGACCCTGGCCGGCGCGGTGATCTCCGGCGCCTCCGGCTGGTGGACGGTGGTGCTGGCCGGCCTGGCCGGGGTGGTGAACGGGCTGCTCTGGCAGCGGACCGTGGCCGCCGCGGCGGCGCCGGTCCGGCTCCGCTGGGCGCGGGTGCCGGTCGCGCCGATCGCGATCGTGCTCGCCCTGGCCGGCGCGGTCTGGGCCCAGGCGGCGATCGGGTTCGCCAGCGGCGGTGGGCGGGGGGAGTGGCGGCCACCGATCCTCGCCGAGCGGCTGCCCGAGCGGGTCCCCCACGCGGTGATCGTGCTGGGCGGGCACAACTCCAGCTGGGACGGGAGTCCGTCGGCCGACCCGCGGGTCGAGCGCTTCTCCTACCAGGGCCTGGACGCGCGGGGCCGACCCCTGCCGTACCCGCCGGAGGCGACCCACCGCTCGCTGGACTCGAGCGCCTCCCTGCTCGCCGACCAGATCGACGTGGTGCACCGGCGCACCGGACGTCCGGTCGCCCTGTTCGGGCAGAGCGAGGGCTCGATGGTCGCCCGCACGTACCTGGAACGGCTGCCCCGCGGCCCGGTGAACGCGGTGGTGATGTTCAGCCCCCTCGTCCAGGCCGGCCGCGCCTACTACCCGCCGCCGGGCCACTCCGGCTGGGGAGTGGCGACCGGCTGGCAGTTGCGGGCCATGTTCTGGCTGGCGTCCCTGCCCCAGACGGTGAAGGACGAACCCGACAGCCCGTTCGTGCGGTCGGTGCTGATCAACGCGCCGTTCTACCGCAACCGCACCCTCTGCCCGGTCGCCGGGGTGCGGATGATCGCCTTCATGCCGACGGTCAGCGCCGCGGAGGCGCCGCCGGGCGAGTACAGCCGCGTCCCGGTCTACCAGCAGCCCGCGCTGCACGGCGGGCTGGTGGGGGAGCGGGCGGTGGAGGACCGGGTGGTCGCCTTCCTGGCCGGGGAGCCGGTGGAGATGCCCCGGGGCGAGTACGGCCTGTTGCAACGGCTGGGCGCCGCCTGGCAGGCTCCGCCGCTGGCCCTGGCGCTCAACCCGATCTGGTCGGCGACCCGGGAGGGGGATCCGGCGATGACCGGCCGGGTCTGCGAGCCGCGCTGAGCCGCCCGCCGCCCCGGGCGGTGCGCCGGTGTCGGAGCAGCAGCCGGGCGGCCGCGGCGTACAGCCCCACCACCAGCAGCACCCGGACCGGCGCGTACGGGAACAGCAGCAGGTCCACGGCGGCGCCCACCGCGGCGCAGCCGAGGGCGACCGGCACCGTGCCCCGCCCTCCGGTGGCGACCGCCAGCCCGGAGAGCGTGACCGCCGCGCCGATGGCCCCGTGCAGCCGGGCCCAGCCGGCGATGTCCACCAGGTACACGCCCTGCCCGGTCTCGACGGCGAACGGGTCACCGGTCGTGGCGGCCAGCGCGGAGAGCACGTCCACCAGGCCGGCGAGGACCAGCAGCGCGCCGACCAGCAGCGGTCGGTCCGGTCGGATCGCGCCGCCCGGCGCGGGAACGCCCATCCGCCCAGGCTAGGGCCGCAGGGTCCGACGCGGACCGGTCCCGGGCCCGGGTACGCGGACCGGGTGCCCGAGCCGTCGTCGTGGCACCCGGATGCGCACACCACTGCGCCCGGGCCCGTCGTCGTGGCCGGGGTGGACCGCCCGCGTACCCGGTGGGTGGCCGCCGGGGGACGGCCCGGCGCGGCCCCGGGTCCACCGCCGGCGGCGGGCGTGGCGCAGCGGGCGCCGTCAGGCGGCCGGCGCCGCCCCGGCGGGCGCCGGCGCGGGGGCGTCCCGGGCGTGGCGCAGCATCAGCACGCCGTCGTCGGCGGCGAGCACGTGCCGCAGCGGCAGCTCGCGGGCCGCGCCGGCCCCACCGGCGGAGATCCGCCCGGGACCCGGGCCGGCGAGCAGCGGGGCGACGGTCAGGCAGAGCTCGTCGACCAGGTCGGCGGCGGTGAGCGCGCCGAACAGGTGGGGGCCGCCCTCGCAGAGAATCTGGCCCAGCCCGCGGCGGCGCAGCTCGGTCAGGCCGGCGGCGAGGTCGACCCGCTCGTCGCCGCAGCGGACCAGTTCGGCGACGTCGGTCAGCCCCGGGGGCGGCTCGGCGGCGGCGTGGGTCAGCACGAGCGGGCGCACCGGCGCGTCGGCGAACGCGGCCTGCGCCGGGTCGAGGTCCAGCGACCCGGAGACGACCACCAGGGTGGGGTACTCGGCCAGCCCCCGCTCCCGCCGCCAGGCCCGGCGCGGCTCGCTCAGCCGCACCGCGCGGTAGCCCTCGTGGCGCAGCGTCCCGGCGGCCACCAGCAGTCCGTCGCAGAGCATCCGGAGCAGCCCGAAGACGCGCTTGTCCGGCGCGCCGGAGAGCCCGGCGGAGTAGCCGTCCAGGCTCACCGCGCCGTCGAGGCTGGCGACGAAGTTGACCCGCAGGTGCGGGCGGTCCGCGCGACCGTAGAGCGCGGTCAGCTCGGCGTCGTCCAGGGGCGGCGTGGCCGGCGTCGGCCAGATCCGGCGGATCGGGGTTCCGACGGTCATTCGCCGGCCGGACCGGTGACCGGAGGGGTGGGTCCGGGGGTACGGTGCTGGCAGTCGCACCACTTCCGGCCGGGACAGTCGTCGTGCCGCCGCTCCCGGCAGGCTCGGCAGATCATGCCGGCAGCCTATGCGGTGGGAGGAGGGGGCAGCATGCCACGCCAGATCTTCCAGCTGAAGATGTCCCTCGCCGGGGTACGCCCGCCGGTCTGGCGGCGGGTGCTGGTGCCCGGCGGTTACACCCTCGACCGGCTGCACCGGGTGGTGCAGCACGCCATGGGTTGGCGCGACTGCCGACTGCACTCGTTCGAGATCGACGGGGTGCAGTACGGCGAGCCGGACCCGGACGGCGCGCTGTCGCTCCGCGACGAGCTGGACGTCCGGCTCGACGCGGTGCTCGGCAAGGGCAGCAGGTTCCGCTACGTCTACGACTTCGGTGACTGGTGGGAGCACGACCTGGTGGTGGAGGACGCCGTCACCGCCGATCCGGAGGAGCGGTACCCGTCCTGCCCGGACGGCGAGCGCGCCTGCCCGCCGGAGGGCGTCGGCGGCCCGTCGGGCTACCTGGTCCTGCTCGCGGCCCTGGCCGATCCGATGCACCCGGAGCACGCGGCGATGCGGGAGTGGGCGGGCCACGGCTTCGACCCCGCCGGGTTCGATCCGGGGCGGGCGAGCACGCTGCTGCGTCGCCTCTGCTGATCCCTTCCGGCCACCGGGCGAACGGTGGCGGGCGTTGGCGGTAACGATCTGGGAACGCTCCCATCGGTCTATTGACACCCCTAACCCCTCCCGGCACGCTCATGGGAGCGTTCCCAAGGCGTGGCGCGGATCACTACGCACCCGCCCGGCCGACCCGGCCCACCGGTCCGGCCCGGGAGCGCCAGCGCACCCCCCACCACACCCGAACCCAGCCTCACCACTGAAAGAGGGGTCAGGATGAGCGTCACCACGCGGCGTACCCGCCTCGCGGCCGCCGCCCTGGCCGCGGTCACCGCACTCGGCGGTCTCGCGGCCTGCGGCAAGGACGACGACGCCACGGCGTCCGGCGGGAAGCCCGCCAAGCTGGTCGTGGACACCTTCGGCGAATTCGGCTACGACGAGATCGTCAAGCAGTACGAGAAGGACACCGGCATCAAGGTCGAGCTGCGCAAGACCGCCCAGCTCAACGAGTACCGGCCGAAGATCGTCCGGGCGCTGGCCACCGGCAAGGGCGCGGCCGACGTGGTCGCCCTGGAGGAGGGCATCCTCAACGAGTTCAAGGCCAACCCGGCCAACTGGGCCGACCTGGCGCCGCTCGTGGCCGACCACAGCAAGGAGTACCTGCCCTGGAAGTGGGAGCTGGGCAAGGCGCCGGACGGCCGGCTGATCGGCCTGCCCACCGACGTCGGCTCGCTGGCCGTCTGCTACCGCCGCGACCTCTTCCAGGCCGCCAAGCTGCCGACCGAGCGGGACCAGGTCGCCGCGCTCTGGCCGGACTGGAACGCCTTCATCGAGACCGGGAAGAAGTACCGGGCGGCCACCGGCAAGGGGCTGCTCGACTCGGTCACCACGGCCTCCAGCGCGGTGATGTTCCAGCAGGGCGGTGACCTGTTCTACGACAAGCAGGACAACGTCGTCGCCGACACCAGCGCCTCGGTGAAGAGCGCCTGGGACACCGCGGTCGCGATGGCCGACGCCAACATCACCGCCGAGACGGCCACCTGGTCGCCGGAGTGGTCGGCCGGCTTCAAGCAGGGCACCTTCGCCGCGACCTTCTGCCCGTCCTGGATGCTCGGCATCGTGCAGGAGAACTCCGGCCCGGAGAACAAGGGCAAGTGGGACGTGGCGCCGGTCCCCGGCGGCGCGGGCAACTGGGGCGGCTCCTGGCTCGCCGTGCCGACCCAGAGCAAGCACCACAAGGAGGCGGCGAAGCTCGCCGAGTACCTGACCAACGCGCAGAGCCAGGTGGCGGCGTTCAAGGCCAAGGGCCCGCTGCCGACCAACCTGGAGGCGCTGAAGAACCCGGAGTTCCTCGCGTACACCAACGAGTACTTCAACAACGCGCCGACCGGCAGGATCTTCGGGGAGAGCGTCGCCAAGATCCAGCCGCTGCACCTCGGTCCGAAGCACCAGGCGGTGAAGGAGAACGCCTTCGAGCCGGCGCTGCGGTCGTACGAGAGCGGGCAGTCGACCAGGGACAAGGCCTGGGAGCAGTACGTCAAGGACGCCAAGACCCAGGGCGCCTTCTGAGCTGACCCCGCACGGCGGTGGCGTCCGGGTCTCCCGGGCGCCACCGGCCGCGTCCCGTCGCCCGTACCGCCCGCCCCACCGGCCCCGCCGGCGCCGGGAAAGGACACCGCATGAGCCTGTCGGCCACGACCGCGCCGCCGTCACCCACGGCGTCGCCGCCCCCACCCACCCGGCGCCGCAGCCGGACGTTGTCGCTCACCCGCCTCGATCTCAAGCTCTCCCCGTACCTCTACATCGCCCCGTTCTTCGTGGTCTTCGGCATCTTCGGGTTCTACCCGATGCTGCGCACCGCGTGGATGTCGCTGCACGACTGGGACCTCATCGGCGAGCACAGCTTCATCGGGGTGGACAACTACACCCGGCTCTTCACCGACGAGTACTTCTGGAACGCCACGGTCAACACCTTCGGCATCTTCCTGCTCTCCACGATCCCGCAGCTGCTGCTCGCGCTCTTCCTGGCGACCCTGCTCAACCGCACGCTGCTGCGCGCCCGGACGTTCTTCCGGATGGCGATCTTCATGCCGAACGTGGTCTCGGTCGCCGCCGTGGCGATCGTCTTCGGCATGCTCTTCCAGCGCGACTTCGGCCTGATCAACTGGCTGCTCGGCCTGGTCGGGGTCGACGCGGTCGACTGGGACGCGCAGCGGTGGAGCTCGTGGACCGCCATCGCCTCCATGGTCAACTGGCGCTGGACCGGCTACAACACGCTCATCCTGCTGGCCGGCATGCAGGCCATTCCGAAGGACCTCTACGAGGCGGCGGCCATCGACGGCGCCAACCAGTGGAAACAGTTCTGGCGGATCACCCTGCCGATGCTCACCCCGACCTTCGTCTTCGTGGTCACCCTCTCCACCATCGGCGGGCTCCAGCTCTTCACCGAGCCGCTCGTCTTCGCCAACGGCAACATCATCGGCGGCGACCAGCGCGAGTTCCAGACCCTGGCCATGTACATGTACGAACTGGGTATCGAGAACCTCAACACCGCCGGGTACGGCGCCGCCGTGGCCTGGGCGATGTTCGTGCTGATCGCGCTGGTCTCGCTGGTCAACTTCCTGCTCGTCCGCCGTACGGTCAAGTGAGGAGCGACCGGATGAACTCCGCTTCCCAGCGCCTCTGGCGCACCAGCCCGCTGATGTACGTCGCCCTCGTGCTGGCGGTGCTCTTCTCGATCTACCCCTTCTACTACATGGTCGTCATCGCCACCCGCAGCCTGGACTCGATCAACGACGTGCCACCGCCGGTCACCCCGGGCGGCGCGTTCGGCGACAACTTCGGCCGGGTGCTCGACAACGACGCGGCGAACTTCCTCACCGGCCTGCTCAACTCGATGATCGTGGCCGGCGTGGTGACCGTCTCGGTGGTGATCACCGGGTCGCTGGCCGGCTTCGCCTTCGCCAAGCTGCGCTTCCGGGGCCGCAACGTCCTGCTGCTGTCGATCATCGTGACCATGATGATCCCGACCCAGCTCGGCCTCATCCCGCTCTGGGGCATGATCCAGGACCTCGGCTGGTACGACACCCTCTACGCGGTGACCGTGCCCTTCCTGGTCAGCGCCTTCGGCGTGTTCATGATGCGGCAGTACGCCACCCAGGCCATCTCCGACGAGCTGATCGAGGCCGGCCGGGTCGACGGGGCCAGCACCTTCCGGATCTACTGGAACATCGTGCTGCCCGCGCTGCGCCCCGCCGCGGCCGTGCTCGGCCTGCTCACCTTCATGGAGACCTGGAACTCCTACCTGTGGCCGTACGCCGTGCTCACCCCCGAGAACCCGACCCTGCAGGTGTCGCTGGCGTTCCTGTCGTACGCCTACTACACCGACTACTCGCAGGTGTTCGCCGCGACCGCCATCGGTACCGTGCCGTTGGTGATCGTGTTCGCCCTGTTCGGCCGCCAGATCATTGGCGGGATCATGGAAGGTGCCGTCAAATCGTGAGCAACCCACACCACCCGCCCGCAGTCGGCGTACTCGACCAGGGGCCGGAACTGACCTTCCCGCCCGGCTTCCTGTGGGGCGCGGCGACCGCCGCGTACCAGATCGAGGGGGCGGCCACCGAGGGTGGCCGGACCCCGTCGATCTGGGACACGTTCAGCCACACCGAAGGGCGGGTCGTCGCCGGGCACACCGGGGACGTGGCCTGCGACCACTACCACCGGATGCCCGACGACGTCCGGCTCATGGCCGAGATGGGACTGAAGTCGTACCGGTTCTCGGTGGCCTGGCCCCGGGTGCAGCCGAACGGCTCCGGCCCGGCCAACCAGCAGGGCCTGGACTTCTACCGCCGGCTCGTCGACGAGCTGCTCGCCCAGGGCATCGAGCCGTGGCTCACCCTCTACCACTGGGACCTGCCCCAGCCGCTGGAGGACGCCGGCGGCTGGCCGGCCCGGGACACCGCCGCCCGCTTCGCCGACTACGCCCAGCTCGTCGCCGACGCACTCGGCGACCGGGTGCGGTACTGGACGACGCTCAACGAGCCGTGGTGCTCGGCTTTCCTCGGCTACGGCTCGGGCGCGCACGCGCCCGGGCGCTCCGACGGCGCCGACGCGGTCCGGGCCGGGCACCACCTGATGCTCGGGCACGGGCTCGCGGTGCAGGCGCTGCGGGCGTCCCGGCCGCAGGCGCAGCTCGGCATCACCGTCAACCTCTACCCGGTCACCCCGGCCAGCGACGCGCCCGGCGACGTCGACGCCGCCCGCCGGATCGACGGGCTGGCCAACCGGTTCTTCCTCGACCCGGTGCTGCGCGGGTCGTACCCGGCCGACCTGACCGCCGACCTGCGCGAGGTGACCGACTTCGGGCACGTCCGCGACGGTGACCTGGCGGTCATCTCCACCCCGCTGGACCTGGTCGGGGTCAACTACTACAGCCGGCACGTGGTCGCCGCCCCGATCGAGGGGGCCGAGCCGGAGAAGTACTGGCGGGCGCCGTCGTGCTGGCCGGGCAGCGAGGACGTCCGGTTCGTCACCCGGGGCGTCCCGGTCACCGACATGGACTGGGAGATCGACGCGCCGGGCCTGGTGGAGACGCTGCGCCGGGTCCACGACGAGTACACCGACCTGCCGCTCTACGTCACCGAGAACGGCTCCGCCTTCGTCGACGCGGTGGTCGACGGGCGGGTCGACGACGTCGACCGGCTGGCGTACTTCGACGCCCACCTGCGCGCCGCCCACGAGGCGATCGGCGCGGGGGTGCCCCTGCGGGGCTACTTCGCCTGGTCCCTGATGGATAATTTCGAATGGGCGTGGGGTTACACCAAGCGGTTCGGCATGATCTGGGTCGACTACGACACCCAGGCCCGCATTCCCAAGTCCAGCGCCAGGTGGTACGCCGAGGTCATCCGACGCAACGGTCTGGCCGCACAATAGGCGAAGCCAGCCAGTTCCACGGGCGGCCCCGCGTCCACCCGCTCCCCACGGGTGGTGGCGGGTCCGCCCGACGTCGGAGGAGCAGACGATGACAACGCAGCGCACCCGGTCGCTCGGGCGCCCGACCCTCGACGCGGTCGCCGCCCGCGCCGGCGTCGGGCGCGGGACGGTCTCCCGGGTGGTCAACGGCTCGCCCCAGGTCAGCCCCGAGGCCCGGGCCGCCGTGCAGCAGGCCATCGCCGAGCTGGGATACGTCCCGAACCGCGCCGCCCGGGCGCTGGTCACCCAGCGCACCGACTCGATCGCCCTGGTGGTCTCCGAGTCGGGGGAGCGGGTCTTCACCGAGCCGTTCTTCGCCGGCATCGTCCGCGGGGTCAGCTCCGGGCTGCTGGAGACCCCGTTGCAGCTCTGGCTCGCCATGGTGCAGTCCCCGATCGAGCGGGAACGCGTCGAGCACCACCTGACCAACCAGCACGTCGACGGGGTGCTGCTGCTGTCGCTGCACGACTCCGACCCGCTGCCCACCCTGCTGGAGGAGCGCGACCTGCCCACCGTGCTCGGCGGCCGGCCGGCCCGGATGCTCCAGCCCGGCGCCCAGCCGTCCTGGTTCGTCGACGTGGACAACGTCGATGGCGCCCGGCAGGCGGTGGAGCACCTCGCCGCCCGGGGGCGGCGGCGGATCGCCCACCTCGCCGGCCCGCAGGACATGGGCGCCGGCCTGGACCGGCTGACCGGCTACCGGGAGGCCGTCCAGGCCGCGGTCGGCCGGGTCGACCCCGCCCTGATCGCGTACGGGGACTTCAGCGAGGGCAGCGGCGCGGTGGGCATGCGGCAGCTGCTGGAGACCTGCCCCGACCTGGACGCCGTCTTCGTCGCCTCCGACCTGATGGCCTTCGGCGCGCTGCGCACCCTGCGCGACGCGGGTCGCCGGGTCCCCGAGGACGTGGCGGTGATCGGCTTCGACGACGCCCCGATCGCCCAGCAGTCCGACCCGCCGCTGACCACGGTGTTCCAGCCGGTGGAGGAGATGGGCCGGCAGATGGCGAGGTTGCTGGTCGCCCGCATCCGCGGCGACGAGATCCCCAACCCCCATCTCCTCCTGGAGACCAAACTCGTCGAACGCGCCTCCGCCTGACCCGCGGCGACGGGCAAGATCGCGCTGGATCCTGGAAGTAGTGGTGTCCGGGTCAGGGTGAGGGCACTACATCCAGGAAGTAGCACGATCAAGCGGGCGGCGGGCGGCGGGCCTGCGTTCTACGCGGAGCTCGTCACCTGTCGCGGAGCGCGCGCAGGCCGTGGTCGACCAGCGGTGACACCATCTCGCCGATCCGGTCGAAGCCGGCGCCGAGGGTCTGACCGAGGGTGTGCCGGTAGTGGATGCCCTCGCAGATGACCGCCAGCTTGAAGCAGCCGAGCGCCACGTGCCAGTGCAGCGGCCCGACGTCGACGTCGCTGCGCCCGCCGTACCGGTCGATCAGCTCGACGCCGGTGGGGAAGCCGGCCCGGGGGCCGATGCCGTCGGCGACCGGGTTGCCCTCGGCGAGGTCGCTGTCGCCGAGCACGTCCCAGTAGGTCAGCAGCAGGCCCAGATCGGCCAGCGGGTCGCCCAGGGTGGCCATCTCCCAGTCCAGCACGGCACGTACCGTCACCGGGTCGACGGTGGCGAGGAGGTTGTCCAGCCGGTAGTCGCCGTGCACGATCCGCCCGGTGTTGACGCCCTCCGGCACCGACGCGGCGAGCGCGTCGCGCAGCTCGTCGATGCCGGGCAGCGGGCGGCTGCGGGAGCGGTCGAGCTGACCGGCCCAGCGGCGCACCTGCCGGCCGAGGTACCCCTCCGGGCGGCCGAAGTCCGCCAGCCCGACCCGCGCCGGGTCGACGGTGTGCAACGCGGCGAGGGTGTCCATCATCGCCAGGGCCAGCTCGCGCCGCTGGTCGGCGCCGAGTGGGTCGGTCTGCGCGCGGCTGCGGAACACCTCGCCGCGGACCCGCTCCATCAGGTAGAACGGCGCGCCGATCACGTCGGCGTCCGCGCAGTGCAGCAGCGCCGCCGGGACCGGCACGTCGGTCTCGGCCAGCGCCGAGATCACCCGGAACTCGCGGGCCATGTCGTGCGCGGTGGCCAGCACGTGCCCGAGCGGGGGGCGGCGCAGCACCAGCTCCTGCCCACCGGCGTGCAGCAGGTAGGTCAGGTTGGACTTGCCGCCGGCGATCAGCGTGGCCCGCAGCGGCTCGGTGGCCAGCTCCGGCCGGTGGGTGCCCAGGTAGCCGGCGAGCCGGTCGAGGTCCAGGCCCTTCGGCGACCGGGCGGGCGCCGAACCGGTCGGGGCAACGGATGCCGGGTACGCCTCGACGGCCGGTTCGGTCATCCGAATAGTTGATGGCAGCTCAGCTTTCTTGTCAAGGCTGGAGTTTCCGCCCGGGACATGCCGCTGCAACAGGGGCGAAATGGTCAAACGGCAGGCTGGGACCAGCCTGCCGGCCGCGACGGCCGGCCCGCCGAGCGGAGGAAGAGACATGTTGCTGAGAGTTCGGGTGACCCTGCCGGACCGGCCCGGCACGCTCGGCCAGGTGGCCCGCACGCTCGGCGTCTCCGGCGCCGACATCGTCCAGGTGGTGGTCCTGGAACGGCTCGGTGGGCGGGCCGTGGACGACTTCACCGTGGTCTGGCCGGGCGCCGCCCGGGTGGAACGCCTGATGGCCGGCCTCGCCGCGATCCCCGGGGTACGCGTCGACGGGGTGTGGCGGGCGATCGGCGCCCCGACCACCACCGGTCAGGACGCCGAGCTGCTGGCCCAGGTCGCCGCCAACCCGACCGACGGGGTGGCCACCCTGGTCGACGCGGTGCCGGGGCTGCTCGCCGCCGACTGGGCGGTCGCCGCGGTGGTGCCGGTGGATTGGGCCTCGCGTACCGGTGGGGGGACGGCGACCGTCGGGCACGCCAGCTGGCGTGCGCCGCGACCGCCGGCGCTGCCCGAGATCACCCCGCTGCGGGCCCGGGCGCTGACCGGTGTGGACGGTGTCCACTACGCGGTGGCGCCGTTCGGCCGGGCCGGGCTGGTGCTGGTGGCGGCGCGGGAGCACACCGAGCCGCTGACCGCGGCCGGTTTCCACGCCACCGAGGTGGACCGGCTGGCCCAGCTGGTCCGCGCCGGCGCGGTGATCCTCGGCGACCGGCTGGACCTGGTCGGCGCGCCGCCGGTGACCAGCGTCACCTGAGCGCGGGCAACGGTCGCCGGGCCGTCACCGTCGGGCAACGGCACGGCAACAGCCGCCCGGCAGGGTCGTAGCGGGGAAGGGAGCGGACATGGCTTTGTGGCGGATCCGAGCGACCGTGGACGACCGGCCGGGCTACCTGTCGGTGCTCACGGCGAGTCTGGCGATGCGAGGGGTCAACATCCTCACCGTGCAGGTGCACACCACCGAGGCGGGCGCGGTCGACGATTTCCTCGTCGACGCGCCGGACACATTGGACCAGGGCGAGCTGCTGGCCGCTGTCGAGCGGGGCCGGGGACGGGACTGCTGGGTGGCGCGCAGCGAGGCGCGCGGCCTGGTCGACCAGCCGACGCGGGTGCTCGGCCTGGCCACCGGGCTGGTGCGCGACCCGGACGCGACCGGTGCGGCACTGCGCGTGCTGCTCGGCGCGGACGAGGTGACCTGGCGGGCGACGCCGGTCGCCCCGCACGCCGGGGTGGGCGCGGCGACGATGCTGCTCGCCGACCCGTCCGGCGGCTCGTTCACGCTGCGGCGGGCGGCGCCCAGCTTCACGCCGGCCGAGTACGCCCGGGCGCAGGCCCTGGTCGAGTTGGCGACCACCGCGTCCCGACGCTCCACCGACCAGGTGATCCTGGTCCTGCCCGACGGCGCGGAGCTGGCCGTACGCCCGGCCACCGGCGACGACCTGGCCGCCGTGGTCGAGCTGCACGAGCGCTGCTCGGCGCGCAGCCGGCAGCGGCGCTACCTGGGCGCGTCGGCGTCGCCCAGCCGGTTGCGCCGACTGCTGACACCGAACCGGGGGACGACCCTGGTGGCGACGGCCGGCTCCGGCGCGGCGGCGGAGCCGGTCGTCGCGATGGCGAACCTCCTCGCCGAGGGGGACGAGGCCGAGGTGGCCCTGCTGGTCCGGGACGACTGGCAGCGGCGCGGGCTCGGGTCGGCGCTGCTGCGGCGCCTGGTCGGGCACGCCCACCGGGCCGGCTACCGGGCCCTGGTCCTGCACACCCGGGCGGAGAACGCCCCGATGCTCCGGACCGTGGCCCGGCTGGACCGGCCGACGACGACGGACCGGGACGGCGGGCTGGTCACCGTGGTGCTGCCGCTGGACGTCGACGCGACGCGACGCGGGCGCTCGACCACGGGTGTGCCGGGCCCCCGCCGGCCGTAGGCCGGCCCGGGCCCGGCCGGCCCGGCCGCCGCCGGGGGTGTCAGCCGAAGACGGGCCCGGCGCGGCGGTGACCCGATACGCAGAACCGGTTCCCCTCGGTGTCGGCGAGGACGACGTACGGCGGCTGCCCGGGCTCGGGCTCGGCGGGGTAGTGCCGCCAGTCGATGCGCCGGGCGCCCAGCCCGAGCAGCCGCTCGACCTCCTCGTCCAGGTCCCGTTCCCCCGCGTGCAGGTCGAGGTGGACGCGGGGGAACTCCTCCACCGGGCTCCGGCTGACGTCCATGGCGATCGCCGCGCCGGGCTGCCCGGGTGGTGGCTCGACCACGATCCACCCGTCGCCGTCGTAGCGCGGTGGCCGGCGCACGTACCCGAGGGCCGCGGCCCAGAACCGGCCCGCCCGGTGGTCGTCGGTCACGCCCAACGAGATCTGCTCGAGTCTCGACATCGATCGAGGTTAGCCCGTCGGGCGCGGCCGGGTCAGGTGGCCGGGTAGCTGCTGTAGTCGGGGAAGTTGCCGTAGAGCCGGCCGTCGCCGCCCACGGTGACCGCCTGCACCAGCAGGTCACCGCCGACGAAGGCGCCCTTCCAGGAGGCGCCCCGGCCGCCGAACGGCTCGTCCCGGTCGCCCCGCGAGCGGGGCTTGTTGATGCCCACCTTGAACGCCTGGAGGTCGACCGCGAGCTTGGCCGCCTCGTCGGTGTCGTCGCAGGCCAGCGAGGCGACCAGCGCGCCGTTGGAGGCGTTCATCGCGGCCAGCAGCTCGTCGGTGGTGTCCACCACGACGATGGTGTCGACCGGCCCGAACGGCTCGGCGTGCATCAGCCGGGACCGGCCGGGCGGGGCGAGCAGCACCGCCGGCGCCACGTACGCCGAGGTGTCCTGCCCGTCGAGGAAGGGCGCGCCGTCGAGCTTGCCGCGGTGCAGGGGCACCGCGCCGCCGCGTACCGCCTCGTCGACCTTGCGGCGCAGCTCCTCGGCCTTGGCGCCGCTGATCAGCGGGCCGAAGTCCAGTTCGGGCAGCGGGTCGCCGGCCGACCAGTCGTCGCCGACGGCGAGCGGGTGTCCGAACCGGACCGAGCGCACCACCGGCAGGTACATGTCGAGGAACTCGTCGACCAGGTCGCGCTGGACCACGAACCGCGGGTACGCGGTGCAGCGCTGCTTGCCGTACTCGAAGCCCTTCTTCAGGTGGGTGGCGAGCAGGTCCCACTGGGAGAAGTTCCAGATGCCCCAGGCGTTGAGGCCCTCCTGCTCGATGAAGTGCCGCTTGTCGGTGTCGAGCAGCGCGGCGGCCACCTTGCCGCCGTTGGAGCGGCCACCCACGAAGGCCACCGCGCCGATCTCCGGCGCCCGGACCAGCACCTCGGAGAGTTCCTCGCCGCTGCCGGAGAGCAGCGTGGCGGGCAGCCCGGCGCGGTGCATCAGCGCGTGCGCCACGGTGAGGCAGACCGCGCCGCCCTGCGACGGGGTCTTGGCGATGACCGCGTTGCCGGCGAGCAGCTGCACCAGCTCGGCGTGGACCAGCACGCTCATCGGGTAGTTCCAGGAGGCGATGTTGCTGACCGGCCCGGGCAGCGGCTCCCGGCCGTCGGCGAGCATCCGGTCGATCTCGTCGACGTACCAGCGGACGCCGTCCAGGGCCCGGTCCACGTCGGCGCAGGCGAGCCGCCAGGGCTTGCCGATCTCCCAGACCAGCAGCAGGGCGAGCAGGTCGCGGTGCGCGGTGAGGGAGTCCAGGGCGTCGGTGACCCGCGCCTTGCGCTCGGCCAGCGGGGTCGCGGCCCAGTCGCGGTGCGCGGCGGCGGCGTGGGCGACCGCGGCGCGGGCGGTCTCGGCGTCCAGCTTGGGCAGGTTGACCAGGACGGTGTTGTCCACCGGGGTGCGGACGGGGCCGGGCGTCCCGACGGCCCGCCACTCGCCGGAGACCAGGTTGTGCAGGGTGGTGGCGCCGTCGGTGTCGGGCCCGAAGGCCTCCGGTGCGGCGGCGACCGCGCGGGCGAGGGTGTCGGACCAGGCGGTGCCGTCGGCGAGTCGTAGAGCCATCGCGTTTCTCCTCAGGGTCGGACCGGGGAGCGGCGGCGTCGATGGCACCGCTGGTGTGGCGTACTGTCCCGCGCCGTCGCGCGGGTGGGCAACAGTACGTTCGTATGCCGGAACGCCAGCTCCGCCGTCCGTCGGCCGGTGGATGCGGGTCCGGCCGCGCGTCACGGCGCTGAGCTGGGCGTACGAAGCCAAGCGATCGGCGAGTGTCGATGATGTGATGAATCTCCGGGCGACGTCGACCGGGTTACCCGTCAGTACGGACCATCGGTCCGGACGGATCAACGCGGGGTCGCTCCGGCGGTGCGCGCCGGGCGGAGAGCGCGCCGGGAGCCGGGGTCCGGGCGCGCGGGCGGGCGGGGATTCGGGCGCGTGGGCGGGGAGGTCCGGGTCCGGGGCGGCGGGAAGACGACCGGCCGCCGGACGGGTGTCCGACGGCCGGTCGTGTTGTCGCCGCTCTGATCAGCTGGTGAAGGTGACGTTTTCCCGGCGGCGACGCATCGCCACCAGGGTGGCGCCGCCACCGATGAGGCCGACGCCGACCAGGGCCATGGTGGTGGCGGCGGCGCCGGTGATGGGCAGCCCGCCCAGGTTGTCGTCACCGCCGCCGTTGCCGCCGTTGCCGCCGTTGCCGCCGTTGCCTGCCGACGGCGAGGCCGACGAAGAGCTGGACGTCGACTCCGACGGGTCGACCGACCCACCCGGCGTGGTCGGCGTCGCCGGGGTGCTGGGCGACTGAGACGCGCCCGTGCCGGTGCCGGCGCAGGTGTGGCTCAGGTTGAACTTGTCGGCCTGGCCGCTGATCGTGGCGCTGCCACCGGTCAACTTCCAGCCGGCCGGCGTGAACAGGTAGGCGTGCTTGACCTGCTTGTCCCCGCCGTTGGCAGAGAGGAAGTCGGGGTAGGCGTCCGTGGAGTCCGGCACCTTCACCGTCACGGTGCTGCCCGCGCTGTTCTTGAAGGTGAGGGTGAGGCTCTCGAAGTTGCCCGCCTTGTTGGTGGGGAGCACGAAGTGCCAGCCGTCGTGGCCGGCGGGCAGGCCGTCGAACTTCGGGTCGCCGCACTGCTGGGTGCCGAAGCCGGCCGCCGTCGAGCCCACGTGGCCCGGGTGGAGCGGAGCGGTGCTGCTCGCCCACGCCGGGGTGGCGAAGGCGAGGCAGGCCGTGGCGGCGGCTGCGGTGAGGGCCGCGCGCGCCACGTGCCGACGCTGTGGCATGTGGAATCCTCCGAGATCGGTAGAGGGGACGGCACATGATCCCATGCACGGCATCGAGAGTTCACATCGGATGTTCGGTCTGAGCTGGGCCGACGCGCCGGTGATGCGGTAGGAATCCGGCAGATCGGGGCCCGTTTCGCCGCGTGTCGGTGTAACGCGGACGGGACGCCGGACGCTCCGTTCCCGTCGCCGTACTGCCAGACCGGCGCGCCGGTGACCGCGACGGACATCCCCCCAACGCCACCCGCGCGCCCGTCGGTCACCGTCCCCCGCGCGGTCGCCTGACCAGATCTTGGACAGTTGCCGCTCGGTCCGGACGGCAACTGTCCAAGATCTACAGGTACGGTCGCCAGCCGGCGGCGGTGAGGGCCCGGCGGAGAGTGGTGGCGACCTCGGTGGGGCGGGTGCGGACGAGCCAGGCCGGGAAGCGGAGGATGCGGTCGCCCGACGTCCAGACGTCGTTCTGCCGTTGCATGTCGGCGGCCCAGTGCCGGACGTCCATGTGGTGCGCTCCGTCGATCTCCACGTGCAACCCCCACTCCCGCCAGTACGCGTCCAGCCAGCGGGTCCGCCCGGTGGCGTCGGTGCGTCGATGTTGCAGGTCGGGCCGGGGCAGGCTGTGGCGGCGGCACAACCGGACGAAGTCGATCTCCGACAGGGCCTCCGCTCCGCCGGCGATGTCGGCGACGGTCTGCCGGATCAGGAGGCGACGGGGGGCGCGGGGCAGCGCGTCGACCACCGCCCGGATCTCCTCCGGCGTGACCCGGCGCTGTTGGCAGCCGGCGGCGAGCGTCGACTGTGCCTCCTCGACGTCGCGCGCCCAGCCCACCGCGTCCACCAGTGCCCGAGCCGTCGTGGTGCGGGTGGGACGGCCGAGTTGCAGATGTGCCTCGGGCAGCACCGACGTGCGGTGCACGATGACGGGCGCCATGTCGATCGGCATCCGGCGCAGCACCGTCCGGGCGGCGCGGCGCGTCGCGGGTACCAGCACGTGCAGCGGCTCCCGCCGTAGTCCCCGCACCCCCGCCTCGGTGGCGGCGGTCGTACCGGCCAGCACCGCGTTCGGGCCCGCGGCGAGTACGGCCACCCACAACTGCTGGTCCCGGGTCAGCCGACCGTTGCCGGTGAGCAGGATCCCGCGGCAGATCGAACGCCAGCGGCCGGAGCGGACCAGACCCCGAACCGTGCCTTCGGTCAGGAGCCGGGTCGCCTGGGCGGTGGTGACCACGCCGGCCTGCTCGAAGGCGAGCCAGTCCAGCGCGTCGGCGTCGTCGGCCGGAAGAGTGAGCACCACCCGACCCTCGTCGGCGAGCCCCGACCACGCCACCAGATCTTGGACAGTTGCCGTCCCGGTCGGACGGCAACCGTCCAAGATTCAAAGCGGGCGGTGGTGCTCTTCGTCGTCTACGACGGGGTACGCACCTGACCGGCCCGCGTGGGGGACGGCTCGCGCCTGACCGGCCTGGGCCGCGAAGGCTCGCGTCTGACCGGGCCGTCGTCAGCGGTGGGCGGCCAGCGCCGGCGCGCCGGCGCCCTGCGTACCGGCCCGGGTTGGTCACGTTGGCGCAGCGCGACCAGCCCCCGCGGCGGCGAGCAGCCCCACCGACAGCCAGAGCCCGACCTCCCCTGCGCCGCAGTCGGCCAGCCCGCCCGAGAGCAGCGACCCGACCGCCTGATAGGGGTGGTCGGGTCAGTCGCTGGCAAACTCGACACCTGGCAGCCGCGGGTGGGTGAGCACTCCCTCCGCCAGGAGCCGCACCACGTCACGGAGGATGTCGCCTCGCCACGCCCGGGGGCAGCACCTCCTCGACGTTG
The DNA here is from genome assembly GCF_059359015.1 of Micromonospora sp. LZ37. NCBI lineage: Bacteria > Bacillati > Actinomycetota > Actinomycetes > Micromonosporales > Micromonosporaceae > Micromonospora > Micromonospora sp. LZ37. Next base: position 152,300 of record NZ_JCADBL010000008.1, on the reverse strand, counting down.
CGCGGATCCTGCCGTCCGCTCGGCGGGTACGCGGTGCTGGTTCGGGGGATGCTGGGGGTGTGGCGGCAGGGTTGCTGACGGTGGGACACGGGGCGAGCGGTCGGGCGCGGTTGGGTGAGCTGCTCGCCGCGGCAGGGGCCACGCTCGTGGTGGACGTGCGGCGGTTCCCGGCCAGTCGGACCAACCCGGACGTCCGGCGGGAAGAGCTGGAGCAGTGGCTGCCCGCGGCGGGGATCGACTACCGGTGGGAGGACCGACTCGGCGGACGACGGCACGTCCCCGCCGGGCAGCCCGAGCCGGACAGCTGGTGGACCGTCCCGGCCTTCCGGGCGTACGCGGCGTACACCCGGACCCCCGACTTCCGGGCGGCGCTGCGCGCGGTGCTGGCCGACGCGGCGGCCCGGACCACCGCGGTGATGTGCAGCGAGAGCGTGTGGTGGCGCTGCCACCGCCGGCTGATCGCCGACGTCGCGGTCCTCGGCCACGGCGTCCCCGTGCGCCACCTGATGCCCGACGGTCGGCTCAGCCCGCACCGGCCCGCCGCCGGTGCCCGCCGGGCCCACGAACAGGACCTCGTCTGGGACGGCTGAGAAGGGCCGCCAGCGTCAGTCGGCGAGTTCGTCGGCGAGCAGGTCCATCAGCAGGCCGTCCTGCCAGCGGCCGTCCGCGCCCCGCTCGTAGCGGCGCAGGATGCCGACCGGGCGGAAGCCGACCTTGGCGTAGGCGCGGATGGCCGGGGTGTTGGCCGCCGCCGGGTCGATGGTGAGCCGGTGGTGGCCGTGCTCGTCGATCAGGTGCCGGGCCAGGGTGCGGACGGCGTCCCCACCCAGCCCGGCGCCGTGCACGGCCGGGTCGAGGAAGATGTCCAGCGCGGCGTGCCGGTAGTCCGGGTCGGACTCCTCGAACCACTGGATCGCCCCGACGACCCGGCCGTCGTGCTCGATGGCGTACACCGTGAGGTCGTCGTCGGCGAGGTCGGCGCGGACGGCCGCGGCGAGGTCGTCGCCCCCGCGCCACCAGCGGCGGACCTCGGGGGCGGCGCGGATCGCGGCGAGGGCGGACACGTCGGCGTCCGTCACCGGACGCAACATGACCGACCGCCCCCGCAGCACCGGTTCAGCCCCGCAGCTCGCCGTGCTCGACGCAGGCCGCCGACCAGCCGACCGGCAGCACCTGCACCTTCATCCGGCGCCGGCAGTGCCCGCAGTACCGGGGCGGCTCCAACGCCCGCGCCGTCGCGCACCCCGGGTGCGGGCCCGCCGCGGCGGATTCGCCGCAGCGGTCGCACCAGGTCGCCGTGGGTTCGGCCAACTCGGTCACCGGCTACCTCACAGGGTGACGGAGAGCGCCTTGACGGGCATCTTCAGGTCGTCCAGCAGTTCCAGGTCGGCGGTCGCCGGCCGGCCCAGCGTGGTCAGGTAGTTGCCGACGATCACCGCGTTGATGCCGCCCAGCAGGCCGTCGCGGGTGCCCAGGTCGCCGAGGGTGATCTCGCGACCGCCCGCGTACCGGAGGATGGTGCGCGGCATGGCCAGCCGGAACGCGGCGATGGCGCGCAGCGCGTCCTTGCCCTCCACCACCGGACGGTCACCCAGCGGGGTGCCCGGGCGGGGGTTGAGGAAGTTCAGTGGCACCTCGTGCGGGTCCAGCTCGGCGAGCTGCGCGGCGAACTCGGCGCGCTGCTCCACCGTCTCGCCCAGGCCCAGGATGCCGCCGCAGCAGACCTCCATGCCGGACTCGCGGACCATCCGCAGCGTCTCCCAGCGCTCCTCCCACGAGTGGGTGGTGACCACGTTGGGGAAGTAGGAGCGGCAGGTCTCCAGGTTGTGGTTGTAGCGGTGCACGCCCATGTCGACCAGCTCGTCGACCTGCTCCTGGCTGAGCATGCCCAGCGACGCGGCGACCTGGATGTCGACCTCCGCCTTGATGGCGGCGACCCCTTCGCGCATCTGCTTCATCAGGCGGGCGTCCGGGCCGCGCACGGCGGCCACGATGCAGAACTCCGTCGCCCCGGTCGCCGCGGTCTGCTTAGCCGCCTCGACCAGCGAGGGGATGTCCAGCCAGACCGACCGGACCGGGGAGGTGAACAGGCCGGACTGCGAGCAGAAGTGGCAGTCCTCCGGGCAGCCGCCGGTCTTCAGCGAGACGATGCCCTCGACCTCGACCTCCGGGCCGCACCAGCGCATCCGCACCTCGTGGGCGAGCTGGAGGGCGGCGGGTACGTCTTCGTCGGGCAGGTTCAGCACGGCGAGGACGCCGGCCTGGTCGAGGCCGACACCGTTCTCCAGCACCTGGGTGCGGGCCTGGTCGAGGATCTCTGGCATGGCTCGTACCCTACAAGGCCGCCCGGCGGGGAGAAATGGCCGCTTCCCCCGGCCCCGCCGGTTCGACGAGGTCGGGCGGCCGGCGAGGCCGAGGTCGAGGCGGACCGAGTGGAATCGCGGGGCCCACGGCGGGGGGTGGTAACTTCGCCCGGCGGAACTGGCCGACGGCGTGGGGAGTGACGGTGGCGGACTGGCTGGCGGCGCTCGACCGCCGGGCCCAGCTGCGGGCCAAGGCGGGGCTCACCCGCACCCTGCGGCCCCGCGCCGCCGGCGACGCGGTCGTCGACCTGGCCGGCAACGACTACCTCGGCCTGGCCACCCACCCCGAGGTCGTCGCCGCCGCGGCGCGGGCGTTGTCCGCGTACGGGCTGGGGGCGACCGGGTCGCGGCTGGTGCGCGGCTCCACCGCCGCCCACCACGCGTTGGAGGACGCCCTCGCCGCCTGGCTCGGCACCGACCGGGCCCTGGTCTTCTCCTCCGGCTACCTGGCCAACCTCGGCGCGGTCCGGGCCCTGGTGCGACCCAATACGCTGCTCGTCTCCGACGCCCACAACCACGCTTCCCTGATCGACGGTTGCCGGATCTCCGGCGCGGAGACGGTGGTCACCCCGCACGCCGACGTGCACGCGGTGGCCGCCGCGCTCGCCGCCGCCCCCGGCCGGCCCGCCGTCGTGGTCACCGAGTCGGTCTTCTCCGTCGACGGCGACCTGGCGCCGCTGGCCGCGCTGCACGCCGTCGCCCGCCGGCACGGCGCGCTGCTGCTGGTCGACGACGCGCACGCGCTCGGCGTCACCGGCCCGGCCGGCGCCGGCGGGGTCGCCGCCGCGGGTCTCGCCGGCCAGCCGGACGTGGTGGTCACCGCGACCCTCTCCAAGGCGCTCGGGGGCGCCGGTGGGGTGGTCGCGGGTCCGGCGGAGCTGGTCCGACACCTGGTGGAGACCGGCCGGACGTTCATCTTCGACACCGCACCGCCGCCGGCGGTCGCCGCCGGGGTGCACGCCGCCGTCGCGCTGGCCCGCGCCGGTGACGACCTGCGGGCGGAGTTGGCCGACCGGGCCGCCCTGGCGGTGCGCCGGCTGCGTGCGGCGGGGCTCACCGTGTCGGCCCCCGACGCGGCGGTGGTGTCGGTGACCGCGCCCGGGCCGGAGGCCGCCACCGCCTGGGCGGCGGACTGCCGTGACCGCGGTGTCGCGGTCGGCTGTTTCCGCCCGCCGTCCACCCCGGACAACCGGTCCCGGCTGCGGCTCACCATCTCCGCCGGGGTGTCGCGGGCGGACTTCGAACGGGCTTTGGAGATCATCGTGGAGTGCGCCCCATGAGCGTGGTGCCGTGAACGGGCCGGAGGTGTCGGCGTGACGACGCCGTGGAAGGGTGCGGTGCTGGTCACCGGCACCGACACCGAGGTGGGCAAGACGGTGGTGACCGCGGCGGTCGCGGCCGCCGCGCAGGCCGCCGGCCTGCGGGTCGCGGTGGTCAAGGCCGGCCAGACGGGTACGGCCACCGGCGAGCCCGGTGACGTGGACTCGGTGACGCGGCTGGCCGCCCCGCTGACCGGCCGCACCCTGGCCAGCTATCCGGACCCGCTCGCCCCGCTCGCCGCGGCCCGGGTCGCCGAGCTGGAGCCGCTGGAGCTCTACACCGCCGTCGACGCGATCCGCGAGGAGGTCGACAAGCACGACCTGGTGCTCGTCGAGGGGGCCGGCGGGCTGCTCGTACCGATGGGGTTGCGTCCCTCCGGTGAGCCGTGGACGGTGGCCGACCTGGCGGTCTCGCTCGGCGCCCCGGCCGTGGTGGTGACCCGCGCCGGGTTGGGCACCCTCAACCACACCGCGCTGACCCTGGAGGCGCTCGAACGGCGGGCCATCCCGGCCGGCGTGGTGATCGGCGCCTGGCCGACGGAGCCGGAGCTGGTCCACTGGACCAACCTCACGGACCTGCTGCCGAACCTGCTCGGCGCGCTGCCCACGGGCGCCGGGTCGATGGACCCGGGCGTCTTCCGGCGCTCCGCGCCCGGCTGGCTCACGCCGGCCCTCTACGGGGTGCTGGACGACTGGCGGGCCTGGGCCGAGGACATCAGCTGACCACCTGACCTTCGTCGGTGCCCGGGCCTGTCGGGCGTCGGTAGCCTGGCCGACGTGCGCGAACGTGGAATCCGGCGCCGGCAGGTGGCCGGCGACCTGGCGCTCTGGGCCGGGCTCGCCGCCCCGGTGGCGTACGCCCGGCTGACCCCGCCGTACGAGCGTTGGGTGGTACCGCTGCTGGTCGGCTCGGTGCTGCTGCTGGCGGTGGCGGTCGCGGTGGGCCGGCGGCTGCCGGCGGTGGCCGTGGTGCTGGTGCTGCTCGGTTCGGTGGTGGACGGCAACTTCGTCTTCGCCCTGATGGTGTTCAGCTACCTGGCCGGGCGGCGCGACGAACGGGCCGCCCCCGCCGGGGCGCTCTTCGCCGCGGTGGCGGCCGGTGGCACGGTGCTGCACCTGGCGCTGCTGGACACCGGCATGGCCACCTGGTTCCTGCTCAGCTGCGTGCTGCTGGGCGCCGGGGTGTTCCCCTGGCTGGTCGGCCGGTACCGGCGGCAGCAACAGGCGCTGGTGCTGGCCGGGTGGGAGCACGCCGAGGCGGTGCAACGGGAGCAGCGGGGCGCCGCCGAGCGGATCCGGCTGCGGGAGCGGGCCCGGATCGCTCAGGAGATGCACGACTCGCTCGGTCACGAGCTGAGCCTGATCGCGCTGCGCGCCGCCGCCCTGGAGGTCGCCGGGGACCTCGACCCGCGACACCGGGCCGCCGCCGGTGAGCTGCGGGCCAGCGTGGCGGGGGCCACCGAGCGGCTGCACCGGATCATCGGGGTGCTCCGCGAAGCGGACGCCCCGGCCACCACCCGCCCCGCCCGGGAGAGCGTCGCCGACCTCGTCGAGGGTGCCCGCGAGGCGGGCATGGCGGTGCGCCTGCAGGCCACGCCGGACGTCGCCGACCTGCCGGAGCTGACCGCGCACGCCGCGCACCGGGTGGTCCGGGAGGCGCTCACCAACGCCGCCCGGTACGCCCCCGGCGCCCCGGTCACCGTGACCCTCACCGGTGCCGAAGGTCTGATGCGGGTGCGGGTGGTGAACGCGCCACCGCCGGCCGGCCCGCTGCCCGGGCCGCCCGCGAACGGCTCCGGCCTGGTGGCGCTCCGCGAGCGGGTACGGCTGGCCGGCGGCACCCTCGACGCCGGCCCGACCGGCGACGGGGGCTTCGCGGTGGCGGCCGGGTTGCCGCTGGCGGCCGGTGCCCCGGATCTCCCACCACGTCCCGAACCCGGGGACACGGGACGGCCCGGGGAGCCCGGACGACTGCGCGACGCCCGGCGCGGGGTGCGGCGCAGCCTGCTCGCCGCGCTGGCCGCGCCACCGGCGGTGGCGCTGCTGCTCTCGCTGGTCTACTACCCGGTCGTCACCACCGGGGCGGTGCTGGACGGCCCGACGTTCGAGCGGATGCGGATCGGCACGCCCCGGGCGGAGCTGTCCGGGCTGCCCCGCCGGCAGGTCGAGCCGCCCGTCGACGCGCCGAGGCCGCCCGCCGGGGTGACCTGCGAGTTCTACACCGACGGCGACTTCCCGCTGGCCCAGCCGACCTGGCGGCTCTGCTTCGCCGACGACCGCCTGGCCAGCAAGGGACGGACGACGACATGACCGCCGACGACGGGCCGGTCAGGGTGCTGCTCGCCGACGACGAGGCGATGGTCCGGGCCGGGGTGCGGGCCATCCTCGCCGCCGACCCCGGTATCGAGGTGGTCGCCGAGGCCGGCGACGGGCGGGCCGCGGTGGAGCTCACCCGGGCCCACCGACCCCGGGTCGCGCTGCTGGACATCCGGATGCCGAAGCTGGACGGCCTCGCCGCCGCCGCGGAGATCCGGCGGCTGGTGCCCGCGACGGCCACCGTCATGCTCACCACGTTCGGCGAGGACGAGCACGTGGCCCGGGCGCTCGGTCACGGCGCCAGCGGCTTCCTGCTCAAGGCCGGCGACCCCCGGGAGCTGATCACCGGGGTACGGGCGGTCGCCGACGGCGGGGCGTACCTGTCGCCGCGGGTGGCCCGGCGGGTGATCGAGCTCAACGGCGACCGGATGGCCCGGGTGCCGGCGGCCCGGGACCGCACCGCCGGGCTCACCGACCGGGAACGCGAGGTGCTCGGCCTGGTCGGGGCGGGGCTGTCCAACGCCGAGATCGCCCGCCGGCTCTTCCTCACCGAGGGCACCGTGAAGGGCTACCTGACCAGCATCTTCACCCGGCTGGACGTGCGGAACCGGGTGCAGGCGGCGATCATCGCGTACGAGGCGGGGCTGGCCGGCTGACCGGCCGGCCCCGCCCCTGGCTCAGGCGTCGCGGCGGCGCAGCGCGGCCCGGCCGAGCGCCAGCGCCGCGACGGCCCAGCCGGCCAGCAGCGCCAGACCCACCACCGGCGGGTACGGGTCGGTCTCCCCGGCCAGGAAGTGCCCGCCGGCGACGCCGGGGAAGGCGTCGGAGATCCGGGTGAGCACGGTGATGTCCGGTTCCCGCAGCGACAGCGGCACGATCATCAGCACGGCGAAGAGCACGGTCAGGGTCAGCACCGCGCTGCGCAGCGCCGCCCCGAGGCCGAGGGCGAACACCCCCACCAGCGCCAGGTACGCCGCCGTGGCCAGCACGTCGCGGAGCGTGCCGGCCAGCGGCGCGCGACCCCACTCGCCGAGCAGCGGACCGGCCGCGAGGACCCCGACCAGGCCGAGCAGCAGCCCGAAGGCGAACGTCACCGCGCCGGCCACGGCCGCCTTGGCCAGCAGCATCCGCCCCCGCGACGGGGTGCCCTGCAGGGTGCTGCGGATGGTGCCGGTGGCGTACTCGCTGGTGATGGCGAGCAGGCCGAGCGCCAGCACCGCGTACTGGGTGAGTTCCAGCGCACCGAAGAGCACACTGCCCACGGTGACCACGCCCCGGTCGTCGGCCGGGTCGTCGTTGGTGTTGGCGTTGGCCGCGTAGATGGCCAGCTGCGCCGAGGTGGCGGCCATCAGCAGCACGCCGGCCAGCAGGGTCCACCAGGTGGCCCGCACCGACCAGAGCCGGGTCCACTCGGCGGCCACCGCGCCGGCGAGCCCGCCGCCCCGGCCGGCCGGGCGGTTGGGGGAGAGCGAGGTCACCGCGCACCTCCCGCCGCGTACTCGACCGCGTCGCCGGTCAACCGCAGGAACGCCTGTTCCAGCGTGACGGCCACCGGGGTCAGCTCGTGCAGCGGCACGCCCAGCTCGTACGCCAGGTCGCCGATCCGGGCGGCGGTGGCCCCGGCGACGGCGAGGTCCCGGGCGCCCTTGACCGTGACCGTGCACCCCTCGGCGGTGAGCCGTGCGGCCAGCGCGGAGAGCGCCTCCGGGCGTGGCCCGCGCACCCGCACGGCGGCGGTGGCCGCCGTGGCGAGCACCTCCGCGACGGGCGCGTCGGCAATCAGGCGTCCCTTGCCGATCACCACCAGGTGGGCGGCGGTCTGCTCCATCTCGCTCATCAGGTGGCTGGAGAGCAGGACGGTCCGTCCCTCGGCGGCGAGGCCGGCGGTGAGCTGCCGGATCCAGCGCACGCCGTCCGGGTCGAGGCCGTTGACCGGCTCGTCGAACATGAGCACCGGCGGGTCGCCGAGCAGCGCGGCGGCGATGCCGAGCCGCTGCGCCATGCCGAGCGACAGGGCCCGCCCCGGCTTGGCGGCGGCCCGGTCGTCGAGGCCGGCCACGGCCAGCACCTCGTCGACGCGGCCGGCCGGGATGCCGTTGCTGCGGGCCATCGCCAGCAGGTGCGCCCGGCCCGCCCGGGCGGGGTGGATCGCCCGGGCGTCGAGCAGCGCCCCCACTTCCCGCAGCGGATGGCGCAGCTCCCGGTACGCGCGCCCGCCGACCAGGGCCCGGCCGGCGGTCGGTTGGTCCAGGCCGAGCACCATACGCATGGTCGTGGACTTGCCCGCGCCGTTGGGGCCGAGGAATCCGGTGACCCGCCCGGGTGCGATGTCGACGGTCAGGTCGTCGACGGCCGTCACCGCCCCGAACCTCTTCGTCAACCCACGTAATGTGATCATGCGTTGACGGTAGGAACCGGCGGGCCGGCCTCGCCGCTGCCGATCGGCCTCCGCCCCACCCGACTTTCGTCAGGTGCTCCTGTCGCGCCGTGTGCCGTGTGCCGTGTGTCGTATGCCGTCGCACCGGCGGCCGGGGTCGGACGGCGCACCCGATTACCGGGAACCGCTCGGGTGCACCCGCCGGTCGGGCCGTTGTGGGGGTCGTCCGGTCGGCCGGCCGGACGACCGTGCTGCTCGTCCTTCAGAGCTGATGTCACGAACGACATCAGGCGCCTGGACGTTTGATGTCGTTCGTGACATCAGCTCTAAAGGATCCGGGCAAGGTGGCCGGCCCGGCCACGGGCCGGCGCCACCGGGTGGAGAGGGCCGCGTCGGCGTGGGGCGGTGCGACCGTCGGCGGTGCGACCCTCAGCGGTGCGACCCTCAGCGGTGCGACCGTGGGCGGTGCGACCGTCAGCGGGCCGCGATGTCCGGCACGGGCGGAGCGGTCAGCGCCGGCGGATCACGAAGGCGTCCGGCATCCGGAAGGTGAGGTTGTCCGGGCACCACGGTGGACGTACCACGGTCACCCCGTCGAGCAGCGGGGCGGCCTCGGCCACCACCACCGCCGCCTCCATCCGGGCCAGTTGCGCGCCGACGCAGCGGTGCGCGCCCGCCCCGAAGGCCAGGTGCCGGCGGGACCCGCGCTGCCCCGGCCGGAACGCGTCCGGCGTGGCCACCACCTCCGGGTCGCGTCCGGCGCGGGCCAGCCAGAGCACCACGCTGGTGCCCGCCGCCACCGCGGTCCCGCCCAGCGTGGTGTCCACCGCGGCCACCCGCCGCCAGGTCACGATCGGCGGTTCCAGTCGCAGCCCCTCCTCGACCACGTCGGCGACCGAGACGGTGCCCGCGCGCAGCCCGGCGCGGACCTCCGGCTCGCCGGTGAGCCGGTGCAGCAGCAGGGTGAGGAACTGCGAGGTGGTCTCCTGGCCGGCGACCAGCAGGAAGAACAGCGCGCCGACCACCACGTCGGGGGAGTGCCCGGCGGCCCGCAGCGACGCGGCCAGCCCACCCCCGGTGGCGGCGAAGTCTCGCAGCACGGTGTGGAACCGGCCCACTTCGGTGGCGAGGGCCTGCTGCCGGTCGGCGTCCAGCGGTGCCCAGAACAGCTCCAGCGCGGCCCGGGCGAACTCCTTGACCGTGCCGACCGGGGCGTCCGGCAGCGCCACCAGGCGGGCCAGCGCCAGCAGTGGGAGGTCGGCGGCGAGGGTGGCGTACAGGTCGACCGGCTCGCCGGCGTCCAGCGCGTCGGCCAGCCGCGCCACCCGAGCGCGGACCAGGTCGGTCAGCCAGGGTCGCAGGGCGGCCACCCGGTCCGGGTGCAGCGCCTCGGCGACGATGCCCCGGATCTGCGGGTGACCGGGCCCCGAGTTGTTGGCCAGGGTCGGTGGCAACCGGAAGCGGTGCCGGGCGAGGATCCGCAGGGCCGCCACCGGCATCGGGGTCACCGCGTCCAGGGCGTTCTCCGGCCGCCAGGTCGCCGGGTCGGCGAGGACCTGCCGGACCAGCGCGTGCCGGGTCACCACGAGATGGTCGACCCCGACGTGGTCGGCGACCGTGGCCACGTCGGGCCACCGTTCGTCGACGGACTCGTCCCAGCTCCGGAACAGCACGCGGACACGCTAACGGGCGGCTCCGGGCAGGGCCGCGTTCAGCTCCCAGACGGTGGTGCGCTTCACCCGTACGCTCTCCAGCGCCTCCGACACGGGGACCTCGTAGGCGGCCAGCTCGTGGAACCGTTCCCGGGGCAGGAAGGCCCGGCCCGGGTCGCCGACCAGCACCCGGGCGCCGCCGGAGCGGGCCGCCCGCAGCAGGAAGCGCAGCATCCGCCGCGCCATCGCCTCGCTGTAGAAGACGTCGCCCGCGAGCACGACCTCGGCGTCGCCGGCGTCGCCGTCGAGGATGTCGCCCAGCTCCGCGTCGACGCGTACCCCGTTGGCCTCGGCGTTGAGCGTGACCGCCGCGACGGCCCGCTCGTCCACCTCGACGGCGCGGACCGCGGCGGCGCCGGCGCGGGCGGCGGCGATCGCGACCAGGCCGGAGCCCGAGGCCAGGTCGAGCACCCGGCGGCCGGCGACCAGCTCCGGGTGGTCGGTGACGTACCGGGCCAGCCCCTGCCCGCCGGCCCAGGCGAAGGCCCAGAACGGGGGCGGCTGGGCGCTGCGGAACTCGCCCTCGGTCAGCTCCCAGAGCCCGATCGGCTCGTCGGCCTGGTGCAGCCGTACCTCGGGGACGAAGGCCACCGGGGTGAGCCGGGCGTGCAGCCGGACGAAGGCCGCGGAGAGGTCGGACATCCGAGGATTCTCCCCCGGCCGGCCCGCCCGGCGTGTCGCGGGTCGACCGTGACCGGTTCACCACTGTCGGTGATAACCGGCCCCGGACTTCACGATCTACGCGAACACGCCCGTCTACCGGCTTCCCCTGCCCGCTCATAGCGTGGCGGGTGGACAGGACCGACGAAAGGACGAGGCGGTGGTGACGGTGTGGCGGAACGCGCTGCGGGTCGGGGTGGTGCTGGCCTGCCTGTCGGGGACAGGGCTGGCGGCGCCCGTGCCGGCGTCGGCGGCGCCGGGCTTCGCCACCGAGCTGAGCGGCCTGCCCGAGGAGTTCACCGCGGGCGACCAGGTGCGGACGGTCTCCGCGGTGGTGTCCCGCGACAGCGGGCGCGGGTGTGTGAAGGTCCGCTGGTCGATGGTGCTCACCGTCGCCGGCGGCCTCCGGCTGGACCAGGTGAAGATGGACCGGGTCGAGGAGTCCGGCTCCTTCCCGCTGGAGATCCGCGCGGAGGGAGCCGTCGCCCGGCTCACCGACCGGCAGCTCGACCCCGGCACCCTCTGCCCGGACCGCACGGTCACCGCCCGCTACCGGGTGGCCTTCGCCGAGGACGTCACCCGGGGACGGTTGACCCTCGCCGCCGAGGCGTACGACGCCGGCCTGCGACTGCTCGCCAGCCGGACGGCGACCCGGGAGGTGGTGGGTCTCGCGACGGCGGACACCCCGACCCCGGAGCCGTCCGGGTCGACGGTGCCGGCCGAGCCGACGGTGGAGCCGACGGAGGAGGCGGCCGCCCCGACCGAGGAGGCGGTGGCCGAGGTGCCCCCGCCGGCCACGGCCAACCGGGCGGCGTCCCGCCCCGGCGGCTTCGGGCTGGTCCAGGCCGCCTTCCTGCTCGGCGGGCTGCTGCTCTTCCTCGGCGTGGGGCTGCTGCTGCGGCTGCGGCAGCTCACCCGAACGGCCGACGGGGCGCCGGAGGGCGGGCGGCCGTTCGAACGCGCACCGGGCCGCTGGACGTCGCCCCGGCGCTGATCCGGGGCCGCCGGGGCCGGGCGGCGGACCGCCCGACCCCGGCGGGGGTCACTTCGAGAACACCTGGAACTCGGCGACCCGGACCTGGTCGCGGGCCGGGCTGTTGGTCGCGCAGTCGGTGCTGGTCGCCGGGTCGTCGTCCTGCTCACCGGCGTACGCCGGCCCACCGGTGCACTGGCTGGTCAGCACCTCCAGACGCAGGTGGGTGGCGAGCGTCGTCGGCACCGGGAACGAGCGCAGGTTGATGTCCCGGGTGTACGCCCGGTACTTCCCGCCCGGGAACGCGTCGGCGGGGCTGGTGTGGATCCGTTCCCAGCGGGCCGGGTCGGCGCAGTCGGTGGTCTTCGCGTTGCAGGCGAGCACGGCGAACGAGCGCAGGGCGCTCAGCGCGTTCTGCCCGCCCGCGTCGGCGTCCCCGGTGATCGCCGGGCGGAGCATGGCGCTCACGTTGACCCGCTTGACCACCTGGGGCGCGTCGCCGGGCAGCGCCACGGTGACTCCCTTGCCGGCCACCCCGGTCAGCGACGCCCAGTTGGTGGCCTCGGTGTCGTCGCCGATCCGGTCCAGGTTGACCCCGTCGCCGGTGATGGTGGCGCCGGAGGCGGTGGAGGCCAGGTTGCGGCTCAGCCGCAGGTCGACGTACCCCTGTCGGCCCGCCTCGGCGACCACGCTGAGCCGCTGGTGGCCGAAGCCGGGCGCGACCGCCAGCAGCGGGTACGTCCCGGCGACCGCCTCGAAGGTGTCCGGCAGCGGGGTGGCCGGGTCGGTGTCGGCGATCGGGGTGGCCCGGGCCTCGTAGGCGCCGACGTAGAGCCGGATCGGCGCCTCGGCGCTGTCGCCCTTCGGGCGCAGGGTGAGGGTGGCGTTGCCGCCGGCCGGGCTGGCGAAGCTGGGCGTCGGGTCGGTGTCGGTGGCGCCGTTGGTGACGGCGTCCCGGCCCATCCCGGAGCGGGCGAACTCGGCCCAGATCAGCTCCTGGTTGGCCCCGCCGAAGCGGAGCAGGTCGGCGGTGAGCAGGTTGTCCCGCATGTCGAGCATGCTGACCTGGCTGGCGGCCTGGAGCAGGAACGAGTCGAAGACCAGCTGCGCCCAGCGCCGGTTGCCCGGGCACTGCTCCGCCGCGACCTTGCCCTGCGCGCACGCCAGCTGCCGCTGCGGGGTGCCCAGGCCGTACCGCTTGACCAGGGCGGAGCGGATCCGGAAGTTGGTGGCGCTCCAGATCTCGCCGTCGGCGTGCACGGCCGGGCCGGCGGTGTTGTAGCCGACGTCGGAGTAGTTGAGCGGGCTGCGGCTGAAGTCGTGGTTGCGGATGCCGCTGACCAGGTTGCCGGTGACGTACCCGCCGGTGACGAAGGGCGTTTCGCCGGGGGCCCGCAGGCCGTGCTCGTAGAGGTACTCCGCGGCGAGCAGGTCGCTCCACGACTCGCCCATGGCGCCACCCTGGTGGCCGCCGATGCCGCTGTCCGGGCCGGCGATCATCCGGTTGGTGATGGCGTGGGTGTACTCGTGCCCGATCACCGTCATGTCGTAGTCGCCGTCGACGCACGGCGGGTACGGTCCGCCGGCCTGCGGCTGCCACAGGTACATGTTGGTGGTCGGCGGGAGGCCGTCGCGGGGCGTGCCCTGGTTGGCGTTGTTGCGGTTGCCGCTGAGCGCGCCCTGCTGGGCCCGCCCCTGCTCGGCGTCGCCGCCGAGGCCGGCGGGGGTGAGGTTGACCGCCTGGAGGTTCCAGGTCGCCTCGGTGAAGCCCAGGTGCCAGGCCCAGTCGTGCATCCGGTTGTGCATGGCGAAGAGGTTCGCGACGGCGGCGTCGGCGTCGTTGCGCTGGGCGGAGGTGAAGACCGCCGGGTTGCAGCGGGCCTGGTGCCACTGGTCGGTGAAGGGGTACTCGTAGCGGCGTTCCGGGCTGGCCGGGGCCGGGAGCATCGGGCTGCCCGCGCCCCAGGAGACGACCGTGTTGGCGGAGTTGCCGCGGGTGGTGGCGGTCGTCGTGCCGGTGGCCGCGTCGACGTCCCAGGGCTGGCCGGTGGCCGGGTCACGGAAGGCGGCGGCGCAGCCGGGCGCGGGGTCGCCGCACCAGCGCACCCGCTCGTCGGTCCCGGGGGCGGCACCGGTGGGTGGGGTGGCCGGGTAGACCGCCCAGCTCGGGTTGTCCGAGTCGAAGTCGACCAGGTCCTCCCGGACCAGCACCTTCCCGGTGATCCCGTCGACGTAGGTGGTGAAGGCGGTCGGGTGGTCGCTCTCCGATCCGATCAGGCTCACCTCGTAGGCGGCCCGGTTGCCGTCGAGCGGGGTGGGCACCGCGACCGGCCGGACGGTGTGCCGGGCCACCTCGGCGGCGGCCAGGCCGGCGTCGGCGAGGGCGGCGGCGTACGCCTGCTCGTCGGTGAGGGTGGCCGGGGCCGGCGCCGAGGTGTCCCGGGTCAGCGAGGAGCTGACCGAGAGCACCGCGCGGTCGGCGAGCGCCACGGTGACCAGGCCGTCGTGCCCGGCGGGCAGGTCGCCGAAGCGCTGCCGCAGGGTGACCACCGCGCCGTCGCCGATCGGGCGGACGAGCACCCGGTCCATGGCGGCGACGGCCGCCTCGTCGAGGCCGAACAGGTCGCGGTTGTCGGTCAGGTAGCGCCGGGCGGCCGCTTCCGGGTCCGCCGGCAGGCCGGTGGCGAGCGGGGTACGGGTGGGGCCGAGCGCGTGCGGGGTGCCGAGCCGGTTCCACCGTACGCCGCTGTCGAGCCGGCGGGCGGTGCCGCGCTGGCGGGCGTCGGGCGCGGCCGTGCCGGCGCGGTTGTCGACGTCGGCGGCCTCGTGGTGGCCTTCGGCGAACGGGCCGGAGCGGCCCGGTGGCGTGGCCGACGCGTCGCCCGGCGCGGCGGCGGCGTTGGCGCCGCCGGGCAGCAGGGCGGCGACCACGGCGGCGGTCGCCAGTACGGGGACGAGCCGGCGTCGGCGCCGGCTCGTCGGTGCTGTCCACTCCGGTCTGGGCACGGGACCTCCTCGTGGGAGCGAGGGCCGGCGCGACGCCGGCCCGGGCAGGCGTGGTTACGCATGCGCATCTGTGGATACCAGTCCCGCCCGGGCCGCACAAGGTCACTGGTGACGGTGGGTGTCCCGGAAGTGACGGTCGGCGCTGAAGCCGCTTTACAAAATCCCATCCCTTGTAAAACGACGTGACTGGTGACACAGTCAGGAGCAGACGACGAGATCGGAGGTTGGCGATGGCCATCGGCACCGACGCGACGGTTTCTCCCGGCACCTGGCGCGACCCGCGCAAACCGCTCTGGCCGCTGGCCCTGCTCGTCCCGGTGCTGCCCTTCCTGGGCTGGCTGGGCTGGCGGAGCACCGGCGGCGCGTGGGCCTGGTGGCTCACCCCGGCGGTGGTCTTCGGGCTCATCCCGGCGATCGACCTGCTGATCGGCGACGACCGCCACAACCCGCCCGAGGAGGAGGTGCCCCGGCTCCAGGCCGACGGCTACTACCGCTGGCTCACCTACCTCTACCTGCCCGCCCAGTACGCCGCGCTGGTGCTCTGCTGCGCGGTGTGGGCCCGGGGCGACCTGTCCTGGGTCGGCGCGGCCGGGCTGGTGGCCACCGTCGGCGTGGTCAACGGCATCGCCATCAACACCGCCCACGAGCTGGGACACAAGCGGGAGACGGCGGAGCGCTGGCTCTCCAAGGTGGCCCTGGCGCCCACCGCGTACGGGCACTTCTACGTCGAGCACAACCGGGGCCACCACACCCGGGTCGCCACCCCGGAGGATCCAGCCAGCTCACGGCTCGGGGAGAGCTTCTGGGCGTTCTGGCCGCGTACCGTCTGGGGCAGCCTGCGGTCGGCGTGGCGGCTGGAGACCGGCCGGTTCCGCCTCCGCGGCCGGAGCCCGTGGACGCACCGCAACGACATCCTCAACGCCTGGGCGATGACGGTGGTCATCTTCGGCGTGCTGGTGATCGCCTTCGGTCCGGTGGTGCTGCCGTTCCTGCTGCTCCAGGCGGTGGTCGGCTTCTCCCTGCTCGAGGTGGTCAACTACCTGGAGCACTACGGGCTGGCCCGGCAGCGCAACGCCGCCGGCCGGTACGAGAAGGTCGACCCGCGGCACAGCTGGAACAGCGACCGGACCGTCACCAACGTCTTCCTCTTCCAGCTCCAGCGCCACAGCGACCACCACGCCAACCCGCTGCGCCGCTACCAGACCCTGCGCAGCTTCGACGTCTCACCACGGCTGCCGGCCGGCTACGCCACGATGGTCGTGGTCGCGCTGGTGCCGCCGCTGTGGCGGCGGGTGATGGACCACCGGGTGATCGCCCACTACGGCGGCGACCTCGACCTGGCCAACGTCCACCCGTCGGCCCTGCGCCGGCTGCGGGAGCGCCAGCGTCGTCGCCCCGCGGCCACCCAGGGGTACGCCCGCTGACGCCCCACCCCGAACACGCCGGCCGGACGCCTCCGCCCCCACGCGGCGTCCGGCCGGCGTTCGTGGGTCAGGCCGGCGGGGCCCAGTCCGGGTCGCGGCCGAACGCGGCGATCAACCGGTCCTGCGGGTCGGCGTCGGCCGGCACGTCGACCCCGGTCCGGACCAGGTCCGCCTGCTGGTAGTCGGAGATCCGCCCGGCGAACCACCGGGCGCAGACGTCGACCGCGTCGGCGTCCAGCCGCGGGTCCGCGCCGATCGCCACCGCCAGGTCCCACCCGTGTACGAGGTGCTCGGCGAGGAGTTGGTGCAGGTACTCCTCCGCCGGGGTCTCACCGGCGGAGAGGTGGACCGTGCGGTCCAGCGCGCCGGGGTGGTTCGCCGCCACCTCGGCCTGACCGGCGGCCTGCCGGGCGGCCTCCGCCGGGTCGTCGCCGAGCTGGTCGCCGTCGAACCGGTCACCGACCTCCGCGATGGTCCGGCCGGCGAGCAGCGGCACCGTCCACCGGTCCTCGGTCACCACGTGGTTGACCAGCGTGCGCACGTCCCAGTCGGCGCAGGGCGTCGGGTCCGACCACTGCGCCGGCGCGACCTGCTCCACCCGGTCGGTGAACTCGGTCAGGCTGCGTCGGTAGGCCTCCAGCAGGTCCATGCCGCCGATTGTTCCGGCTGCTCGTGCCGGCCCGCGCGGTTTTGCGCCGGGCGGGTCAGTCGAGTTGGGCGGGGTCGAGACCGAGTTCCCGGGCGGTGGCCAGGCGGATCCACTCGGCGAACTGGCGCCGTGAGATCACCCGGTCGTGCACCGCCAGCTGGACGGCCAGGCCGTCCATCACCGCGTGGATCCGCCAGGCGGCGCCCGCCGGGTCGGCGCAGTCGAAGGTGCCGTCGGCCACCCCGTCCGCGATGACCTCGGCCAGCTCCTGCCGCCAGCGCAGGTCCAGCCGGCGGGAGACCTTCTCCACCTCCGGGGTGCGCAGCGACTCCGACCAGCCGTCGATCCACATGGACCAGGAGGTCGACCGCCCGGCGGGGGTGTAGAGGCGGAGCATCCGGCGTAGCTTGGTCAGCGGCGGGGCGGAGGACCGGACCACCGTGTCGAGCCGGGCGAGGTCCTGCTCCGCCGCGTAGGCGAACGCCTGCGCGAGCAGCCGTTCCTTGGTGGCGAAGTGGTAGAAGACCAGGGCCTGGCTCACCCCCGCGGCCTGGGCCACGTCGGCCGTCCGGGTATTGGCGAGTCCGCGCTCGACGATCACGTCGCAGGCCGTGCGGAGGAGGGAATCCAGGCGGACATCCGCGGCACGTCTCGTCACGCGGTTACGGTAACCCACGGGTGTGACCACAGCGGGTGACGGAGCCGGCCGGCGGGGCCGTCCGACGGTCGGAAGCCGGACAGCTCCTTCCCGGCGCGTCGGCTATGGCGACGCGCCGGCGGGCCTCCGTCCGGACGTACGCCCCAGGAGCCCAGGTCAGGTTCCTAGGAAGCTTGAGCGGGTGTGGCGCCCGCCGCGCCGACGGCGGCCCCGATTTGGCAACCACCCGGCGGCTCGGCTAAAGTTCTCATCCGTCGACCGGTAACGCCGGATGACAAGCGGACGTAGCGCAGCTGGTAGCGCATCACCTTGCCAAGGTGAGGGTCGCGGGTTCGAATCCCGTCGTCCGCTCGGAGATGCCGCCACGCATGACGGGGGCAACCTCGGTGGGGTGGCCGAGAGGCGAGGCAACGGCCTGCAAAGCCGTGTACGCGGGTTCAAATCCCGTCCCCACCTCGGTAACAAAGAGCTAGGGCGATTGGCGCAGTGGGAGCGCGCTTCCTTGACACGGAAGAGGTCACTGGTTCAAACCCAGTATCGCCCACCAGCGGAAAGGCTCGTCACTCGACAGGGTGACGAGCCTTTCTCGTTCCGCCGTACCGGACGGCCTCAGGTCGAGGCGTTGAGCAGCGCCTCCCCGACGACACTCCGGCTGCTCAGCATGCAACGCCCCTGCCGGTGGGTGACGACCAGACCGGCGGCGCGCAGCGCCGCCAGGTGCTGCGACACCCCCGCCAGGGAGAGCCCGGTCCGCCGGGCCAGCTCCGTGGTCGACCGCGGCGCGTCGAGCTCCGCGAGGAGCCGGGCCCGGCCCTTCCCGAGCACCGCGCGCAACGCGTCCGGCGCCGTCGTCGGGCACTCCCACAGGGTCCCCAGCCCCTGCGCCGGGTACGCCAGCTGAGGCAGGTCACCGGCGGCGATGCTGAGCACCGACGGCCACACGAAGACCGAGGGGACCAGGACCAGGCCCGTCCCGTCCGGTACGTCCGGCGCGGTGCAGTGCCGCTGGCTGATCAGCAGCGCGTCGCCCTCCCAGCGGACCCGCTCGTGCAGGTCGTTGAGGAGTCCGGCCGCGCCGTCCTCGGCGAGCCGGCGGGCCCGCCGGAGCACCTCGGCGTCGAGCAGCGCGCGGATCCGGGGCCAGTCGGCGGCGAGCGCGACCCGCCAGTACGTCCCGATCTCCTCCGCCAGCACCCGCAGCCCGGCGTCCGGGTCGGCGTACAGGTCGGCCAGCGCCGGTGGGCGGGTGCCGGGGTAGAGGTCCAGGTGGGCGCGAACGGTGGCGGCCGGGGTGGCGCGCAGCGCCGTCAGCTCCTTCCCGAGGTCCGGGGTCAGGCCGGCCGCCGGTGGGGTCAGGAAGTCGGCCAGGTAGCCGGGGCCGGCCGGGACGAGGTGCCAGAGCAGGCTGCGGTCGAACAGCCCGGCCCGCGCCAGCCGGGGTCGGACCCGACGCACCCACGGCAGGTGGACCGCGTGGTCGCCGGGGTCGCGCAGCACGCGGACGCTGGCGACGACCTCCCAGAGGCAGGAGACCGCGAAGCGGATCCGGGCGACGGCGCTCGCCGACAGGCCGATCGCTACCACCGGACCCCCTTGGTTTCAGCTGGGACTGAAACACTACGGCCGGCGCCGGTCCGCTCCCAGACTGACCGGGTGACCGATCAACACCGCAGAGCAGAGCTCTTCCGTTCCCTGCACGTCCCCGGCCGGCCGCTCGTCCTCGTCAACGTGTGGGACGCGGCGAGCGCCCGGATCGTCGCGGCGGCCGGCGCCCCCGCGATCGCCACGACCAGCGCCGGGGTCGCCTGGAGCCTGGGCGCGCCCGACGGCGACCGCCTGGGCCGCGACGCGGCCGTCGACCTGGTCGGCCGGGTGGTCGCCGCGGTGCCGTCACCGGTCACCGCCGACATCGAGTCGGGGTACGGCGACACCCCCGACGAGGTGGCCCGGACGATCCGGGCGGTGATCGGGGCGGGCGCCGTCGGGGTCAACGTCGAGGACGCCCGGCACGACGGTGCCGGCCCGCTGCGCGAGGTGGACGACCAGTGCGCCCGTCTCGCCGCCGTCCGCGCGGCGGCCGACGGGACCGGGGTGCCGCTCTTCGTCAACGCCCGGGTCGACACCTTCCTCCGGGGCGCCGGCGGCGTCGAGGAGACGGTGGCCCGGGCCCGGGCGTACCTGTCGGCCGGTGCGGACGGGGTGTTCGTGCCCGGCGTGGTCGCCCCGGACGTCATCGCCGCCCTGGTGGAGGCCGTACCGGCGCCGCTCAACGTGCTCGTCGGGCCGGGCGCCCCACCGGTGGCGGAGTTGGCGGGGCTCGGTGTCGCCCGGGTCAGCCTGGGCTCCTCCGTCGCCGAGGCGGCGTACGCGGTGGCCCGCCGGGCGGCGGACGAGGCGTACGCCACCGGCACGTACGCGGCGCTCGCCGACGCGGTCGAGTACGGGGTCCTGAACGACCTGATGGCCGGCTGACCCCGTACGCGGAGGGAGCGTCGACCACCAGCGGTGGTCGACGCTCCCTCGGGTTCGTCGCGCGCGGACGATCAGCCCCGTCGGCCGGACGCGGCGGGCCGGTGCGGTCAGAGCGGCGGCGCGATGTCCCGGCGCTCCTCGACCCGCCGGTACTCCGTCGGCTCGGTCGTGGTGACCACCGCGCGGCGGCGGCCCCAGACCAGCGTGGTCATGATGAGCCCGAGCAGGCCGGCCGCCATGAGGATCCAGCCGACCACGTCGAGGTTGACGCCGCCGACGCTCGCGTCCAGCGCGAAGGTGAGGATCGCACCGACGGCGAGCAGGAAGATACTCGTTCCGATTCCCACGACAGCCTCCTTCAGGGGATGTGGTGTGCTGTCGAGGGAGGTCAGTACCCCGCCGGTGACCAGCGCAACCATGGCCCTCCATGCGCCGGGTGGATCGGTACGCGCGGATGCGGGCGGGGCGGCGGCGCGGCCGATCTTGTCGTCGGGTAGAGTTCTGTCCGTCGCCGGGGAAACCGGGCGGCACGCGGACGTAGCGCAGCTGGTAGCGCATCACCTTGCCAAGGTGAGGGTCGCGGGTTCGAATCCCGTCGTCCGCTCTCGACCACGGGCGATTGGCGCAGTGGGAGCGCGCTTCCTTGACACGGAAGAGGTCACTGGTTCAAACCCAGTATCGCCCACCAGGCGTACACGATCCGTCGTGAGAAGCCCCGGCTCATCAGAGCCGGGGCTTCCGTCATTCCCACCCCCGCCGCCCCTCGCCCCCCGGGTGCCATCGCCCTCGTGATCATGAAGTTAGCGGCGGTGTGGATCTCCATTCCTGCCGATAACTTCATGATCACCGGGGTGGGGTTGGGTTTGGGGACAGTTGTTGTCGCTCCAGCGACAACAACTGTCCACGATCCGGTCGGCGGGTGGGCAGACGGCGCTGGCCGGCACCCCGGGTTCGGGGTGCCGGCCAGCGGTCGGTTCGTGTGCGTCAGTTCCAGTGCTTGGCGACGAGGTCGGCGGCCTGCTGCTCCCACTGTGCGTAGTGGAAGGGGTAGGCCGAGACCTGCACGGTCTGGGCGGCCTCGGTCAGCGGCATGTCCTGCCACCCGTCGACCTGCTTCAGACCCTTCAGAAAGGCGAGGGTCGCGTACTCCGGGTCGGTGATCTGCTCCACCGTGCCCCAACCGCTGGAGGGACGCTGCTGGAACAGGCCCTGCGAGTCGTGGTCGTTGCGCTCACCCAGGTGACCCAGGTTCTCCAACTTCGACTCCTGCAGCGCCGTGGCGATCGCCACGACGGCGGCGCGCTCGTCCATGTCAGCCTTCTTCGTCGCCGCGATGATCGCCTTGACATTCCTGGTCTGCTCGGCGCCGAGGTCGATGCGCGACTGCTTGCCCTGCACACCGTGCGGGATCAGCTTGCTCTTGTCCACGCCCGGCTTGTCGGCCTGCACCGCGGCGGCGATGGTCGTGGCGTTCGGGGTGGTGGTGGGCTCGCCGTGGTTCAGCGGGCCGGCGGCGAGGCCACCGGCGACGGCGAGACCGGCGATACCGAGAATGCTCTTACGCATGATCGTGTTCATCAGAGAAGCTCCAATTCGGGGGTCGACGACGCGTCCCCATGGGGGTGGGGACACGGCGTGAGCACACGACAGGCGCTCAAAAGATCAGGGGGAAAGTCTTCAACCAGCGGGCCAGCAAGCCGGAGGGCTCGCGGCGCCGGACTGTGTGTAACGACTACCGGCCGGCTGTCATTCCGGAGGAGCGGAGGCTGCTCGCTCGCGGGCCGGGGGAGGTAACGACCACCGGCCGTCATTCCGCCAAGGGGCGGGGCTGCTCGTGCGATCGTCCAGGGGATGTAACGACCGGAGACCGGTGGCCATTCCACCAGCGGGCGGGCCACCCGGGCCGGCAGCAGATGCTGCTGCGGTCGTACAGGAGATGTAACGACCCCGGCCCCGCCACGATTCCAGCCTGAGGATGCCCCCGGTCACGGGACGCCCCGCGCCGAACCGGACAGACGGCACCATCACCCCGTCCCTGGCAGAACGCCCGAGCCGGAATTCCACCCCAAGCGCGGCGGAGCGCTTCTGCCGTCGGCAGATCCGCTACCGGTTGACAGGGGACACCGGGGAGGCTGGGGCCCATGAGGCTCCTGGTGCTCGGTGGTACGGGATTCGTCGGCGGTGCGGTGGTGGCCGAGGGGGTACGCCGCGGCTGGTCGGTGACGGTGTTCAACCGGGGGGTGCACGGCGTCGTCCCGCCGGGCGTACACCGGTTGCGGGGTGACCGGACGGCGCCGGACGGGTTGGCGGCCCTCGCGGGCGGCCGGTGGGATCTGGTGGTCGACACCTGGGACGGCGCGCCCCGGGCGGTCCGGGACGCGGCGCGCGCGCTGGCCGGCGCGGTGCCGCATTACGCGTACGTCTCCAGCGGGTCGGTCTACGCCCAGCCCGTGCCGGACGGCGTCGGTGAGGACGCCCCGGTGGTGGACGCCGCCCCCGACGCCGCCGGCGGCGACTACCCGCGGTGCAAGGCGGGCGGGGAGCGGGCCGCCGTGCAGGTGTTCGGCGATCGGGCGTTGCTGGTGCGGGCCGGGCTGATCCTGGGCCCGGGGGAGGACATCGGCCGGCTGCCGTGGTGGCTGCACCGGGTCGCCCGCGGCGGCGACGTGCTCGCACCGGGACCGCAGGACCTGCCGGTGCAGTACGTCGACGTGCGGGACCTGGCGGCGTGGACGTTGGACCGCGGCGTCGAGGGCGTCGGCGGGGCGTTCAACGTGATCAGCCGGACCGGGCACGCCACGATGGGCGAGCTGCTGGCGGCGGCCGTCGCGGTGACCGGGTCCGACGCCCGGCTGCGCTGGACCGACCCGGAGCCGATCCTGGCGGCCGGGGTGGTGCCCTGGAACGACCTGCCGATCTGGGTCCCGCCGGGTCACGAGTACCGCTGGATGCAGGAGCGGGGCGTCGACAAGGCGTACGCGGCGGGGCTGACCTGCCGTCCGGCGGCCGAGACCGTCGCCGGCACCTGGCGGTGGCTGCGGCAGGTCGGCGCCGTCCCGCCGCGCGCCGGGCGTCCGGCGCGGGAGCCGGTGGGGCTGGACCCGGAACGGGAGGCGGTGCTGCTCGGCGCCCTCCACCCGGCCTGACCCCCGCGCGCCCCGCGCCGCCCGTCCGGCGCAACCGGTCGGGCCGGCGGGACCGCTCAGGCCGACACCACGGGCAGGTCCAGCACGTCGTCCACGTCGCGCCGGGGGGTGACCACCCCGGGCTGGCCGTACCCGATCCGCATCACCATCTGCGGGGTGCCGTACCGGCCCAGCGACAGGCGCAGCTGCTCGCGGGCGCCCGGCACCTCGATCGGCTGGGAGAGCAGCGACACGCCCAACCCGGCGTCGGTCGCGGTCAGCAGCACCCGTTGCAGGGCCTGCCCGGCGAGGACCTGGTCGGCGGCGGTGTTGCCCGCCGCGCCGAGGACCGCGACCAGCGGCTCCGGCTCGAAGTCCCGACCGGGTGCGCGGTCGCGCCCGCCGAAGCCGCGCGACGGCAGCAGGTCCTGCGGTTCGCCGCGCGGTCCACCGGCGGCGGCCGGCACCCCGTCGGGGGCGGGCTCCCGGCGCATCCACTCCGCCCGCTCGTCCCGGTAGCGGGGGTCGCGCTCCAGCACCCGGTGGGCACTGTGGGCGATCTCGGCGAAGGCGTTGACCGCGCTGGTGCCGATCACCAGCTCCAACCAGCACTGTTCGGCGCGGGCCGCCTCGCCGAGCCGCCAGCGGACGTCCGCGGGCACCGGGTCGGGCCAGAACGGGGCCCGGTTGCTGAACCGGCGGGGGACGGCCGCGTGCAGGCTCTGCTCGGTCGGGGTGGCGCGGCGTGGCCGGTCGGGGACCAGCCGGGCCACCACGTCCGGCTCCGCCGGGTACGGCCGCAGCCGCACCGTGGCCGGGGTGCCCGCCATCGCCAGCGCAAGGCGCAGGTTGAACAGCGCCGCGCCGCAGGCGAGCCGGGCGGCCCAGCCGCTCGGGTCGGTGGCGGGCAGCCGCCGCGCCGGGTCGACCGACAGTTCGATCCCGCCGTGGCGCAGCCGGAACCGCCACGGCTGACAGTTGTGCAGGGAGGGTGCGCGGACGGCGTCCTCGACGGCGGCCCGCAGCTGCGCGACGGTGAAGCCGGTCTCCATGGTCATGCTCCTTCCGTGGCAGGTCATGCCGTCGGTGGTTCCACTCCACCGTGCGTCACCGCCAGCGGTGGCGGGCAGGGCCGGACGTCCCGTCCGCCCGGGCACCCCTGCCCGCTCCGAGGCGGCAGGGTAGGGACCTTCGGCCCGTGCGGGTGGTGACCCGGGCGGGTAGAAACGAGGCATGATCCGGGTGTTCCTCCTCGACGACCACGAGGTCGTCCGTCGTGGCCTCGCCGACCTGTTGCAGAGCAGCGGCGACATCGAAGTGGTCGGTGAGTCGGGCTCCGCGCCGGAGGCCGCCCGCCGGATCCCCGCCCTGCGGCCGGACGTGGCGATCCTCGACGCCCGGCTGCCCGACGGCAACGGCATCGACGTGTGCCGGGACATCCGGGCCGTGGACTCCTCGATCAAGGGCCTGATCCTCACCTCGTACGAGGACGACGAGGCGCTCTTCGCCGCGATCATGGCGGGTGCGTCGGGTTACGTGCTCAAGCAGATCCGCGGCACCGACCTGGTCGACGCGGTGCGCCGGGTCGCCGCCGGCCAGTCGCTGCTCGACCCGGCGATCACCACCCGCGTGCTGGAGCGCATCCGCAGCGGCGTCGAGCAGCCCCGCGAGTTGAAGACGCTCACCGAGCAGGAGCGCCGCATCCTGGAGTACGTGGCGGAGGGGCTGACCAACCGGGAGATCGCCGGGAAGATGTTCCTGGCCGAGAAGACGGTGAAGAACTACGTCTCCAGCGTGCTGGCGAAGCTGGGCCTGGAGCGGCGTACCCAGGCCGCGGTGCTCGCCGCCCGGCTGCTCGGCAAGGGGCACTGACCGTCCGCCGCGTCGGCGTCGGCCAGCCGACGTCGCCGGTCAGTCCCGCAGTGGGACGCACCAGTTCAGCTCGGTGCCGTGCGGCTCCACCCGGCGTACCTCGAACCCGCCGCCGTGCCGCTCGGCGCGTTCGCGCAGGTTGACCAGGCCGCCCCGGGCGGCGGCCGGGTCGCAGCCCACGCCGTCGTCGGTGACGGTGACGGCCACCTGGTGGGCGTCGACGCGGACGGCGACGGCGACCCGGCGCGCCTGGGCGTGCCGGACCGTGTTGGAGAGCGCCTCGCGGAGCACGGCGGTGAGGTCCGGTCGGACGGGGTCGGGCACGGCGCTGTCGATCGGCCCGTCCAGCTCCAGGACGGGACGGAAGCCGAGGGATTCGGCGGCCAGGTCGACGGCCTCGCGGATCTCGGTGCGCAGCGCCGCGCTCATCGGGGTGCGCAGCTCGAAGATGGTGCGGCGGATGTCCCGGATGGTGGCGTCCAGGTCGTCGACGGCCGCGTTGATGCGCTTGGCGACCTCGGGCCGGGCGGCCATCGGGGCGGCGCTCTGCAGTTGCAAACCGGTGGCGAAGAGCCGCTGGATCACCACGTCGTGCAGGTCGCGGGCGATCCGTTCGCGGTCCTCCAGGACCACCAGCAGTTCGCGTTCCTCCTGGCCGCGGGCGCGCTCCATGGCCAGCGCCGCCTGGCCGGCGAAGCTGCCGAGCAGGGTCACGTCGTCGTCGGTGGCCCGGCCGGCGCCCGGCCGGTGGGCGATGACCAGCACGCCGTGCAGGGTGTCCGCCGCGGCGAGGGGGGAGACCACCGCGGGTCCGGCGACCACCGGCACCGGCCACGGCGCGGCCTCGGCGAGGTTCGCCACCAGTTCGTGCCGGTGTTCGGTGACGGAGCCGGCGAAGCTGGTCTCGCCGGCCGGCAGCACCGCCGCGACCAGCTCCCGGGCGGCCCCGTCGGCCGAGTCGACCACCTCGACGGTGAACTGGCCGGCGTCGGAGTCGTAGAGCAGCACCAGGGCCAGCTCCGCCTCGGCGACCTCCCGGGCCCGGCGGGCGACCAGGGTCAGCGCGTCGGTGCGGCGTACCTCACCGAGCAGCACCGAGGTGATCTCGGCGGTGGCGGCGAGCCAGCGCTCCCGCCGGTGGGCCAGCGCGTAGAGCCGGGCGTTCTCGATGGCCACGCCGGCCGCCGCGGCGAGGGCGACCACGATCTCCTCGTCGTCCTCGCTGAACTCCGGCGCGCCCTGCTTCTCGGCCAGGTACAGGTTGCCGAAGACCTGGTCGCGGATGCGCACCGGCACGCCGAGGAAGCTGTGCATCGGCGGGTGGTGCGGCGGGAAGCCGTACGACTCGGGATGCTGGGTGATGTCGGGCATCCGCACCGGGCGCGGCTCGTCGATGAGCAGGCCGAGCACGCCCCGCCCGTGCGGCAGGTCCCCGATCGCGGCGTGCAGCTCCGGGTCGATGCCGTGGACGATGAAGTCGTGCAGCAGCCGGTCCGGCCCGATCACGCCGAGCGCGCCGTAGCGGGCGCCGACCAGCTCGCAGGCGGACCGCACGATCCGTTGCAGGGTGCTGCGCAGGTCGAGGTCGGAGCCGATGCCGACGACGGCGTCGAGCAGGGCGCGCAGCCGCTCCCGGCTGGTCATCACCTCGCCGACCCGGTCCAGCATCTCCTGGAGCAGCTCGTCGAGGCGGACCCGGGACAGCGGGCTCAGCCCCAGCGAGGGAGTGGGGTGCTCGGCGCGGGGCTTCGGTGCACTGGCCACCGGGGGATGCTATCGCCCGGTGGCCGTCCGGGAGGAGGCCGTCACGAGCGCTGGTCGCGTACCGCCGCGGTGTCGACCACCTGTTGCACCGGCAGCCGCGGCGTGTGCGGCGGGCCGGCGTGTGCCGGGTCCGCGATCCCCAGGCGCAGCACGAGGTACGGGAAGCCGAGGCCACGAAGCAGCTGACGCAGGGTCTGCCGGGTGCCGGGCACCTCCACCACCCCGGACAGCGGCATCATGGACACCCCGAGCCGGGTGGCGGTGAGCCAGGCCGCGGAGAGCGCCTCGCCGGCCCGCAGCCAGCTGTCCGGCTCGTCCTCGTCGCCGAAGAGCAGCGCGTACACGGCGGCCTTGTCGTGGCCGGGGCCGATCGGCAGCTCGCCGACGGGCCCGAAGTCCCGCCCCGGGACCGTGGTCTGCGGCTGCTGCTCCGGCAGCACCTCCGGCGGGAGGCCGGTGCCGGTGCCGGCCCGGCTGGTCCAGTACCGCAGCTCCTCGCGCACCTGCGGGTCCTCCGCCTCGACGGTGTCGGCGTGCGACGCCGCCGCGGCGAGCTCCAGCACCTGGTCGCCGTCGAGGATCTGCAACCGGACGCCCTCGGCGCTCACCGCCCGGGCGATGTCACCGACCGCGCTGGTGGGCACCGGCTCGTCGCTGACCGGTCGGCGGTCGGTGTGCCGGACCTGCATGCACTGCACCATGCGCATCGCGTCGGGGTCGGCTCCCGACCGGTCCAGACCGGTCAGCCGGGCGAGCAGGTCCGGCTGCGCCGGGTCGGGCAGCCGCTCCACCACCGCCGTCCACCCCTCGGCGGCGAGCGCCAGCCGGGCGTGGTGCAGCGCCGTCCCGCAGCTGAGCGTCGAGAGGCGTCCCTCCGGGTCGGTGGCGGCCAGCTGGCGGTCCCGGACCACCCACAGCTCCAGGGCGTCCGGCAGGACCCGCCAGCGCCACGGCTGCGTGTTGTGCACCGAGGGGGCGTGTCCGGCGGTGGCGGCCGCCTCCGCGAGCGCGGTGGTCAGCGGCCGGTCAGCGGCCGGCGTCTCGTGGCTCATCGTCAGGACCTTTCCGTGTCCCCGTCGTGCCCGCCCCGACGTCGCGCGGTGCGGGGCCTACCGCTCCATCCTGCGTCACCGCCCGACGGTCCGCACGGGACTCAGGTCCCGTCGTGCGGGCCTTCCGGCCCGCCCGGTTCCTCGGGATCGCCCCGTCCGGCCCCGATGCGGGCGACGACCCGGCGTACGGGCGGAGCGGTGTGGACCCGGAGCGCGGCGGCCAGCGGGGGTCGCCGCGGTCAGAGTTCCCGGGCGACCGCCACCGGGCAGTGCGCGTGCTGGAGGAGCTGCTGGCTGACCGAGCCGAGCAGCATCCCGCGCAGCCCGCCCCGGCCACGGCTGCCCACCACCGCCAGCTGCGCGTCCCGGCTCGCCTCGACCAGGACGGCCGCCGGGTTGCCGGGCGTGACGTCGACGGTGACCGCCACGTCGGGGAAGACCTGCAGGCACCGCGTCACGGCGTCGTGCACGGCGGCCCGCTCCCGCGCGGCCGCCGCCTCGACGTCGTGATCCGGGGCCCGACCGGGCGGCTCGGAGACCCGGACGACCCGCAGCGGCGCCTCCCGCCGGGCGGCGTGCTCCACGGCGAAGCGGAGCGCCACCTCGGCGGGCTCGGAATCGTCGACGCCGACCACCACCGGGCCCACCGCGCCGGCGCCGGTCTCCCGGACGACCACCACCGGGCAGTGCGCGTGCGCGGTCACCGCCAGCACCGTCGAGCCGGTCAGCAGCCCGGTGAAGCCGCCGTGGCCGCGGCTGCCGAGCACCAGCAGCCCCGCCCGCGCGGAGCGTTCCTGGAGCACCAGCGCGGGCGGGCCGTCGTGGACCTCGCCGTGCACGGTGACCGTGGGGCGGGCCGCGGCGGCGTCGGCGGCCGTCTTGCGGACCAGATCCTCGACCTGCCGGCGGGCGGTCTCGTCCGGCCAGACACCCGGGGCCGGTCCCGGCCCGATCCAGCCGGCCACGCTCAGCCACTCGAAGACGTACGCCAGGTGGACCGGCCGGGCGCTGCGTTCCGCCTCGTCGAGCGCCCAGTCCAGGGCGACGGTGGCGTCGGTGGAGCCGTCGTAGCCGACCAGGATCTCCGTCGAGGTCACTGTCCGGCCCGCAGCCCGGGGTCGGTCTCCCGGATCCACCGCCACTCGGCGACCCGCGGGTCGTCCTCACCGAACCGGCGGGTGTAATCCCGACACGACTGGCGGGCGTCGACCATGTCCTGACGCAGGTGGGCGGCGCGCGAGGCGAGCCCGGGCACCCGGTCGATGACGTCGATCACCAGGTGGAAACGGTCCAGGTCGTTGAGCATCACCATGTCGAACGGCGTGGTGGTGGTGCCCTCCTCCTTGTATCCGCGCACGTGCAGGTTCTCGTGGTTGGTGCGCCGGTAGGTCAGGCGGTGGATCAGCCACGGGTAGCCGTGGTAGGCGAAGATGATCTGCTTGTCCTTGGTGAAGATGGTGTCGAACTCCTTGTCCGACAGCCCGTGCGGGTGTTCCGAGGCGGGCTGGAGCCGCATCAGGTCCACGACGTTGACCACCCGCACCTTCAGCTCGGGCAGGTGCCGGTGCAGCAGGTCCGCGGCGGCCAGCGTCTCCATCGTCGGCACGTCCCCGGCGCAGGCGAGCACCACGTCGGGCTCGGCGCCCTCGTCGTTGCTGGCCCAGGCCCAGATGCCGAGGCCGCGGCGGCAGTGCTGGATCGCCTCCTCCATGGACAGCCA
Source organism: Micromonospora sp. LZ37 (assembly GCF_059359015.1). NCBI lineage: Bacteria > Bacillati > Actinomycetota > Actinomycetes > Micromonosporales > Micromonosporaceae > Micromonospora > Micromonospora sp. LZ37. Next base: position 122,838 of record NZ_JCADBL010000008.1, on the reverse strand, counting down.
GTTCGGCGCCGGCTGCTTGCCGGCGACCACCACGTTGATGTAGTGCTGGCTGCGCAGGCAGTGGTCCATGGTGGAGAGCAGGGTGTTGGCGTCCGGCGGCAGGTAGACCCGGACCACCTCGGCCTTCTTGTTCATCACGTGGTCGATGAAGCCCGGGTCCTGGTGCGAGAAGCCGTTGTGGTCCTGCCGCCACACGTGGCTGGAGAGCAGGTAGTTCAGCGAGGCCAACGGCTGCCGCCAGGTGATGCCCCGGGTCACCTTCAACCACTTGGCGTGCTGGTTGACCATCGAGTCGACGATGTGGATGAACGCCTCGTAGCTGGTGAAGATGCCGTGCCGGCCGGTGAGCAGGTAGCCCTCCAGCCAGCCCTGGCAGAGGTGCTCGGAGAGGACCTCCATCACCCGCCCGTCGGGGGAGAGGTGGTCGTCGTCGGGCACCGTGCCGGCGACCCAGGCCCGGTCGGTGACCTCGAACGCCGCGCCGAGGCGGTTCGAGGCGATCTCGTCCGGGCCGAAGAGGCGGAACGTCTCCGGGTTGGCGGTGATCACGTCGCGTACCCAGGGGCCCAGCGCGCCGGTGGCGCCGGCGATGGTCTCGCCGTGCCGCTGCACGTCGACCGCGTACTCGCGGAAGTCGGGCAGGTTCAGCTCGCGCAGCATCATGCCGCCGTTGGTGACCGGGTTGGCGCTCATCCGCCGGTCACCCTTCGGGGGCAGGGCGGCCAGTTCGGCGACCGGGGCGCCGGTGGCGTCGAAGAGCTCCTCCGGTCGGTAGCTGCGCAGCCAACGCTCCAGCTCGGCCAGGTGCTCCGGGTTCTTGCGCACCGCGTCGATCGGCACCTGGTGGGCGCGGTAGGTGCCCTCGACCTGCTCGCCGTCGACGTCGCGCGGGCCGGTCCAGCCCTTCGGCGTACGCAGGATGATCATGGGCCAGCGGGGGCGTTCGACGGTGCCGCCGGAGCGGGCCCGGCGCTGGATGGCGGCGATCTCGTCGCACGCCCGGTCCAGGGTGGCCGCGAGGAGCTGGTGCACCTTCGTCGGGTCGTCGCCCTCGACGACGTACGGCTGGTGGCCGAAGCCGCGCATCATGTCGAGCAGGTCCTCGCCGGGGATCCGGTCCAGCACCGTCGGGTTGGCGATCTTGTAGCCGTTGAGGTGCAGGATCGGCAGCACCGCCCCGTCGCGGGCCGGGTTGAGGAAGACGTTGGAGAGCCAACTGCCGGCCAGCGGGCCCGTCTCGGCCTCGCCGTCACCGATGACGCAGGCGACCAGCAGGTCGGGGTTGTCGAACGCCGCGCCGTAGGCGTGGCTCAGCGCGTACCCCAGCTCGCCGCCCTCGTGGATCGAACCCGGCACCTCCGGTGCCACATGGCTCGGGATGCCGCCGGGGAAGGAGAACTGGCGGAACAGCTTCGCCAGGCCCGCCTCGTCACGGCCGACCCCGTGGTACAGCTCGCTGTAGGTGCCCTCCAGCCAGGTGTTGGCCACCAGGGCCGGGCCGCCGTGGCCGGGGCCGGTGATGAACATCGCCGACAGGTCACGGGCGACGATGATCCGGTTGAGGTGCGCGTAGAGCAGGTTCAGCCCGGGGCTGGTGCCCCAGTGGCCGAGCAGTCGGGGCTTGACGTGCTCGGGCGTCAGCGGTTCGCGCAGCAGCGGGTTGTCCAGCAGGTAGATCTGCCCGACGGTGAGGTAGTTCGCCGCCCGCCAGTAGGCGTCCAGCCGGCGCAGCTCGTCGTCGGTCAGTGCGCTGTGCGGGTCGAGAGCGGTCTCCATGCTGCGTCAGCCTCTCGCACGTCGGGGACTTCTGCATTCCGGAAGCGGACATCCGCCCCGGGGCCTGTCCAGCGTCGCCCGGCCCGGCGCGCGGCGATCAGGGCCGTTGGTCCCGCGACCGCAGGGCGTCATGACCCGTCCGGCGGCGTGTCGGCCAGGCCGCGGACGATGATGACCGGCGACGGCGCGTGGTACAGCAGGGACTGGCTCACCGCGCCCAGCATGCCGCGCCACGGTTCGTCGCCCCGGGCGCCGACCAGCGCCAGCTGCGCCGACCGCGACTGCTCGACCAGGACATCGCCGGGTTCGCCACGTACGGTGTGGCACTCCGTTGCGACCGTGGGATGGTGCCGGCCGGCCCGGGCCACCGCCTCGAGGAGCACGTCGTCGCCGTCGTCGGCGCGTCCCGGCTCGAGCACCCGCACCGCGAGCAGCCGGGCCTCCCGGCCGGCGGCGCAGTCGAAGGCGAAGTCCAGCGCGGTCCGCGAACTCGTCGACCCGTCCACCCCGACCAGCACCGGCCCGGAGACGGCCGGCTCGGGGCGGACCACCAGCACCGGGCAGCCGGCCCGGGCGGCGAGCTGCACGCCGGTCGCGTCGGCCGGCACGCAGTCCCCGCAGCCGGCCATCCCGCCGTCGCCGATCGCCAGCAGGAACGCCGTGTCGGAGCGGCGGATCAACGCGGTGACCGGAGCGCCCTCGACGATCTCGCCGCTGACCGTCACCGTCGGTTCGACCTCGTGGGCGACCTCGGCGGCCCGGTCGATGAGCCCCTCGGCCTGGTCGCGGGGCCGGGATACCGAGGGCTCCTCGAACGCCGCCTGCCAGTTGAAGGCGTGCAGCAGCACCAGGTCCCGGCCGTGCGCGGCGGCCTCCCGGGCGGCCAGCCGGACGACCTCCATGGCCTGCGGCGACGGGCTGATGCCGGCCACGACCGGCGTACCGGCGGATCCGGTCATCCGGCTCACCTCCCGGGCGCCCCGTACCGTACGGCCACGCCGACCCCACCGACGCTAGTCGCGCCACCGCCCCGCCGGGCCGGGATCGGCGCACTCGGGCAGGCCCGGACCGACGCCGGCGTGTCGGGGCGGCGGGGTGCCGGACGCCTCAGCGGAACTGGACCCGGGCCACCGCGTCGAAGACCCGCGCGCCGAGCAACCGGCGGGTGTGCACCATCGTCCAGGCGGCGGCGGTGACCAGGTAGCGGGTGCGGGGCCGGCCGGCGGTGACCGCCCGCTCGATCACCCGGGCCACCGCCTCCGGCGTCGCGGTGAGCAGCCGGTTCGAGTACGACCTGGCCATCGCCGCGTCGACCGAGGCGACCATCTTCCGGTACGGCCCGTCCTGCTCCGCACCCGCGCCGAGCGACTCGGCGGCCACCGCGCCGAACCCGGTGCGGATCAGTCCCGGCTCGACGATCGCCACGTCGATGCCGAACGGCCGCACCTCCTGGCGCAGCGCGTCGGAGATCGCCTCGACCGCGTACTTGCTGGCGTGGTAGTAGCCGCCGCCGGGGAAGACCAGCCGGCCCCCCATCGAGCTGACGTTGACGATCCGGCCCCGACCGGCCCGGCGCATGCCGGGCAGCACGAGCTGGGTGAGGCGGCTGAGCCCGAAGACGTTCGTCTCGAACTGGGCCCGCACCCGATCCATCGGGGCCTGCTCGATCGGGCCGTACTCGCCGTACCCGGCGTTGTTGACCAGCACGTCGACCTGGCCGTGCTCGGCTTCGACCGCGGCGACCGCGGCGCGCATGGACGCCTCGTCGGTGACGTCGAGGGGGAGCAGCCGGGTGCCGGTGTCGGCCAGGTCGGCGATGGCCTCGACCTTGCGGGCGGTGGCGTAGACGGTGAGCTCCGGCCGGCGGGCGAGCTGCCGCACGGTGGCGCGGCCGATGCCGGAGGAGGTGCCGGTGATCAGGACGGTGGTCATGACGGGGCTCCAGGCTGGGACAGCCCGGCGACGACCAGCGCGACGCCGTCGCGCAGCCGTTGCCGGGGCAGGTCGGGGTCGGTGAGGTCGGCCTCGAGGCCGCGGGTGAGCGCGACCAGCACCTCGGCGACGGAGCGGGCCCGGGGCCCGGCCGCGTCGGCGAGCGCGCCGGCCACCACGTCGGTCAACTCCCGGGTGTACGCCTCGACGAGGTCCCCGGTGAGCCTGGTGCTGGCGTCGAGCAGTTCGGCGGCGTGCCGGCTGTCCCGGTGCAGCTTCAGGGTCAGTTCGAGCTTGGCGCCGAGCACGCCGCACAGCCGCTCCCCGGTCGTTGACGCCGGGTCGGCGGCGGCGGCCCGGGCCTGGGCCAGCGAGTCGGCGAAGAGCCGCTCGGCGAGCCGCCGGTAGGCGTCGTCCTTGTTGCGGACGTACTGGTAGACGGCGGGACGGGAGATGCCGGCCGCCGCCGCGATGTCGTCCATCGTGGTCCGCCGCACCCCGTGCCGGGTGAAGCACTCGTAGGCGGCAGCCAGGATCACGTCCAACCGTTCACTCGACACGCTGACAATAATTGCACAGAACGTCAGCTCGTCACAAGCGCCCTGCAAGGGGCATGCGCGCTGGCGGCCGGCCCGAACCCACGAGCGGAACCTCAGGTACGCCATGGCGGGCGTTTGACAGCAATGGCGTTCCACTCGCGCAGTCGTCCGGCGTTGCTGGGCGCGTGACGGGTGGCGGTGGCGGCGTGGCCCGGGGGGAAGTGGGCCGGTGTGGGTGGCCTGGGGGCCTCAGTGGGGGGCCGGGTGGACCCGGAGCACCACGGCGGTGGCGTTGTCGTCGCCGCCCGCGGCGAGGGTGGCGGCGAGCAGGTCGCGGACCGCCCGGGTCGGGTCCGGACCGGCCAGGTGTTCGCGCAGCGGGTGGTAGTCGAGCTGGTCGCTGACCCCGTCGGTGCAGAGCAGCCAGGTGTCACCGGGGCGCAGCGGGACGGCGAGCAGGTCGGCGGTGGGCGCGTCGGGGTGGCCCACGTAGCGCAGCAGCTGGTAGCGGGCCCGGGCCGCCTCGGGGGAGTCCGCCGCGTACCAGCCGTGCAGCAGGCCCAGCCAGGCGGCCGTGTGGTCGACGGTCGTCAGCTCCAGGAGGCCGTCGCGCAGCCGGTAGGCGCGGGAGTCGCCGAGCTGGACGACCCAGGCCTGCTCGCCGTCGGGCTCGGCGAGCAGCGCGGTCAGTGTGCAGCCGGTCAGCTCGGCCAGTCGCGCGCCGGCGGCGCGTACCCGGGACTGGGTCTCGGCGACGGCGGCCCGCAGCTGCCGTGGCCCCGTCCCCGGCCAGCTGGCGTGGACTCCCTCGACCAGGGTGGTGATCGCCGTGCTGCCGGCGACCCGGCTGCCCTGCCCGGCGCCCATCCCGTCGGCGACCGCGACGAACGGCAGCGCCGGGTCCACGTGCAGCACGTCGAAGTTCGCCGGATAGCGGTGACCGACCACGCTGCCGGCGGCGATCTCCAGCTCGACCGCGCCGACCCGGTGTCGCAGCGCGGTGGGGCGGTCGGGGGAGGGGCGGCGGCGCACCGGCCGACGCTAACACCGCAGCCGGCCGGAGATGTGTCAACCAGAGTTGACAACGTGGCGCTGTCAACGTACGTTGACAGCATGAGTCAGGCGACGGAACTCGCGGCGGCAGCCGGCAGCACCGATCCGAAGATCGGGCTGCGGGCGGTGCTCGCCCTGCGCCGGCTCCTCGAACGGCTGGAGGTGGTCCAGGTGGACAACGCCCGACGGCAGGGCTGGTCCTGGCAGGAGATCGCCGACGCGCTCGAGGTGAGCCGGCAGGCGGTCCACAAGAAGCACGCCGGGCGACCGGCGGTCCGCGGCAACTGGGAGGCGTGATGTTCGAACGGTTCACCGACCGGGCCCGCACGGTCGTCAGACGGGCGATCGAGGAGGCCCGGGCCGAGGGGCAGCGCCCGGTCGGCACCGAGCACCTGTTGCTGGCCCTGCTCGCCGACCCCGACGCGCTGGCCGCCCGGGTGCTCACCGACGCCGGCGTGAGCGTCGGCGACCTACGCGCCCGCGTCGCCCGGCACACCGCCGACGACGGCGCCGGCCTCGGCGCGGCGGACGCCGCCGCGCTGCGGGAGATCGGCATCGACCTGGCCGCGATCGTGGCCCGGATCGAGGAGTCGTTCGGCCCGGACGCGCTGCGGGCGGCGGCGCCGGCGCCCCGCCGACGCTGGGGCCTGAAACGGTACGTCGAGGGCCTCTTCTCGCCCCGCTCGAAGAAGGCGCTGGAGCTGTCCCTGCGCGAGGCGCTGCGGCTGCGCCACCGCCACATCGGCACCGAGCACATCCTGCTCGGGCTGCTGCGCGAGGGCGGCGGACTCGGCGCGCTGGTGCTCGCCGAGGCGGGGGTCGACCTGGACGACCTGCGCCGCCGCGTCGAGGTCGCGGCGCGGACGGCGGCCTGACCGCTGTCCGGCGACGACGGCGAGCGGTTCCACGCCGCGGCGCAGTGGCGGACCGGCCGGAGTCGCACCACGAGCGGCCCCCGGGGTCCGGTTCGGTCACCTGCGAGGCGGCGACCGGCCGGCCCCGGCCCGGCGGGGACGCGGCGGTGACCTGCGGGTCGGCCGGGTCCGCCGGGTGACCGACATCGCGGATCGGGCGGCCCGGGGCGAACGGGTCGATCGGTGGCGGCGCCGCTGAAACCTGTTTGCGGCACACGCGACGTCGGGCCGCGTGGGCTCGCTGACCGACCGGTGTTGCTGCACACTTGCGCCGTGGATGGTGGACAGGACAGGCGCCCGGTGACCGCTGACGATGTCGCACCGCGCTCGGCGGTGGTGGTCAACCCCGCCAAGGTGACCGATCTCGATGATTTCCGGCGTACGGTGAACGACGCCCTCGGCGCGGCCGGCTGGCCCGAGCCGACGTGGTACGAGACCACCGTCGCCGACCCGGGCCGGGGCCAGACCGAGGCGGCCGTGCGGGCCGGCGCGCAGGTGGTCTTCGCCTGCGGCGGCGACGGCACGGTGATGGCCTGCGTCAGCGGGCTGGTCGGCACCGACGCCGCCCTGGCCGTGCTGCCCCAGGGCACCGGCAACCTGCTCGCCGCCAACCTCGGCCTCTCCACCGACCTGGCCGCCGGGCTGGAGGTCGCCGTCGAGCGTGGGCTGCGCCGGCTCGACGTCGGTGCGGTCGACGACCGGTACTTCGCGGTGATGGCCGGGATGGGCTTCGACGCCCAGATGCTCCAGGACACCTCCGAGACCACCAAGGCGCGGATCGGCTGGCCGGCGTACGTCATGGGAGCCGCGAAGCACCTGCGGGACCGGCCGATGCGGGTCTCGATCCGGATCGACGACCGGCCGCCGCTGCGCCGCCGGGCCCGCTCGGTGCTGGTCGCCAACGTGGGCCGGCTCCAGGGCGGCGTCCGTCTGCTCACCGACGCCGAGCCGGACGACGGCTGGCTCGACGTGGCCGTGCTCACCCCCCGTACGCTGCGGCACTGGCTGGCCCTCAGTTGGGCGCTGATCCGCCGGCGTGGCAGCGTGCCGCGGATGGAGGTCCTCCGGGGCCGCCGGGTCGAGATCACCAGCAACCGGGCGCAGCCCCGCCAGCTCGACGGCGACCTGATCGAGCCCGGGCGGACGCTGACTGTCGAGGTCCGGCCCGAGGCGCTCTGGCTCTGCGTGCCGCGGCCGGAGCGCCACCCCGACCTGGCGATGGACGCCGACGCGGCGGCGGAGCGCGGCGAGGAGTTGATCGAGGAGGCGCGCCGTGAGTAGCACCAGGCTCGTGCCGGAGACCCGGCTGATGTCCTCCGACGAGCTCTCCGCCGACGACGCCTGGCACACCCTGCGCCGCCAGGGCGGCTGGTCGCTGCTGCGGGACGCCTTCATCCGGTTCCGCTACGGCGACGGATTCAGCCACTCCCGGGCCTTCGCGTTGCAGCTCTGCCTCGCCGTGGTCCCGTTCATGATCGCGCTGACCGGTCTGATCACCGAGCTGGGCGTGGAGGAGGGCGGCCAGGTGGTCGCCGACACCGTGCTGGCGCTCACCCCGGGCCAGAGCGAGCAGGTGGTCCGGGAACTCCTCGGCGACGGCGAGCGCACCGAGGACGCGGGCGAGCTGGCGCTGACCCTCGGTCTGCTCACCGGCCTGGTCGCGCTGACCACCACCATGGCGCAGATCGAACGGGGCGCGAACCGGATCTACGGCGTGGAGCGGGACCGCCCGGCCCTGGCCAAGTACGTCCGGGCCGCCGTCCTCGCGGTCACCGCCGGCGTGCCGGCGCTGACCGGGTTCCTGATCCTGGTCGGCGGCGGGGCGATCGGCGAGTCGGTGCAACGGCACTACGAGTGGGGTGATGTCGCCGGCGGCGTCTGGGACGTGGTGCGGTGGCCGCTGAGCCTCGCGCTGACCGTGGTCGCCGTCTCGGTGATCTTCCGGCGCGCGCCCCGGCGCAACCAGCCCGGGCTGTCCTGGCTCTTCTTCGGCGGCGGCATCGCCACCGCGCTCTGGTGGCTGGCCAGCCTGCTGCTGGCCGCGTACGTGCGGTTCAGCGACGGGTTCGGGCAGACCTACGGCGCACTCACCGGGATGATGGCCCTGCTGCTCTGGGCCAACCTCACCGGCATGGCGCTCTTCGGCGGGCTCTCCTTCGCCGCCCAGCTGGAGGCGATGCGGATCGGCGTGCACGAGCCGGCCCAGCCGGACCTGTGGGAGCCGGAGACCGAGCGGGAGCCGCTGCTGGACACCGGGGAGATGACCTCGCTCTGACCCGCCCCGCCGCCCTGCGGGTGTACGCGAAGCGCCGATCGGGTACTGCGCGTCGCCAGGAGATAGGGAGGCTGCCGTGAGCGCGGTGAAGGACGTCTTGGCACGACCCCTGGGTCATTTCACCGAACGGACGCTGGCCGGCCTGGCGCTCGTGCTCTGCACCGGCGTCGGCTTCGGTCTGCTGCTGGTCCTGGTCCGGGTCCGGTGGTCTCCGCTCTACGACGTCGACCACGGCGTGGCCGCCGGGCTCAACGACCTGGTCGCGCCGCACGGGCCGCTGGTGACCGTGCTGACCGCGCTGACCGACCTCGGCGGCCGGGCGGTGATCATCTGGCTGGTCTCGGTGGCCGTGATCGGCCTGCTGATCCGCCGCCAGAGCCGGCTGGCGGTCTTCCTGATCGTCACCGGCGTCGGCGCGCTGATCCTCGACCCGGCGCTGAAGACGCTGGTCGACCGGCTCCGCCCCGAGGTGGAGGTGCCGATCGGCGCCTACTCGGGGAACAGCTTCCCCAGCGGGCACGCGCTGGGCTCCTTCGTCGCGTACGGCGCGCTGCTGCTGGTCTTCCTGCCGGCCATGGCGCCGCGCTGGCGCAGGCCCGCCATCGCCCTGGTCGCCACCGTCGTGTTCCTGATCGGCCTGACCCGGATCGCGCTCGGCGTGCACTTCGTCTCCGACGTGCTGGGGGCCTGGCTGCTCGGCGCCGCCTGGCTCGGCGTCACCGCGTACGCCTTCCGGCTGTGGCGGCTGGAGCGCGGCCGGCGGCTGCCGACGCTGACCGAGGGGCTGGAGCCGGAGGCCGCGCACGAGGTGGCACCGGCGCCCGACGAGGCGCACCTGCTGCCGCACCCCCGGGCCGCGGTCTTCGAGCTGCTGGTCGGCTGGGTGCTGATCCTCGGCGCGCTCTACGGCTTCGGCATCTTCGTCAGCTACCACGCCGGCGGGACCTTCTTCGCGACCCTCGACACCGACGTGCCGCGGTGGTTCGCCGAGCACCGCACCCCGGGCCGGGACGACGTCAGCTACTGGTGGAGCAAGGCCGGCGACACCCACGCCATCCTGCTCATCTCGCTGGTCTTCTGCCCGCTGGTGCTGGCGATCTGGCGTCGCTGGCGTCCGGTGCTCTTCGTGGCGCTGGCCATGTTCGGCGAGCTGAGCCTCTTCCTGGCCACCGCCGCGGCGGTGGACCGCCCGCGTCCGCCGGTGGGCAACCTCGACGGGCCGATGCCGACCTCCTCCTTCCCGTCCGGCCACATCGCCGCCACCATCTGCGTCTGGGCGGCGATCACGCTGGTCGTCCTGCCGCGCACCGACCGGTGGTGGCGCTGGCTCTTCGTGGCCCTGGCGGTGATCATGCCGGTCGGCGTGGCGATCTCCCGGATGTACCGGGGCATGCACCATCCGACGGACTTCATGGGCGCGATCCTGCTGAGCGCGCTCTGGATCGGGTTGCTCTACTGGGTGGTCCGCCCCAACGCCGACGTCGCGGAGGGCAACGTGCCGGCCATCGAGTCGGAGCAGCTCCACGAGCTGGACGACGAGCTGGCCAAGGCCGCCCGGGTGGACTGACGTGCTGCGGGTGATGACCTGGAACATCCGGACCGGCGGCCGGGACCGCGACGGTCCGGGCCGGCTGGACCGGGTGGTCCGGGTGGTCACCGGGCAGCGTCCGGACGTGCTGGCGGTGCAGGAGCTGCGTGGCTTCGACGCCGGCGGGGTGCTGGCCGACTTCGCGGGCCGGGTGGGGATGCGTCCCCACCTGGCCCGGTCCTTTTTCGGCCAGCCGGTGGCGGTGCTGGTCCGGCCGCCGTGGCGGGACGTGGCCGCGGCCCCGCTGCGCCGCCCCTTCCACCACGCCGCCCAGCGGGTGGTGCTGGCCACCGACGCCGGCCCGGCGACGGTGCTCAGCGCGCACCTCGACCCGTACTCGGGGTTGCGGCGGCGGGTGGAGGCCGGTTGGCTGGCCGCGGCGGTTCGCCGGGCGCCGGGCGAGCTGGCGCTGCTCGCCGGCGACCTGAACACCCTCGACCCGGGCGACGACCACGCCGAGCGGGTGGCCCGGCTGCCGGCGGCGTACCGGCGGCGGCACCTGCGCCGCGACGGGCACACCGTGGAGACCCGGGCGGTGGCCCGGCTGCTCGCCGCCGGCCTGGTCGACCTCGGTGCCCGGCCCGGTGTCGCCGAGGCGGGCCTGACGGCGCCGACCCGGCACGGCGGCGGGGCGGAGTTCTCCGGCATGCGGTTGGACTACCTCTTCGCCACGCCCCCGTTGGCCGCCCGGGTGCGGGACTGCCGGGTGCTGCGCGGCGGGGAGACCGAGTACGCCTCCGACCACTATCCGGTCGTCGCCGAACTGGCCCTGGACCCGGCCTGACGCGCCGCCGTCCCACCGGCGGCGTGGTCCCGGGACAGGACCGGCCCGCCGCGGGCGAGGGCGGCGTGGAAGTCAGCTCAGAGGACCAGGTTGAGCAGGACGGTCAGCACGACCGAGGCGAGCACCGAGAAGAGGATCATCAGGAGGCAGCCGAGCCCCCCGCCGAGCGGACGGATCTCCGTGTTGCCGATGCGCATGGTTCACCTCGTCAGGGTTGGGGCGAGCAGGGTGCGGATCGCGCCGGCCACCTGCTCCGGGGCGGTGGTGACGACGTTGTGCGCGGCGCCCGGCACGGTGGCCGTCCGGGCGTGCGGGACGAGCTGGGCGGCCCGGTCCCGCCACGATCGGGGGACGACCGGGTCCCGGTCGCCGGTGAGCACCAGGGTGGGCGCGGCCACCCGGACGAGGTCGGCCTCGATGGCGTTGCGCACCGAGTGCGACAGCGTGGCGTAGACCCGCCAGGGGCGGGCGTCGGCGACGTCCCGGGCCAGGATCGGCGCCTGCAACGGCGCCTCCCGCAGGGTGTCGACCAGCCAGCGGCCGAACTGTCCGCGGCGGGTGCGGGCCGCCGGGTCGCTGGTCGGCCCGGCCAGCACCAGGGCGCGTACCGCCTCGGGGTGGTGGGCGGCGAGCGCGGCGGCCACCTCGGCGCCGAACGAGTGGCCGAGCAGGCAGACCGGCGGCAGCCGGTACGCGGCCAGCCAGGCGGCCAGGTGCGCGGCGTGCTCCCGTACGTCGTAGGCCCGGTCGGGGTGCTCACTGAGGCCGAAGCCGGGCAGGTCGGGCACGTACACCGGATGGGTCGGGGCCAGCGCGACGGCCAGCGGGGTGAGGTAGCGGTGCGAGACGGCGAGTCCGTGCACCAGCACCACCGGGGCGGCGTCCCGGGTGGGGTCGCCGCCGCGCCGGGTATGCGTACGCAGCCCGTTCACCAGCCGCCACTCGCTGGTCAGCCCGGCGGCCGGTCGGGGCGCGGCGAGCGCCAGGCGCAGCTCGGTCGGGCCGAACCGCCCCGGCGCGGTGAGCGTGCCGGTCACAGCTCACGGAGCCGGGGTAGCAACTGCTCCTGCGCCCAGTCCAGGAACATCGGCTGGGTCTCGCCGCCCACCTGCACGATCGCCACGTGGGTGAAGCCGGCGTCGACGAACTGCTTGAACGCCTCGACGTGCCGGTCCACATCGGGGCCGCAGCTGATGCCCTGGGCGACGTCCTCCTCGCGGACGAACTGGGTGGCGGCGGCGAACGCCTCCGGGCCGGGCAGGTCGGCGTTGACCTTCCAACCCATGCCGAACCAGCGGAACTGGTCGTGCACGATCTTGCGGCACTCGGCCTCGTCCGGGCCGTAGCAGATCGCGACCTGGCCGAAGCGGGGCTGGCCGACGCCGCCCGCGTCGTCGTAGAGCTGGATGATCCGGGGGTCCGGCTCGGTGGCGACCAGGCCGTCGGCGTACTCGGCGGCGAGCGCGGCCGACGACGGCCCGGAGGCCGCGACGGCCATCGGGACGGGCCGGTCGGGCCGGTCCCACAGGTACGCCTCGGGCACGTCGAAGTGGTTGCCGGAGAAGGTCAGGGTCTCGCCGTTGAGCAGCGGCCGGATGATCTGGAGCGCCTCCTCGAACATCTCGTGCCGCTGCTGCACGTGCGGCCAGCCGCCGACCACGTGCTCGTTGAGGTTCTCCCCGGCGCCGAGGCCGAGGGTGAACCGGCCGTCGGAGAGCGCCCCGACGGTGCTGGCCTTCTGCGCCACCACGGCCGGGTGGTAGCGGAGGATCGGGCAGGTCACGAAGGACATCAGCTCGGCCCGCTGGGTGGCGTGGGCGACCGCGCCGAGCACCGACCAGGCGTAGGGGGAGTGGCCCTGGGTGTCGAGCCACGGGTAGTAGTGGTCGGACATCACCAGCTGGTCGAAGCCGGCGGCCTCCGCCCGCACCGCGTAGTCGACCAGTTGCTTCGGACCGGCCTGCTCGCACATCAGGGTGTAGCCGACGGTGACCATCCTGGTTGCTCCTTCCGCCCGACGGATCGTCACCGGATACCCCGGTCGACGCCGGCCAACCCCCGGTGTCCGTTTCTCCGGACGCCGGCCGGTGCGCCCTGGACGGAAGTCGGGGTCGGCTGCACGGCGAGACTTAACCGGTTCATCGCTCGCAGGTGGCGTGATGTGGAGAGCCGTCACCATTGGCCGACGCCGTCGAGCGGGCTGCCAACTTAACCGGTTGCTATCCGAAGCGCATCGGCCTACGCTGATGTCCGCGCTGTCAGGGAGTACCGGGCGACGGCTGTCGGGCTGCAGCCGTGCGCCACCGTCACCACCCAACCGCCACCCCGCCAAGGGCAACGGGGTCGACCCTTCCCGAGGAAAGCCATGGAAAAGCGACTCACCGTCGCCGGCGTCGCCCTGCTCACCGTCCTCGCCGCCGTCTTCACCTTCGTTCAGCCGGCCCACGCCGCGGCCGGTTTCTCGGTCGCCAACGGCCGGCTCTACGACGCCAACGGCGCCGAATTCGTCATGCGCGGCGTCAACCACGCCCACACCTGGTACCCCCAGCAGACCCGCTCCTTCGCCGACATCAAGGCGTTGGGCGCCAACACCGTCCGGGTGGTGCTCTCCAGCGGCGACCGCTGGACGAGGAACAGCGCCGCCGACGTCGGCAACGTCATCTCCCTCTGCAAGGCCAACCGGTTGATCTGCGTGCTGGAGGTGCACGACACCACCGGCTACGGCGAGGAGGGCGCCGCGGTCACCCTGGACCGGGCCGTCGACTACTGGCTCAGCATCGCCGGTGCGCTCAACGGCCAGGAGAGATACGTCATCGTCAACATCGGCAACGAGCCGTACGGCAACCAGAACTACGGCTCCTGGACCACGGACACCGCGAACGCGATCAAGCGACTGCGCGCCGGCGGGATCGCCCACACCATCATGGTGGACGCCCCGAACTGGGGCCAGGACTGGTCGTTCACCATGCGGAACAACGCCGCCACGGTCTTCAACGCCGACCCGGCGCGCAACACCGTCTTCTCGATCCACATGTACGGCGTCTTCGACACCGCCGCCGAGATCACCGACTACCTGGGCCGGTTCCGCAGCGCCGGGCTGCCCATCGTGGTCGGCGAGTTCGGCTTCGACCACTCCGACGGCAACCCGGACGAGGACACCATCCTGTCGTACAGCCAGGCCAACCGGATCGGCTGGCTCGGCTGGTCGTGGAGCGGCAACGGCGGCGGCGTGGAGTACCTCGACATGGCCACCGGCTTCGACCCGGCGCGGTTGACCAGCTGGGGGCAGCGCATCTTCAACGGCGCCAACGGGATCAGGGCCACCGCCAGGGAGGCCTCGGTCTACGCCGGCAGCACGCCGACGCCGCCGACCCCCACCCCGCCCACTCCGCCCCCGGCCGGCGGTTGCACGGCCAGCTACACCGTCGTCAACCAGTGGCAGGGCGGCTTCCAGGGTGAGGTGAAGGTGACCGCTGGCTCGGCCGCCATCACCGGCTGGACGACGAGGTGGACCTTCGCCGGAGGCCAGACCGTAAGCCAGTCCTGGAACGTCGCGCTGAGCGGCTCGGGCGGGGCGTACACCGCCCGCAACGTCGACTACAACGGCCGGCTCGGCGCCGGCGCCAGCACCAGCTTCGGCTTCCTCGCCAGCTGGAACGGTACCAACCCCGTGCCGGCGGTGAGCTGCACCGCGAGCTGACGTGCGTCGGTCCACCGGTGGCCGGGTCCGCACGGACCCGGCCACCTCCGGCGAGGCGACCACTTCTTCCCGGAGACCGTCACTGTCGCACTCCACCGGGCGCCGGTCCGGTCGCCAGCCGCGCGGCCCGCATCGTCAGGTAGCGCTGCTCGGGCAGACTGGTCGTCCCGCCCGCCGCCGCCCGGTAGTGCGCCACCGCCCGCTCCCGGTCGCCGGCCATCTCGTACAGGTGCGCCCGGGCCGCGTCGAGGCGGTGGTGTCCGGCCAGCCGCGCATCGTCGGCGAGGGTGGCGAGCGCGTCCAGCCCGGCGGCCGGGCCGTGCACCATGGCGGTCGCCACGGCCCGGTTGAGCGCGACGACCGGGTTGCCGGAGAAACGTTCCAGCACCTGGTAGAGGGCGAGGATCTGCGGCCAGTCGGTCGCCTCGGCGGACGGCGCCTCGTCGTGCAGCGCCGCGATCGCGGCCTGCACCTGGTACGGCCCGACGGGCCCGCGGGACATCGCCCGGGTGACCAGCGCGGTCCCCTCGGCGATCGCGGCGGCGTCCCAGCGGCCCCGGTCCTGCTCGGCCAGCGGGATCAGCTCACCGGACGGGCCGGTGCGGGCGGTGGCGCGGGCGTCGGTGAGCAGCATCAGCGCGAGCAGCCCGGCGACCTCGCTGTCGTCCGGCAGCAGCGCGTGCATCTGCCGGGTCAGCCGGACCGCCTCCTCGGCGAGGTCCACCCGGCGCAGGTCGGGGCCGACGCTGGCGGTGTGCCCCTCGGTGAAGATCAGGTAGAGCACGTGCAGCACCGCGGCCACCCGGGTCTGCCGCTCGGCGTCGTCGGGCATCCGGAAGCCGGTCCCGGAGCCCTTGACGCGGTGCTTGGCGCGGCTGATCCGCTGCGCCATGGTGGCCTCGGGGACGAGGAAGGCCCGGGCGATCTCGGCGGTGCTCAGTCCGCCCACCGCGCGCAGGGTCAGCGCGATCGCCGACGCGGAGGAGAGCGCCGGGTGGCAGCAGAGGAAGAACAGCACCAGGGTGTCGTCCCGGTCCGACGGGCGGGCGAGATCGGCGGGCGGGGCGACGGAGACCGGCTCCCGCCGGGCGGCCCGGTTCTCCCGGTCGCGGCGAGCCGTCTCGGCCCGGACCAGCTCGATCATGCGGCGGTACGCCACCTGGACCAGCCAGCCGCGCGGGTTGTCCGGCAGCCCGTCGACCGCCCACCGGGTGGCCGCGTCCAGCAGCGCCTCCTGCACCGCATCCTCGGCCGTGGCGAAGTCGCCGAACCGGCGGGCGAGCACGCCGAGGACCTGCGGCGCGAGCTCACGCAGCAGGTCCTCGACGGTGCGGCCCCCGACGTCCAGGTCACATCTCCCGGGGCGGGGCCGACATGATCGGGTGCACCTCGACGGGCATGTTCAGCGGTCGCCCGCCGGGCCCGGGCGCGGTGGAGATGTGCGCGGCGATCTGGTAGGCCCGCTCCGGGGTGTCGCAGTCGACGATCCACCAGCCGGCGAGGAACTCCTTGGTCTCGGCGAACGGCCCCTCGGTGACCACCGGAGCGCCGCCCGCGCCGGCCCGGACGATCCGCGCCTGCTGCGGCCCGGCCAGGCCCTCCGCCTGGACCAGTTCGCCCTCGGCGGCGAGCTTGCCGTTGGTGTCGACCATGAACCCGATGTGCGCCTGGATCTCCTCCGCCGTCCAGGTGTCGATCGACGGGAAGTCGGTGCCGGCGGCGCTGAACTGCATCAGCAGCATGTACTTCATGATTCGCTCCTCACGCCCGGGCACCGATTCTCGGTGCCTGCACCCTGAGGTAGAAGCCGCCGCTCCGGTTCTCGACATCCGCGACGAGAAAATCCCGGAGAATCTCAGTCGACCGCGGTGACCTCCAGCAGCAGCGCCTGCTCCGGGTGCAGGGCCGGCAGTTGCAGTCCCACCGCCGCGAGCACCGCCCCGCTCAGCGTGGCCCCCTTCGGCAGCCAGCCGGGCTCGGTCATCTGCAGCACCGCCGGCTCCGGTACGCCCGCCGCCGGCCGCACCGCGTACCGGCGGCGTGGGTCCAGGCCGGGTAGCCGGACCGGCCCGGGGATCTGCGCGGCGGAGGTGTTCAGCCGGGACACCGCGTACACGGCCCGGGAACCGTCGTGGGCGACCACGCCGTGCGCCTGGACGGCCGGGTCGGGGTGGTCGACCCGGACCACCCGCCCGGCGTGCAGCAGCGGGCGCAGCCGCTTGTGCAGCGCCACCCAGGCGGCCAGCTCGGCGCGTTCGGCCGGGGTGATCGACCCGATGTCCCATTCGATGCCGTGGTGGCCGAAGAGCGCGGTCACCGCCCGGAAGGCCAGGTCGTGCACCCGGTGGGTGGTGTGCGAGCGCTCCGGTCCGATGTGCGTGCCGACGAGTTCCGGCGGGAGCAGCAGCCCGGTCCAGCGCTGGATGGCCAGGCGTTCCAGGGCGTCGTTGCAGTCGCTGGCCCAGACCCGGTCGGTGCGGCGCAGGATCTCCAGGTCGACCCGCGCGCCCCCGGAGGAACAGCTCTCGATCTCCACGCCCGGGTGCCGGCGGCGCAGCTCGTCCAGGAGCCGGTAGACCGCGACGGTCTGCGCGTGCACCCCGGGTCGTCCGGCGTGGCCGGCCTCGGTGAGGTCCCGGTTGTGGTCCCACTTGAGGTACGCGATGCCGTCGTGCTCGGTCAGCAGCGCGTCGAGCCGGGACAGCAGGTGGTCGTAGGCCGCCGGGTGGGCCAGGTCGAGGACCTGCTGGTGCCGCCACTCGGGGGGCAGCCGGCCGGGTGCGGCGAGCACCCAGTCCGGGTGGGCGCGGAACAGGTCGGAGTCGGGGTTGACCATCTCCGGCTCGACCCAGAGCCCGAACTGCATGTCGTGCCCGCGCACGTGGTCGATCAGCGGTTGCAGCCCGTCCGGCCAGACGTCGGCGTCGACGTGCCAGTCGCCGAGGCCGGCCCGGTCGTGGCGGCGGCCCCGGAACCAGCCGTCGTCGAGGACGAACCGTTCGACCCCCACCTCGGCGGCCCGGTCGGCGAGGCTCCTGAGCCGGTCCAGGTCGTGGTCGAAGTAGACCGCCTCCCAGACGTTCAGCGTCACCGGTCGGACCGAGCGCGGATGCTCGGGTCGGGCCCGCAGGTGGGTGTGCAGCACGTCGCTGAGCCCGTCCAGGCCGACGGTCGAGTGCACGGCGTAGAGCAGGGGGGAGGCGTACTCCTCGCCGGGGCCGAGCAGGATCTCGCCGGGGGCGAGCAGTTCGCCACCGCCCAGCGTGGACTCCCCGGTGGGGCGGCGTTCGGCGACGGTGACGTGGTCGCCGCTCCACGCGGTGTGCACCGCCCACACCTCACCGTGGCCGAATCCGAAGCCGGGCGTGCCGGCGACGAGCAGCAGGGTGGCGTCGTGGCCGGTGCGGCCGTGCCGGCCCTCGCGTACCCAGGCGCCCATCGGCCACGGGTGCCGCTGCGGCGCGCGTTCCCGGCACCAGCGGCCGGTCAGGTCGAGCAGTTCGGTGGCGACCGCCGGCACCGGCAGCACCGGCGTCAGCTCCCGCACCTCGTAGGGGGCCGCGCCGTCGTTGCGCAGCCGGTGCCGCAGCGTCAGCAGGCCGGTCGCGTCGAGGGTGAGTTCGGTGGTCAGCGTGAGACCGGCGGCCGGGTCCGCCGCCCGCACGGTCACCCGCGCCGCGCCCGGCCCGCCGTGGTCACCGTCCTCTCCGGATACGACCACCGCGTCACCGCCGAGGGCCGTGCGGCCCGGTTCCGGGCCGCCGTCGGACACGTCCACGCCGTCGAGGCGGAAGGCGGTGGACCAGTCCCGGCCGGCGCGGTGGCCGGCCAGGCCGGGGCGCCCGCTCCAGCCGGCGCTCGCCTCGGGCAGCAGGGACAGCACGGTCGGCGCGTCGAAGCTGCTCGGCACGACCGGCGGGATGGTCGCGTCGACCAGCGCGGGCAGCTCGTCGGCGGGGAGTGGGCCGAGGTCGGTGCCCCAGTGCACGACCCGGGGCAGGCCGGGACCGCGCGCGTCGAGCACCAGGCTGGTCCGCGCCCGGCGCAGGTGGATGACGCTCGGATTCGTCATGGCCGCTCATCTTTCCGTGAGGGCACACCCGGTTCCGTCACAGTGGGTGGCGGGACCGGGCGGCCGGATCGCGTTGAGCGACATGCCTGTCGGCCGTGGTCCTGACCGACAGGCATGTCGCTGTTCCGGAGGTCCGGTGGGCCGGGAGTCGGACGCCCGGCCCCGACGTCAGCCCTTCGAGGCGCCCAGGGTCAGCCCCCGGACGAACTGCTTCTGGAGCAGGAAGAAGATCACCAGGGTGGGAATCGCCACCAGCACCGAGCCGGCAGAGACGAGGTTGTTGTCGGTGAAGAACTCGCCGCGCAGGTTGTTCAGCGAGCTGGTCACCGGGAACTTGTCGCCGGTGCGCATCAGCACGGTGGCCCAGAAGAACTCGTTGTAGATCCAGGTGACCTCGAGGGTGGCCAGCGCGGCCAGGGCCGGCCGGCACAACGGCATGGTCACCTGCCAGTACTGCCGCCACACGCTCGCCCCGTCGACCATCGCCGCCTCGTACAGGTCGCGGGGGAGGGCCTTCATGTAGTTGCTGAGCACGAAGACGCAGAAGCCGCACTGGAAGGCCACGTTGACCAGGATCAGCCCCCAGTAGCTGTCGTAGAGCAGCTCCGAGTCGCTCATGAAGGCCGGCAGCGGGACCTGGGTGAAGAGCCGGAACAGCGGGATCAGCAGCGCCTGCTGCGGCAGCAGGTTCGCCGCGGTGAAGAGTCCGAGCAGGACGAGGTTGAGCTTCCAGCTGAACCGGGCGATCACGAACGCCACGCAGGAGGCCAGGAAGAGCGTCAGCAGCACCGCCGGAACCGTGATGTAGACCGAGTTGACGAAGTGCTTGCCGAACTCGGCGGTCTGCCAGGCGGTGACGTAGTTGTCGAAGGTCCAGCCGCCGAGCGAGACGTAGCCGTTGGCGGCGGTGTAGTCGTACGACCGCAGCGAGGTCAGCACCGCCCAGAAGATCGGGAAGAGCCAACCGACGGCCATCGCCCCCAGGAAGAGGTGCAGGGCCACCCGGGCGGGCCGCAACGGCGCGCGCCGCGGGGCCGGCGTGGTGGCCGCCGGCTCACGGGTCAGGGTCGCGGTGCTCATCGCCGGTCCTCCCTCATCACGGTGGTCAGGTAGATGGTGATGAAGACCAGCGAGACGATCAGCATGATGGTCGCCAGCGCGGAGCCGAAGCCGATCCGGCTCGCCTCGCCCACCACGTTCTGGGTGACCAGGGCGGAGATCAGTTCGAGGCCGTTGCGGCCCTTGTTGATGACCCAGACCAGGTCGAACGCCCGCAGCGACTCGATCACCGTCACCACCAGCACGATGATGTTGATGGGCCGCATCACCGGGAAGACCACCCGGAAGAAGGTGCTGGTCTCCGAGGCGCCGTCGACCGCGGCGGCCTCCCGCAGCGACGGGTCGACGCCCTTCAGCCCGGCCAGGTAGAGCAGCATGATGTAGCCGACGTGCCGCCAACCGGCGGCGAAGAGCACCGCCCAGATGTTGACGTTCGGGTCGCCGTACCAGTCGGTGTCGGTGCCGAGGAGGGCGTTGAGCAGCCCCTGGTCGCGGGAGTAGATCAGCTGCCAGACGAAGCCGATCAGCGCCAGCGACAGCACCACCGGCAGGTAGAGCGCGGTCTGGTAGAACCGGCTGCCGCGGATCTCCTTGTCCAGCAGGACGGCGAGGAACATCCCGATCGGGGTGGCGACCACGAAGAGCGCCGCCAGCCAGAGCAGGTTGTTCTGCACGGCCGGGGTGAACGGCGGGTAGATGTTGACCACGTCGGAGTAGTTGCGGCCACCGACCCACTCGATCTCGCTGACCGGGCCGATGCCGTCCCAGTCGGTGCCGGAGAGCGCCACGGTCGCCAGCGCCGGCAGCCAGACCAGGCCGACGACGAGCAGCAGTGGTACGAGCACCATCAGCGTGATGATCACGCGGTCGGTGGTGGACAGGAGCCGTAGCCGGCGGCCGCGACCACCCTTGGTGGTGGTGGTCGCGGCCGGCGACGGCACGGCGGGATCCGCTTGGATCAGGGGCAGGTCGGACACGATGTCCTTCCCCTCTCGCCGTCAGCTTGTGAAGATCGACTTCTTCTGGTTCTCGATGCTGGTCAGCAGCCCGGCGACGTCCTTCGGGTCCTTGATGAACTGCTGGAGCGCCGGGATGATCACCGTGGAGGCGAAGTCCGGCCGGGTGTCGCGGTCGAGGAACTGGGCGATCTCGGTGGCCGAGCCCACCAGCTCCGCGGCCTTCTTCTGCAACGCGGTGTAGCCGCTGGTGTCGGCGCCGGTGTTGGCGACCAGGGTGCTCGGGTCGTTCTTCACGGTGATGTTGGCGGCGTCCTTGGAGCCGACGTACTCCAGCAGCTTCTTGGCGTTCGCCTCGGACTTCGGCTTGCGGGCCATCATGTAGCCGTCGATCGGCGCGTCCAGGGCCTTCGCCCCGATCGCCGGGTCGATCTCCGGGAAGGTGAAGAAGTCCAGGTCGCTCTGCTCTTCGTTGCTGAACTGCTGGGCGACGAAGAGGCCGAGCAGGTACATACCGCTCTTCTTCTGCTGCAGCGACTGGGCGGCCTCCTGCCAGGTGCGGCCGAGGGCGTCCGGCTGGTGCAGGGGCAGCAGGCCGGCCCAGGTGTCGAAGACCTTCTTGACCTTGTCGGAGGTCCAGGCCTCCTTGCCGGCCATCAGGTCGACGTGGAACTGGTAGCCGTTGATCCGCAGGTTGAGGATGTCGAAGGTGCCCATCGCCGGCCAGCCGTCCTTGTCGGCGAACGCGATGGGGTTGAGCCCGTCCTTCTTCATCTGCGCGCCGAGGGCGTTCAGGTCGTCGAGGGTCTTCGGCACCTGGTAACCGCGCTGCTGCCAGACGGACTTGCGGTAGAAGACCGCCCACGGGTAGTACGACGCCGGCACGAAGTACTGCTTGCCGTCGTCGCCGGTGGACGCCTTCTTGAACGCGTCGGAGTAGCCGGAGAGCTTGCCCCACACGTCGCTGACGTCGCCGGCCAGGCCCTTGGCGGCGAAGAAGCGCATCCGGTAGCCGGCGAACCACATGAACACGTCGTCCGGCTTGCCCTGCAGGTAGTTGTTGATGTTCTCCTGGAAGGTGTTGTGGTCGACGGTGTTCACCGCGGGCTGGATGCCGGAGGAGGTCTGGAACCCGGCCATCACCTTGGCGATGACGTCCTTGGGCTTCGGGTCCGACTGGTTCGAGCCGACCGAGACCGACTTGCTCTCCGACCCGGAGCCGGAGTCGGAGCCGCATCCGGCGAGCAGTCCGGTGCCGAGCAGCGCGCCCGCGCCGGCCGTGCCGGCGAGCAGCGAGCGCCGTCCGACGCCGGCGACGGAGGGCGGTACGAGCCGGGCCAGGTACTCGGCTTCGGTACGGGGACGGGACATGGTGCCTCCTGCGTAAGAAGAGGTGCGCTGCGCCCAAGGGCCGTCAGTGGTGGCGGGGTCCGACCTCCGGGAATGCCAACAAAGATCCACCGAGAACCAACATTGGCAAACACGAACTGCCGGTGGCGCTTGAAGCTACCCCTCCCTGCGCCGCTGTCAAGAGGGCAGCTCCGGATCGATATGGCAGTGTTGGCAACGGATTCCGGAGGTAAACGTTGGAAATTCTGCCGGTGTTGGAAAGTGTTGACTTGTTCGATCAGGCGGGGCACGCTCTCCGGCATGCGACAGGACCTCACGTGGCAGGGCGACGGGATCTTCTACGGCGCCGACTACAACCCGGAGCAGTGGCCCGAAGAGGTCTGGGCCTCCGACGTGGCGCTGATGCGCCGTGCCGGCGTCGATCTGGTCTCCGTCGGGATCTTCTCCTGGGCGCTGCTCGAACCGTCCCCCGGCCGGTGGGAGTTCGGCTGGCTGGACCGGGCCCTGGACGTCCTGCACGACGGCGGGATCCGGGTCGACCTCGCCACCGCCACCGCCAGCCCGCCGCCGTGGCTGGCCCACCGGCACCCCGAGACCCTGCCCCGCACCGCCGACGGCACCGTGCTCTGGCCCGGCGGGCGGCAGGCGTACTGCCCCAGCTCACCGGTCTTCCGCGAGCGCTCGCTCGCCCTGGTCGAGGCGGTCGCCGGCCGGTACGCCGACCACCCGGCCGTGGTGATGTGGCACGTCTCCAACGAGCTGGGCTGCCACAACGTGCACTGCTACTGCGACGTCAGCGCCGAGGCGTTCCGCGGCTGGCTGCGCGAGCGCTACGGCGACCTGGACCGGCTCAACGACGCCTGGGGCACCACCTTCTGGAGCCAGCGCTACGGCGACTGGGCCGAGATCAACCCGCCGCGCACCGCGCCGACCTTCGCCAACCCCACCCAGCAGCTGGACTTCCTGCGCTTCTCCTCCGACGAGCAGCGCGCCCAGCTGCGCGCCGAGCGGGCGGTGCTGAAGCGGCTGGTCCGCCAGCCGGTCACCACGAACTTCATGATCGGCACCGGGATCAAGTACCTGGACTACCACTCCTGGGCGTCCGACGTGGACGTGGTCTCCAACGACCACTACCTGACCGCCGCCGACCCCCACTCGCACCTCGGGCTGGCGCTCGCCGCCGACCACACCCGCGGCGTCGCCGGTGGCGACCCCTGGCTGCTCATGGAGCACTCCACCAGCGCGGTCAACTGGCAGCCGCGCAACATCGCCAAGACCCCCGGCCAGCTGCGTCGCAACAGCCTCGCCCACGTGGCCCGGGGCGCCGACGGGGTGCTCTTCTTCCAGTGGCGCGCCTCCCGGGCCGGCGCCGAGAAGTTCCACTCCGCGCTCGTCCCGCACGCCGGCACCGACACCAAGGTGTTCCAGGAGGTCTGTCGGCTCGGCGCCGACCTGAAAGCCCTCGCCGAGGTGCGCGGCAGCCGGGTCGAGGCCGAGGTGGCCGTCCTGTTCGACTGGGACGCCTGGTGGGGAGTGGAGCTGGACTCCCACCCCAGCGTCGACGTCACCTACCTCGACCGGATCGAGGCGCTGTACCGGGCGCTCTGGCGGGCCGGCGTCACCACCGACGTGGTGCACCCCTCGGCCGACCTCTCCGCGTACAAGCTGGTCCTGGCGCCCACGCTCTACCTGGTCCGCGACGCCGACGCCGAGGCCCTGCACCGGTACGTCGAGGGCGGCGGCACCGCCCTGGTCACGTACTTCAGCGGCATCGTCGACGAGCACGACCACGTCCGGCTCGGCGGCTACCCGGGCGCGTTCCGCGAGCTGCTCGGCATCCGCACCGAGGAGTTCTTCCCGCTGCGTGCCGGCGAGACGGCACGCCTCGACGACGGCGCCACCGCCGACGTCTGGACCGAGTGGCTGCACCCGGAGGGCGCCGAGGTGCTCGCGTCGTACGCCGACGGGCCGCTGCCCGGCGTGCCCGCCCTGACCCGGCACCGGGTCGGCGACGGCGCCGCCTGGTACGTCGGCACCCGGCTGGACGAGGCGGCCACCGGCCGGCTGGTGGCCCGGCTGCTCGCCGAGGCCGGCGTGCGCGCACCGGCGGAGGCCCCGAGCGGCGTGGAGGTGGTCCGCCGCCGCGCCGGCGAGCGGTCCTGGCTCTTCGTGCTCAACCACACCGACGCCGAGGTCCGGCTCGACGTGACCGGCGTCGAGCTGCTCGGCGGGGCACGCTGCGCCGGCGACCTGGTCGTCCCGGCCGGTGAGGTGGCGGTGGTGCGCGAGGAAGGCGGCGCGGGGGCACCGCGGCCGGTCGACGCGTCGGACCCCCCGTCCCCGGCCTGACCTGCGTACCGTTTGCCCGTCCGTCCCGTGGAGCAGGAGGTCTGATGCTGGCCCAGCAACGGCAGAGCGCCATCCTGGAGCTGATCCGGCAGCGCGGCGGCGTGCGGGTCAGCCACCTGGTCAGCCGGTTCGGGGTCTCCGACATGACCATCCGGCGGGACCTGGAGGTGCTCGCCGAACGGGGGCTGGTCGACAAGGTGCACGGCGGGGCGACCCTCGCCGGGCCCGGCTCAGCCGAGGAGCCCGGGTTCGCCGCCAAGTCGATCCGGCAGCGGGGGGAGAAGCGGGCCATCGCCGAGCGGGCGGCGGCGATGGTCGAGCCGGGCATGGCGGTCGCGCTCTCCGCCGGCACCACCACCGCCGCGCTTGCCACGCTCCTGGCCGACGTGCGGGGGCTGACCGTGGTCACCAACTCGATCCCGGTCGCCGACGCGCTCTACCAGAACCCGCGCGCGGACCAGACCGTCGTGCTGACCGGCGGCATCCGTACCCCGTCGGACGCGCTGACCGGGCCGGTGGCCGAGGCGGCGATCGCCGCCCTCAACGTCGACCTGCTCTTCCTCGGGGTGCACGGAATGAGCCCGCGCACCGGCTTCACCACGCCGAACCTGCTGGAGGCGGCGGTCAACCGACGGCTGATCGGGGCGGCCCGGCGCCTGGTGGTGCTGGCCGACCACACCAAGTGGGAGACGATCGGCATCGCGACCATCGCACCGCTGGAGGAGGCGGACGTGCTGATCACCGACGCGAAGCTGCCGCCGGACGGGCGCCGGCAGATCGGCGAGCAGGTCGGCGAGCTGGTGGTCGTCGAGGCGGACTGAGTCGGGTCCCTCCACTGTGGTGTGCATCACCGTCGATGGACAACGGTCGGTGTGGCAAATGGCTATGCTCCTGCCGTTCGCCGACGTACGGGGGAGACATGACGACGAACCAGCAGTGGCCGGCTGGGTCGGGCGGACCGGAGCCGGTTCCCGGGCAGCATCTGGACGGCCCACCGGTCGGACCGCCGCTGACCGCCGGCCCGCCGACCGGGACGCCGCCGCAGCCCGCCCGGGGTCCGGGGAAGCGGCGGGTGGTGATCGGCGTGCTGGTGGTGGTCGCCCTCTGCCTCGGCCTGTGCGGGGTTGGCCAGTTCGTGACCAACCTGATCAATGAGGACGACTGGGAGGGCCTGGGTCAGCCGGTGCCGGCGTCGTCGGTTCCCGTCGACCTCAAGCCCACCTGGAAGCGACCGAACGGCTTCATCCCGGGCACCGGGGTCGACCCGCAGATCCGGTACGACCTGGAGACGTGGGTGCTGGCCTCGGCGGGGGTGCGTGAGCCGATGACGAGCAGGTGCGAGGGCACCGTCAAGGTCGGCATCCCGCCGAACCTCGACTGCACGGTCACCTTCGCCGGCCAGCCCGTCGACTACGAGGTCGACCTCACCGACAAGGGCAGTGGGGTCTTCGAGTGGAGGGCGTCGGCCAAGCAGACGGTGGTGACCCGGGCCGGCCTGCTCGCGCTCGTCGACCGACGTTACGGGTCCGGCGCCACGGGCTGGTCCGACCTTCGCTGCGAGGAGTTCCCCGAAATCGCTACCGTGCCCGTCGGCCAGCCTCTGCCGCAGCACTGCTACGCCAAGCGGAAGGACGACATCAAGACCGCCCGGATCAAGCTCACCCCCAGCGACCAGGGCGAACCGGCGCTGGAGACCGAGCTCCAAGAGGAGGGTCTGCGCTGACGTGCCTCCCAGGCACTTCACAGCCGTTCGGGTTACCGTGCCGTCCGTAGCTGTGCGCGCTCAACTGTGCAGCGCGCGTCCGTGAAGCGGGAGTTGTGATGGTGTTCAAGAAGATGCTGAGCGCGTTCGGCGTGGGCGGGCCCAGCGTCGACACGGTGCTGGCCAACCCGAACACCCGGCCCGGCCTGACCCTCGACGGTCAGGTCAACCTGCTCGGCGGGGACGCCCCCGCCAACATCGAGCAGGTGACCGTCGGGCTGGTCACCCGGGTCGAGATCGAGGGCGGCGACACCGAGTACGCCGGCATCATGGAGTTCCAGCGGATGACGGTCAGCGGCCCGCTCCAGCTGGCGCCGAAGCAGCAGCTCGCCATCCCGTTCCAGCTCCCGGTGCCGTGGGAGACGCCGATCACCGACGTCTACGGCCAGCGCCTGCACGGCATGACGATGGGGCTGCGCACCGAGCTGGCGATCGCCCGCGCCGTCGACAAGAGCGACCTCGATCAGGTCAACATCCACCCGCTGCCGGTGCACGAGCGGATCCTGGAGGCGTTCCAGCGGCTCGGCTTCCGGTTCAAGCACGCCGACCTGGAGCGCGGCCACATCCGCGGCACCCAGCAGACGCTGCCGTTCTACCAGGAGATCGAGTTCTTCGCCGCGCCGCAGTACGCGCAGAGCGCCACCGAGGTCGAGCTGACCTTCGTGACCAGCCCGCACGGCGTCGAGGTGATCCTGGAGTGCGACAAGCGCGGCGGCTTCCTCAGCCCCGGGCACGACGCCTTCGGCCGTTACACCGTCTCGCACGCCGACGCCGACCGGGTCGACTGGGCGCAGGTCGTCGACGGCTGGCTGCGCGAGACCACCTCCCGTTACGGCGGCCTGCGCGCCGCCGGCCACGGCCACCACGGCCGGGGCCACGGCATGGGCGGGATGGTCGCCGGCGCGGCCCTCGGCGTGGCCGGCGGGATGGTCGCCGGTGAGCTGATCGAGGACGCCTTCGAGGGCGACTTCGGTGGCGACTTCGAGTGACCCGCTGACGAGAGTGACCCGCTGACGACGTCGGCCCCCGGGACAGCTGTCCCGGGGGCCGATGTACTCAGGAACTGATCTCGTACGGTCAGTGGCGGGCCTTGCGCTCGTCACCGCTGCGGAAGTTGCTCCCGGCCTTGGCCAGACCGCGGCTACCCATGTAGCCGATGGTCAGCAGCGTGATGAAGAACCAGGCCTGCGGGGCGCGGAAGATGTCCACCCCGACGGAGTTCTTCCCGACCAGGTACGACGCGGCGAGGATACCGATCACACCGGCGACGTAGACCCAGAATTCGGTCGTCGCGAACGACGGCTTGGTCTCCGTACCCGGCGCCTGCATCGGCTGATCGCGATGCCCGTCGTGCATCGCCGGCATCGGACGGGTGGTCTCGTTGACGGCCGTCCGGTTGGAGACGTCCTGCATCGGCCGGTTGATCGGCCTGGTGGATGCAGCCTGCGTGCTCATCTGGTCCTCCTCAGGATTTGATGAGTACCTGCACTCCCTCGCCCCGTCACCGCGTATCGGCCACGGCACGGTTCGCCTGCTGTGGCGGGGGCACGAGGGGGTTACCCGGGGGCTCCGAGCAGCTAACACCGGATCCCGGCCGGATCGGCGCCGGTGGCGGGGCCGCGGGCGCGGTGCCACCGCCGGGGTACGTCGGCGCTGCCGGTTTGTCCGTCGGCTCAGCGGGCAGGCAGTGGATTACCGCCAGTTCTGCGAGGTGATGAACGTGCCTGAGAACGATCCGATGCGACAGTCCACCCGCAAGGCCGAGGAACGGCTCACCGCCGGCGTGTACGGCGAGGGCGCCCTGGACGAGGTGACCGTGCCGCAGACGGACGAGCTGCGGGTGATCCAGGAGCTGGACCCGGACGATCCGGCCGACTCGCCGATCGCCGCGGAGGTGCTGCGCGACGGCGGCCCGACCCGGGGGCAGGGTGCGGTCACCACGACCGGTGGCACCGCCGGCCCGGCGAGCGTGCGACGGGTGGCCAGACAGCCGGACCGGCACCCCGACGTGGCCCCGACCACCACCGGTGACGCCACCACCAGCGGCCTGAGCACCCCGGCCGGCGGCTCCACCAGCGACAAGTCCGCCACCGGCAGCCAGGTCGGCAACTTCACCAACGACAAGGCGAATCCGGGCTGACCCGCCGCGCGACGACCGCGGAAGTGGTGGCCTCCCGGGGAGGCCACCACTTCCCGTGTCGGGCGGGTCAGCGGGCGGGGCGGAGGATGCCCAGGCGCTGGGTGGCGCGGGTGAGGGCGACGTAGAGGTCGCTGCGCCCGCGCGGGGACTCCGCGACGATGCCGTCGGGGTCGACCACCAGCACCGAGTCGAACTCCAGGCCCTTGGCCTGGCCGACGGTGAGCACCACCACCCGGTTCTCCAGTTCGGGCTGCTCGCCGACGGCCGCCTCGGGCAGCGCGGCGACCACCGCGCCGGCCAGCTCGTCGATCCGGCCGGCCGGGACGATCACCCCGAGCCGGCCGTCGGCCAGCCCGGCGGCCTCCCGCGTCGTCGCCTCGACCAGCTCCCCGGCGAGCCGCCCGGCGGCGACCGTACGGTCCCACGGCGGCACGCCGCTGGCGCGTACCGAGCGCGGCGGGCGGAGCGCCGGATCGATCTCGGCGAGCACGTCGGCGGCGACCGCCATGATCTCCGCCGGGGTGCGGTAGCTCACGGTCAGCTCCTCCAGCCGCCAGCGCCGCGCCACGTACGGCTCCAGCGCCTCACCCCAGGACGGGGTGCCGGAGAGCGCGCCGGTCTGCGCCACGTCCCCGACGATGGTCATCGAGCGGCTCGGGCAGCGCCGCATCAGCAGCCGCCACGCCATCGGGGACAGCTCCTGCGCCTCGTCGACGATGACGTGCCCGAACGCCCAGCTCCGGTCGGCGGCGGCCCGCTGGGCGGTGGTCAGCCGGTCGGCCTCCTCCTGCCGTTCCAGCAGCCGGTCGGCGTCGATCAGGTCGGTGACGCCGAGGATCTCGCCGCCGTCCGCCTCGTCCTCCACGTCGATCGAGCGGGAACCGCGGGCGATCTCCAGGACGCCCTCGGCGTACTCGCGCTGGAAGGAGCGGATGCGTTCGCGGCGGGCGGCGGCGGCCCGCTCGTCCTCGCCGAGCAGCTCGGCGGCCTCGTCGAGCAGCGGCACGTCGGCCGGTGTCCAGCCGCCGCCCGGCTCGCGGTGCAGCAGCGCCCGCTCCGCCCCGGTGAGCATCGGCGCGGCGGCGGCGATCCGGTCGGTGCAGGCGTACAGGTCGGCCAGCAGCCGCTGCGGGGTGAGCACCGGCCAGAGCCGGTCGAGCGCGGCCTTGACCTCGGGCTCCTCCCGCAGTTCGCGGCGGATCTCGGCGAGGTCCGCCTCGTCGAGCAGGTTCTCCCCGCCCAGCGGGTCGGCGCCGATCCGCTCGGCGACCTGGCCGGCGAGCGCGTGCACGATCTCGACGTCGAAGAGCGCCCGGGCCAGGTTGTGCGGCCGGTCGGCGCGGCGGACCCGGTCGCGGGCCGCCCGGACGGTCTCGGGTTCCAGCCGGAGGATCTCCTGCTGCGGCAGTTCGATCTCCAGCGCCTCGTCGGGCACCCACTGCCGGTCGCGGACGGCGGCGGCGAGCACCTCGGCCAGCACCGCCCGCCCCTTGAGCGCCGCGACCTCGGCCGGCTCGGCCCGCCGCGCGCTCACCCCGGGGAAGAGGTCGCCGGGGGTACGCAGCAGCACGCCCGTCTCGGCCAGCGCCGGGAGCACCTGGGAGATGTAGCGCAGGAACGTCGCGTTCGGCCCGACCAGCAGGACGCCGCGGGTGGAGAGCTGCTGGCGGTGGGTGTAGAGCAGGTACGCCGCCCGGTGCAGCGCCACCGCGGTCTTGCCGGTGCCCGGACCGCCCTGCACCACCATGACGCCCGGCAGGTCGGCGCGGATGATCCGGTCCTGCTCGGCCTGGATGGTCTCCACGATGTCGCGCATCCGCCCGGTCCGCCCGGCGTTGAGCGCCGCGAGCAGTGACGCCTCGCCGGTCAGCTCCTCGTGGGCGGTGGGGGAGGCGGCGGCGATGTCGAGCATCTCGTCGTTGAGCCCGGTGACCTTCCGCTGCCGGGTCCGCAGGTGCCGGCGACGGCGTACGCCCTGCGGGTTGGCGGCGGTGGCGAGGTAGAACGCCCGGGCGGCGGGGGCCCGCCAGTCCATCAGCAGCGGGTCGTAGTCGCCGCTGGTCTCGAAGATCCCGATCCGGCCGATGTAGTGCCGGGCGCCGTCGGCGTCGTCGAGGCGGCCGAAAGCCAGGCCGTTCTCGACCGCGGAGAACTGCTCGACCTGGTCGGCGTACATCCGTACGGAGCTGTCGCGCTGGGACCGGGCCTGCAACGTGCCGCCGGTGGTGCGCAGCTCCTCGGCGAGCCGTCGGGCGGCCTGCTCGCGCATGCCGTCCAGCCGGTCGTAGAGCATGGAGACGTACTCCTGCTCACGGCCGATCTCGTCCTCGTGCCGCTCCAGCTCCCCGGAACCGCCGGATTGCGTTGACAAGCCGTCTCCTTGTCGATTATTATTGCGCCAGGAATGGCTGCGATCAGCCATTCCTTTTTGTGTCTGAACTGAGAAAGATACCGTGCGGCGGGCCACCGCACCAAGCCCCGTGACCACGTCACACTCCCACGCCACGGCCCCGCCGCCCCTACGCGCCGCGCGTTGGCCGGCCCTCAGCGCCGACGGCCCTCAGCCGCGGCGGGTGCAGACCTCGCGGGCCTTGGCCACGGTGTCGGTGTTCCAGACCACGGCCACGGTGAAGCAGTAGTCGGTGGCGCGGTCCAGCCCGTAGACCACGAAGCTGGTCGTCCCGGCCGGCAGCTCCCGGAAGGCACGCGGATCCTGGCCGGCCCGGCCACCGGAGATGACCACCGGCCCCTCGGCGCCCGCCGGGTACGTCCAGTCCAGCGCGATGTTGTCCCGGCGGTCCCGCAGCTTGACCGCGCCCGGCGCGGTCCCCGGCGGGGCCGCCGCCACGGTGGGGGAGGCCGGCGGTGCCGAGGCCGTGGCGGCGGTCGGCGGCTGCGCCGCGGGAGGGCCGTCGTCGCCGTCCACCTGAGACACTCCGGCCACCACCGCGGCGGTGCCCAGCAGCACCACGGCCACCCCGGCGACCACCGCCGGCGTGCCCGGGAACCGGCGCGGCGGCGGCGCGTGGTGCCCGGGCACCACCACCGGCAGCAGGCGGGACCGGTCCGGGCCGGGATCCACCCGACGCACCCCGTCGGCCTCCTCGGCGTACCCGCCGGCCAGCCCGACCACGGACGGGGGGACCGGGTCGTGCGGCGGTCGGTCGGCGTCGGGGGCGGGCTCGGGCGGCCACCGGCCCTCCCGCGGGTCGTCCGGGAACGCGCCGTCGTCCGGGGGGAGCCGCTGCCCGGGCACCGTCGGCGGGTACGTCTCGTCGGGCAGGGTCACCGGCCAGACCGTCGGGTCGGGCGGCCCCTCCGACCACGGCGGGGTCCGGGCGGCCGGCACCACCGGTACCTCCGGCGCCGGCGGCTCCTCGTCGGGGCAGACGTGGTCGGGGTCGGCGGCGGCCCGGGCCAGCGCGGCGACCTGACGGGCCAGCGGGTCGTCGGGGGTGAGGTACGCCGCGGCGAGCTCGCGGGCGAGCGCGAGGTTGTCGTGCCCCTCGGTGAAGCGGCCACAGTCACGCTGCATGGCCCCGAGCCGGGCCAGCATCTTGATGCCGCTGGGCTGCCCGTCGCCGTAGACCTCCCGGTGCAGCTCCCAGGCGTCCTGGAGGCGTTCCCGGGCCTGCCCGCACTGGCCGCGGGCGTACTCCACGGTGGCCAGGTCGGCGTGCGCGGCGAGCACCCGCAGTGACTCCGGACCGTCCCGGGCGGTCAGCTCCAGGATCACCTCGGAGTAGAGCCGGGCCGCGCGCGCGTCGCTGCCGACCCGGTGCAGCACCGCCGCGAGGGTCGCCGCCGCCGAGATGGTCCGCTCGTCGGAGCGGCCGTGGAGCCGGCTCGCCGCCGAGTACGCGAAGGCCGCCCAGCCGCGCGCGGAGTGCGGCTCGCCGAGCGCCACCAGCACCCGCGCCTGGAGCCCGGCGGCGTCGGCCAGCTCGGGCGAGGCGTGGTCCGGGCGGGGGTCGGCGTCGGTCAGCGCGTCGGAGAGCAGCCGCTGGGCGCCGGCCAGGTCGCCCGCGGACACCAGGTGGTGCGCCTGGACAGTCAGTTCACCGAAGCCGGAGGACACGCCCCATCGTGCTCACCCGGCGACGGTAAGTACAACCCTTGCCCGGGCGCAAGTTGGTCAAGAAGCGGTCAGGTGGTCGGTGAGGCTCTCGCTGATCCGGCGCAGCTGGTCGACCTGGGCGGGGGTGAGGGCGTCGAAGAGGTGACGGCGTACCCCTTCGACGTGGCCGGGCGCGGCGGCGGCGAGGGCGTCGAAGCCGGCGTCGGTGAGCACGGCGACCTGGCCGCGCCGGTCGGTCGGGCACTCCTCCCGGCGGATCCAGCCGGCGGTCTCCAGTCGGGCGACGGCGTGCGAGAGCCGGCTCCGCGAGGAGCCGGTCGTCTCGGCCAGCTCGCTCATCCGCAGCTGCCGGCCCGGTGCCTCGGAGAGGCGGACCAGGATCTCGTAGTAGGCGTGCGGAATCCCCGCGTCGCGTTGCAGTTCGCGGTCGAGGGTCTCCATCAGCGCCCGGGAGGCGGTGAGGAAGGCCCGCCAGGTCCGCTGCTCGTCAGGGTCCAGCCACCGGGTCATGAACACATCATACGACATGTGGTTGAATGCTCAACAAAGCCGCGCTAGCCTCGACCCATGGGTATCCACCGCCTGAACCACGCCGTGCTCTACGTCGCCGACCTCGACCGCAGCGTCGCCTTCTACCGGGACGTGCTGGGCTTCCGCCCGGTCGCGATGACCCCGGACGGCTTCCGCGGCGCCACCTTCCTCCAGGCGCCCGACTCCACCAACGACCACGACCTCGGCCTCTTCGAGATCGGCGCGGCGGCCGGGCGGTCGCAGGCCGGCCGGGCCACCGTCGGCCTCTACCACCTGGCCTGGGAGGTGGACACCCTGGACGAGCTGGCCGCCACCGCCGACCGGCTGGCCGCCGCGGGCGCCCTGGTCGGCACCTCCGACCACGGCACCACCAAGAGCCTCTACGGGCACGACCCCGACGGGCTGGAGTTCGAGATCGTCTGGCTCGTCCCGGCCGACCTGCTCGACGACGCCGCGTTGAGCGCCCGCAAGCGGATCGGCCGGCTCGACCTGGACCGGGAGCGCCGGCGCTACGGCGGCCAGACCCGCGGCGGGGTGGGGATCTCCGTCCCGGCCTGAGCCGGCCATAGGGTAGAACGGCAGGATGTCGACCGACGCCGTCCTGCGTGAGCTGCTCGTCCGCCAGCTCGACCACTGGTTGCCGGGGGCGATGCACCGTTCCCGGCGGGCCACCCTCGCGCTGGCGTACGCCGGCGACCCCGGCACCGCCGAGGCGGCCCTGCGGGTGGTGGCCGAGTTCGCCGACCGGCTGCGCGGCCGGCGGCTGACCGTGCTGGTGCTGGCCGGCGGGGGACCGGAGCTGACCGCCCGGCTCGGCGCGGTCGAGGCGACCCTGCCCGCCGACGTCGCCGTGCACGTGGTGCCCGGCGACCCGAGCCGGCTGCCGGTCACCCTGAAGGCCGCCGGGGCCGCCGGCGCGCCACTGCTGACCCTGGTCGACGGCGTCCTGCCCGACCCCGCCGTGCTGGCCGCCGCGGCCGGTGGCCGCCCGGCCGAGCTGCTGGTCACCGGGCCCGCCCCGGCGACGCTGCGCCCGGCGCTGACGGCGGCCGGTTTCCCGCTCGTCACCGAGGTGGAGCTGGTCCCCGCCGACGGCTCGCCGGCCCGGCTGCTGGCGTTCGGCACCGGACTGGACAAGAGCCTGGAGGCGTTCAAGGACGCGCTCTGGGAGGCCGACGAGTTCGCCGGGGTGCGCTACCGCGACCCGGCCGACCCGGCCGGGGGGCTGCTGGAGATCGCCCTGCACCCCGAGCCGGGGCCGCTGCGCCGCGAACTGCTCGCCGAGCTCCACCGGTCCGGCCCCCGGACGGTCACCGAGTTGCGCCGGCACACCCTGACCGCGACCGTCTACCGGGCCGCCGACACCGTCCGGACCCTCGACACCCTGCTCCAGGCCGGCGCGGTGCGCCGCGACCCGGAGCACGGCCGGCTCGGCGGCGACGTGACGATCAGCCCCGGCCCTGCCCCGGACGCTCGGTCAACTGCCTGACCACGATGGACGCGCCGGTGGCGATCACCCCGATGCTGAAGGCCATCTGCGCGCAGACCACCAGCCGGGCGACCTGCCCCTGCGGGTGCACGTCGCCGTAGCCGATGGTGGTGAGGGTGGCCAGGGCGAAGTAGAGCGCGTCGATCCGGGTGTCCAGGTTGGCGAACTCGTCGGGCCGGCTCATCGCGACGACGTAGTCGGCGAGCGCGAAGGTCAGCAGCCCCGCGAACAGGGCGACGGAGAGCCGGATCAGCGAGCGGACCTCGGACTCGCCGCGCGGCGCGGCGGCGGTGAGCTGCCGGCGTACCTGCCGGGTGACCAGCAGCGCGACGGTGGCCACCAGGAGCGCGGCGGCGGTGGAGCGCAGCACCAGGCGGGTGGTGTCCGGGTCGGCCTGGACCGGCACCAGGAAGTAGGCGAGAAGCAGCAGTGCCGCCACCACCAGCGCGTGCCGTCGGTCCCGTCGGTTGCCGCCCATGCGGCGATTGTCCGACGGGGACGCCGCGGCCAGGCCGGAAACGGCGAACCGGGGCCCGTCGTACGGCCGGCGGAACGTCGAGCGGGGTGCCGGTGAATCACCGGCACCCCGCTCGACCTCGGGACGTCATGCCCGGGACTTGTCCTGCTTCCAGGAGAGCGGCCCCGGCAGGTCGACCCGGTGCGCCTTGGCCTTCGAGTTCCAGGACCAGCGACCGATCTTGATGCTCCACGAGGAGAAGCCGTTCTCGGTGAAGTTCAGGATGATCGGCCCGTACTTCTTGCGCTTGCGGAACATCAGACCCATCGTGGGCTCCCTTCGCGTTCCCGGTAATGCCCTGCTGTCTCGATCCCGAACATGCCCGGACGGGCAAATCACGAAACCTGCGCCGGTTCCGTAGTGGACGGTGCCAGCGTGGCCCCTGCCGGGAAGTGCCGCCGGACGACGAACGACGCCCACGGTCTATCAGCGGGGTTCCCAGGCGTCCGGCAGAGCGGTCAGCTTCCGCACGTGCGCCGGCATCCGGCCGCTGACCACCTCGGCCAGGCTCACCTCGTCGAGGACCTGCCGGACGGCGGCCCGCACGGCGACCCAGAGCCGGGGCAGGTTCTCCGCCGCGCCGTCGTAGCGGGTCTCCTCCGGGCGCAGGCCGCGCACGCCGGCCAGCGGACCCTCCACGGCGCGCAGGATCGCCCCGACGGTGACCTCGCGGGGCGGCCGGGCCAGGGTGTAGCCGCCCTCCGCGCCCCGTTGGGCCCGGACGATCCCGGCCCGGCGCAGGTCGGCCAGGACGGCCTCCAGGAACTTGCGGGGCATGTCCTGCTCGGTGGCGATCGCCTGGGTGGAGAGCAGCGACGGGTACGCGGTGGCCAGGCTCAGGGCCGCCCGTACCGCGTACTCGCCGCGCGCGGAGATCTGCACCCCGCCATCATGCCCGGCCGTCACGCACCGGGACGTCGGTGGGCCGGCGCGGCCGGACGATCCGCGCGGGCGGCTGGTCCCGGGCGGCCCGGAACGCGCCCGGGCTCATCCCGACCTCCCGGGTGAAGAAGCGGCCGAAGTTCGTCGGCTCGGGAAAGCCCAGCCGGCGTCCGATCCGGGCCACCGGCTCGTCGGTGGCGGCGAGCAGCCGGCTGGCCTGGAGCGCGACCCGCTCGTCCACCACCTGCTTGGCGCTGCGCCCGGTCACCGCCAGGCAGGCCCGGGTCAGGGTCCGCACCGAGCAGCCCAACCGGGCGGCGTAGTCCTCGACCCGGCGGGTGTGCTGGTAGCCGCGCTCGATCTCCCGGCAGAGCCGGTGGAAGGTGGCCAGCTCGGCCCGCTGCGGGGCGTCCGCGTCGCCGGGCGCACCCTGCCCGCTCCGGGCGCCGCGCGGGAGCAGGGCCAGCCGGAGCAGGAGCACGGCGAGCTGGTGGCGGAGCAGGCCGCGGGCGGCCGGGTCGTCACGGTGCCGGCGGGTGTCCACCGCCAGCTGGCTGACCTCGTTGATCACCGCGTCCTCGTCCTCGCCGGCGAGCTGGTGGTGGGCCGGGACGGCGTCCGGGTCGACGTCCAGGCCGCGCAGCGCGTCGGCGTGCCAGCGCACCACCGTCGCGTCGAGCGGCGTGGTGCGGCGCAGCACCTGCCCGGGGTGGACGCGCAGCAGCGTGCCGGGGCGGCAGGGCAGGGGCCGGAAGTCCAGCTCGGCGGTGCCGTGGCCGCCGGTCACCAGGACGAGCAGGTCCGCGTCGAGCAGGACCGGCCGGCGCCACCCGGGTTCGGGGGCGAGGTCGCCGAGCTCCAGCAGGGTGATCTCGGACCAGGGCAAATCGTTACGGGCCGGGGAGAGCTGACCGGAAGGGACCATCCCGTCGACGGTAACCGGCGGGGCGGGCGGTCGCATCCTGGGCGAGGTACTCCGCCGCCACCCCCGGTGGCCCGCGGCCCGGCGTCGCTCCAGGGTTGTCCGGCCGTCGGGGCCGGGCTAGGTTACCGAGCGGTAGGCAGCCGGCGCGGCGAGGAGATGGGCATGACGGACCTGTTCGCGGTCGACGGCAAGACGGTGCTGGTCACCGGCGGTTCCCGGGGGATCGGGCTGATGATCGCGCGAGGATTCGTCCGGGCCGGCGCCCACGTGATCATCTCTTCCCGGAAGGCCGACGTGTGCGAATCGGTGGCCCAGGAGCTCTCCGCCGAGGGGCGCTGCGAGGCGATCCCCGCCGACCTGGCCGACGACGCGGGCGCCGAGGGGCTGGCCGCCGCCGTCCGCGCGCGCACCGACCGGCTCGACGTGCTGGTCAACAACGCCGGGGCGACCTGGGGTGCGCCGCTGGAGGCGTACCCGGAGAGCGCCTTCGACAAGCTCTGGGCGGTCAACGTCAAGGCGGTCTTCCGGCTCACCACCGCGCTGCTGCCGGCGCTGCGCGCCGCGGCCAGCCCCGACGACCCGGCCCGCGTGATCAACATCGGCTCGGTCGACGGGCTCCGGGTGCCGTTCATGGAGGTGTACGCGTACTCCGCGACCAAGGCGGCCGTGCACATGCTGACCCGCAGCCTCGCCCACCAGCTGGCCGGCGAGCACATCACGGTGAACGCGATCGCCCCGGGCCCGTTCGAGAGCAGGATGATGGCGTTCGCGCTGGACGACCCGACCTCCCGGGCGGCGATCGAGCAGCGGGTGCCGCTGGGGCGGATCGGTCGGCCCGAGGACATGGCCGGCACGGCGATCTACCTGTCCTCCCGGGCGGGGGCGTACCTCACCGGCGCGGTGATCCCGGTGGACGGCGGCATCACCACGCACGGCTGAGCGCCCCCGGGGAATGGTGCGGGGCGCACGGTTTCGGGCGTACCTGATCGTGTAGCCGGAGCCGCGCGGACTCGGCAGATCCGCGCGGCCCCGGTTCGGTCTGGTCAGCGACCGGCGAGCAGCCGGTTCACCGCCGTGTCGACGTCCAGGTGCTCGGCCTCGCGGCCGCGCGGGACGACGACGTAGGTCCGCCGCAGGAAGCGCACCAGGACGCTGCGCGGCACCTCGAAGAGAGCGTTGCCGTCGGGCGACGACAGCGCGAGCGCGACGAAGTCGCCGCGCGGGGTGGCCCAGGGCCAGACCCGGACGTCGCCGATGCCGGCCGGCTCGTCGAGGCCCGTGACCAGCAGTTCGCGGGCGAAGGACCAGCTCACGGCCTCGCCGCCGGCGGATTCGGCGTGGAACAGGACATGGACCGCATACGGGTCAGCAGGGTCGTAGCGCAGGCTGGCACGCACCGGCAAGGCGGTGGCGTCAGGTGCGACGAGCCTTAGCGACGTCTCGACCTCTACGGTCGTCGGTCGGATGACACTCATGGACGTTCTCCCCCCGGCACCGCTGCGGAACGCGCGTGTCCCGCTTTTCCCATACTCAGGTGCTACCTCTGGCTACGCTCCGCCATACGCTGACTTCACCCAGTGGTGGGAAGGGGGTCGGAAACGCCGCGAGAATGTGAGAATTCTTGTAGGATTTCCGGTTCTGCCCAGTGCGGGGGCCCGCCCGAAGTCGGGTGGTTCAGTCGTCGACTTACTCCGGTAACGTCCAGTGGTCTGCAGTAGTGACGGGCCGGGACGACACTGGGGGGTGAAATGGTCACCAACCGTTCCTCAATGGATGCGTCGAGGGCGACCGAATCACCGAAAGTAGGGGTCCTAGCAGCCGAAAGGCGGGGGTACGGGGTGCCGATGGAGCGACACGAACGGGACGGACGGCCGGCGTCGGGGGACGCCCCCCATGGCCGTGGCCCCCGTGCTGCCGCCGGCGGCACCGCGCTGGCCGAGCGGCGCGTCACCGGGTGGCGCGGACGGGTCCGGACCACCCTCGAACTCATCCGGGCGAACCCCACCGGCCGGATCGCGCTCAAGATCTTCATCGCCATCGCCGGCGCCCTCGTCGTCACCGTCGGTATCGCCCTCATCCCGCTCCCCGGGCCGGGCTGGCTGATCGTCATCGGCGGGCTCGCCATCTGGGCGGTCGAGTTCCACTGGGCGCGACGGCTGCTCGCCTTCACCCGGCGACACGTCCACGCCTGGACCCGATGGGTGACCTCCCGGTCACTGCCCGTCCGGTTCGTGCTCGGGGCGGTGGGCCTGGTCTTCGTCGCGGTCGTGGTCTGGCTGTCGCTCAAGTACAGCCTCGGCATCGACCTCGTGGCGCGGCTGCTGCACTACCTGGCCACCAACTGAGCTGCCGATCATCGGGTGAGCCGGGGTCGCCCGCGGCACGCGGACCCCGGATTTCCGGTCCGGTCCCACGATCAGGTAGAGTCATCGTCGCTGAGGGCGATTAGCTCAGCGGGAGAGCGCTTCGTTCACACCGAAGAGGTCACTGGTTCGATCCCAGTATCGCCCACCATGAATATGGCAAGCTCAAGGCCCCTCAATCGAGGGGCCTTGACTCGTATCTGAGGATCAGTCATTCCTCCGAGGCAGCGAGAAGGCAGCAAGGACTTCAACACCCAGCGGTCCCGCTCAGCAAGCAGGCAGCCAAACCGGCGAGCAGGAGCGGACAATCCCGGACCTGGACCTCAGGGCCGCAGCGCGCGTAGGAACGCTATGGCTGCAGTGCGGCGGGTAGGCGTCCTGGCAGCTGCCAGGGCAGCCATGTGCGCGTCGAGGCGCTCGCGCTCGTCGTTGGTCAGCGCGGCGGCGATGGCTTCGCCATACGTCGGGACCAGGGGGTTGGGGGCGACCCGCTTGAGCGCGTCCCAGTCGCTGATCGGCTCGGCGGGTACGTCGAGCTGGGCGCGGTAGTCCAGCTCCACCGCCTCGAAGCCCGAAGTCTCTGCCCAAGTCATGAGGTCGCGCTCGTCGAAGTCGACCATCGGCTGTGTGCGTCCCCGGTACACGTTGCGGACCTTGGCGACCAGGTCGTCGACGGGGGAGCCGCCCAAGCCGAACAATTCGTCGGGGCGGTGCTGCAGCAGGAAGCGGTTGATGGGCTCGAAGAGGGAGAGCCTTCCGTCTGGCCGCAGCACTCGGAAGAACTCCGCGAACGCGGTGGCTTTGCGGTCGGAGTAGATGAGTACTGACCGGGTGGTGACGACGTCGACGGAGGCATCCGCAACGCCGGCAAGGTCCTCGGCCGGCGACCGTACGAAGCTGCACCGCTCATCGCCGTCGGCGATCCGCCGGCACTGGTCGAGCAGGTCCTGCGACACGTCGCTGAAGATGACACGGCCGTCCGGGCCGAGACGGTCGAGCGCACCAAACCCAATTAATCCGGTTCCGCATCCGACGTCGAGGAGGACGTCATCGGGTTTCAGATCGGCTCGGTCGAGGACGCCGTCGCGGAACCACGCCAGGTCTGAGGCGTACCGGGCGCGCAGGGTGGCGCTTCCGCCGTCTCGGCGCGTCAACAACCACTGTGCCCACCTGTCGGTCGTCATCGCGTCACGATAATGCCGGCCCGAGCACCGCACTGGCCCGTCACACAGCGATAGCGGGCCAAGATCCGGACTACCTGCGGAACGAGCGCCCCAAGGTCCGCGTCCAGCGGCTGATTTGATGCCAGCAGTACAGCAGCGAAGTACAGCAGTCGTGCCACACAGCAATGGTCAGCGGGCGGGTGACGACCAGGCGAGGTGATGTCCGCCCGTGCTGTTACCTTGCCGGCCGTGAATGATCAGCTGACGTGGATCGACCGGATCATCGACGTGACCGGGTGGCGCCATGAGCCTGAGGGCGGTGCCGGCTGGGAGCAGGCGGAGGCCGAGCTCGGCGTCACGCTGCCTAGCGACTTCAAGGAGTTGTGCCGGCGGTTCGCGCCGGGCCTGTTCATGGGGGTCCTTGGCCTACTGCGGCCGACCACCGATCACGACTCGACGTCGCTGCTCGGGTGGTGGGCCTCCATGCGGCGTTGGTTGAGCGAGCAAGAGGACTTCGCCGCGCGCGCGTACGACCCGTACGAGCTGTACGGGCCCGACAAGGGGTCCGGGCTGATCGAATGGGGTCACGACTCGTCCGGGGGTCAGTACTTCTGGCTGGCGGACCGCTTGGTGGAGTCTGATCGGTGGCCCGTGGTCGCTCGGCACGACCCGCCAGAACCGTGGCACCGGTACGACATGTCCATGACGGAGTTCGTCTACCGCATGCTCGCGGACCCGGAGTTGGAGTCGTTTTCGATGGTCACTCCGACGTGGCGACCGTTCTACCTGCCGTACTGGCAGCCATTTCCCAGCACCCCTGAGGAGTGGGAGGCTCTCGGCGACCCGAACCGCGAGAACTGAACCAGTACCCGTCTCTGCCCGTGTGGGTCAGATGCGGAGCGAGTCGCCGAGGCGCTTGAGGGCTTCGCGCGTCGCCTTTGATGAGACCTGCGTGTAGATCTCCATCGTCACGGAGAAGCGGGCGTGCCGGAGGACCTGCATGGCGACTCTCGGATGGACGTCGAGGTCCGCAAGGGGGTGGCACAAGTTCGCCGCGCGTCGTGGATGGTGATCGGCCGGACACCGGCCTTCTCGCACCGGGTCTGCCAGGAGCGCTGGAAGTTGCGCGGCTCGATGGGTGTGCCATAGCGGGTGGTGAATAGGGGGCCATTTCCCTGCCATGCCTCACCGGCTGCTGCTCGTGCCTCGCCGCGCTGTTCGCTTCGGAGCTTGAGCGCCGTCAGGCAGATGTCG
The DNA here is from genome assembly GCF_059359015.1 of Micromonospora sp. LZ37. Taxonomy (NCBI): domain Bacteria; kingdom Bacillati; phylum Actinomycetota; class Actinomycetes; order Micromonosporales; family Micromonosporaceae; genus Micromonospora; species Micromonospora sp. LZ37. The sequence goes on along the minus strand of NZ_JCADBL010000008.1, from coordinate 81,387 downwards.
GGCAGAGGGAGTGTGGCGTCGGATGCCTGGGTCTTGGTGTCGCGGAGAAGGCTGCCCGCGCACCCGTTGCAGTTGGCGGCCGATGGTCAACTTTCCGGCGTTGAGGTCGACGTCTGCCCAGGTGAGTCCGAGGGCTTCGCCCTTGCGTAGGCCGGTGACAAGGACCAGGGCGTAGGCGGCGTAAAGCGGGTCCTCGTCGGCTCGGGCCGAATCGAGGAACTTGCGGGCCTCGTCGCTCGACCAGGACTTGCCCCGCCGTCGGCGGACGGTGGCGGGGGTGACCGGCGCGGCCGGGTTCTTGGCGATGAGGTCTTCGGCCTGGGCGTGGGTGAGGGCGGCCCGCAGCGCGGCGCGGATGTCGCTGACCGTGCGCGTCGATGGGACGGCCTGGCAGCAGCGGCCGACCGCGCAGCAGCTCCGCTTGTGCTTCGGCCGGGCGGCGTCCTTGCCCTGGGCGCAGCACTGGCAGGTGCGGGCCACCTGGTTGATCCAGGTTGATCGCCGCTGCCGCAACGAACGGGACGGGGGAGGCTGCCGACAGCAACGGTGACAGCAACGAGCGGGGACGCCACCAGCCAGCAGCACACTTGGCCAGACGGTCGTTCGAGGTGGGCGACGCGGCAGGACGCGGCAGGACGAAGTGCCCAGAACTTACAAGCGAGGGATCTACCGCGGAAGGCTGGCTGTCAGGGCCAGGGCCTGTCGTCTCGCTCCTGGTCCGGGACGGCGCTGGACACCAATCGGCGTAGAGATCCCCTAGCCTTGTCGCGTGTCTGAGCCGTGGTCTGTGGTGAAGGAAGGCGAGGTGCTGTCGTGTGCCGGCGCGCAAGCGCAGGCGCTACCGGCGGGCGACGTCACCTACGTGGTCGGGCCGTCGGCGACGGTGGTCATTGTTCAAGCCGGGGACCGGCCCGACGGCAGCGCAGTGCAGAACCTCGACGAGCTGACACTGCACGAGCCCTTCCCCGAGGGCCTGGAAGCACGGCTGGCCAGCTCCGGACTTCCGCGCCTCGGATTCGTTCGCCTGCCGCAGGGATACATGTCGCTAGGTGAATTGCGACTTGCAGTCAGCCGTCACAGGCCGGGCGACATAGCGGAGGACAGCCCGTTTCCGTACCGTCTGCCCGGCAGACTTTCGTTCTGCCAGCTGCACATCGTGGACCGTCTGCCGTTCGATGTTCTCGACCGCGTGCGGCCCACACCACAGCATCCGCTTCCCAGCCTCGACTGGCTACGGTTCCTGCCCCGTGACCCTGTCGCCGCGATGCGAGAGTTCGTGGTCGGTTGGTACGCCGACATCCCACGCGGCGACGATGCGCTTGAAGACCTGGACCGGCCGCTTCCCGAACCGTTGCTTGCCTTCTACCGGGTGGCAGCCGGCCGTGAAGAGGTGTACGGGTTGCACAACCAGATCTACACCGCCGACGAGTTGGAGGACGAGGACGACGGGCTGGTGCAGTTCGGGGCGGAGAACCAGGGCGTCTTCGTGATGTTGCTAGATCCGACCGAGGCAGACCCGAGGGTCCAGTACAGCGGACTTCACGCGGAACATGAGCGGGAGCCTCTGAGCGCCTACCTGCTCCAGTTCCTCCTCTCCGAGGCGTCATATTCCAGTCCCTTCGGCGGCCATGCGACGGTCATGGCCGAACAGGCGCAGCGGCTGATCGAATCGCTGCGCCAGGTTCCTCTGCAACCCATGCGATGGCCGGGAGACCCGACCCAGCACTACGTCGCTCCCGGCCTCGTCGTCGCAACCGCGACCTCCCCCGACGGCTCAGTAGAGGTATACGCCGGGAGCCGACACCGGTCGGCACTCCGACCGCTGCGCGACCCAGGCTTCACCTGGGAACGGTTCGACGGCTAGCCCAAGCAGCACTTCGCTGCCGGGGCAGGAAGCAGCGAGAAGGCAGCGAAACGTAGCCGGATCGCCCGAATCCGAACCACCGACTTACTCCAGGCGGGCATGCGTCGCGGCATCGGCTGGGCACGACAGCCGACCCTCGGCCGCCACCGCCGGCAAGGTGGGAGAGCTACGTCGTCACTCGTGACGAGGTCCCGAGTCTGCGCTGACCTGCAGGAACAGTCGTGGGTGGTGGCTGTGGGGTGGCCACCACCCATACTCATCGCGCCTGCGGTGGTCGGTCGCCCGTGACCTCGGCATCATCGACGCCACCCATGCCAGGTCAGGGACCCCACAGCAGAAGCCGGAAGGGGTCCTCGCCGGAGGTGAGCCAGGTGCCGTCGCCGAGCGCCATCGGGTCCTCCGATACGGGCATCGGGTACTCCACCTGGCCGAGCACCTCGCCTCGCGCCGTGTCGATCAGCCAGTGCCGCGGGTGCCCGTACCTCTGCCTGGTGCTCGCGATGACCCTGCCCTCGTCGACGAAGCCGCACTCGTACCCCCAGAAGTGCTCCTCCTCGGCGTCCGACGGCGCCTCAGGGTGCGGTGGAAGCCGGTGGTCCGCGGCGACCTCGTGCACCACCGCGCCGTCGGGAAGACGATGGATCGCCGGCTGCCTCCCTGAGTGAGCGATGGTCAGGAACCGCCTCCCGCAGGGGCTGACATCGACGAGGCAGCGGTCGTCGTCACCGAGGCGGTCGACGGTGAGCCGAGTGCCGTCCCACCGGCCCCACCGCAGCGGCGCACCGTCCTGGCCTTCGCCGACGCTGAGGCCCATCTGGCCCGGGTCCGGGTGAGGGATGTGGTGGGAGCCGGCGGCCGCGGTGCCGGTCGAGGCCCGCCCCAGGACGCGACCGTCGACGGCGTCGAGCACGAGCCACTCCTCGTCGTACTCCGGCTCGACGTCACCCGGCAGCGGGGTACGTACGTGAGCCCACACCGTGGAGCCGTCCGCGCTGATCCAGCAGGAGCCCCGATCGGGGTGGCGGTGCCCGTCGCTGCCCGCGTATTCGGTGTAGGAGTGGTGGATTGACAAGCAGGACGAGGCCCAGCATGAGTGCCGCACCCGCCAGCGCAGCCTGCCGGCTGCGTCGACCGCGTGCAGCGCGTGCTGACCGCTGAAGACCGCCAGGTCGAGGGTGGGACTCACGGCATCACGCCCGCCCGCCCCGCGCGGCCATGGCGCCGGGAACCGGGCGGCGGGGGCGTCGTCACCGGCGAGGAGCCGGCCAAGGTCGTACGCCAACAGCTCGTCGTCCCGGCGGATCACCACGAGGCGGCGATGCGGCCACCGCTGGACGGCGGGCGTGTCTGCGGTCTGGGGGAAATCGGGTACGCGCGGGGCGTTCGCCGGTACGCGAAAGGATGCCAGGAGACGAGGGGTGAGGAGCACGGGGCCATCCTGCCAAGATTTGGCCTACGACCCTCAGGCCGGCGCCTGCCGGGAGAGCCTGATCAGGTACTGCTCGATCCCGGCGCTCTGCTGTTCGAGGTCGTTGACCTGTCGGTTGGTGTTCCCGTCGCGCATCGCTGCGAGGATGGTCCGCTGCGCCCTCTGAGCATGCTCCCGCCCCCGGTGGTACACCGAGACGTGGTAGGCCCCGGGTCCCTGCGGCGGGTCGATGCCGTCGAAGCCCGACCCCGTGCTGTCACTGAGAACCAGCTGCCCGCTGGGGCACTCCAGGCGGGCGGTGTGGGCGAAGGCCCAGCCAGGCGGGGAGGCGCCGTCGTCGGGCCGGGGCTCCCACACCTCCACGGTGACGGCCTGTCGGCCCCACCGCGGGTCCGAGCTGGCAGGCCGTGCGTACGCGAACCGTCGCGCAGGACCTTACGCCGGGTCCCGCAGGTCGTGAATCGTCACGTGCTCCGACGCCAGGGCATCTGCGTGGCAGTCGGGACCATGCAGGTCCAGGGACGCCAGATCAGTGGTGATGGCTGCGGCCGGATCGAAGTAGTCCCGGTCGAGTTCGAAGGTGACACGGGTGCCCCTGCCGGCTGGGCCGTCGAACCTCTCGGGCGCGCTGACGGGCCGAAGGCCGGCGAGTTCCTGGCGAACCGTGGCCGTCATGCCACAACTCCACGGTGGTCCGCATGCTCAGGGCTGCCGCTGCGGCACTGAGCCATCTCTCGGGGCCGAGCAGCGAGCCGTGGTAACTCAACTGAGGCACGCCCTTCCCGTTCCAGGGAGCGGACTGATCGTCCGCCACCGAGAAGGCGAGATCGGTGAAGACCTCAGCGGTGACCCGTGGCATGTGCGCTGGAGCTACCGCGGTGGCCGGATGGAGGGCGTGACTCAGCACGGCGCAGAGCACCCGCGTCGCGAGCTCCGGATTCTTCCGCGCCACCCCGAAGTACATTCCGGGCGTCTCGCGCACGGACTCGTCGAACTCCAACACTCGGACATGTTCGAGGCCGTACGTCATGTGGCTCTCCGGCACACGAGCCACGCTACCGCCGGCAGTTCGCCTGTCCCAGGTCCCTCGGGTGGAGAGCTACCGATGGGGCGATGGCTGCCGGACGACTGGGTTCGCAACGTGGACTGCCCTTGCCCTGCCGGCCGTCGACAGCCCTTCGGCTGGCGCGGACAGCCGTGATCGCGGGGCTCGCAGATACCCATCCGCTTAGGATCCGAGGCGTGAGTTCTTCCCTCGACACCCTGCCGAAGACCAGTGCGCCAGCGACGCGTGCCCTGAACAACGCCGGCTACTTCACGCTGCGCGACCTGGCAGGGGTGCCGCGTGCCGAGCTGGCCAAGCTGCATGGCATGGGCCCGAAAGCGCTCGGGATCATTCAGAGTGCGCTGGAGCAGCACAACCTGAGTCTGGGATAGGACGTGCGTGACAGATCAGTCTCCGAACGTGGTTGACACGTCCGACTGGAGGATCATGCGCTCGGGTTCGGAGGCACGTTGTCCATGAGGGTGTAGCGGCGCAGACGTACGGGTCGGCCGTCAGGGCTGGTCCAGGCGGCGGTGGTGGTGTGGGTGTGCTGCCAGCCGCTGCGCTCGTACAGGGCGATGGCGGCGGCTGACCGGGGATGGTCGACGATCTGCAGAGTGAGGCCGAGTTGGTGCTCGGCGGCCCATTGGCGGGTGTGGTGCAAGAGCATGGTTGCCACGTTGTGGCGGCGGGCGGCCGGGGCGACGAACAGCCGGCTGACCTCGGCGATGGTCGCTGAGGCCGGGTCTGTCGCGGAGCCGGCGCGGTGGACGGCGACGTGGCCGACCAGGGTGCTGGGTCCTGCCTCGGCGATCCAGGCGTGCAGGGCGTTGTCCGGAGACAGCCACCGGTGTGGGTCGGCGGGCCAGTTCAGCGGGTAGCGGTCGAGCCGATGCACGTCGGCGAGGACCGGGAGGCAACGTTGCAGGTCCGCTGGTTTCCGGTCTCGGATGCTGAGGTCGTCCATCCGGTCATCATCGCGGGATGACAGCGAGCCACTACCCGAGGCCGACCGCGGACCGTCCCTTGTTACGCCGGGGCTTCCCGGTGGTCGTCGCAGGGCGGGGGCGATGTTCCTGCCGGCGGGGACTCGCAGGCGCCGTCACTGGTCCCGCCCTGCGGACAGCCTGTCAGCGCGAGACAAACGATCGTCGTCAGGGCGACCGACATGATCCGTCTCATTCCCTCACGCACCCTTCGTCCTCATGACCGTAGCGCTTCCGTGCCTGCCACGAGGGGCCGATTCATTGAGCGCAATCACAACGTACCGTGCGGAGGGTTGCCCAGCCGCCGCCGCGAACGCCGCCGGCATCCTCCTGCTCGGTCCCAGCCGCAAGCGGGAGGCGAATTTCCGCTGCGCCATGTGTGGCGACAGCGAGGGTGATGCTGTCTACTCCTTGCCCATGGGTGGAACGGCGTTGGGGGTGCTGAGCCCCCACACCGCTGAGCGCATCGAGCCGATCGTGGTCGAGGAGATGACCGCTGAGGGGCTGACCCGGTATGAGCGCGACCCGAGCTACTGGTACTCCGCCGACGGACTGCCCTACGGCTATGACATCCACTCGCCGGGCGTCGAGATCGATCCGGAGGAGCTGCGACTCGTCGAGCGAGCCACCGGGGCGACGATGCGCTGCGCCATCGGGCTGCACATTTTCGTCAGCGACCCAACTGGCCGACCTGTCCTGGCTCGGATGGCTCAGCGAGTGGCGCGGCGGACCGACGGCTGGGTGTTCGTCGAGTTCCACGACCCGCCCACGGCGGACCTGCTCCGCCACCTCGGAGGTGCGGGCCGCTGCGTAAGGGTCGACGATGCCGTCCATCTCGACGCGGCGGCGATGGCCGCCTGGATCGCTCACCCCCACTTTCACGTCGTCAAGTGAGTGCGTCCGGTTGTCGGGGCGTCCGTGGCCCGGGGAAGCCGGGCGAGGATGAGCGGGAGATGTCCGCCCACGCTGTTACCTTGCCGGCCATGGATGATCATCTGCCCTGGATCGACCGAATCGTCGAGGTGACCGGGTGGCGCCAGGATCCCGCGGAAGCCGACTGGGAACAGGTGGAGGCCGGGCTCGGCGTCGCGCTGCCGACCGACTTCAAGGAGCTGTGTCGGCGCTTCGTGCCCGGGGCCTTCTACGGGTACCTGGACCTGCTGCGGCCGACCGACGATCACAACGCCCAGCCGCTGCTCCGGACGTGGGCCTTTTGCCGGCAGTACGCGCACGAGCACGGGTCCTCGGGGTTGTGGGCCCCCTATGACATGTACGGGCTCGGCGAAGGGCCGGGACTGATCCAGTGGGGTGGCGACCAGAGGGAGGGGGAGTACTACTGGCTCGCGGACCGCTCGACCGAATCCGACCGGTGGCCTGTGGTCGCCCGGACGGAGGGCGGTGACCCGTGGCACCGGTTCGACATGTCGACCGCCGAGTTCGTCCACCGGCTGATCGCGGACCCGCAGTTCACCCCGTTCACGGTTGCCGATCCGTCGCGGCGGGCCTTCTACCTGCCGTACTGGGGGCCGTTCCCGATGAGCGCGGAGGACTGGGACGCTCTGACCGATCCCAGTCGTGACCCGCTGGAAGGGTCGGGGCCGGGGTCAGAAGACCTGGAAGAAGCAGCCCACGGCGACGGCGGCCGTGAGCACCACCACTGACACGGACGTGAGGGGCTTGGAGATGCGACGCATGGTGATCCTCCGTTGCATGGTCGAGATGCTCACACGCTGTGCCGGATGAGCCAATCGTCCGAGTTGTGGGTGTTTCGCGCCGAGTCCGGCACGGTGACCGGCTGCAGGGCGCGCCGCCAGTTACGAGCATATGCTCGTATTTGCGGAGCTGCCAGGATGCCCGAACGAGGCGAGCGACGCCTCGGAGCCGCGAGCACGACGCGCCGGACGTGGGCGGAGGCCAGGGGAGGATCATGAGCGTTACGCCGACGAACCTCGACGATCCGTGCAACTGCCTGGCGCTGCGCCGGGCCGCCCGGTACCTCACGGCGACCTACGACAAGGCCCTCAGCCCGGTCGGCCTTCGTGCGACGCAGTTCACCATCCTGCGGCAGCTCAGTGCCCACGGCGCGATGACGATCACCAGGCTCGCCGACATGATCTCCATGGATCGGACGACGATGGCCACCAACCTCAAGCCGCTCGCGCGGGAGCAACTGGTGACCATCGCGCCGTCGGCGACGGACCGCCGCGCGAGGGTCGTCACGCTCACGCCGGACGGCCTCACCCGCATCGACGCGGCGCTGCCGCTGTGGCGCGGCGCGCAGGTCCGCTTCGAGGAGAAGTTCGGCGCCGACGAGGCAGCCCGACTGCGGGTGTCCCTCGGCGCTGTCCTCGACACCGGCTTCCAGCCCTGGGCCGAGTGAGGCTCGGCCCTGTCTGCCAGCCCGCCGTCCCGCTTCCGCCCTCAGGCGTACCGAATAGCGCTCGCTCGGTGGGGGTCGGCGCCGGCTGTGGTGGAGCGGTCGTCCCCGTGGTCGCCGTGCCAGTCGAGGACGAGCATGCAGGCGTCGTCGGGCAGGGTGGGTCCGGCCACGTCGAGGACGGCGTCGCCGAGTACGCGGACGACCTCCCTGGGGTGCAGCTCGGTGAGGTCCGGCAGCCGTGCGGGCAGGTCGAGGTGGGCGGCGCCGCGTTCCAGCATGCCGTCGGTCAACAGGACGAGCCGGTCGCCGGGGCGCAGCGGGACGTCGGTCGTGCGGTAGCTCCCCTGTCGCAGTACGCCGAACGGCGGATCGACCGGCAGCGCGACGGGCTGGACGGCTCCGTCGCGGACCAGGAGTGGGGTGGGGTGGCCGGCGTTGACCATGGCCAGTACGCCGGTGCGCAGGTCGAGCCGGCCGAGCAGGCCGGTGGCGAAGGTGAACCCGCCGGGTGGGTCCTCGATCAGCGCCGAGTTCGCGGCCCGGGCCTGGTCGAGCAGCGTGTGACCGCGGCGGCGGGTGTGCCGCAGGCTGCCGACGCAGAGCGTCGCAGTCAGGGCACTGTGTACGCCGTGGCCCACGGCGTCGGTGAGGCTCAGATGCAGCAGGTTGCGCGCGAGGCTGTAGTCGAAGGTGTCTCCGCCGATGGTCGCCGCCGGCTCCAGCCACGCCGCGAGGGTGAACGAGCCGGCCTCGCAGGTGAACGAGGAGGGCAGGAGCCGGCGCTGGATCTCGGCGGCGAGGGTGAACGGAGTGGTTCGCTGACCCCACTCGAAGAGGTCGGTGTGCCGGCGGGCGGCGATCACCACGAACGCCAGCGCGTGTGCGGCCCGGGAGATCTCGGCCAAGGTGGTGTCGTTCGGCGTGGCCGGCAACGATATCTCCAACAGCCCGATCGCTTCGCCCCGTTGCGTGACGGGCGCCATCACGACGTGATCGTTTCCGCTCGGACGGACCTGTACGCGCTGGGAGCGCAGCGCCTGTTCCTGTGGTCCGCCGTCGAAGGGCAGCACGGTGGCGACGTCCTCGTCCTGCCGGCGTCGGCCGGTCGGGTCTCCGAAGGGAACGTGGGCCAGCCGAACGAGAGCCCGACCGCTCATGTCCGCGATGAGGAACGACACCGACAGCGCGCCGAGGTCGACGCCGATCCCTCGGGTCATCGCCTCCACCGCGTCGACCGGGGCGGCGTTCTCGACGGCGCGCAGCACGTTGCCCAGGTCGATGCCGCTCCACCGTTTCTCGTCCACGCGGCAGAGCATAGGCCCGCGCGACCGACAACCACGGCGACCCCGACGGACAGGTCGGTCCGTCCGGCTGCGGCTGCTCGGTACGGCGCCTCGCGGGAGACTGGCCCGATGTCCTCGACGATGCTGGTGGTCGGCCCCAAGCTCGGTGTGGCGCTGGTCGTGCTGACCCTCGCGGCGGCGCTGGCCGTGTCCGTCGGGAAGCTGGGCCACGGTCGGCAGGTCGTCATCGCCGCCGTCCGCGCCGTGGTCCAGTTGGGCGCCGTCTCCCTGCTGATCGCGGCCATCGTCGAGTCGCTGTGGGCCACGGCCGCATTCGTGGTCCTGATGTGGGTGGTGGCGGCGGGCACCTCGGGCCGGCGCATCACCGGCGGCGGGCGCGGGTGGTGGGCCGGCGCGCCGATCGTCGCGGGCAGCGCGCTGGTGGTGGCGGGACTGCTGCTGGCCGGCCTGGTGCCGCTGCGCGGCATCGCGATCATCCCGGTCGCGGGAATCCTGACGGGCGGGGCGATGACCGCCACCTCGCTGGCCGGCCGCCGCGCGCTGGACGAGCTGACCATCCGGCGCGGCGAGGTGGAAGCCGGCCTGGCCCTGGGTCTGCTGCCCCGGGACGCCGTACTGCTGGTGTGCCGTCCGGCGGCCGGACAGGCGCTGGTCCCGGCACTGGACCAGACCCGGACGGTGGGCCTGGTGACCCTGCCCGGCGCGTTCGTCGGGGTGCTGCTCGGCGGGGCGAGCCCGCTCGCCGCCGGAGTGACGCAGCTGGTGGTGCTCGTCGGACTCCTCGCCGTGGAGGCCGTCGCCGTCGTCCTCACCGTCGAGTTGGTGGCCCGCGGCCGACTCCACCCCGCCTGACCGGGGACCGGACCCGACGAGGGCGGTGGACGCCGGTGGCGGTCACTGATCGGCGGCGTTCCGGTGTGCGGAGGGAGCCCACTGCTCGCCCAGCGGGACGGGCCCCTCCGTCGCGCCGGAGGTGCTGCCGGGCGGAGCGGGCGGGTACCGCGGTGGTTCGTCCAGCATCCGGAGCACCGGCAGGGGCGCGGCGATCACCGCCGCCAGCAGCAAAGCCGAGGCCAGCACGAGGAAGGCCGACCGCAGCCCGAGCCACTCCACCAGGGGACCGGCGAGCAGGTACCCCGCCGGGCCGGCGGCGTAGGCGAAGGAGGTCATCACGCCGACCACCCGTCCGCGCAGCCGTTCGGGGGTGCGGGTCTGCATGGCGTAGTTGGACAGCGGGTTCACCGGCCCGTAGGCGAGGCCGATCACCGCGGCGAAGCCGAGCATCGCCGGGTAGGGCGGCAGGAACGCGAGCCCCAGCAGGGCCGCGCCGGTGACCACCAGGGCGACCGCCATCAGGGTACGGCGACGAACCCGCCGGCCGGCGGCGCCGGAGGCGAGCGCGCCGACGACCGACCCGGCGCTCATCGCCATCAGGACCACCCCGAGCCGGGCGGGTTCCCCCTGGGCGACGAAGAACGCCGGCAGCAGGACGCCCTCGACCGGCAGGTAGAGCGCGACCAGGGCCATGGTGATGAGCGCGATGGCCCGCAGCAGGGGATCCCGCCAGACGAAGCGCAGACCCTCGGCCGTGCCACGCCACAGACCGGCCGGTGGCCGTTCCGGCCGGCCGGCGCCGGGCACTCGCACGGCGGCGACGAGCAGGACCGCCAGGGCGAAACCCACGGCGGTGACCCAGAAGGTCGGGCCCGGCCCCATCGTGGCGATCAGCACGCCGCCGACGCCGGGGCCGACCAGGAAGGCCACCCCCCACACCGCCTCGTGCACCCCGTTGGCCCGCTCGATGCGCCAGCCGGCGGCCTGCGCGGCGGCCGGCAGCAACGTCTCCCGGGCGGTCAATCCGGCCGGGTCGAAGACCGCCCCGAGCACGGCGAGCCCCACGATCCACCCGAGGTTGAGCCCGAGCAGGGCGTCGACGACCGGGATCGCGGCGACCGAGACGGCGGAGAGGCTGTCGGAGACCAGCGCGGTCCGGCGCCGGCCCAGCAGGTCGACGACCGTTCCGGAGATCAGGCTGGACAGCAGCAGCGGCAGCGCGGCGGCCGCCGCGACCACCCCGGCGGCGGTGGCGCTGCTGGTGCGCTCCAGCACCAGCCAGGGAAGCGCCACTATGGCCACCCCGTTGCCGATGCCGGAGAGCAACGTCGCCGCCTCGAGCAACAGCAACGGGGTACGACGGCGTCGTCCGGACTCGGTCATGGTGATGATCAGCCTAGTCCCGCGACCGCCGTCGGCGTTCGCGTCTCCGGGTCGCGGGTGGTCGGACACGGGCGTCGTCGTCGGGGGCGGCCGATGCCCCCGAGGGCTCGGCTCGGCCCCGCGCTCGGTCACGGAACTACTTAGGTTGGCCTACACCGTCATCGGGCGGGTCACCGGCGATCTCGCCGCGCTCAAGAAGGACCTCGCCGGATCCCCGTTCGCCGGCAAGCCGGTCAGCGTGCTCAGCCAGAACCAGGGCATCTACAGCGTGCCCGAGCGCTCCGGGCTCGGCTCCCTGCTGCGCGACGCCGGCCTGGACCCCGCGCCGCAGAAGGCCGCCACCGACGCCACCTCGCCGTTCGTCCCGGTGTCGGCCGAGAACCTCAGCAGTCACGACGGCAGCGCCATCTTCCTGATGACCGGCGGGGCGTACGACCCGAAGCCGATCACCGACTCGGCGCTCTGGCCCCGGCTGGGCGCGGTGAGCAGCGGCAAGGTCTACGAGGTCAACGCGGAGCTGTGGTTCGGCACCTCACCCTTTGCGGTCGACTGGATCATCGACGACATTCGGGCCGCCCTGCTCGGCCAGGGCAGCATCGGCGACGGCGCACAGGCCGGCCGCAAGCTGCGCGAGTTCGTCGACGCCGGCTGACGACCGGGCGGGCCCACCGGCCGGCGGAGGCTGCCGATGGGCCCGTGCCTCCGGCCGCGACGAGTCTGCCCGCCGCGGCCCGGCCGGGGTCATCCGCCCGGCGGGCACCGGTCGTCGCACTCGGACCACCCCGCAGGAGTGACCACCCGGCGTGGGCGTCGACGCCGACGTCGGGCATCCTGAGCGCCGTGAGCGACGGTTACCTCCGGCTGATCCCGACCGACCTGAACTGGCAGCCGACCCCGGAGGCCGCCGCCGCGGCCGTGACCTACGTGGCGCGGCTCTTCGCCGACCCGGGCGACTCGGTCGAGCAGGTCGACCACGAGTTCCACGACCGGGTCACCCTGATCGACGCCGGCGAGAACACCACCCGGATCACCTGCTCCCGATGCGACGCCGACATCGACCTGGAGTGGTTCCACGACCTGGTCGAGGAGCGGGGCGAGAGCTTCGACGACCTGGCCGTGACGGTGCCGTGCTGCGGCGCGGTGGTCCGGCTGGACTCGCTCCGCTACGACTGGCCGGTGGGCTTCGCCCGATTCGAGGTGACTGCCCTGAACGCGACCCGTGCGAAGTACGAACTCGACGACCGGGAGCTCGCCGACGTGGCCACCCTCCTCGGTCACCCGGTCACCCAGATCCTCGCCCACTACTGATGCGGTCAGCGCGTCTCGGCATGCGCAGTCGACTACTGGACGTAGTCGAGTTGGAGATAATGCCTGTTCGGCGAGTTACCTAGCGTAAGCCCGTCAATGAATCGGCCCCGGTGTCCGGGAGAGGCGACCGCCAGCAGGTGGTCGACCCACCGCCGTCGGGGTCACAGACGGGAGAGCAACATGCGTCAACAGAAGGAATCCCGGCGGTTCGGCGCCCGTGCGGGCGTACTCCTGCTCGGTCTCACCGCCGCCGCGGTGGTCGTCCCGGCGAGCCCGGCGTCCGCCGCGGTCCCCGGCCTGGTGCGGGTCACGACGACCAGCGCGACGAACTCCAACGACTTCCACACCACCACCGCCACCTGTCCGGCCGGGAAGGTGCTCACCGGCACCGGCTACGAACTCAACGGGGCGACCGGTGAGGCGGTGGTCGACGACCTGCGCCCCAACGGCGGTCCCGCCGTCGCGCCGACCGCCGTCACCGTGACCGCGTACGAGGCGGACGCCTATGCCGGGAGCTGGTCGGTGACCGCGTACGCCATCTGCGCCAACCCGGTGCCCGGGCTGGTGCGGGTCTCCGCCACCAGCGTCAACAACTCCAACGACTTCCGCAGCATCACCGCGGCCTGCCCGGCCGGCAAGGTGCTGACCGGCACCGGCTACGAGCTGGTCGGGGTGACCGGTGAGGCGGTCGTCGACGACTTCCGCCCCAACGGTGGCACCGCCGCCGTCCCGACGAGCGTCAACGTCGGCGCCTACGAGGCTGACGTCACCGGCCTGAACTGGGACGCGACCGCGTACGCCATCTGCGCGAACCCGCTGCCGGGCCTGGTGCGGATCAGCGCGGTGAGTGCCAGCAACTCGGCCGACTTCCGCGGGATCACCGCGACCTGTCCGGCTGGGAAGGTGCTCACCGGCGCCGGCTACGAGGTGGACGGGGCGACCGGTGAGGCGGTCGTCGACGACTTCCGCCCCAACGGTGGCGCCGCCACGGCCCCGACCTCCGACACCGTAGGGGCGTACGAGGAGGACGCGTTCGCCGGCAACTGGTTCGCCACGTCGTACGCCGTCTGCGCGACGGCGTGAACCGTCCCGGTGCTCCGGTCGAGCCGGCTCCCGACGGAGCCGGCTCGACCGGCGTTGGTGACCCGTGGCGGGGACTGCTCTATTCAGGCGACGAGGGCGGCTGTCGCGCTGCGTGCGCCGGGTGTGAACGCCCGACCGGCGGGTAGGTCCCGGCAATGCTGAAGCGTGCGGTGTGGCAGGGGCTGGTCGCGGGCCTGGCCGGGGCGGCGGTGATGACCGCGGCGGAGAAGGTGGAGCAGCGGGTGACCGGCCGGCCGGACTCCCACGTGCCGGCCCGGGTGCTGGCCCGGCTGACCGGCCTGCCGGAGTCGTCGCCGACGCCCTGGCCGCGCAGGACGGTCCCGGCCCCGGCCAGCGGCACGCCGCGCTGCGTCCCGGTCGCCGTACCGGCGTCGGCCCGCTGCCGCGGGCCGCGGCCCACGCCGTACGGGCGAAGCCGTCGCCTCGCCGGTCGGTCCCCTGGGCGTAGCCGTACGTCGCGTCGAGTTAGGTGGAGCGCCGGTCAGTCCAGGCCGCCGCGCGCGATCACGTCCCGGTACCAGTAGGCGCTCGACTTCAGCGTGCGCCGCTGCGTGGGGTAGTCGACGTGGACGAGGCCGAACCGCTTGGCGTAGCCCTCGGCCCACTCGAAGTTGTCCAGCAGCGACCAGAGGAAGTAGCCGCGCAGGTCGACCCCCTCCTCGATGGCGCGGTGCGCCGCGCGCAGGTGCCCGCGGAGGAACTCGACGCGCTGCGGGTCCTGCACCCGGCCCTCGGGGTCGGCGTAGTCGTCGTAGGCGGCGCCGTTCTCGGTGATGTAGAGCGGGACGGGACCGTAGTCGTCGCTGACCCGGTGCAGCAGGTCCGCCAGCGCGTCGGGCTGCACCGGCCAGTTCATCGCGGTGAGCGGCACCCCGTGGGGGATCTGCACGTCGGCGCGGAGCGGGTCGGCGCTCTCCGGCCGGGCGGCGACCGTGTTGGCCCGGTAGTAGTTGACGCCGAGGAAGTCCAGCGGCGCGTTGATCGTGGCCAGGTCGCCGTCGCGCACGAAGGCGTAGTCCGTGTGCTCCCGGTACAGGTCGAGCACGTCCTGCGGATAGCTGCCCCGGCGCAACGGGTCGAGGAAGAGGCGGTTGAGCTGGCCGTCGACGCGCCGTGCGGCGGCGCGGTCGGCCTCGGTGTCGCTGGCCGGCACGCAGGGCGACAGGTTGAGCGTGATGCCGACGCGGGTCGACGCCTCGCCCTCGCGCAGCCGGGCGGCGGCCAGGCCATGGGCCAGCAGGAGGTGGTGGGTGGCGGCGAGCGCCATCGCGGCGTCGGTGTGCCCGGGGGCGTGGACGCCCAGGTCGTACCCGCACCAGGCGGAGACCCAGGGCTCGTTGAAGGTCGTGAAGTGCTGGACCTGACCGGCGAGCGCCTCGTGGACCACGTGCGCGTAGTCGACGTAGCGCAGGGCGGTGTCCCGGGCGGTCCAGCCGCCGCGGTCCTCCAGGGACTGCGGCAGGTCCCAGTGGTAGAGCGTGACGAACGGCCGCACCCCGCGCCGGTGCAGGCCGTCGACGAGTCGGCGGTAGAAGTCCAGCCCCTTCTGGTTGACCTGGCCGGCGTCGTCCATCACCCGGGGCCAGGCCACGGAGAACCGGTAGGCGTCGACGCCGAGCTGGGCGATGAGGTCCAGGTCCTCCTCGACGCGGTGGTAGTGGTCGCAGGCGATCGCGCCGGTGTCGCCGTTGCGCACCTTGTCGGGCCGGGCGCTGAACACGTCCCAGATGGAGGGGGTACGACCGTCCTCGGCGACCGCTCCCTCGATCTGGTACGCGGCCGTCGCGGTACCCCAGACGAAGCCGTGCGGAAAGCGGAACATCGGCCCTCCTCACTCGATCGAAACTCCTTCGATCGAAGTTTGAGCCTATGCTGCCCGTGCCGAACGAACAACCAGGGTCGCCGCCTGCGACCCTCGAGAGGAGGGGTGGCGTGGCCATGCACCGCCCGACCCGCCCGACCCTCGCCGCCATCGCGACCGAGGCGGGTGTCTCGGCGCCGACGGTGTCGAAGGTGCTCCGGGGCCGCTTCGACGTGGCGGAGCGGACCCGGGAGCGGGTCACCGGCCTGCTCGAGAAGTACGGCTACGAGATCAGCCGGAGCGTGCGCGGGACGGGCGTCATCGACCTGCTCCTGGCGGACCTGCGCAGCCCCTGGGCCGACGAGGTGGCCCGGGCGGTGGTCGAGACCGCCGCCGAAGCCGACCTGAGCGTGGTCCTCTCCACCTCGAAGGTCCGCCGCACCGGCAGCGACTGGCTGGAGCTGATGCTGACCCGTGGCACCGAAGGGCTCATCGCCGTGGTCGACCCGCTCGGCACGGTGGTGGAGGAGCGGCTGACCAGCTGCGGCGTGCCGGTGGTGCTGCTCGATCCGCTCGGCGAGCCGGCCGCGGGGCTGCCCAGCGTCGGCGTCACCAACTGGCAGGGCGGGCTGAGCGCGACCGAGCACCTGGCCGGGCTGGGTCACCGGCGGATCGCCGTCATCGGCGGGCCGGAGGACTTCTGGTGCACGCGGGCCCGGATCGACGGGTGGCGGGCCGCTCTGGCGGCTCACGGCATCCGGCCGGACCCCGGCCTGGTCCGGTTCGGTGACTTCACCGAGGCCGGCGGTCGTCAGCACGCGCTGGCGCTGCTGGACCTGCCGGACGCCCCCACCGCCATCTTCTGCGGCAACGACGATCAGGCGCTCGGTGCCCTGCGGGCCTGCCGGGAACGGGGCCTGGACGTGCCGGGCGACGTCTCGCTGGTCGGGTTCGACGACGTGCCGATGGCCGGCTGGGTGAGCCCGAGGCTGACCACCGTGCGCCAGCCGCTGGCGGCGATGGCGGCCGAGGCGGTGCACCTGCTGCTGCGGCAGATGGAGGGCGGGCACGTGCAGGATCTGCGCATCGAGCTGGCCACCTCGTTGGTGGTGCGGGACAGCACCGCCGCGCCGCGTTGACCGCTACGCCCGCCCCCGCCCGGTCAGCGCCGGGGCGCGGTGGGGGCGGTCATCCTCGACTGCCGGACGCGCTCCGGGCGGTGCCACACGGCGGGGCGGCAGGGCGAGCTCTCAACTGTGCCGCTCCGTCAGCCGCCAGGCGAGCGGCCCCAGCCCCCACCGGTCGAGCAGCACCCGTGGATCCCGGCCGCCGGCCCGCCACGCCGAGGGCGCCAGCCCGAAGCGCAGCCGGAACCGCCGGGAGAAGTACAGCGGATCGTCGAACCCGACGCCGCGGGCGACCTGGCCGACGCTCAGGTCACTGCGGTTGAGCAGGTCGGCGGCGAGGGTCAGCCGGACCAGCTCCAGCGCGACGCCCACCGAGGTGCCGTACCGGGCGGTGAACGTGCGGGACAGGTGGGCCGGTGACGTGGCGCAGGCCCGGCCCAGCTCGGTCAGGGAGACCGGCCGTGGTCCGGCGGCCCAGGCCACGGCCACCGCGTCGAGCAGCCGGTCGACCGGCCCGTGCTCCACCGGTGGCGGCTCCTCGATCGGGCCGTGGACGAACAGGTCCACCACCGCGCCGACCACCTGCGCCACCCGGGGATGGGTGGCGCCGTGGTGTCCGCCCAGCCAGAGCAGGTAGCGCAGCAGGGCGTCGATCGGATCCTGAGCGGTCAGCCGGCGCCGCCACGGCCAGGCGACCCGGTCGGCGTCGACCGGCAGGGTGAAGTGGACGTAGCCGTGGCGGGTGGGCCGCCGGGTGCTCCACCGGAACTCGTCGTGGACGCCCGGCCGGGCGAGCACCAGCTGACCCGGGCGCAGCTCCAGCTCGCCGCGCTGCCCCGCGTGGCGCCAGCTCCACCGCGCCTCACCGGCGAGCAGCCAGACCAGCTCGAAGTCGGTGAGCCGCCGGGGCCCGTAGCGCGAACCGGGCGGGTAGCCGACCACCGAGGGCCCCGCCCTGACCACCACCTCGGCGCCCGTCCACATCAGGATCGTCCATGCCCGGGGCAGGAAGCTCCATGGTCAGGTAGCCGGTACGGCCAGCATGCTTGCCGCATCTCCGCGAGCCGAGAGGAGCGCACCATGGCTGCCATCATGGCGTCATCCATCTCCCCCGCCCAGCGCGAACTGGCCGGGCGATTCCACACCGACGGCTACGTCGTGCTCCCCGACGCGCTCGACGCGGCCGCGGTCCGACGCCTGCGCCACGAGGCCCTGCGCATCTGCCGGGGCGAACGCGGGCCGGTGCCCGGCCTGCGCCCTGCCGACCCCCTCGACTCCGACGAGGAGGTGATCCGCCGGCACGCCTGCATCCACTTCCCGCACAAGCTGTCCCGCCCGATGCACGACATGCTGGCGCATCCGGCGATCGTCCCGGTCCTCACCGCCGTCGTCGGACCGAACGTGAAGGCCATGCAGTCCATGCTCTTCACCAAGGGCGAGGGAAGACCCGGCCAGGCCTGGCACCAGGACGAGTTCTTCATCCCCACCCGGGACCGCTCGCTGACCGCGGCGTGGATCGCCCTCGACGACGCCACCGTCGACAACGGATGCCTCTGGGTCCTGCCCGGCTCGCACCGGCCGGGCGTGCTCTATCCCGACCGCGAGCACGACGACGCCCGCTTCGACTGCACCAGCGAGGCGTACGACTTCCCGTTCCGCGACGAGGACGCCGTACCGGTGCCGGTGGCCGCCGGCTCGATCGTCTTCTTCAACGGCTACCTCCTGCACCGGTCACTGCCCAACCGCGGCCCGCGCGGCCTGCGGCGGGCCCTGGTCAACCACTACATGAGCGCGGAGTCGCTGCTGCCGTGGTTCGTGCCGCCGGCCGGCACGCACATCGGCAAGTGGGACTACCGGGACGTGGTCATGGTCGCCGGCCGGGACCCGTACGCCCACAAGGGATATGCCGACGCCTCCGAACCGCTGGTCCGGCCCGACCGGGACGGCGGCTGCGCCCGATAGCCTTCGGCGCGCTCCGGGCACCACCGGCGGTGACGAGCGCGCCGGAGCGATTGGCTGTCCCCGGATCGACGATTAGGGTGGGCGGCACCCTTTCATGCGGCGCCGAGGTGACGTGGGTGCGGGATGCCGGCTTTCGTCGGGCGGGAAGTGGAGTTGCGGATCGCCGCCGCCGTGGTCCGCGCGAGTCCGGCCGTGCTCCTCGTGGCCGGCCCCGCCGGAGCGGGCAAGACGACCCTGATCTTCCGGGCCCTCGCCGATCCGCCGGCGCCGGTCGTGGCCGTGACGTGTCCGGCGCTGGACCCGTCGCCGTACGCCCTCGTCACCGACATCCTCGCGGCGGTGGGCGGCCAGGGTGGGCGGGGCCCGCGGACCGGATCGGCGGCGCCCCTCGGTGGCTCCCGGCCGGCGGGCGCGACGTCGACGGCTCCGGGCGGCGGCGGACAGGCCACCCTGCGGCTGCTGCGCGAGGCGCTGCTGGCCACCGGAGCGCTGACCCTGGTGGTGGACGATCTCCAGTACGCCGACGAGCGCTCCCGCGAGCTGCTCGGTTGCCTGGCCGCCGCCCCACCGCCCGGGCTGCTGCTCGTCGTGGCCTACCGGTCGGAGGAGATGCCGACGCCGGTCTTCGGCCGCCCCTGGCGTCCGCCCCCGACGGTCCGCACGGCGGTGCTGGAGCTGCCGCCGCTCGGCGCGGCCGAGG
Organism: Micromonospora sp. LZ37; assembly: GCF_059359015.1. Lineage (NCBI taxonomy): Bacteria > Bacillati > Actinomycetota > Actinomycetes > Micromonosporales > Micromonosporaceae > Micromonospora > Micromonospora sp. LZ37. The sequence goes on along the minus strand of NZ_JCADBL010000008.1, from coordinate 62,160 downwards.
TGGCGGAGCTGGCCCGGGCGCTCACCGGTCGCCCGGTGCCGGCGGCCGTCGCCGCCGACCTGCACCGGCTGACCGCCGGTAATCCACTGCTCGTCACGCAGCTCTGTCAGGCGCTGGAACCGCGGCCCGCCGACGCCTCGACGGCGGGGGAGGGCCTGCGCCTGCCGCCCACCGTCCCGGTGCCGTTGCCGGTCCGGGAGCTGTACGCGGCCCGGCTGGCCGCCCTGCCCCCGGCGGCGCGGCAGGTCGCGCGGGTCGCCGCCGTGCTGGAGGTGCCGGCCGGTGAGCCGACGCTGCGCCGGGTCGGCGGGCTCCGGGAAGGCGCGGTCCGGCACGCCCTGCGCCACGCCCTGGACGCCGGTGTGCTGGCGGAGGTCGCGGTCGACCGGTACGGCTTCGCCAGCGGGCTGGCCGCGCTGGCCGTGTACCGGACGATCCCCGGCCCGGAACGGCGTCGCCTGCACCTGGCGGCGCTGCGGGTACTCGACGACGGCACCCCCGACCGGCCGCTGCCCGACCTGCTGCGGCACAGCCGCGCGGTGGGCGACCCCGAGCGCGTGCTGCGGTTCACCGAGGCGTCGGCGGACCGGGCGGTCGCCGCCGGAGAAACCCCACGGGCCGTCGGGCTGCTGCGCGAGGCGCTGGCCGACCCGATGGTCACCGGGCCGGCCCGCACCCGGCTCGCGCTGAAGCTGGGCCGGGTGGCGCTCACCGGCCTCGGCTACCGCGAGACCCAGGCGCTGCTGGAGCAGATCCTCCAGGACCCGCACCTGCCGGCGGGCAGTCGGGGCGAGCTCCGCCTCGCCCTGGGCCTGTTGCTGATGAACCAGGCCGGGCTCGCGGAGCGGGGCTGCGCCGAGATCACCCGGGCGGTGGGCGAGCTGCGCCGTCGGCCGGCGCTGGCGGCGCGGGGGATGGCGGCGCTCGGCATGCCGTACTGGGGCACCCGGCACGTCGACGAGCATCGCTGGTGGGTCGGGCAGGCGGAGCAGGCCGCCGCGCGCGGGCGCGACCCGGCCCTGTCCACCGCGGTCTTCGTCAACCGGCTCTCGCTGCTCGCCCAGCTCGGCGAGCCGGAGACGTGGTCGCTGGCCGAACAGCTCACCGGGCATCTGGACACGGTCGGGCAGCGCCAGCAGGTGGCCCGCGCCTACGGCAACCTGGCCGACTCGTGCGTCTGGTTGGGCCACCACGAGCGGGCGGGGCGTTACCTGCGGGAGGCGCTGCGGGTGGCCGCCGACGCGGGCGCCTCGTACCAGGCCATCTCCGCGCGGGCCAGCGGCCTGCTGCTGGACTACGCCACGGGCAACTGGCACGGCCTCGCGGAGCGGGCCGCCCAGGTGGCGATGGAGGCCCGGGACATGCCGCTGATCGCCGGTGACGCCCGGCTGGTGCTGGGGCGGCTGGCCATCGCCCGTGGCGAGTGGGAGGAGGCGGCCCGGTACCTGGACATGCCGGTGCTGCGCAGCGCGGCCGACGGCTCCGCGCCCCAGGTCGCCGCGGCCGCGGCGGCCCACACCCGGGTGCTGCTCGCCCAGGGCGCCGACACGGTCGCGGCCCACGCGCTGAACGCCCTGGACACCGCGCGGGTGAAGGGAACCTGGGTCTGGCACGGGGAGCTGGCCCAGGCCGCGGTCACCGCCCTGCACCGGTCCGGGCACCTGGACCAGGCACGTCGGGTCGTGGCCGATCTCCGCGACGGGACCGCGGGCAAGGACTGCCCGTACACCGCCGCCACCCTGCTCATGTGCCGGGCGTCGGTGGCCGAGCAGGCCGGCGAGCTGGTCGCGGCGGGCGAGTGGTACCGCGCCGCCGAGGACGCGTTCGCCGCCCTGCCGACGCCGTACGACGCGGCCCAGGCCGCAGAGGCGTCGGCGCGCTGCGCCCTGGCCCGGGGCGAGCCGGCCGCGGACGGGCTCGTCGCCGCGGCGGAGCGCTTCGCCGCCCTGGGCGCGGTCTACGACGCCGCCCGCGCTCACCGGCTCGCCCGCAGCCACGGTGCCGCCCCGGCGCAGCGGCGGGGCCGGCGCGGGTACGGCGTCGGGCTCTCCCCCCGGGAGCAGGAGGTGGCCCGGCTGCTCACCCTGGGGCGGACCAACCGGCAGATCGCCGAGGTGCTGTTCCTGTCGCCCCGCACGGTGGAGCATCACGTCGCCAACGTGCTGCGCAAGCTGGGCGCGGATTCCCGGCACCGGGTGGCGCTGCCCGGGCATTAGATAGGTACCCCTACGTACCGATGCCCCGATTGTTCCTCACAGTGACGGACGTGGATGGTGTGGGGACGCGGCCGCGTACCCCGTCCCCTTCATCCGCAAGAAGGAGCAACCGTGCGACCCACGAAGCTTGGGGCCTGTCTGAGCGGGCTCGCGCTCGCCCTGGTCCCGATGGCGGCGGCGACCCCCGCCCACGCCGCGGAGAGTGCCCGGACCACCTACATCGTCACCCTGCGCGAGGGGGCCGCCGACCCCGGCGCACTCGCCGCGGACCAGGCCCGCCGCCACGGGGGGCGCGTGCAGCACGTGTACCGGCACGCGCTGAGCGGCTTCGCCGTCACGCTGCCGGACCGGGCCGCCGAGGCGTTGCGACGGGACTCCCGGGTCGTGTCGGTGCAGCGCGACCAAGTCGTCACGATCGCGGCGCAGGACACCCCGACCGGCATCCGGCGGATCTTCGCCGACGACAACGCCAACCTGAAGCTCAACGGCACGGCCGACTACGAGGCCGACGTCGACATCGCGATCATCGACACCGGGGTCGACGCCGACCACCCGGACCTCAACGTGGTGGAGCGCACCGACTGCGTGAACAAGACCTCCTGCACCGACGGCGCGGGCGACGACGGCAACGGTCACGGCAGCCACGTCGCCGGCACCGCCGCGGCCATCGACAACGGCATCGGCGTGGTCGGGGTCGCCCCGGGGGCCCGGATCTGGTCGGTCCGGGTGCTCGACAACGGCGGCAGCGGCCAGCTCTCCGGCGTCACCGCCGGCGTCGACTGGGTCGCCGCGCACGCCGACGAGATCGAGGTGGCCAACATGAGCCTCGGCTGCGACGGGTGCACCGACAACGCCCTGACCACCGCCCTGACCAACGCGGTCGACAAGGGCGTGGTCTTCGCCGTGGCGGCCGGCAACAACGACAAGGACGCCAAGTCGTTCTTCCCGGCCAACCACCCCGACGTCATCACCGTGTCGGCGCTGGCCGACTTCAACGGCGAGCCGGGCGGCGGAGCGGCCAGCACCTGCCGTACGGACACCGACGACACGCTCGCCGACTTCAGCAACTTCGGCTCCACCGTCGAGATCGCCGCGCCCGGGGCGTGCATCTACTCCACCTACAAGGACGGCGGGTACAGCACCCTCTCCGGCACCTCGATGGCGTCGCCGCACGTCGCCGGAGCCGCCGCCCTGCTCGCCACCGGCGACAACGACCCGACCGGCCGCGACGAGGTGGAGGACATCCGGGAGAAGCTGCTGGAGACGGCCAACACCAACTGGACCGACGAGTCCGGCGACGGGGTCAGGGAGCCGCTGCTCGACGTCAGCGACGAGAAGAGCTACCCGGCGCCGCCGCGCGACCCCGGCCGTCCCACCGCCGCCTTCACCGCCGCCTGCTCCAACGACGACACCACCTGCTCCTTCGACGCCGCCACCGCCACCGACTCCGACGGCACGGTGACCGGCTGGACCTGGGACTTCGGTGACGGCAGCACCGGCACCGGCAAGACCGTCTCGCACACCTACGCCAAGGCGGGCTACTACAGCGTCAAGCTCACCGTGACCGACGACGAGGGCAAGACCGACTCGGTACGCCGCCAGGTGAAGGCCGGCGACGTCCCACCGACCGCCGCCTTCGACGGCTTCTGCCAGGCGCAGAACTGCACCTTCAACGGTGACGACTCCACCGACCCCGAGGGCGACATCGCCGGCTACTCCTGGAACTTCGGCGACGGAACCACCGGCAGCGGCGAGAGCGTGCGGCACACCTACACCAGCAACACCTTCAAGCAGTACCAGGTCACGCTGACCGTCCGGGACAGCCGCGACCAGACGCACCGCACCACCCGCCAGGTCACCTGCTACCCGCACATCGGCACGCCGCTCTGCTACGGACCGTTCTGACGATCGGCCGCCGGCGGCCGGGCTCCCGCCCGGCCGCCGGCGACGCGGTGACCAGTGGTTATCTCGATGCGCCTCAGGTCGCCGTCAAGCGCGGCTCCTTCCTCGGTCGCTGCGGTCGACTGTTGCGTGATCTGACCGCCGGAAAGGCCCGGTGGCCGGACGGCAACCGCCACAGCGGGTGCACGGTGGTGCCGTCGGGGAGCGCGAAGGGATCGCGGGCGACGTAGCCGTGCCGGGTGTAGATGGCGGCCTCGACGGTGGTGGTGGCCTCCGCGTAGGCGGGCAGCGCGACCCGGTCCATCCGGACCAGACTGGCGGCGAGCAGGGCGGACGCGCGGGCGGGTGACGAGGCGGCGAGGAACGCCAGGTGGTTGTGGGCCTCGGTGGGGCGGTGGGCGTTCAGGATCAGGTCCAGGGTCTGGAAGCGATCCACATGGCGACCGCAGGCCGCCTCGAGGCGCTGGCGGTAGTTGGCCGGCGGCGGGAGGGGGCGGTAGCGGTGGAACCACACAGCGGCCGCGCTGCGGTCGGCGAGGAGGAAGACCTCGCCGAAGAGCAGGGCGTGTTCGACCCAGATGCGGGCGGCGGCGGTCAGGACGACACCTCGTCGGTCCTCCTGGGGCACGAGCCAGGCGCCGGTGGCTGAGGTGCGCAGGGAGGCGGCGACGAGGTCAGCCGTATCGGCGATGTCGTGCCAGCGGGCACGGATGGTGGGCACTGCGTCTCTCATGGTGGATCTCCTGTGCCAGCGATGTGCCCGGTGGGAGCGCGGTTGCTGTCCCGTCGGGCGAAAGATGTGCTCAGGCCGCGTCGTCCGCTCCGGGCGGGCCGGCGCGCGCCGGCCGCCCGGCGTGAGATCGAGGCGGCGAGGGACACCGGGCAGCGCGGTGACCGGGCGTGGGACGCCACGGGTCACCGCAGGGCGGTGTCGCCGTGAAGGTGCGCGGGGCGATGCCGGTGCTCGCCGTTCATCGACGGCTCACCGAGGCGTCGCCCGATCGGTGATCGGCGGGGCGCGCGCGACCCGACGGGTCGGGTCGCGGCTGCCGGTCCGGGCGTGGACCAGCCGTCACCGCAGGGGGGACGGTCAGGCAGGTCTGGTGCCGGGCTGCGGCGATCGTTGCGCGTACGCGTCGCACCGGGACGGGACGCAGCGCCCGGATGTCAGCTCCGGCATCCACGGTCGGGGCGAGATGTCCGCCGCGGCGCCGTGGCCCGCGGCGGCGGAGTTGGTGGCACTGCCGGCGGAGCCCGCCGTCCGGACGCCGACGCCGGCGAGGTGCACGGGACCGGTGTCCACGTCGGCGGCGGCGTCCACATCCGCCCGGTCACCGCCGAACTGCCGCTCCGCCGCGGTCCGGTGAGACGCGGCCGGCGAGGACGCCGCACGCGTGGGGGTCAGCACCGCGGCGCGGACCGGGTTCGCGGTAGCGCCTGGAACGGTGGTGGTGGGCACGGCGCCGGGCGGCCCCGGCGGCGGGGCCACCGGGTCACCGGGCGGGACCACCGGGTCGCCGGGCGGGATCACCGGGTCCACCGGGTCCACCGGGTTCACCGGGTCCAGTGGTTCCGCCGGCGGGCCGAGGATCGGCCGGGTCACCTCGAGCACCGGCGCGAGTACGGGGTCCAGCGTCTCGAGGATCGGCTCGGTGACCGGGCGGACGACCGCGTCGACGGGGGCGAGGAGTTCGGTCCGGGTGACCTCGCGCAGCACCGGGGACGCGGCGTCCACGACGGGACGCGGCACCTGCGTGACGGCGTCCACGACCTTGGTCAGCCCCGGGCCGGCTGCCGCGTCCACCGTGCGGCCGGCCGGCGCCGTCGCCGGCGACCGGTCGACGCGCGGAGCCCGTACGGCCGGGTGCGGCTTGACGCGGGCGGGTGGCCGGGCGTCGGCCGGTTTCGTGGGCTTGGCGGCCGGCTGGCGTACCGGGTCCGGCCGGGCGGGACGGGGAGCGACCGTGGCCGCCGGTGCGGGCGGGGCGCTCGGGGGTGGGAGGAGGCTGTCGACGAGTGCCCCGGTGCCGCCCAGCAGATCGCCGACGATGCTCGGGCGCGGCTCGTCTGCGGCGTGCGCGGCGTCGTCCGCGAGCGTGTCGTAGGCACCCCAGGTGGCGATCACGCCGCCGAGCAGGAGTAGTCCCCGCACCGTCGCCCGGGCGAGTCGAGGGCCGCGACACCGCATCCCGGGCACCCTCCCGACTCATCCGCCTGCACAACCGGCAACAACCGCTGATTGTTGCCGCACGTGCGCGATCGGTCACCTTCCGACACGCGGGATTGGCGTCATCCGCACAACCACCGACGTGCTCTTGCGCGTCGCGCGCATCGACGTCTTCGCCGTCGGCCCGGCGTGGGCCCGGACAGGGGCGCGGGCCGGGTTCCCGCTCCGGGGTCCCGGCCCGCTCCGTGCCGCGGTCGGATCAGCTGGAGTAGCCGCGTTCGGCGATCCAGTCGGCGACCTTCTTGTCGGTCATCCAGTAGTGCTTCTCCGGGTCGTACGGGTCGGCGATCTTCAGGATCTCGCCGCTGTCCCGGTATCCGACGATGCTCGTGTAGTGCCCGGCCGGGAACGAGTGTCGCTCGCCCTCGGTGTCGACGGCGGTCCCGGTGGTGTTGGCGACCACGCCGCGCCGGGCGTCGATGGCCTCGACCACCTCGGTACGCAGCTTGTCGACATCCTCGGGGCGGGCCGTCGGGCCCTCGATCCTGGTGGTCTCGTAGCCGCCGCCGGTCACCTCGTTGAGCACGCGGGTGGTGTCGTCCGCGGAGTTGGTGCCGTCGGTGGTGGTGCCGAGCTTCTTGGCGACCTCGCGCTGGGGCAGGGCCTTGCCCTGCGTTGACAGCGCGATGCGGGTCGCCGCCGGTGCGCAGTAGTACTCGTTGGGCTGCCTCTGGTAGTCGTGCGGCAGCACCCGCTTGTCCTCCTCGCCCGCAGGCGGCGGGGGCTGCGCCTGAGGCTGGGGCTGGGGTTGCGTCGTGATGGCGGGGCGGCTGTCGACCGGGACGTCCGGCGTGGTGATCGCCGGACCGGCGACGGCGCCGCCGGTGAACACCAGACCGGCAACGGAGAGGGCACTCTTGCGGAATAGCGAGTTCATCGTGAAGCTCCCATCGGGTTGGCTTCCCGCGCTGTCGACCGTCGGTTACCCGACCCGGTTCCGCGAAAACGCCGGGAGCATACGCGGGCCGGCGAGGAGGCGGAGCCGGTTTCGCGCAATCCCGCCCCGCGGGTCCCGGGTCTGGCCCGGGCGTCGGCTTGGTCGGCGGTGCGGAAGGTGTCGTACCTGTCGTCTCCGGGCGCGGCGTCCCGATCAGCCGTGCCCTTCCGGGGCGCTCCCGCCCAGCTGCGGCGTCTCGCATCGTGTGGGAGGGCGCCGGCCGGATGTCCGGTTGCGTCCCGGCGTACCTCGTCGGGGTGAGTGGGGTGCGTACCGCGCCGTCGTGGGTGTCGTCGCCAGGATGATCGGCGGTCGTGGGGCGTGGCGGCGCTGCCGCGGACCCGACGTACCTTCCAGCAGCCCCGCCAAGGACCCGGGCACGGTCGAGGGAGAGCGAAATGTCGACGTCCCCCTACTCCGACGACGCGCGTCGTGCCCGGGAGCTGTCGAAGGCGCCGGTGCCACCGGTGGCCCGAGGACCGGAGATACCGGAGGCCGGGTACGCCGTGGAGGAGATCGCCGACGGTGTCTTCTGGGTGTCGGAGGGCATGTACCAGATGATGTTCGTGGTCACCGACGAGGGCGTCATCGCCGTCGACGCGCCGCCCACCCTCGGCCACAACATCCTTCGGGCGATCCGCGGCGTCACCGACCGCCCGATCACCCACGTGGTCTACAGCCACCAGCACTCCGACCACACCGGCGCGATGTCGGTCTACCCCGATGACGTGCCCCGCTACGCCCACCGCATCACCGCGGAGCGGCTGGCGCTCCTGGCCGACCCGAACCGGCCCCGGCCGACGCACGTCTTCGACGACACCCTCACCATCGAGGCGGGGGACCACAGCCTCCAGCTCGACTACCGGGGGCCGAACCACGCGGAGGGGAACATCTTCATCTTCGCCCCGACGCAGCGCGTCCTCATGCTCGTGGACGTGATCTTTCCCGGCTGGGTGCCCTTCTCGAACCTCGCGATCTCCGCGAGCGTCCCGGGCTTCGTCGCGGCGCCGGAACAGACCCTGGAATACCCCTTCGACAAGCTCGTCGGCGGGCACGTCAACCGGGTCGGCACCCCGGACGACGTCAGAACCCAGATCGAGTACCTAAACGACCTGCGCGCCACCACGGAGGCGGCGCTCTCCTCGGTCGACCTGGAGGAGATCATGGCGCCGGTCGACCCCCACAACGTCTGGGCGGTCTTCAAGACGTACCTCGACGCGGTGGCCGCCCGTGCGGCGGACGAGATGGTGCCACGGTGGGTGGACCGGCTGGGCGGCGCCGACCTGTTCACGCTGCCGAACGCCTGGTCCATGGCGGAGGCCCTGCGCCTGGAGTACGGCCGGATGGGCCCGTTCGGCATCGCACCCTGACCGTCCGGCCCCGGAGGGCTCAGCGGGGGGACGCCCTCCCGGCCCTGCGCAGGCCGAGCAGGGCGACCAGGGCGAGGAGGATGACGGCGACGGCGAACTCGTTGGCGGTCCGGGGAAGGCCGCCGCCGTGGACCACGAGGAAGCCGGCGATGACGGTGGGCAGGCCGAAAGCGACGTAGGCGACGATGTAGAGCAGGGAGAGCACACTGGCGCGTTCGTGCGCCTCGACCTGCGGCATGACGGTCTTGAGAGCGCCCTGGAACCCGCCACCGAAGCCGACGCCACCGAACACGAGGCCGACGAAGTAGCCGGGGATGGATTCGGCGGTGACCGACACCACCGTGATGATCATGCCGATGATGAGTGCGGTGATCGCGGTGAGCATGACGGTCCGCGCGGCGGCGTTGCGCAGCAGGAGGACGGCGCCCGTCCCGCAGAGGGAGAAGACGAAGATGGCCAGGCCGCCGACCACGACCGACATCTCCATGAGGGCGCGCACGAGCGCCGGGCCGAGCGCGAGGAAGAAGCCGGCCAGCGCCCATACCGCGAAGACCACCGGAGCGACGGCCAGGACCGGACCGCGCGCGGCGCGGGGCAGCTTGATCTCCGGTAGCAGGCTCCGGAGCGCTCCCGCCATCGGCGTGACCGTCTCCGGCATCAGCACGACCCCGATGCCCTGGATCACCAGGATCACCAGCAGTACGACGTAGACCAGCCGGGTCGGCGCGGGCAGGTACTGGATGAGCAGCGCCGAGAGCAGGGCACCGATACCGGTACCGAGACCGGGGGCGATCGAGTTGGCGATCGTGCCGCGCACGCGGTTGATGTCGAGCATGGCGGCACCGACGGCGCCGGTGGCGGCGCCGGCCGCCAGCCCCTGCACGACGCGGGCCGCCACCAGCGCGGGTACCCCGTTGGCGAGGATGAAGATGATCAGCGAGAGGATCTGGACCGCGATCGTGACGAGCAGGACCGGTCGTCGACCGACATGGTCGGACAGTTTGCCGAAGATGAGCAGCGAGGCCAGCACCGCGCCGGCGTAGACGGCGAACACCACCGTCGTCGTGGTCGGCGAGAAGTGCCAGAGCTCCTGGTAGATGCCGTAGAGGGGGGTCGGGGCCGCCGACGCGGCCACGAAGGACACGAGGATCGAGGCGAGCAGGAACAGGGAGACTCCGGGCGAGTGGCGTCCCGGTACGGCGGTGCTCATCAGAGGTGCTCCTCGGGTGTGCGGCATGCGGAGGCCCGGCGCGGTCGACCTGACGGGCCGCAGCGGACTACCCGGTGCGACCCCTCGCACGCGACCCGAATCAGCCCGGCGGCACCCGGCTCGCCCAACGGGTCGGGTCCGGCCCGGCGGTGACCGGCGCGGGACCACGCCACCCTCGGCGTCGGTCCCCGCGCCGGACCGCTGGATCAGGCCGTGGCCGTGGCCGGGGTGCCGGCGCGCCGACGGATCAGCGCCGTCGCGGCGCCGATCAGGGCCACTGCGGCGCCGAGCAGCAGGACGGCGTCGGCGCCGGGCGCCGAGAAGCCGCCGGTCCGGCCCGCCGGCAGCAGGCTGGAGGCGACGGTGACGCAGACCGCCACGCCGAACGCGGAGCCGACGTAGCGGGCTGTGTTGTTGGCGCCGGAGCCCATCGCGACCCGGTCGGCCGGGACGCTGGTGACGGCGAGCCGGGCGAGTGCCGCGTTGAGCAGCCCGCTGCCCGCCCCGGAGATGAGCAGCCCGGGAATGGTACGGATCCAGGAGTGCGCACCGGCGTAACCGAGCATGGTCAGGTAGCCGACGGCGGTCAGGGCGAAGCCGAGGGCGAGTTGCCGGGTGGGCGCGGAGCGGGTGCCGAGGTGGCGCATCTGGTTGCTGACCACGAACGCGGTGCCCGCCCAGACGAAGGCCAGCCCGGCGGTGCCCAGCGCGCTGAGGCCGACCAACCGCTGCACCAGGGTCGGCAGGACGGTGCTCGGGCCGATCGCGGCGAGCCCGGTGAAGAACGCGCCGATGGTGGCGATCCGGAAGTCCGGCCGGCGGAACAGGGCGAGGTCGAGCATCGGTGCCCGGCCGCGGGCCTCGATCGCCACGAAGGCGGCGAGCAGCAGGGCCCCGAGCGCCAGCGGGATCAGCACCGCCGGCCGCAGCCAGCCGGTGCGTCCGGCGGTGACGGCGACGAGCAGCAGCGACAGGCCCGCGCCGAGGGTCAGCACCCCGGGTACGTCGATGTGGGCCATCCGATCGGCGCGGGACTCGGGGAGCAGCCGGCCGCCGAGCGCCGCGAGCACCGCTGCCAGCGCCGCGAGGAGCAGGTGGGACCAGCGCCAACTGCCGAGAGCGGTCAGCGCGGCCGCGACGATCGGGCCGAGGGCGATGCCGGCGCCGAGCATCGACGCCCAGCGGGCCGTGGCGTGGGAGCGTCCCTGGTTGCTGTCGAAGGCGTGTCCGAGCAGGCCCAGCCCGGCGGCGAGGATCCCGGCGCTGGCCACACCCTGGAGCACCCGGGCGGCGATGAAGAAGGTGGCGTCGGGGGCGACGGCGGCGCCGACCGTGCCGGCGGCCAGCAGCGCGAGGCCGACCCGGAATATCCGGCGTCGTCCGAAGTCGTCGCCGAGGCTGCCGGCCACCAGCAGGGTGGCCGCGAGTCCGAGGGTGATCGCGTTGATCAGCCAGGTCTGGGTGGTGAGGCCGGCTCCGAGGCTCCGCGCGGTCTGCGGCAGCACGGCCAGCGGCGCGGTGTAGTTCATGAGCACGAGCAGGGTCGCGGCGCAGACCGCGAAGAGGGCCCGGGAGCCGGAGCGGCTCGTGTCCGGGACCGGGGCGTCGGCGGACGGTGGGGTGACGCCGGTGGATGTCGACATGCGGGATGAGCCTCTCGGTTCGGTGAACGAACCGAGGCTAGCAGCAATGGTTCGTTGAATGAACCGACCGGGGGTAGGATCGCGGTGTGGCACTGGGGAAGAAGTACGAGGGGCAGAACTGCTACCTGGCCAGGGCGCTCGAACTGGTCGGTGAGCGGTGGACGCTGCTCGTGATCCGCGACGCCTTCTACGGCGTACGTCGCTACGGTGACTTCCTCGGCCACCTGGACATTCCCCGGGCCGTGCTCGCCGACCGGCTCGCCACCCTGGTCGAGGCGGGCATCCTCGCGCGCCACCGCTACCAGGACTCCCCGGCCCGCGACGAATACCTGCTGACCGAGCGGGGCACCGAGCTCTGGTCCGTGATCTTCCCGCTGATGCGGTGGGGCGAGCGGCACTTCTCCACCGGCGAGTCGCTGCGGACCTTCCGGCACGCCGCGTGCGGCACCGAACTCGACCCGGTGAGCCGCTGCCCGGCCTGCGGCCTCACCGACGTGGCTCCCGGCGACATCGAGGCCGACACCGGCCCGGGGGTCCCCGCCCAGCCGCGCCAGGACCCGGTCAGCGTCGCACTGCGCCGCCGCCCGCACCGGCTCCTCCAACCGCTGCTCTGAGCCGTTGGAGCGGAGGTCACGCCCCTGGCGGGCTCAGGGGCCGGCCTGGCGGCGTCGTTCCCGGTGCGCGGCCACCACGCTCCAGCCGATGGAGGTCGAGAGGGTCAGCACCACCACCAGCAGGGTGAGCCAGAGCGGCAGCTTTCCCACCGGCGTCTCGGCCAGGATCAGCTTCGTGCCCGCGAACGCCAGGAGCACCGCCAGGCCGTAGCGCAGGTACCCGAAGTGACGCAGCAGCCCGGCCAGGCAGAAGTAGAGGCTGCGCAGCCCCAGCACGGCGAACGCCGTCGACGTCCAGACGAGGAACGTGTTTGTGGTGATCGCCAGGATCGCCGCCACGGAGTCGATCGCGAAGACGACGTCGGTCGCCTCGATCGCCACCAGCGCCAGCAGCAGGAGCGTGGCCCGGCGCCGGCCGTCGATCCGTACGACGAACCGGCTGCCGTGGTAGTGCGGCTCGGTCGGGACCACCCGCCGGAAGAGCCGGACCACGACGTTGCGCTCGGGGTCCACGTCGGGCTCGCCGCGCACCGCCAGGCGCCATCCGGTCCAGATCAGGAAGGCTCCGAGCGCGAAGCCGGCGACGGCCAACCGGTGCAGCAGCTCCGCCCCGGCGAAGATGAAGACCAGCCGGAACACGAGCGCACCGACCACCCCCCAGAAGAGCACCTTGTGCTGGTACTCGGCGGGTACCCGGAAATAACCGAACAGCAGCGCGAAGACGAAGACGTTGTCGACGGAGAGGGCCTTCTCCAGCAGGTAGCCCGAGTAGTACGCGACCGCCGGCTCGCCGCCCCACCCCAGCCAGACGACCACGCCGAAGGCCAGTCCGGCGGCGATCCAGACGCCGCTCCAGATCAGCGCCTCGCGCAGCTCGATCACATGGTTGTCGCGGTGGGAGAGCACGTCCACCGCGAGCATGACGGCGATGACGGCGCCGATCGCCGCCCAGGCCCAGAGTGGGGCCGCGAACGTCCCTTGGTCCATCTGGTGCCCCTCCGCATCCCACCGAGGCATGGCCGGCGGCTGTAGCCGCCAAGGCAGCCGGATCGGGCAGGCGGCTACTGCGAGCGGAGCAGCCAACGAGCCGGTGGTGTCCGGTCGACGCGACGCAGCGCCGCTGAGCCTAGCCAGCTGGTCGGGGCGGACGAGGCGGTTGCGGCACCGTCGTCACCCGTCCGGGGGGCGGTCCGGGCAGGCGCGGGTGCGGCGGCGGGCGGCGGGCGTTCGCGTGATGAGTGGAGGGCGGCTCCTGCCCGGTGCGGTGAGCGGGTCCATGCCGGTGTGCCGACCCGCCGGGCACGGCCTGGCGGGATGACGCCGTGGCCACCGGCGACATCAGCGAGTACGGGCCGGCCAGGTCGAGGTTTTTCGACGAGGTGGGCGCGGATCGGGACCGGCCGGTGGCGCGGCGCCTGCTGGCCCACGCGGCCGATCCGCGTCCGGCCGTACGACTGACCTCGCCACCGGCTCCCAGCTCGCCGCCCTCACGTGACCGGCGGTGGCCGCCGTCCCGCCGGTTGATCCTGGTCGCGGATCGCGCGCAGGAGTGCCGGGGGCAGCCGGGTGCTCGCGCCGAGGACCTCCAGGCCGACGACGTGGCCCTCGGCGTCGAGGTCGAGGACGAACATGCCGTCAGCGGGGTCGAACGGCACGACCCGCTGTACGGCGCCGGGTGGCAGGGCGTGGTCGAGATAGAGGTAGGCCGCGTCGGCGACGCTGTCGTAGGTGCAGACCAGCGTCACCCGTGTTTCCTGGTACACGTGCGCCAGGCTCGCACAGGGGCGGCCCGCGCCGTCTGCTCAGGTGGCGACGTTCTCCAGGGCCCTGGCGAGCGCCTTGAGGTCCAGGCCCGCCAGGTGGTCGAGGAAGTGCCGGCGCACGGCGGCCACCTGGGTGGGCCAGGCCTCCTCGAGGCGGGCGAAGCCGGCGTCGGTGAGGACGGCGTTCCAGCCGCGGGCGTCCTCTTCACACCTGACCCGCTGGACGAACCCCTGGCCCTCCAACTTCTGCACCACGCGGGTCATGCCGCTGAGCGACATCTCGCAGGCGCTGGCGAGTTCGCTCATCCGTAGCTGCCGCTCGGGGGCCTCGGAGAGGTGCATCAGGACCAGGTAGTCGATGGAGGGGAGCCGCTGCTCGCGGACCATGTAGGCGTCGAGGGCGCGGGGCAGCGCGTAGATGACGCGGTTGAGGGACCGGACGACGGCCTCTTCGTCCGGGTTGAGTGGTTGCACCCCTTCCGGGGCTGACTTCGGCTCAGGTGTGACGGTGGACATGACCCCAGCCTACTTGCTTGACGAAGGAAATGCACGGTCTATAGTTGCGACGTCAAGCAAGGAATGCCCGTGTCCGGGTGTTCTGTCGCCAAGGAAGGAACCACAGATGGCCAGGATCGGAATCATCATCGGCAGCACCCGGCCGGGGCGTAACGGCGCTGCCGTGGGCCAGTGGGTGTACGACGTGGCTTCGCAGCGTACGGACGCCGAGTTCGAGCTCGTCGACCTGCTGGACTACAAGCTGCCGCACCTGGACGAGATCTACCCGCCGTCGATGGGCCAGTACCAGCAGCCGCACACGCTGGAGTGGGCCAACAAGATCGCCTCGTTCGACGGGTTCATCATGGTGACCCCGGAGTACAACCACTCCACCTCGGGCGCGCTCAAGAACGCGATCGACTTCCTCTACAGCGAGTGGACCAACAAGGCCATCGGCTTCGTCAGCTACGGCTCCGTGGGCGGTACCCGGGCCGTGGAGCACCTGCGCCTGATCGCCGGTGAGCTGATGATGGCCGACGTGCGGTCCCAGGTGGCCCTGTCGCTCTTCACCGACTTCGAGAACTTCAGCGTCTTCAAGCCCAACGCCCACCAGCAGGACGCCCTCACCACCACGCTGGACCAGGTCGTGGCCTGGAGCAAGGCCCTCGCGCCGCTGCGCAACAAGTAGTCACGCCGCCCTCGGGCCGGACCGACGCGCAGCATCGCGCGTCCCGCCGGCTCGACGGTGACGGAATCGAGAGAGGCCGCTCCGAGGCGGTGGTGCCGGGCGTTCCGCCCGGCACCCGCGCCGCTCGGAGCGGCCTCTCTCGCCATCCGGGTGTGGCACCGCCCACCACCAACCGCTCGCAGGGGCGAGCGACGGCGACGAGGCAGGGATGTCAGATGCAGTTCGGAATCTTCGGCGTAGGGGACCTGCAGCGCGACCCGCTGACCGGGCGGACGCCCTCCGAACACGACCGGATCAAGGCGGTGGTGGAGTACGCGAAGCTGGCCGAGGACGTGGGCCTGGACGTCTTCGCCATCGGCGAGCACCACAACCCGCCGTTCATCCCGTCCTCGCCCACCACGCTGCTCGGGTACGTCGCGGCGCGGACGAACCGGATCCTGCTGTCCACGTCGACCACGCTGATCACCACGAACGACCCGGTGAAGATCGCCGAGGACTACGCGATGCTCCAGCACCTGGCCGACGGTCGGGTGGACCTGATGATGGGTCGGGGCAACACCGGTCCGGTCTACCCGTGGTTCGGGCAGGACATCCGCAACGGCATTCCGCTGGCGATCGAGAACTACGACCTGCTGCGCCGGCTGTGGCGGGAGGACGTGGTCGACTGGCAGGGCCGGTTCCGTACCCCGTTGCAGTCGTTCACCTCGACGCCGCGTCCGCTGGACGGCGTGCCGCCGTTCGTCTGGCACGGCTCGATCCGCAGCCCGGAGATCGCCGAGCAGGCCGCCTACTACGGCGACGGCTTCTTCCACAACAACCTTCTCTGGCCCAAGGAGCACGTCCAGCGGCTGGTCGGGCACTACCGCCGCCGCTTCGAGCACTACGGGCACGGCCCCGCCGACCAGGCGATCGTCGGCCTGGGCGCGCAGCTGTACGTGCGGAAGAACTCGCAGGACGCGATCCGGGAGTTCCGGCCGTACTTCGACAACGCCCCGGTCTACGGGCACGGCCCGTCGCTGGAGGAGACGATGGCGCAGACCGCCGTCGTGGTCGGCAGCCCGCAGGAGGTGATCGACCGCGTGCTGGCGTACCGCGAGGTGGCCGATGGCGACTACCAGCGTCAGCTGTTCAACGTGGACGGAATCGGCGTACCGCACCGGGCCGTGCTCGAGCAGATCGAGATGCTGGGCGAGATCGTGCCGGTGCTGCGCAGGGAGTTCGCCGTCGGTCGTCCCGCCCACGTCCCGGACGCCCCGCTGCACCCGGCCCTGAAGGCGGCGCAGGCAGGGGCGACGGCCGCGGAGGAGGCGGCGCGATGAAGCGGACCCTCGCGGTCGTCTCCGCCGGGCTGCGGCTGCCGTCCTCGACCCGGCTGCTGGCCGACCGGCTCGCCGACGCGGCCCGGTACGAGTTGGAGCGGCTCGGCGCGGAGGTCGACGTCGACATCATCGAGGTACGCGACCACGCGCACGATCTGGTGAACCACTCGCTGGCCGGCTATCCGTCGCCGGAACTCGGGTCGGTGTTCGAGACCGTCGCCCGGGCGGACGGCCTGATCGCGGTGACCCCCACCTTCACCGCCTCGTACAGCTGGCTGTTCAAGGCGTTCTTCGACAACCTCGACGACACCGCGCTGGTGGACAAGCCGGTGCTGATCGCCGCCACCGGCGGCACCGGGCGGCACTCGCTGATCCTGGAGCACGCGCTGCGGCCCATGTTCAGCTACCTGCGCGCGGCGACCGTGTCCACCGGGGTCTTCGCCGGGCCGGAGGACTGGGGCGGCGGCGACCCGACCCAGGGGTCGCTGGCCAGCCGGATCGCGCGGGCGGCCCGGGAACTCGCGGGTGAGGTGGACCGGCGGGACGCACCGACCGTCGACGACCCGTACGACGACCCGACGCCGTTCGACCGCATGCTCCGCGGCGAGTGAGGCGGGCCGCGGCGGGGTTGGCCGGCGGTCGTGACATGCTCGCCATCCCACCGCATGAAGGCTGCTGGAGCACCGATGTCACTGCCACCCGGATCCGCCCGCGACGTCGTACCGGTGCGACTCGGCACCTGGCCCACGCCGGTGGAGCCGGCGCCCCGGCTCGCCGCCGCGCTCGGCCTCGGCCCCGATGACCTGCTGGTCAAGCGGGACGACCTGACCGGGCTCGGGGTCGGCGGCAACAAGCTCCGCAAGCTCGAGTGGACGGTCGCGGAGGCGCTCGCCGGCGGGGCGGACACCCTCGTCACCACCGGTGCGCCGCAGAGCAACCACGCCCGGCTGACGGCGGCGGTGGCCGCGCGCCTGGGGCTGCGGGCGGTGCTCGTGTTCCCCGGGGCGCCCGGTGCGTCACGGACGGGAAACCTGGTCCTGGACGCCGTTCTCGGCGCGGAGATCGTCTTCACCGGCGTCACGGGCCGGGCCGCCCTGAACCAGGCAGCCGCCCAGGTGGTCGAGCGGCTGCGGGCGGCGGGCGCCCGTCCCGCGCTCCTGCCGTTCGGCGGGTCGAGTGTGCTGGCCGCGCGGGGCTACGTGGCCGCGGCGGAGGAGCTGCTGACCCAGGCGCCGGACCTGCACACCGTGGTGGTCGCGCTCGGATCGGGGGCGACCATGGCCGGACTCGTCGCCCGCCTCGGGTCCGAGCGGGTGCTCGGGGTGCACGTGGGCGCGGTGGACGACCCCCGCGCGGTCGTCGCGTCCTTCGCCGCCGGGCTCGGGGCGTCCGCGCCGGCCGAGGGACTCCGCGTCGACGACGAGCAGGTCGGCCCCGGGTACGGGTCGTTCACCGAGCCGGTGCGGGAGGCGCTTTCGCTCGCCGCGCGTCGCGAGGGGATCATCCTCGACCCCACCTACACCGGCCGCGCGATGGCCGGGCTGATCGCCGCGGCGCGACGAGGGGAGATCCGTCCGGGCCGGCGGACCGTCTTCCTGCACACCGGTGGCGTGCCCGGACTGTTCGGGCACGCTGCGGCGCTGACGTGGGCCGACAGCATCCCGCCCACCGGATGACCGCCCGGTCCACGCGGGTCGCCCGCGCCACCGATCCGGGTGGCGGTGGTGGCAGCGCCGCGCGTGGCACGACCGTCGTGCCCGCAAACGATCTCAAGTTTTTGCCGTCACACCGCATCTGGCGGTTCAGTTCTTGCAGGAACCCCGCGTAGAGTTGCGGCGTGACCAAGCGGTTGACGGAGGTGGCCCGCAAGGCGGGCGTCAGTGAGGCGACCGTGAGCCGGGTGCTCAACGGCCGTGGCGGCGTGTCGGAGGCGACCCGGACGGCGGTGCTGACCGCGCTGGACGTCCTCGGCTACGAGCGCCCCACCAAGCTGCGGGGCGAGCGGGCGCGGCTGGTCGGTCTGGTGCTGCCGGAGTTGCAGAACCCGATCTTCCCGGCGCTCGCCGAGGTGGTGACCGGGTCGCTGGCCCAGCGCGGCTTCACCCCCGCGCTCTGCGCCCGCACCATCGGCGGCGTCCCGGAGTCGGACTACGTGGAGATGCTGCTGGACCACCAGGTGTCCGGGGTCATCTTCGCCGGTGGGTCGTACGCGCTGGCGGACGCGTCGCACGAGCACTACCGGCGGCTCACCGACCGGGGGTTGCCGGTGGTGCTGGTCAACGCGGGCGTCGACGAGCTCGGGTTCCCCCGGGTCTCCACCGACGACGCGGTCGCCGTGGAGCAGGCGTACGGGCACCTGCGCTCGCTGGGCCACGAGCGGATCGGCATGGTGCTCGGTCCGGAGGACCACGTGCCGTCCCGGCGGAAGCTGGCCGCGATGATCCAGGTGGCCGACTGGACCGACGGCGACGAGTGCGTGGAACGCTCCAGCTTCTCCATGGAGGGGGCCCGCGTCGCCGCGACCAAGCTCGTCGAGCGGGGGGTGACCGGCGTCATCTGCGCCAGCGACGTGTTGGCCCTCGGCACCATCCGGGCGGCCCGCCGGTTGGGTCGTTCGGTGCCGGGCGACATCTCGGTGGTGGGGTTCGACGACTCCGCGTTCATGACCTGCACCGACCCGCCGCTGACGACGGTCCGGCAGCCGATCGAGACGATGGGACAGGCCGCCGTCGACCTGCTGGTCACCCAGATCGAGGGGGCCGGCGCGTTCACCGACGAGCTGCTCTTCGAGCCCGAGTTGGTGGTGCGGGGCTCCACCGGGCCGGTGCGCGGCGCCGGCTGATCCGTTCCGGCACCGGGGTGTAGGACAAAAAGGGCGGACCCCTTCGGGTCCGCCCTTTTCGCTGCCCATCGACGCTGCGATCGTTCTCTTTCAAGTTTTAGTCCAGTTATTGCGGACAGCCGTACGGCTTTGTATCGTCAGCGCCACGAAACATCCGAGCAAGAGAGCCAGACCCTCATAGCGACGCCCGTTCCCGAAGGGGTGGACAGATGTCCGTACCGAGATACCGGAAGGCTGCGGCGTTCGCGCTCGTGGCCGGCCTGGGGCTCAGCCTCACGGCTTGCTCCACGAAGGGTGACGACGCCACGACCGATGCCGGCGGCAAGGTCACCATCACCGTCGACTGCCAGCCGGTCGGCTCCCAGAAGGAGCTGCTGAAGAACTGGAACGACGACGTCGCCGAGTTCCAGCGGCAGAACCCCGACATCGTCGTCAAGAGCGTCAGCGTCGGCGAGCAGTGCAACAACCCGCCGGACTTCGCCGCCCGCCTCGCCGGCGGCACCGTGACCGACGTGTTCTACGGATACATGACCGATCTCCAGCAGGTGCTCGACTCCGGTCAGGCCATGGACATCACCGAGTTCGCCACCAAGGAGACGATCCCGACCTGGGACAGCGTCGACCCGGCGCTCAAGGAGGTCTTCAGCGACGGCGGCAAGCTCTACGCCGTCCCGGTGAAGAACTACTCGATGGGTCTGATCTACAACAAGGTCCTGTTCCAGCGGGCGGGGCTCGACGTGAACAACCCGCCGAAGACGTGGGCGCAGGTCCGGGACGCGGCCAAGAAGATCTCCGCGCTCGGCAACGGCGTCGCCGGCTACTCGGAGTACAGCGCCGGCAACACCGGAGGCTGGCACTTCACCTCCCTGCTCTACTCCCAGGGTGGGCAGGTCCTGACCGGGGACGGCAAGAAGGCCGACTTCAACAACGCGATGGGCCGGCAGGTCCTGCAGAACCTCAAGGAGATGCGGTACGGCGACAACAGCATGGGCTCCCGCCAGCTGCTGCAGTGGGGCGACCTGCTGACCAACGCGGGCGCCGGCAAGGTCGGCATGTTCATCGGCGCGCCGGACGCCACCCAGGCGATCGTCAGCCAGTTCCAGGGCAGGTTCCAGGACTGGGCGATGGGCCCGCTGCCCGGCCAGGACGGCCCGGCAAAGGCGACGCTCGGTGGTGGCGAGGGCTACTTCTTCAAGAAGGGCCTCACCCCCGAGCAGGTCAAGGCGGGTCTGAAGTGGATCGCCTACCAGAAGCTGACGCCGGGCAAGGGCCAGTTCGACTACGTCCGGGCCAAGCCGCAGAACTACCCGGTGGGCCTGCCCCAGCCGCTGCTCTTCACGGCCGGCAGCGACGCGCAGAAGCAGGAGGTCGAGCTGCGCAAGGCGAACGCGAACCTCGACACCACGAACTTCGCGGTCTTCGAGGCGAACCCGGTACCGATCAAGGGCGAGCCACGCAACGCGCAGGCAATCTACGCCGTACTCGACGCCGCGATGTCCGGTGTGCTGACGAACCCGAACGCCAACATCGACGCGCTGCTCAAGACGGCCGAGGACAAGGTCAACCAGCTGCTGGCCGCCGAGAGCTGACCCGGTGGGTGGGGGCCGGCACGCCGGCCCCCACACCCCGCGCCGCACCGTCCGGTCACCGACTCTCGCAGGAGTTGCCTTGGCGATCACCACCGTCCCGGGTGCCACCAGAAACCCGGGCCGCGCAGCGCCGCCGTACCCGGCCGGGCCGGGGCGCACCAGCCGCGGCCGCAAGGTACGGGACAACCTCACCGGGCACGCGTTCCTGATCGGGGCGTTGCTCTGCTTCGCGGTCTTCTCCTGGTACCCGATGGTCCGCGGCGTCGTGATGAGCTTCCAGCGCACCCGGCGTGGCGAGACCACCTGGGTGGGCTGGGACAACTACGCCCGCATCCTCGACGACCCCAGCTTCTGGACCGCCTGGCGGAACACGCTCCTCTTCACCGTCCTCGCGCTCCTGCTCGGGTACGCGGTGCCGTTCTTCGTGGCGATCCTGCTCAACGAGTTCCGCCACGCCACGGGCTACCTGCGGATCCTGGTCTACCTGCCGGTGATGCTGCCGCCCGCCTCGGCGCTCTTCCTCTTCAAGTTCTACGCGTACGACCCCAGCGACGCGGGACTCTTCAACGCGATCCTCAAGGCACTGCACCTGCCGACGTCGCAGTGGATGCAGTCGCCCGAGATGACGATGCCGGCGATGGTGATCGCGTCGACGTGGATGAACATGGGTGGCGCGGTGCTCATCTACCTGGCGGCACTGCAGAACATCCCCGGCGAACTCTACGAAGCGGCCGAGCTCGACGGCGCGGGCGTCTGGCGGCGCATCGTCCACGTGACGATCCCGCAGACCCGGTTGATCCTCGCGCTCCTGGCGATGCTGCAGATCGTCGCCACGATGCAGTTCTTCATCGAACCACTGATCCTCGCCAACGGTGCGGGTGCGGAGGATTCCGCGACCTCGGTGGCGTACCTCATCTACCAGCACGGGTTCTTCCAGAACGATCTCAACGGTGCCGCGGCGCTCGGCGTGATCATGCTGGTGGTGCTGGCCGGCTTCTCCGCCGCCTACCTGCGGCTGAGCGCGAAGCAGGACTAGGACGGGGCGAGGAAATGGCACAGGACTCCGGGACCCGGACCCTCATCTCCCATGCCCAGCTCAGGCGGGGGCGGGGCAGGTTCATCTACTGGACGCTGCTGGCCGGCGTCGTCGTGGGCTTCACGCTCGTCTTCCTCGGGCCGCTCTACTGGATGGTCACCGGCGCGCTCAAGTCCGGCCAGGAGATCGCGCAGACCCCGCCCACGCTGGTGCCCCAGGATCCGCAGTGGCAGAACTACGCCGACGCGTGGAACAACCTGGACCTCGCCAAGCTGTTGTTCAACACCTTCTACTACGCGGCCGGCGCGGTGCTGTTCCAGCTCGTGCTCGACACCGCCGCGGCGTACTCCCTGTCGAAGCTCCGACCGATCTTCGGCAACGTCATCCTCGGCCTGATGCTGGCGACGCTGATGATTCCCGCGATGGTCCTCATCGTCCCGCAGTACGTGACCGTGATCGACCTGCCGATCCTGCACGTCAACCTGCTCGACTCGCCGTTCGCGATCTGGCTGCCCCTGGTCGCGAACGCGTTCAACATCTTCCTGCTGAAACGGTTCTTCGACTCGATTCCCGAAGAGCTGATGGCGGCGGCCCTCATGGACGGGGCGACGCCGCTACGCACGCTGTGGTCGATCATCCTGCCGATCTCCCGCCCCATCCTCGGCGTCGTCTCGATCTTCGCCGTGACGGCGGTCTGGAAGGACTTCCTCTGGCCGAAGCTGGTCATGCCGTCGCCCGAGACCCGGACGGTCAGCGTCGGCATCTACGCCTTCTCGGGTGGCACTCCCATGAACGTCGTGATCGCCGCGTCGGTCATCGCCGCGCTCCCGACCGTCGTCATCTTCCTGATCTTCCAGCGGAACATCATGTCCGGTCTGACCACAGGCAGCCTCAAGGGTTAGCCCTGAAGACCTTCAGAAAGCAGGTGCCTGTGTCCACAGCAGACGGTGGCCCGTGGTGGCGTGGAGCGGTGATCTACCAGGTGTATCCCCGTAGCTTCGCCGACGGCAACGGCGACGGCATCGGCGACATCGCCGGCATCCGGTCCCGGCTGGACCACCTGTCCGCGCTCGGGGTCGACGCCATCTGGTTCAGCCCCTGGTACCCCTCCCCGATGGCCGACGCCGGCTACGACGTGGCCGACCACCGCGACATCGACCCGGTCTTCGGCACCCTCGCCGAGGCGGAGGCGCTGATCGCGGAGGCCCACGCGCTCGGCATCCGGACCATCGTCGACGTGGTGCCGAACCACTGCTCGGCCGCGCACCCGTGGTTCCAGGCCGCGCTCGCCGGTGGGCCGGGCGCGCCCGAGCGGGACCTGTTCTGGTTCCGTCCCGGCCGGGGCCCGAACGGCGATCAACGACCCACCGACTGGGTCGGCGAGTTCGGCGGCGAGACCTGGACCCGGACCACCAACCCCGACGGCACCCCCGGTGACTGGTACCTGCACCTGTTCACCCCCGAGCAGCCGGACTTCAACTGGGACCACCCCCGGGTGCGGTCGGAGTTCGAGGACATCCTGCGGTTCTGGTTCGACCGGGGAGTGGACGGCATCCGCATCGACTCGGCCGGCCTGCTCGTCAAGGACGGGACGCTGCCCGAGACCCTGCCGGACCGGCCGCACCCGTTCCGCGACCTCGACGGGGTGCACGAGATCTACCGCGACTGGCGGCGGATCGCCGACTCCTACCCCGGCGACCGGGCACTGATCGGTGAGGTGTGGATGCCGGACCGGCAGCGGTTCGCCAACTACCTGCGCCCGGACGAGCTGCACGCGGCGTTCAACTTCGACTTCCTCGGCTGCGCCTGGGACGCCGACGCGCTGCGCGAGAGCATCGACGGGACGTTGAGCGCGCACGCGCCCGTCGGCGCCCCGGCCACCTGGGTGCTCTCCAACCACGACGTCACCCGACACGTCACCCGGTACGGCCGGGAGGACACCACCTTCAGCTTCGCCAAGAAGCGTGAAGGGATCTTCTCCGACCTCGAACTCGGCACCACCCGGGCCCGTGCGGCGGCGCTGCTCTCACTCGCGCTGCCCGGTGCCGCCTACGTCTACCAGGGTGAGGAACTCGGGCTCGCGGAGGTCGAGGACATTCCCCCGGAGCTGCGTACGGACCCGATGTGGCCGCGCTCCGGCTACGTCGACCCGGGCCGGGACGGCTGCCGGGTGCCGTTGCCCTGGTCCGGCGAGGAGCCCCCGTTCGGCTTCAGCCCGGACGGGTCCGCGTCGCCCTGGCTGCCGCAGCCGGCCGACTGGAAGGACCGGACGGTGCGGGCGCAGACCGGCGACGCGCACTCCATGCTCGAGCTGTACCGGGCGGCGATCGCGATCCGGCGGGCCGACCCGGCGCTCGGCGACGGCGACCTGCGCTGGCTGTCCGCCCCGGCCCGGGTGCTCGCGTTCAGCCGCGGCGGGGGCTTCCGCTGCCTGGTCAACCTCTCCGACGCGCCGGTGCCGCTGCCGGCGCGGGGGCTGCTGCTCCTGGCCAGCGGACCGCTCGACGACGACCTGCTGCCGCCGGACACCGCCGTCTGGCTGCGTACCCCCGAGAAGTCCGTGGTCGGACCCGAACCGGCCTGACGTCACGCCTCGGTGCCGGCGGCCCCGTCCCTGCCGCCGGCACCGAGCCACCCGGCCGGACCGACCGGCCCGAGCCCGAGAGGAGGTGCCCCGCCCCACGCCCAGCCGTACCGCACGGGGGGACCTGCACCAGCCACGAAAGGGAGAGCCTCGCTCATGCCCGAGCACGCCACCGCCGTCCCGCGCCCACCCCGAAGAGTCCGCACCCGCGCGGGGGCCGCCGCCCTGGCCGCCGCCCTCGTCGCCGCCTCGCTCACCGTCGTCACGCTGACCAGCACCGCCACCCCGGCCCACGCCGCCGGGCTGTCCCCCTTCGACATCCCCGGCCGGGGCGCGACCGTCCCGTTCGTCGAGCACGAGGCGGAGGAGGTCGCGCACAACGGCACGAAGATCGGCCCGGACCGCCGCTACGGCACGCTGCCGTCGGAGGCGTCCGGCCGGGAGGCCGTCACCCTCGACGCCGTCGGCGAGTACGTCGAGTTCACCCTCACCGCGCCGGCCGACGCGGTGACCTTCCGCTACAGCCTGCCGGACAACGCCGCCGGCACCGGCCGGGACGCCAGCATCGACCTGCGGGCCAACGGCGCCCTGGTCAAGGCCGTCCCGGTCACCTCCCGGTACGGCTGGTACTACGGCGGCTACCCGTTCAACAACAACCCCGGCGACACCAACCCGCACCACTTCTACGACGAGACCCGGACCCTCTTCGGGACCACCTACCCGGCCGGCACGAAGATCCGCCTCCAGGTGTCCTCGACCGCTCAGTCGCCGACCTTCACCATCGACCTGGCCGACTTCGAGCTGGTCGGCGCGCCGATCGCCAAGCCGGCCGGCGTCCTGGACGTGGTGGCCGACTTCGGCGCCGACCCGACCGGCGCCACCGACTCCACCGCGAAGTTCCAGGCCGCCGTCGACGCCGGCCGGGCGCAGGGGAGGACGGTGTGGATCCCCACCGGCACCTTCACCCTCTGGGACCACGTCGTGGTCGACGGGGTGACCCTGCGCGGCGCCGGGCCGTGGCATTCGGTGCTCGGCGGCCGGCACCCCACCGACCGCAAGCGGGCGGCCGGCATCTACGGCAAGTACGTCCCCGGTGGCGGCTACTCCGGTGAGATCCGGCCGCACGAGGCCGGCGGGCCCAGCCGCAACGTCACCCTGCGGGACTTCGCGATCATCGGCGACATCCGCGAGCGGGTCGACGAGGACCAGGTCAACGCGATCGGCGGGGCCATGACGAACTCGGTCGTGGACAACGTCTGGATGCAGCACACCAAGGTCGGCGCCTGGATGGACGGGCCGATGGACAACTTCACCATCCGCAACAGCCGGATCCTCGACCAGACCGCCGACGGGGTGAACTTCCACTGGGGCGTCACCAACTCCACGGTGACCAACACCTTCGTCCGCAACACCGGCGACGACGCGCTCGCCATGTGGGCGCAGACCGTGCCGAACGTCGGCAACTCGTTCACCTTCAACACCATCGGCGTGACCATCCTGGCGAACCACCTGGTCACCTACGGCGGGCGGGACATCCGGATCACCGACAACGTCACCGCCGACTCGGTCACCAACGGCGGCGGGATCCACGTCGCCAACCGCTATCCCGGGGTCCAGGGACCGACCGCCGTCTCGGGGACGATCACCGTCGCCCGTAACACCCTGATCCGCAACGGCAACTCCGACTACAACTGGCAGTTCGGCGTCGGCGCGATCTGGTTCTCCGCGCTCAACGAACCGATCCAGGGCGCGGCGATCGCCGTCACCGACACCGACATCCTGGACAGCTCGTACGCCGCGTTGCACTGGATCGAGGGCGCCACCAGCGGGATCAGCTTCACCAACGTGCGCATCGACGGCGCCGGCACGTACGCCCTCCAGGTGCAGGCGCCCAGCCAGGTGTCCTTCACCAACGTGCGCGCCACCGGGATCGCCCAGGCCAACCCGATCCACAACTGCGTCGGCAGCGGCTTCCAGATCACCCAGGGCGCCGGCAACTCCGGCTGGTACACCGCCACCCCGTACTGCGGGCCGTGGCCGGAACCGCGGTGGGGCGGCGGCCCGACCAGCCCGCCGCCGACCACCCCACCGCCCACCACCCCACCGCCCACCACCCCGCCGCCCACCACCCCGCCGCCGACCGGCGGGAACCTGGCACTCGGCCGGCCGGTGGTCGCTTCCAGCGCCACCCAGAACTACGCCGCGACCAACGCGGTGGACGGCAACGCCGCCAGCTACTGGGAGAGCGCCAACAACGCCTTCCCGCAGTCGCTGACCGTCGATCTCGGCGCGGCGCGCTCCGTCGACCGGGTGGTGCTGAAGCTCCCGGCCGGCTGGGAGCGGCGTACCCAGACGCTGTCGGTGCTCGGCTCCACCGACGGGTCATCGTTCGCCACGGTGAAGCCCTCGGCCGGCTACCCGTTCGACCCGGCCGGCGGCAACACCGTGTCGATCCCGCTCCCGGCGGGTGAGCGCCGGTTCGTCCGGATCACCGTCACCGGCAACACCGGCTGGCCCGCCGGCCAGGTCGCCGAGTTCGAGGTGTACGGCGGCACGACCACCACGCCCCCGCCCACCACGACGCCCCCGCCCACCACCCCGCCGAGCGGCAACCTGGCGGCCGGGCGACCGGTCGCCGCGACCAGCCACGCCGACGTGTACGTCGCGACCAACGCGGTCGACGGCAACGCCGGCACCTACTGGGAGAGCGCCAACAACGCCTTCCCCCAGTCGCTCACCGTCGACCTGGGCGCCGCCCGACCGGTGTCCCGGGTGGTGCTGAAGCTGCCACCCTCGTCGGCCTGGCAGACCCGCACCCAGACCCTGGCCGTGCTCGGCTCGACCGACGGCACGACCTGGACCACCCTGAAGCCCTCGGCCGGCCACACCTTCGACCCGGCCGGCGGCAACACCGTGTCGATCGCGCTGCCGGCCGGTGACCGCCGGTTCGTCCGCCTGACCTTCACCGGCAACACCGGCTGGCCCGCCGGCCAGCTCTCCGAGTTCGAGGTCCACGCCACCTGACCGGTGCGGCGGGACTCCGGCCGACGGACGGAGTCCCGCCGCCCACTCGCCTCACCGCACACGCCTCTCCACGTCCCCGGAAGAAGGTGTACCCCCACCATGTCCAGATTCCGTACCCGCATGATCGCGGTGCTCGCCGCGGTCGGCCTGGCCGTCACCGCGGCCCCGGCGCCCCCGGCCGCCGCCGCCGGCGGCCCGAACCTCGCCGCCGGCCTCAGCGCCACCGCCAGCAGCACCAACGGTCCGTACGTCACCGCCAACCTGACCGACGGCAACCAGGGCAGCTACTGGGAGAGCGGCGGCGCCCTCCCGCAGTGGGCCCAGGTCGACCTCGGCGCCAGCCGGTCCATCGACCAGGTGGTCCTGAAGCTGCCCGCCACGTGGGAGGCGCGTACCCAGACGCTCTCCGTGCAGGGCAGCCCGGACGGCAGCGGCTTCACCACCATCGTCTCCTCCGCCGGCCGATCCTTCAGCCCGGCCAACGGCAACACCGTGACCATCGGCTTCCCCGCCACCAGCACCCGGTTCGTCCGCATCGCGCTCACCGCGAACACCGGTTGGCCCGCCGCCCAGCTCGCCGAGGTGGAGGTGTACGGGGCGGCCACCTCGTCGACCAACCTGGCGCTCGGCAAGGCGATGGCGGAGAGCAGCCACGCCGACGTGTACGGCGCCGGCAACGCCAACGACGGCAACGCCGCCAGCTACTGGGAGAGCGCCAACAACGCCTTCCCGCAGTGGATCCAGGCCGACCTGGCGGCCACGGTGAACGTCAACCGGCTGGTGCTCAAGCTGCCGGCCGGCTGGCAGGCGCGTACCCAGACGCTGACCGTGCAGGGCAGCACCAACGGGTCGACCTTCAGCACCCTGGTCGCCTCGGCGGCGTACGCCTTCGACCCGGCCGCCGGCAACACGGTCACCGTCACCGTGCCCACCGCGGCCACCCGTTACGTCCGGCTGCTCATCACCGCCAACACCGGCTGGTCCGCCGGGCAGCTCTCCGAACTGGAGGTCTACGGCCCGGCGGCCGGGGACACCCAGCCGCCCTCGGCGCCGGGGAACCTGGCCTTCACCGAACCGGCGACCGACCAGGTCCGGCTGACCTGGACCGCGTCCACCGACAACGTCGGGGTCACCGGCTACGACGTGTACGCCAACGGCGTGCTCCGGACCAGCGTCAACGGCACCACGCTGACCTTCACCGACACCCAGCCGGCCGGCGCGACAGTCGCGTACCACGTCCGGGCCCGGGACGCCGCGGGCAACCAGTCGGCGAACAGCAACACGGTGACCCGCACCGGCAACACCGGCGACACGGTGGCGCCGACCGCGCCGGGCAACCTGTCCCACACCCGGCCGGCCGCCGGTCAGATCCGGCTGACCTGGACCGCGTCCACCGACAACGTCGGGGTCACCGGCTACGACGTGTACGCCAACGGCACGCTCCGCGGTAGCGTCAACGGCTCGACCCTCGCCTGGACCGACAACCAACCGGACACCGCCACCGTCTCCTACTTCGTCCGGGCCCGGGACGCGGCGGGGAACGTGTCGGCGAACAGCAACACGGTCACCCGCGAGGGCACCACCCCGGGCGGCGGCAACCTCGCCGTCGGCAAACCGATCACCGCCTCCTCGACGGTGCACGTCTTCACCGCGGCGAACGCCAACGACGACGACGTCAGCACCTACTGGGAGGGCGCGCCCGGGGCGTACCCGAGCACGCTGACCGTGGCGCTGGGCGCGAACGCGCGGATCAGTTCCCTGGTGGTGAAGCTCAACCCCGACCCGGCCTGGGGTCCGCGTACCCAGACCTTCCAGGTGCTCGGCCGCGACCAGTCCGCGTCCGGGTTCAGCACGCTGGTCGGCGCGGCCACGTATTCGTTCGCTCCGACCAGCGGCAACACGGTGACCATCCCGGTCTCGGCGACGGCCGCCGACGTCCGGCTCCAGTTCACCGCGAACTCCGGCTCCACCAACGGGCAGGTGGCCGAGCTCCAGGTGATCGGCGTCGCGGCGCCGAACCCGGACCTGACCGTCACCGGCCTCACCGCGTCGCCCGCCGCGCCGGTCGAGACCGACACGATCACCCTGTCGGCCACCGTCCGCAACGCCGGCACCTCGGCCTCCGCCGCCACCGCCGTCGGCCTCTACCTGGGTACGACGAAGGTCGGCACGGCCGCCGTCGGCGCCCTGGCCGCCGGCGCGTCCACCACCGTCTCGACGAGCATCGGCCCGCGCAACGCCGGCCGGTACGAGCTGGTCGGCAAGGTCGACGAGGCGAACACGGTGATCGAGCAGGACGAGGCGAACAACAGCTACACCAGCCCGACCGCGCTGACCGTCAGCCCGGTGTCCAGCTCCGACCTGGTCGCCTCGGCGGTGACCTGGTCGCCCGGCACGCCGAGCGCCGGCGCCCCGGTCAACTTCGCGGTGACCCTGCGCAACCAGGGCACGGTCGCCTCGGCGAGCGGCGCCCACGGCATCACGCTGACCGTGCTCAACGACCAGGGCACCGTGGTGCGCACGCTGACCGGCTCGTACAGCGGCACCATCGCCGCCGGGGCGACCGCCGGCCCGGTCGACCTCGGCACCTGGACGGCGGCCAACGGCCGGTACACCGTCCGGGTGGTGCTGGCCGACGACGCCAACGAACTGCCGGTGAAGCGGCAGAACAACACCAGTGAACGGTCGCTCTTCGTCGGCCGCGGGGCGAACCTGCCGTACGACATGTACGAGGCCGAGGAGGGCTCGGTCGGCGGCGGGGCGCGGGTGCTCGCGCCGAACCGGACCATCGGCGACCTGGCCGGTGAGGCGTCCGGCCGGCGGGCGGTGACCCTCGACAGCACCGGCGCGTACGTCGAGTGGACCACCAAGGCGCCGGCCAACGCCCTGGTCACCCGCTTCTCCATCCCGGACGCGCCGGGCGGCGGCGGGATCGACTCGACGCTGAACATCTACGTCAACGGGGTGCTGCACAAGCCGATCAGCCTCACCTCGAAGCACATCTGGCTCTACGGCGCGGAGGCCAGCCCGAGCGACTCGCCCAGCGCGGGCCCGCCCCGGCACCTCTACGACGAGGCGAACGTGCTGCTCAACTCGACGGTCCCGGCGGGCAGCCGGATCCGGTTGCAGAAGGATCCGGCGAACGGCACCACGTACGCCATCGACTTCATCAACCTGGAGCAGGTCGCGCCGCGGGCGAACCCGGACCCGGCCCGGTACGCGGTGCCGAACGGGTTCGGCCAGTCCGACGTGCAGAACGCCCTGGACCGGGTCCGGATGGACACCACCGGCAACCTGGTCGGGGTCTACCTGCCGGCGGGCACCTACGAGACCGCCCAGAAGTTCGAGGTCTACGGCAAGGCGGTCAAGGTGGTCGGCGCGGGCCAGTGGTTCACCCGCTTCCAGACGCCCACCACGCAGCAGAACACCGACGCCGGCTTCCGGGTGCAGTCCTCGGCGAGCGGGTCGTCCTTCGAACACCTCGCGTTCTTCGGCAACTACACCGTCCGGCAGGACGGGCCGGGGAAGGTCTGGGGTGAGCTGAAGGACGTCGACAACATGACGCTGGACAACGTCTGGGTCGAGCACACCGTCTGCGCGTACTGGGGGGTGGGCGTCAGTGGTCTGAAGATCACGAACAGCCGCTTCCGGAACACCTTCGCCGACGCGGTGAACATGACCAACGGCAGCACGAACAACCTGGTCGCCAACTCGGAGGGCCGGTCCAACGGGGACGACGCGTTCGCGCTCTTCTCGGCCACCGACCAGGGGGCGTCCGAGGCCAACCACGGCAACGTGTTCGAGAACCTGACCGCCACGCTGACCTGGCGAGCGGCGGGTGTCGCGGTGTACGGCGGCTACGACAACGTGTTCCGCAACCTCTACATCGCGGACATGCTGACGTACTCCGGCATCACGATCAGCTCGTTGGACTTCGGCTATCCGTTCATCGGGTTCGGGGCCAGCCCGCCCACCCGGTTCGAGAACATCTCACTGATCCGGGCCGGTGGCCACTTCTGGGGCGCACAGACCTTCCCGGCGATCTGGGTCTTCTCGGCGTCCAAGGAGTTCCGCGGCATCCGGGTGTCGGACGTCGACATCGTCGATCCGACGTACTCCGGGATCATGTTCCAGACGAAGTACACCGGCGGCCGGCCGGAGAACCCGATCACCGACACGGTCTTCACCAACGTGTCGATCTCCGGGGCGCGGCGTAGCGGTGACGCCTTCGACGCCAAGTCCGGCTACGGCATCTGGGTCAACGAGATGCCCGAGGCCGGACAGGGCCCGGCGGTCGGCTCCGCCACCTTCGTCAACCTCCGGCTGAGCGACAACTACCAGGACATCCGGAACACCACCAGCACGTTCACGATCAACCGAAGCTGAGCGACGAGGGAGCGGGGTGGTCCCGGCCGGCGCCGCGCGGCGCCGGCCGGGACCGCGTCCGGCTCCGGCCAGCCCCTGGCCGACGGCACGATTCGTCCTGACAAGCGGGGGCTCCCGGGCCGTGGCCCGGGAGCCCCCGCGGTGGTGGGCCGGTCAGGGTGCGGACGTCACGCGTCGAGGGACATCCGGGATCGGCGGACGATCATCCGGGCCGCCGCGCCGACGACGATCAACGCGGTACCGGTGCCGAGGAGCCACCACAGGCCGGACGCGTCGCTGCCGGTGACGGGCAGGATCGGGGTCGGGCTGACCGTCGGGGGCTGCGTCGGCTGACCCGTCGGCGCGGCGGTCGGCTGGGTCGGAGACGGCGTCGGCTGGGTCGGAGACGGCGTCGGTTGGGTCGGGCTCGCGGTCGGCGACGGGCCGAGCGGGCGCTCGCAGCGGGCCTCGGCGAGGATGACGGTTCCGACCGGGATGTTCAGCAGCGGGCCGCCGACGACGGTGCCGGTCAGTCGCAGGGTGGCCAGCACGGCGATGGCGGTGGCGCCGTCGGCGGTGACGGTCTCCACGTTGGTCAGGGTGGCGTTCAGGGCGGCGCCGGTCAGTCCGGGGACGGTGACCGCGGCGCTGGCGCTGACACCGGGGGTGTTGGGGAGCAGGTCGACCGGCTCACCGAACAACTCCAGGCCGGTGAAGGTCGTGTCGGCGGACTGCGCGCCGACCTGGGGGCAGGTGACCGCGGCGGTGATCGCCTCCGCGTCCAGGACCGGGGTGCCGAGCACGGCGAGGGCCACGTCGGCGATCTCGGCGCTGGCGGACGAGGCGGTGGCCCCGCGGGTGGCGGTCACCTCGACCACGGTGCCGGAGGCGGTGACGCCGAGGGCGCCGGGGATGGTGATGGCCAACGCGGTGTCGCTGTCCGTGCCGCCCCCGGCGGGCGCGGTCGCGGTGCCGATGACGGCCCCCGCGGTGATCACGGGAACCCCCGCCACCGTGGCGGCGAGGCCCACCACCACTCCTCGGGCACTGGCGTCGCCGGGTTGTGCGAGCGCGGGGGTGCCGATGGACGCCACCACACCACCCGTGGCCGCGATCGCCAGCGCAGCGGTGGTGGAAAGTCGCCGGATTAGTTTCACGTTCTCGCCTCTACTCGATCGATCCCCTCTCGACTGTCGAGAAGGCAGGTCCGACGCTATCGACATAGAAGGTATTTTTCGGGCAAATAAGACAACAGATCCAAGCAGATTGTTGTTCGGATTTCCCGACCAGGGGGCTCGATCCGCCAGCCTCCTGCTCCGTCCCGTCACGTTTGTGGCCGGTAGCCGAGGGTAGCCAGTTGCCTCCGCCACGGAAGGACATGGCATGGTCGAGCTGAAGTTCTTCGACAAGGTCGCCGCACGGGCGGGCGTACCGCCGGAGACGGCGCAGTCGCTGACCGAGGCCACTCTGAGCACCCTGTCGCAGCGGATCAGCGGCGGCGAAGCGGCGGCCGTGGCCGACCACCTCGCGGACCCGCTGCGTGCGCTGCTGGTCAAGGGCACAGAGGACGCAGAGCCGTTCGGGTACGACGAGTTCCTGCGCCGGGTGGCGGACCGCTCCGGAGTGGAACGCGCCGTGGCGGAGCGGGGCGTGCGCGCCGTCCTCCAGACCATGCACCGGGTGGTCGGGCATCGCGAGTTCCAGCGGGCCATGGCGCAGCTTCCGGCGGATCTGCGGGCGCTGGCCGAACCCCTGCCGCACGGCCCCTGACCGGCCCGACGCCGCACCACCACGAACTTGTCACCACCAGCGCAACGGCCTGGCACCGACCGGTACCCCGGTCGCCGGGCCGTTCGCGTCGGGCTGACCCCTCCCTGATCCGGCGGCGCCGGTGCTCCGGGCGCTGCCCGACAGCGTCCGGCGGCGGCGGAACGCCCCCGACTGCGCCCCGGCGGCGGCGGAACGCGCCCCCGGTGGCCCCGAACTGCGCCCCGGCTGCGCTTCGTGCCGGGGCGCCAGCTGCCACCCCGTGCTGCCGGCGGCGGGCCGGGCCGGCCGGTCGCGCCGGGCCGATGGGCGGGTGATCCCGGAGCCGCCCGATCAGGGGCATCCCGGAGCGGTCCCGGAACTCGGCCCGGGCCGCTGGCAACGCCGCTGATATGAAGTCACGCTACTGGTACCGACCCCACCGGAGGTGCCACCGTGACCGCACGACGACCCCTGGCCCGCGTGCTCGTCGGCGTGCTCGCCGTCGTCGCCGTCCTCTGCTGCGGCGGCGTCGCCGTCGGCGGCTGGGCGTTCGCCCGCGCCGGCACCGACACGGTGGGCGAGGTCGACTTCGTCCGGCCGCTCGCCGTACCCCCGTTGGCGGCCTCCCGGGTCGACGGGCAGGGGCGGCGGGTGTTCGACCTGCTCGCGCGCGAGGGCGGTCGCGACTTCCGCGGCGACGGCCGGCGTACCCGCACCGCCGGGTTCGACGGCGACTTCCTCGGCCCGACGCTGCGTGCGAAGCGGGGGGAGCGGGTGGTGGTGAACGTGGTCAACCGGCTCGCCGAGGAGACCAGCGTGCACTGGCACGGAATGCACCTACCGGCCCGGATGGACGGCGGCCCGCACCAGACGATCCGCCCGGGCGCCACCTGGTCACCCACCTGGACGGTGGACCAGCCGGCGGCGACCCTCTGGTACCACCCGCACCCGCACGGCGCGACCGAGGAGCACGTCTACCGGGGCCTGGCCGGCCTGTTCCTGCTCGACGACGACCGCGAGGCGGCCCTGCCGCTGCCCCGCCACTACGGCGTGGACGACATACCGGTGATCGTGCAGGACCGGAGCTTCTCGGGCAGCGGCCAGTTCCGCAGGACCCGCAACAGTATCTCCAGCGTCGGCGTGCTGGGCGACACCCTGCTGGTCAACGGAACCGTCGGGCCGTACCTGGACGTCACCACCGAGCGGGTCCGGCTGCGGCTGGTGAACGCCTCCACCGCGCGCCTCTACGACTTCGGCCTCGCCGACGGCCGCCGCTTCGACCTGATCGCCGGCGACGGCGGGCTGCTGCCGCGTACCGCCCGACTGGACCGGGTGCGACTCTCCCCGGGAGAGCGCGCCGAGATCGTGGTGACCGTACGCCCGGGGGAGCGGATCACCCTGCGCAGCACCGGTCCCGACCTGGGCGCCGGGGCGCTGGCCGACCGGTTCGCCGGCGGCCGGGACCGCTTCGACGTGCTGGAGCTGCGCGCGGCGGACCGCCTCGTCGCGTCGCCGGCGGTGCCCGACGCGCTGGCGCCGATGGACCGGCTCGACCCCGCGTCGGCCGCGACCACCCGCACGCTGGAGTTCCTGGGGCGCGGCATCAACGGCCGCTCGATGGAGATGGACCGGATCGACTTCGCCGCCACCCGCGACACCACCGAGGTGTGGGAGGTGGTCAACCGGGACGGCACGCCGCACAACTTCCACGTGCACGACGTGCAGTTCCAGGTGCTGACGGTCGGTGGCGAGGCGCCGCCGCCGGCGCTGAGCGGATGGAAGGACACCGTCTACCTCCCACCCCACCGGCCGATCCGGATCGCCCTGCGCTTCACCGACCACAGTGACCCGGACGTGCCGTACATGTACCACTGCCACCTGCTGTACCACGAGGACGCCGGAATGATGGGCCAGTTCGTGGTGGTCGCACCGGGCCAGTCCGTGGGCAGCCCGCCCCGGCACGGCGCCCACGCCCCGCACCGCTGAGCGGCGGCCGGCGAGGACGGGGGTGGCCGAGCGCCGCCGTGGCCCGGGTGTCCCCGGGCCACGGCCGGGCGGTCGTCACTGCCCGGCGACCGGCCGGTAGGAGGCGATGATCACGCCACTCTTCATGACCCGGGTGTCGGCCAGGGCGAGCGTGGTCGGCACGTCGCCCAGCGGGGAGGAGATCGACGGGCCGCCCTGGAGCACCGGGTGGATCCAGAACCGGACCTCGTCCACCAGCCCCGCCTTGACCAGGGCGTGGGTGACCACGCCGTAGCCGTACATCAGGATGTCCTTGCCCTCGCCGGCCTTGAGCTTGGTGACCTCCTCGATCAGGTCCCCCTGGAGCACCTCGGTGTTGTTCCACTCCGGGTCGGTCAGGGTGGTCGAGGCGACGTACTTCTTGACGCTGTTGAAGTAGGCCGCGCCGGTGGTCGGGTCGCTCTCGTCCATGTTCGGCCAGGCGGCGGCGAAGCCGTCGTACGTGCGGCGGCCCATCAGCAGCGCGTCGGCGGCGTCCGTCTGCTCGCCCGCGAAGGCCGCGGCCTCGTCGTCGAAGTACGGCATGGTCCACGCGGGGTTCTCGATGACGCCGTCGAGGGTGAGGTAGGTCGAGTTGATGATCCTGCGCATCGTGATCTCCTGGGATGTCCGGTCCGGGTTTCGGTGACACCCGGAACACTGCCAGAGCCCGCTTACGATTCGCTTCAGGTGCGCTTGCGACCGGCCGCCGGACCGGGTCAGCCGGCTGCCAGGACCGCTTCGACGCCGGCGCCGTCGGCCACGACCACCGTCTCGGCACGCAGCTCCTGGGGAAGGTCGTCCCGCTGGTCCTCGACGGTCAACATCGTGGGGCAGTCGGGCGGAACCACCACCGCGTCGGCCCGCCGGGCGAACTCGACCAGCAGGTCCAGCACCTGACCGGGGGAGAAGTGGCTGATCATCAGGCTGTCGAACTCCACGTCGGACAGGCCGCCGTAGAAGGTCGCGTCACCCCCGTCGGGGACCGTGACGTGCGCGCAACCGTACTCCGGCTCCAGCCGGTCGACGTACGGCCCGAAGACGGCCCCGAAAGCCGCCCCGGGCATCGGGGCCGGCCCGCCCGCGACGAACCGCTGCACCCACATCTGGTAGCTCACCACGCGACGGTATTCCATGGCCACGGCCGGGTGGTGCCGGCAGAAGTCGCCCGAGTGGCGCCCGGTCGAGCCGCCGACCCAGCCTCGGGCCGCCGCCGGCCGGTTCGAGGTTCGGCGGATGGCGCAGGAATCCCGGACGATCTCGCATGGTCGCTCGCGCGGCCCGGGTCTAGCGTTGCGGACCGGCGTCAGGGGGCGGTTCGCCGACTGACCCGTCCACGCCACCCGGAGCTGGGCGTCTGTTCCTCGGTGATGGGCGGTGGCCGCCAGTGGTGAGTCGAGCCGGAAGGGATCAGCAATGTCGTCCGATGATGTCGTCGCTCGCGCCGAGCGGGCGTACGAGTATTTCTGCCAGGGCCTG
This sequence comes from Micromonospora sp. LZ37, assembly GCF_059359015.1. NCBI lineage: Bacteria > Bacillati > Actinomycetota > Actinomycetes > Micromonosporales > Micromonosporaceae > Micromonospora > Micromonospora sp. LZ37. The sequence continues at coordinate 25,104 of NZ_JCADBL010000008.1, read as the reverse complement.
TCGACCGGTCGGTGGCAGGAGTTCTTCGGCCTCCTGGCCGACGAGGTCGAGGTGGTGTGGCCGTATCCCCCCGCCCAGGGGCGGTACGTGGGCCGGGACGGGCGGGACAAGCTCGTCCAGTTCTGCGGCCAGCTCGGCGGCGAGGGAAACCGGATCACCGAGATCCTGTCCGTGCGGGGGACGGCCACCGAGGACGGCATGGTCTTCGAGGACCACAGCCGCGGGGAGTTCTTCGGTCAGCCGTACGAGGGACGGCACAGCATCCGCCTCGTCGTGCGCGGTGGGCAGGTGGTGGGATTCCACGAGTACCTCGCACCGGTCTCCTGACCCTTTGGGCGGGCTCGGCGGGCCGGCAGCCGGGCGCCCGGCGGGTGTCAGCCCGCCGGGGCCGGTCGCGGCCGGTCGATCCTGGCCGCCGCGGTGAAGGCGTGCAGGGCGATCTCGGCGGACTGCTCCAGCTGAGCCCGCGACACTCCGGCGGCGGCATGGATGGCGTGGCCCTCGGAGACGACCATGACGAAGCGGGCGAGCGTCTCGGGGTCGCTCTCCTCGGGCAGGTCACCCTCCTCGACGGCCCGGACGAAGCGGTCGGCGAGCTGGCGTTCACCGGCCAGCCGGCTGGCGGCGAGGAACTCCGCGACGTTGGTGTTGTCGGTGCCGCAGGCGGTGCCGCCCTGGATGGACAGGCAGCCCGCGGGGCGGTCCAGGCGGGTCAGGGCCGCCACGTTGGCCCGCAGGAAGGCGGCGACCACCTCGTAGGCGGTGGGCTGGTCCAGGGCGTCGCGGGCGTAGGCCATCTCGGTCTCCGCGTAGCGGCCGACCGCCTTGCGGAAGAGCTCCTCCTTGTTGCCGTACGCCGCGTAGAGACTGGGCTTGTTGATGCCCATCGCGGCGGTCAGCTCCGCCAGCGAGGCGCCCTCGTAGCCGTGGCGCCAGAACACCTCCATCGCCCGGTCGAGCGCCTGCTCGTCGTCGAATGCGCGCGGTCTGCCCCGCTGGGTCACGGTGCCACCTCCATCTCGATGTCAGGGTAGCTCGGCACAACCGTCCGGTACAAAAATTTGTCGGCGGCTGCCCCGCCCTGCTAGTGTCCAATTCCTTACCTATTGGTACATAAGAGGGTCCCGCGGGCGCGCCGCGACCCGCCCCACCGCCAGCCGCTCGGCCACCCTGGCCGGGCGCCACCGTGACCAGGGAGCACCACATGACCGGACCGGAACCGCGCGCCGACGTGCGCGAGATGTACATGGCGCACACGATGATGCGCCGCGAGTTCACCCTGCTGCCGGAGCTCGTCCGCGGCGCCGCCCCCGGCGACCGGCAGCGCGCGGAGGTCCTCGTCCGGCACATCGAACTCATCGAGGGGGTGCTGTCCCACCATCACCACAGCGAGGACACCCACCTCTGGCCGAGGCTGCTGGAGCGCGGCGCGGCGGAGATCGCCCCGGTGGTGCGTCTCATGGAGCAGCAGCACCACACCATCGATGAGCTGACCGTCGAGCTGCGCGCGGCCACGGCGGCGTGGCGCGACACCGCCACCCGCGAGGCCGCACAGGCCGTCGCCGCCGTCCTCGACCGGATGCGCCCCGCCCTGGACGAGCATCTCCGGGTCGAGGAGGAGCAGGTCCTCCCGCTCATCGAGAAGCACGTCACCGCGAGCGAGTGGGACCGGATGGTCGCCGAGGGCGCGGGCGACACCCCGGTCGAGCTGCTGCCGCTGATGTTCGGGCTGATGATGTACGAGGGCGACCCGGAGGTGGTCCAGAAGGCGATCTCCCAGATGCCCGAGGAGGCGCGTCCGGTCATCGCCGGCGTGGCGGCGCAGGCGTTCGCGGCGCACTCCCGGACCATCCACGGCACCCCGACCCCGCCGCGCGTCGGCACGGCGTAGGGCGGGACCCCCCGGATCCCGTAGCGCCGGCCGTGCGCCGCCGGCGCTGCCCGAAGTTTGGCCCCCAGGGGCGGGGGAAGACACCGGCGCCGGTCGGCCCGACCCGGCCGGACAGGGCCTGTCCCGTCGGCAGCACCGTCGGTGCGGGCCTCGGCAACCCACCCGAGGAGGAGCGACGATGGCCGATGCCCGACGGAGCGAGACCGGGGCCACCACCAGGCCCACCTCCGCCCGGAAGGGCATCGGGGCCAGCAAGGCCCCGATGAACCGGAAGGCGGCGGCGAAGAAGGTCGCGACCGCCACGAAACGGGCCACCGGGGCGAGCGCGGCCAAGTCGCCGGGGGAGAAGCCCACCCCGACCACGGCCCGGGTGGCCCGGAAGAAGCACACCTCCGCGACGGCGGTCCCGGCGCGCAAGCCGACCGCGAAGGCGACGGCCGCCAAGAAGGCGACCGCCGCGAAGGCGCCCGCGACGAGAGCGCCCGCGAAGAAGGCGCCGGCGAAGAAGGCCACGCCCTCGCGGGCCCGCGCGACCACGGCGACCCGGGCACCGGCGAAGAAGGCCACCACCATGGAGTCCTTCGGCAACCGGCGGACCGTCCACAAGACGAACCGCTGACCCGGCTCGGCGCGGGACGCCGCCCCCGGGATCGGGAGCGTCACCCGCGTGGAGCGGCCCGGTGCCGGTCCTGCTTGACCCGGTAGAGGCGCTGGTCGGCCACCTGCATCAGGGCCTCGAGCGTGTTCCCGTCGTGCGGGGCCGTGGCCGCGCCGATGCTGACGCCCGTGTGGTGGCGCACCGCCGCACCGATCCGCGTCCGCACCGTCTCCGTGATCGCCGCGTCCGCGTCCACCAGGACGACGACGAACTCGTCGCCGCCGATCCGGGCGACCGCGTCTCCGTCGCGGAGCGCTCCTCGCACCGCCGCCACGGTCCGCTGGAGCAGCTCGTCGCCGGCGGCGTGCCCGAGCCGGTCGTTGACGAGCTTGAAGTCGTCGAGGTCCAGGCAGAGCAGGGACGGGCCGGGCCGGCCACCGCCGGGCAGCCGCCCGGCGAACTCGGCCAGGCCGCGCCGGTTCAGGGCGCCGGTGAGCGGGTCCAGCGCCGCGAGGGTACGCAGCTGGGCACGCTGCCGCGCCAGCATCCGCGCCTGCGTGGAACAGACCGAGACCAGGACCAGCATGCCCGCGACGTAGAGGAAGACGTGACCGGGCCGGGTCGGTTGGCCGGTGGCGGCGACGGCGAGGTACGCCCCGATGATCACCGCTTCGAGCCCCATCGTCAGCGGCAGGTGTGGCGTGTAGTTGGCGACGAAGACGGTCGTGGTCACGAAGCCCAGGGCGGCCGGTGACGCGGCCCCACCGTCCCAGTAGGCGCCCAGCGTCACCGCGACGAGCGCGATCAGCAGGATCGTGAACGAGACGCGGTATCCGGAGGCCTTCGTGGTCACCGTCCGCGCGGCCCAGATGCCCACGATGCCGGACGCCATCCCGCAGCCGTAGGCGGTGAGCATGAGGGCCCGGTTCGGTTCGTGGAGGGTGGTCAGGCAGTAGCCGATGGCCATGGCGTGCGACACGACGTGCAACGCCGCGCTGAGCAGCATCCTCCGGCGGCGCCCGTGCACCCGATCGTCCACCGCGGCGACGGCCCCGTGTCGCCGTCTCCAGGTGACGGGGCGGCGCGGCCGGTCGAGGTGAGTCGTGTCGGTGGTGCGTGTCGAGGCCGCTCCGAAGGCGGATGTCACCACCCCGACATTCAAGGGTGTGCGTCAGTTCACCGTCAATACCGGTGCGGTCACCGGTCGGTCGAACCGGGGTTCCACCCGTCCCGTGTTCCCTCCCGGTGGCGGCGCGGCTACCCGCAGCCACCGACGGCGCCCCGGGAGGGCCGGGGTGTAGGGCCGCGACCTCGGGGTACGTCCGTGGCCCGGCCGGCGACGGTCGGTGTCCGACGCCGAGAGGATCTCGCCTTGGGGGTAGGCAGGACGGGGTGGAGAGCCGGCGACCGGGCCCGGCCCGGCCACCGGCCGATGACGAGGCTCGCCACCGCGGGGGTGGCGGCGCACGTCTTCTTCGAACTCGGGGCCGGGGTCGGCATGCCGGCCGCGTCGATCCTGGGTCCGTTGCCCGCCGCCGGGGTGTGGGCCCTGGGCACCGGGACGGTGTGGCGGGCGGCCGGGACCCGCCCGGCGTCCGGCGACGCCGCCCTCGCCGTCTGCAACGCGGTCGGCCTGGCCGCGGTGCTCGCCCACCTCCGTGGCTGGCCGCGTCGGCGTACCCGCCTCGGCCTGCCCTGGTTGCAGGAGTGCGAGGGGCTCGGGCCGGAGCTCATGCCGTTCTACAACCCGATCCTGTACGTCTCCGGCGGCGCTGCCCTCGTCGCGCTGGCCCGGGAGAACCGGACGGCGCCGCGCTGGCTGGCGCTGCTGACGCTCGGGCTGGTGCCGGTGCTCATCGCGACGCAGCACGCCGAGCACTGGCGACTCAGGGAGCGGGCTGAGCGGCAGCCGGGCTGGTGGAACCGCCGACTCCGGTGACGGCGCCGACCCGGCCGGCCGGCGTCGCGCGCGGCAGAGCGTACGTTATCCGGTTGTTTGCCGGATTTCCCGCGCCCCAGCCCCGCGACTGGTTACCGTGACTGCGCGGTGCGGGTCCCCGCGCGACTCGCGGCCCTCATCCGGTGGCCGCCCAGGAGGTCACGGCCATGGATGTGATCGAGCTCTCGCGATTCCAGTTCGCGTCCACCAGCATCTTCCACTTCTTCTTCGTCTCCCTCACGGTCGGCCTCGCCCTGTTCATCGCCGTCCTGGAGACCATCGCGTTCGTCCGCAAGGACCGGCGCGGCACGTACGCGAACATGACCAACTTCTTCGGGCACCTGTTTCTGATCAACTTCGCGGTGGGCGTGGTCACCGGGATCGTGCAGGAGTTCCAGTTCGGCATGAACTGGAGCGAGTACGCCCGCTTCGTCGGTGACATCTTCGGGGTGCCCCTCGCGCTCGAGGTGCTGATGGCGTTCTTCCTGGAGAGCACCTTCATCGGCCTGTGGTGGTTCGGCAAGGACCGCCTGCCGGCGTGGGCGCGGCTGGCGAGCATCTGGCTGGTGGCGATCGGCACCCAGATCAGCGCGTTCTGGGTCGTGCTGGCCAACGCGTGGATGCACCGTCCGGTGGGCTACCGGATCGTCGGCGACCGCGCGGAACTGGTCAGCTTCAGCGAGGTCTTCTTCAACTACAAGGCGTGGCTGTACTTCGCCCACGTCACCGGCAGCGCCTGGACCGTCGCGGGTTTCTTCGCGCTCGCGATCTGCGCCTTCCACCTGCTGCGCCGGCAGAACGCCGAGGTGTTCGGCCCCGCGCTGCGGGTGGCGCTGGTGTTCGCCGCGATCGGCACGGTGCTCTCCGCGACGAGCGGGCACACCGAAGCCCAGGTCGCCCGCGTCGACCAGCCGATGAAGTTCGCCGCGATGGAGGCGCAGTGGGAGACCTCGGCGTCCCCGGCCCCCTGGTCGCTGATCGCGAGGATCGACGAGGAGCAGCGGAGCAACTCGTTCAACATCGAGATCCCGTACCTGGGCTCGGTGCTCGCCTTCAACCGGCTCGAGGGCCGCTACCAGGGCATGATCGAACTCAACGAGGAGTACCAGCGTCGCTACGGGCCCGGCGAGTACGTCCCCCCGGTGACCCCGGTCTACTGGTCGTTCCGGCTGATGGTCACCATCGGAGGGCTCCTGCTGCTGACCGCCTTCACCGGCCTGTTCCTCTGGTGGCGAAGACGCGACGGCCTCGACCGCACCCGCTGGTACCTGCGCCTGCTGGTGTTCCTGGTGCCGCTGCCGTGGGTGGCGAACTTCCTCGGCTGGATCGTCACCGAACTGGGCCGGCAACCCTTCATGGTCTACGGCCTGCTCACCACGGCCGAGGGCGTCAGCGCCAACTCCGTCGCCGAGGTGCTCACCGGCCTGGTCGGCCTGTGGGTGGTCTACCTGGGCCTCATCGGCCTGGACATCTACCTGCTGACGGTCACCGCCCGCGCCGGCATCCGGCACAAGCCCGAAGCCCAACTGGTCTCCACCCCGGCGCCGAGCTACTTCGGCGACGGCTTCCAGGGCTACGACAGGAAGAACTGACGCGTGGACCTGGTGACGCTGTGGTTCTGGTTGGTGGCCCTCACCTTCACCCTCTACTTCTTCCTGGAGGGCTTCGACTTCGGCGTCGACATCCTGCGCCCGCTGCTGGCCCGCACCGAGGCCGAGGAGCGGGCGCTGACCGGCACCATCGGCCCGTTCTGGGACGGCAACGAGGTCTGGGTGATCGCCGCGGCGGGCATCATGTTCTCCACCTTCCCCGCCTGGTACGGCGCCGTCTTCAGCGGCATGTACCCGCTCTTCGTCCTGATCCTGCTGGCCCTGCTGCTGCGCGGCGTCTCCTTCGAGTACCGCAACCAGGTCGACCACCAGCGGTGGCGCGACTTCTGGGACCGGATGTCCTTCGCCGGCAGCCTCATCCCCTCGTTCCTGTGGGGGCTCATCATGGCCAAGATCATCGAAGGGCTGCCGGTGAACCAGGAGGGCCGGGTGGTCAGCGACCTCGGCGACCTGTTCACCCCCTTCTCGATCGTCGGCGGCCTCGCCACCCTGCTGCTGTTCATGCTCCACGGCGCCAACTTCCTGCTGCTGCGGCTGCATGTCGGCTCCCCGCTGCACGACCGCGCCCGCACGGCGGCCCTGCGCTGGGGGGCGCTCGCGACCGTCGCCACCGTGGGGTTCGTCGTGCTGGGCTACGTCACCGAAGGGCTGTTCGCCAACTTCGGGATCCTGCCGTGGCTCTTCCCCATCGCGGCGTTCGCCACCCTGGCCAGCATCTGGCTCGCCCTGTCCCTGCGCCGCGACACGCTCGCGTTCGCCATGAGCGGTCTCACCATCGTCTTCGCCACCGTCACCGTCTTCATCGCCCTCTTCACCCGGGGCGACGTGCTGCCGTCCACCATCGACCCGGCCTACAGCCTGACCCTGGACGAGACGGCCAGCCGCCACTACACCCTCGTGCTGATGACCTGGGTGGGCGCCATCTTCCTGCCCCTGGTCATCGGCTACCAGGCCTGGAACTACCACGTGTTCCGCGAACGGGTCCGCCCCCACCAGGGCGGGCTGGACCAGGGCTACTGACCCGCCGCGCCGCGCCGCGCCGCGCCGCCGCTCCCGCGGTGGTGAGCGCGATCGGCGGTGGCGGCGAGGTCACGCGGCGACCGGCTGCTCCGGCTCCATCCGCTCCACCCAGCGGGCCCGCCAGGCCGGCGGCTCCCACGGCGATGTCGGCCTCGCCGCGGACGCGTGCGCCGCCCTGGGCCGGCCGGCGCCCGACGAATGGCCGGATTCCCGGCGGGTACGCGGACTTCGGTACGCGACAAAGGCAGGCCCTGACACGCAGCCGGAATGAGGTGTTCGCGATGAAGGTGAGGAACTCCCTGCGGGGGCTGAAGAACAAGGCGAACTCGATCGTGGTACGCCGCAGAGGCAGGACGTACGTCATCAACAAGTCCGACCCCCGGCAGAAGACCCGCCAGGGCTGACGGCGCCCGGCACCCACGGGGGTTGATCATGCAGTTGTGGTGGGCGTCATGCCCCGCTCCGCGGCTTTCGCGGGGCACCACAACTGCATGATCCACGGAGGGGGTCGGCCGCCGGTTTCGGTCATGTTGGTTTCGTTATCAATTTCTCGGAGGGATGCGGGGCTGGTCTTAAAACTGTCATAAGTGGGGGGTTCCGGCGGCTTTCGATGCCGTTACGGAACCCGTTCTTCGCTATCGTCCCCGGCGTTCAGTCATCCGCTGAAACAGTTCCGGGAGGATATGACGATGTCGGTTCGTGCACGCGGTGCGCGGTGGCGTTCCTGGTCGGCTCGGGGGCCCGTCTCCGGCGCGGTCGTGGCCCTGGCCGTGGCGGTGGCCCTGGCCGGCTGCAAGGACGCCAAGGTGGAGCCGGTGGGCCGGAGCTCGCCGTCGGCGGAGGCGACCCGCACCGACGCCGCGCCCGGTCCGTCGCCCGATGCGGCGACCTCCGCGCCGAGCGCGCCGGCGTCGACCGGGGCCCCGGCGCCGCGGCCGGCGGGTGCGTCGGCCGGCGCCGGCATCGGAGGACCGAACTGGTCGGCCACGCAGTTGCCGCCCACCCAGGGTGGCCGTCACCTGTACGTCTCCGGCCGGGGGCGGGACAGCAACAACGGGCTCTCCCGGGCCACGCCGGTGCGGACCCTGCAACGGGCCGCGGACATGACGCGGCCCGGTGACACGGTGCTCGTCGGCGACGGGGAGTACACCTCGCCGGAGAACTGGAACGTCCTCAACATCACCCGCCCCGGCACGCCGGACCGGTGGATCACCTACGCCGCCTACCCGGGCGAGCGGCCGGTGGTGCGGCCGATGCGGAAGAACTGGCAGGGCATCCACGTCGGCGCCGGTGCGGCGTACATCCGGGTGGTCGGCTTCACGGTGAAGGGCCAGCGTGCCAACCTCACCCCGCAGCAGATCCGGAAGGCGCAGCGGGGTGACGGCTCGGATCCGGCGATCTCCGCGAACTGCATCGCCGTGGACGTGCAGAAGAACCAGCGGCCGATGGTCCGGCCGCACCACGTGGTGATCTGGGGGAACACCGCGACCGACTGCCCGCTGGTCGGCATCTCGGCCCAGTTCGCCGACCACGTGACCGTCGAGAACAACGTCACCGCCTTCAACGGCTTCTACTCCCCCTACGGAGGCAGTGGCATCTCGTTCCACGGCAGTTGGAACTCCGACGCCGGCACCGGCCACAAGATGATCATCCGAGGCAACGTCTCGTACGGCAACAAGATGCTGGTGAAGTGCATCTGCGTCGATTTGAAGGCGGTGACCGACGGCAACGGCATCATCGTCGACTCGACGAACAACAAGAGCTTCGCCGCGCCGCCGCTGAGCCAGGCCCCCTACGCGGGCCGGACGCTGGTCGAGAACAACATCACCTACGACAACGGCGGCCGGGGCATCAACGTCTTCCAGAGCCTGCACGTCGACGTCGTCAACAACACCCTGTACCGCAACGCCACCCACCCGGCGATCGACTCCGACCTCGGCGTGGTCCGCGCCGAGGACGTCACCGTCGCCAACAACATCGTCGTGGCGGGCCGTGGCGAGAAGGCCGTCGGCACCGGCGACAGCCGGAACGTCCGGTTCGACAGCAACCTCGTCGTCGGGTCGTACCAGGGGCCCAGGGACGCCCGGTTGCTGACCGGTGACCCCGGTTTCCGCGACCCCGCCGCCGGCGACTTCCGCCTGACCAGCGGCAGCCCCGCCATCGACAGCGGCACCGGCGCGCTGGCCCCGAAGATCGACGCCACCCGCTCGGCGCGGGCCGGGAAGGTCGACCGGGGCGCGCTCGACCACCGCTGACGGATCCGCCGCACCCGGCGTCCCCGCTCCCGCCGCAGGCCAGTGGGGACGCCGGTCGGTCGGCCGACGACGGCCGGACGGGCCCGCCGGCCGTGCCCGGCGGCGGGGTCGCGCGATCGAACTCGGCGGCGCGGCGTGCTTCGTAGAATCGCTGCCATGCCGCGCATCGTCCAGCTGCTGGCCTCGCCCGTGCACCGCTACGTGGGCCGGCCCGCGGACGGCCCGGCCCCGGCCCCGCCCGGCGAACTGGTCGACCGGGTCCGGCTCCGGGCCGGCCTCGGCATCGTCGGTGACCGGTACTTCGGCAAGGCGGCGCACCGCGAGGCGAGCGTGACCGTGATCGCTCAGGAGTCGTTGCCACCCGGCGTCGGCCTGGCGCAGGTCCGGCGCAACGTCCTCACCACCGGCATCGCCGTGGACGAGCTGGTGGGGTCCGTGCTGACCCTCGACTCCGGAGACGGCCCGGTCAGCCTGCGGGTCCACGGGCCGGCGCGACCGTGCGCCTGGATGGACGTCAGCGTCGGCCCGGGCATGTGGAAGGCGCTGCGCGGCCGGGGCGGCATCCGCTGCTCACCCCTGAACGACGGCATCCTGCGCGTCGGTCCGGTCGAGGTCCGCGTCGACGGCTGACCGGTCACCACCGGGGCGCCGTACCCACCCCCGCAGCGGGCTGGGTGGGGCGCCCTCGGGGGCCGGGCCGGCGGTGGGCGCTCGTCAGCCGGTGACGTCCATCGCCCGGGACACGGCGTAGGTGTCCTCGTACAGGTGCAGGCGCACGAGCTTGCCGTCGGCCGCGGTGAAGTGGAAGGCGACGGGGGTGTCGAACCGGCGGCCGGTCGCCTTCGCCGTGTGGGTGAAGTGGCCCAGTGCCACGGCGTCGGCGCCGTCGACGAGAACCTTGTCGAAGGTGATCTCGCTGGCGCCGGCGACGAGGGCGGGCCACAGCAGCTTGAAGTACTCGGGCACCTCCTCGCGACGGGAGCGACGGCCGACCCAGGGCAGCCGCTCGTCGCCCGGCACGAGCCAGTCGATCTCCTCGGCGAAGACGTCGGCGACGCCGTCGGCGTCCCCCTCGCCGAGCAGGCGGAAGAACGTCCCGACGGTCTCGCGGACGCTCTCCTCCTGGGTGTGCTGCGACATTGCTACCTCCGGTGTGTCGGGAGGGATCCGCACCGGTGTCTGCCGGGCACGGGTCGCCTCCGGTGCTGCGAACGGGTCGCCGGCCGAGGGGGCGCCTGCCCGACCTGCGCCGACGTCTCCCCGCGGTTCGTGGATCTATTCAGTACCGATCGGTACGGCAGCCGACGCTAGCAGCCCCGCCGCCCGCCGCCAAATTTCCGTACCGATCGGTTGTGGGGGTGCCCGCTCAGTCGATGGCCTCCGGTCCCAGCAGCCGGATCTCCTCGATGTCCAGCGCGGCCTGCACCTCCCGCAGCACCGCGTCGTCGATCTCGTTGTTGTCGCGCAGCCGGGTGACCTCGCGGCGCTTGTGCTCCAGCACACTGAGCCGCAGCCGGCGGTCCAGCTCTCCGACCCGGGCCGCCTCCTGGTCCGCGCCGGCGGCGAGGGTGTCCTCCAGGTGGCGCTGGTAGTCGGAGCGGAGCCGCTCTACGGTGTCCGCCCCGACGCCCAGCCCGGCGGCGACCTCCGGCAACGCCGCCAGGCCCGCCCGGGTGGCGGCCGCTCTGGCCCGCCGGACCTCGTGCTCGCGTTCCACGTCACCCGTCAGGCCCGCCCAGCTGACCACCGCCGGCAGGGTGATCCCCTGGACCAGCATCGTCAGCACGATGACCACCGCCGTGCAGAAGACGATCAGGTCGCGCTCCTCGACCAGCGCCCCCGACGTGGTCGTCATCGGCACGGCCAGCGCCGCCGCCAGGGACACCGCGCCCCGGAAACCCGCCCACCCGGACGCCGTCCGGATCCGCCACCCGTCGCGGCGGTCCCGCTGCGTCGCCCGCCGGTCGAGCAAGCGGACGGGGTACGCGGTCAGGTGCACCCAGATCATCCGGGTGGCCATGATGACGCCGGTCACCACCACCGCGATGATCAGCGCCTGCGCCGTCGACGTGCTGGTGATCGATTCCACCGCCCGGGGGATTTGCAGGCCGACCAGGACGAAGAGAGCGCCGTTGATCAGGAACGTGGTGAGGTCCCAGAAGGTGTACGCCAGCACCCGGGAGCGGGCCCGGATGATCCGGGGCTGCACGTAGGAGATGATCAGGCCCGCCACCACCACCGCCAGGACTCCGCTGGCGTGGACGAGCTCCGCGAGGAGGAACGCGGCGAACGGCGTCATGACGCTCAGCGCGCCCTCGCGCAGCGGGTCGTCGAGGCGGCGACGGATCAGGATCACCACCCCGGCGGTCAGCAGGCCGGCGGCGACGCCCAGGAGCGCCGACCCGGCGAACCGGCCGAGCAGGTGGGGGGCGTCGGGCCAGGTGCCCCCCGCGATCAGGCCGACCGCGACGGAGAAGAGCACCAGCGCGGTCCCGTCGTTGATCAGGCTCTCCGCGCGCAGGGTGGTCAGGACCCGCCGGGGCATCCGCTTCGCCAGGCCGGCGACCGCCGCGGCGTCGGTCGGCGCCAGCACCGCGCCCAGCACCCAGGCCGCGGCCGGCGCGACGCCGAGCCGCTGCGCGACCAGCGACACCACGACCATCGTCACCGCCACCAGCGCCACCGCGAGCAACGCGATCACCGGGAGGTTGGCGCGGATCTCCCGCAGGCTGACGACGAGGCTCTCCCGGTAGAGGATCGCCGGCAGGAACAGCAGCAGCACCACCTCGGGGTCCAGCACCACGTGCGACAGCGGCGGAAGGAGCGCCAGCAGCGCGCCCATGGTGATGAGCAGGACCGGCGGGGCCACGCTGTACCGACCACCGAGGGTGGTGCCGACCAGCACCGTGGCGCCCAGCACCACGATCAACAGGAGGGGGCTCACCTCGTACTCCCGGGCCACGGCCACGCCCGGCCCCGCCGGTCGCGGCGGCCGGACGGCGGTCCGCCACGCGGCGTCGCGGAGCGCCCGCGCCGGTCGTGTGCCACTCCGACATCGTGGTACGGCTGCCGGACGAGGCAGGGGAGAACGGTCGATTTCACGGTGCGTGGCCGACGGTCAGGCCGCGCGCCCGGTTGACCGACCGGGCCGCGGGCCCGCGACCGCGTACCCTGGCCACGTGGATCAAGAAGACCGCATCGCCCTGTTCCTCGACTACGAGAACCTCGCGCTGGGTGCCCGTGAGCACCTCGGCGGCATGGTCTTCGACCTGCGTCCCATCGCCGACGCGCTGGCCGAGCGGGGGCGGGTGGTGGTCCGCCGGGCGTACGCGGACTGGTCGTACTTCGACGAGGACCGCCGGATGCTGACCCGGTCGCACGTCGAGCTGATCGAGATGCCGCAGCGGATGGGCGCGTCGCGCAAGAACGCCGCCGACATCAAGATGGCCGTGGACGCCGTCGAGCTGGCGTTCGAGCGCCAGTACATCTCCACGTTCGTCATCTGCACCGGCGACAGCGACTTCACCCCGCTGGTGCACAAGCTCCGCGAGCTGAACAAGCGGGTGATCGGCGTCGGGGTCGAGAAGTCCACCTCGGCGCTGCTCCCGCCCGCCTGCGACGAGTTCCTCTACTACGACCGGCTGGAGGGTGTAGACGTCCCGCCGGCGCGTAGCCGCCGGACCCGTCCGGCGCGGCTGCCCAGCCCGGAGACGCCGCAGGTGGAGCAGGAGCCGGAGCTGGCGCCGGCCGTCGAGGAACCGGTACGCGACGTCGACACGCTGTCCGTCTTCGTGGCGCAGACGGTGGCCGGTCTCCAGGGCAGCTCCAGCGGTGAGGTGACCGCCTCCACGTTGAAGCGCACGCTGCTGAGGAAGGATCCCACCTTCAGCGAGTCCGACTACGGGTTCCGCACCTTCGGCGAACTGCTGCGGCACCTCGCCGAGCGCAACGTGGTCGAGCTGGCGGAGGGCCCGGCCAAGGGCGACCCCGAGGTCTCCCTGCCCGAGCACGGCGATCGGGAGGTGGCCTTCGGGCTCCTGGGCTCCGTGGTCCGGGACCTGGCCGGCGACGACGGCGCGGTGGCGCTCTCCGGCCTGAAGAACCAGCTGCGCCGGGCGCGGCCCGACTTCAGCGAGAAGAAGCTCGGCTACCGCAGCTTCCTCCAGTTCTGCAAGGCGGCGGCGACCAGCGGCATCGTCGACCTGCGGTGGAGCCCCGACGCCGACGACTACCTGCTCACCACACCCACTTCGTGACCGCGCCGACGGCCCCCGCCGGGGCCGCGAGCTGCCCTCGCGCCCAAGATCGCGCTCGATCCAGGAAGTAGTGGCCTCCCCGACGCTGGGAGGCCACTACTTCCATGTTCGAGCGCGATCTCTCGCGTCGCGCCCGCAGCCGGGGGCGGGGGGTCGGACAGCCGTGAGCGGCGGGGCCGGCCGCCCCGCCTCAGGGCAGGTCGGCGCGGTAGGCGGCGGCGAGGCGTTTCGGCGCGCGGGCGTACCAGGCCTCCAGCACGAGCTCGGTCAGCTCCGGCAGGGCGATCCGGTCCAGCCGGACCAGGACCGCCGGGTAGTCGTCGAAGTGCGGGGTGGTGAAGTAGACCGCCGGATCGTCGGCGAGCAGCGCCTCCTTCGCGCCGAGGTCGGGCACCTGCGCGCCGAGGATCGGCCCGTCCGGCGCGTCCTCGCCGAGGGCGGCGAGGTCCGTCCGCCGCAGCGGCCGTTCCCAGACGAAGTGCCTGTCCCGTACCCGCCAGGCCGGCAGGCCGTCGTGCGACGGCCGCTCCGTCGTCTCCGGCAGCGCGAGCGCGATCCGGCGTACGTCCTCCCAGGTGGCCATGGGCTCACGATACGTCCGTCGGCGTCGCCGGGACGCCCGCCGCCGTCGGCGCGGCGGGGCCCCGGGGTGGCGGGTCAGGGCAGTGGACGGGTGATGTCCCGCGCGTGGTCGGCGAGCGCCGCGCCGACCACCGTCGCCTCCAGCGGCAGCACCTCCAGACAGCGGCGTACGGCCGCGGCCATCAGCGTGTTCGGCACCCGCATGGAGAGCGTGCAGTGCGGCACCCAGCGTCCCGGCCGGTACTGCTCGGCCAGCTCGATCCCGGCCCCGGCCAGCCGCTCGTGCACCAGGGCGTGGTGGGCCAGCAGCTCGGCGGTCGGCGTCACACCCAACCAGAGCACCCGCCCGACGAACTGCCCGGCGTGCTCGAAGCGCAGCCGCAGCGGGGCGGCCACCACCGTTCCGCGCAGCGCCTCGGCGACCCGGTCCGGGTCGAAGCGCGGCGCCACCGCGAGCGAGACGTGCGGCCGGTGCCGCTGCGCCAGCAGGGACCGCATGCTCTGCACGCCCTCGGCCTCCAGGGCGTCCCAGAGCACCCGGACGCGCCGGGTGGCGTCGGTGTCCAGATAGAGCTCCAGCGCCGCGACCACGTGATCACCCTAGAGCCCGGGCGTTCACCGCCCCGCGCCGGCGGTACCGGGCGGCGAACCGGAGCGGTGACCGGCCAGGGTGGATGACCGGCCGCCCGCATCCCTACGGCGCACCCGGCCCGCTCGGCGTGACCGTCACCCGTCGGCGCGGCGCCGGGCCGCCCGGGCGAGCAGGTGGAACGCCTGCGCCTCGGGCGACGTGCCGGGGCGCGCGAAGTCCGGCGCGCCGCTGACCGGGGTCACCATCCCGTGCGCGTCGACCTGCCGTTCGGCGGTGGCGAGCAGGTCCCGCCCGGTGTCGGCGTACGACGGCGGCAGCCAGCCGTCGGTGGCGCCGGTCAACGTCGCGTACGCCAGCATCTGCGCCGCGTTGGTCTCGACGAAGGTGGCCGGGTCGTCGAGCACGTCGTGGAAGAGCCCGTCGGCGCGGCGGTGGGCCAGGGCGGCGTCGAGCACCTGCCGGGCGTGTCCGGCCAGCTCCGCCCGGGCCCCCGCCGGCCAGTCCACCGGCGGGCGCAGTGCGCGGGCGATGCCGGCGACGACCCACCCGTTGCCGGTGCCCCAGTGCTCCGGACGCACCCGCACGCCGCGGTCCTCGTCCCACCGCGCGGCGTAGAGGCCGCTGCGGTCGTCGTGCAGCCGGCGGCGATGGCCGTGCACCTGCGCGGCCGCCCGCGCGGGGTGGCCGCAGCGGGCCAGCGCCGGCACCACCATGTACACCGTGTCCGCCCAGACCTGCCGGTTGCCGAGCAGGTGGAACAGGGTGCCGTCGGCGGCCCGGGGCGCCCGGGTGAGCAGCCAGTCGAGCTGCCGGTCCAGCGCCGGCGACCAGCGACCGCCCGGATCGGCGAGCGCGGCGTGCCGGACCGCCTCGACGCAGGCCGCGCCGTTGACCGCGCCGTCCTCGCCCGACACGTCACCGAGCCGGCCGTCCGGGTGCTGCCGGGTGACCGCGGCGTGGGCCAGCAGCACCGCCTCGTCGTCCAGACCGAGGTCGAGCAGCGCGTGCGCCGCCACCCCCTGCTCCCAGGACTGCCGCTGCATCGCCAGCAGCGCCGCCAGCACCCGTGCGGTCCGTCGGTCCTCCAGTGCGCGCATCTCGCCCTCCCGTCCCTGCGGGTACCCCGTTCCGCCGGCTGCCGCGCCTTCGACGAGCAGGGAGTTTCACCCGCAGCGGGTGAGCCGGGGTCACCCCCTCGCCTGCGATCGTCCTCGAGCGTGCACCGTACGGACCGGGGGAGGGGCAGCGATGGCGTCGTCGGTGACGGAGCAGCTCGAACGGCTCGACCCCGCGCGGCGGCCCGACCTGCCGGAGACCACCGCCGGCACGCTGCGCCTCGACCTGCGCGACGACGGTCACACGGAGCACTGGTACCTCACCATCCACGACCAGCGCGTGACCGTCAGTCGGTCGGCCGAGGAGGCGGAGCTGGTGGTCAGCGCGGACCGGTCGGCCTTCGACCGGCTGGCCACCGGGCAGACCCACGTGGCGGCGGCGCTGGTGCGCAACGAGATCAGCGTGCGGGGCGACATGCGGCTGCTGATGGCGCTCCGACGGATCTTCCCCGGCCCCGCCGGCGCGCGGCATCCCCGGGAGGTCGGCCGGCGACGGGACGGGCACCGGTGAGGCAGGAGCGGGTCTGCGTCATCGCCGGCAACGTCTTCGCGGTCAGCGACTCCCACGGCGACATCGAGGTGGACCCCCGCGTCCCGGTGGGGCTCTTCTCCTTCGACACCCGTTTCCTGTCGCGCTGGGTGCTCACCGTCGACGGGGAGCGGCTGCACACCCTCTCCCGTGACGAGACGGCCTACTTCGAGACCCGGTTCCTCCTGGTCCCCGGCGCCGCCAGCCACTACGTCGACGCCGACCTGTCGGTGATCCGGCACCGTTCGCTCGACGACAGCTTCACCGAGCGGATCACGGTGCTCAACCACGGCGCCGAGCCGGCCCACCTGGTCGTGCGGATGGAGGTCGGTGCCGACTTCGCCGACACCGCCGAGATCAGTGACCTGCCGCCCCGACACACCACGGTGAGCGCCCGTTCCGACGACGGGGTGCTGCGGCTGCGCTACGAGCGGGAGCGGTTCAGCCGGGAGACGATCGTCTCCAGCACCGCCCCCGCCGAGGTGGACCGGGGTGGCCTGACGTACCGGATCAGCGTCCCGCCGCACGGCCAGTGGATCACCGACCTGCACGTCGGGATGGCCATCCGCGGCGAGGGCGGCCGGGACATGCGGGCGAGCCTGGAGTCGCACCGCCAACGGGTCCGTCATGACATGCGCGAGGAGCTGCGCGGCTGGCTGGACCGCGCGCCACAGCTGGTCGCCCAACGCAGCGCGCTGCCCGCGGCGTACGAGGGCGCGCTGACCGACCTGGCCGCGCTCTGCTACGAGCCGCTGTCGATGGCCGGGCGGGTGCCGGTGGGCGGGCTGCCCTGGGGAATGGCCCTGTACGGCCGGGACGCCCTGGTGACCTGCCTGCAGACCCTGCCGTTCACCCCCGAGCTGACCTCGACCACGCTGCGGCTGCTCGCCCTGCTGCAGGGCGGACAGCTCGACGACTACCACGACGAGGAGCCGGGCAAGATCCTCGCCGAGCTGCGCTACGGCGAGGCCGCCGGCTTCGACGACCAGCCGACCGCGCTCTACTACGGCGCCGCCGACACCACCCCGCTCTTCGTGATCCTGCTCGACGAGTACGAGCGCTGGTCCGGCGACACCGCGCTGGTCCGGCAGCTGCGCCACCCGGCCCGGATGGCGCTGGACTGGATCGACGAGTACGGCGACCTGACCGGTGACGGCTACCTGCGCTACCAGCGCCGCAACCTGCGCAACGGACTGGTCAACCAGGCCTGGAAGAACTCGCCCGACGCGATCGTGCACGCCGACGGACGGGAGCCGGAGTTCCCCCGGGCGACGTGTGAACTCCAGGGGTACGCCTACGACGCGAAGATCCGCGGCGCCCGGCTGGCCCGGGAGTTCTGGCACGACCCGGCGTACGCCGACCGGCTGGAGCGGGAGGCCGCCGCGCTCAAGGAGCGCTTCAACCGGGACTTCTGGCTGCCGGACCTGGAGTACTACGCGCTGGCCCTGGAGCCGGACGGGACCCCGGTGCGGGTGCTCTCGTCCAACCTGGGGCACCTGTTGTGGAGCGGGATCGTCGCCGAGGAGCGGTCCGCCGCGCTCGCCGGCCACCTGCTCGGGCCGCGGCTCTTCTCCGGCTGGGGGGTGCGCACCCTCGCCGAGGGCGAGCGCCCGTACAACCCGGTCGGCGTGCACCTGGGTGCGGTGTGGCCCTCGGACAACTCGCTGATCGCCGCCGGGCTGCGCCGGTACCGCCACGACGAGGAGGCGGCCCGGGTCGCGGCCGGCATCTTCGCCGTGGCCGAGGTGCTCGGCGGGCCGCTGCCCGAGGCGATCGCCGGCTACCCGCGCGCGGTCACCAAGTATCCGGTGCAGCTGCCGTTCGCCGGCCGCCCGCAGTCCTGGTCCTCCGGCGCGCTGCTGATGCTGCTCGGCACGGTGCTCGGCCTGCGGCCGTGCGGGGACAACCTGCTGGTCAACCCGGCCCTGCCAGAGGGCTTCGGCCGCGTCGAGCTGCTGGACGTGCCGGGCCGGTGGGGGCATGCCGACGCGTACGGCCGGGACCGCTCCGAAGCCCGGGGCCGCCGGCCCCGCCTACGCTGACCGGCCCGCTTCCCGCGCAATGCCGTCGCGCCCGGCGACCGCCACCGTCCGGCGACCGGACCGGCGGCGGTTCAGCGCCGGCCGGCGGACGCGTCCGGCGTGACGCCCCCGACCGGCTCCGGCGCGGCGTCGCCGACCGGCTCCGGCGCGGCGTCGTCGGGGGCGGGGAGCACCGTTCCGCCCGTGGGTCGCGCGGCGGCCCGGCGGGACAACCCGCGGTCGACGCCGACGAAGAGCAGGCCGAGCAGCCAGAACGTGACGGCGAAGAAGACGGTGCTGACCGAGACGCCGTCGTAGCCGAGCCGCCCGGCGTCGAGGAACGGGTACGGGTACCGGTGCACGATCAGCCCGCGCACCAGCGCGAACCCCAGGTACGCCAGCGGAAAGGCCAGCCACCAGGCGGCGTACCGCGGGCGCAGCCGGCCGCGTCGGTCGAACAGCGTCCAGTCGGCGATCGCCAGCAGCGGCACGATCGTGTGCAGGAACTGGTTGCCCAGCGCCTCGCCGAGCGCCCGGTCGGGCTGCGCCATCGCGAACGGGCTGGCGGGGTTGGCCAGCACCAGGTGGTACACCACCCCGGTGATGGTGATGTAGAGGGTGACCGCGCCCTTGAGCGCCGACGGCGGTTCGGGTCGGTCCCGGGCGGCCCGCCAGGCGGCGTAGCCGGCGAGGAGTCCCACCGCCACGTTGCTCTGGATGGTGAAGTACGGCAACAGGCCGGTGACCGTGGCAGGGCCGAGCGCGGTGAGCACGACCCCCGCCAGCACGCCGAGGGCGATCGTGAGGCGGAGGGCCATCGCCGCCCGTCGACGTCGCAGACTCATCGGGGCACGTTACCAGCCGGTACGGTCACCAGCCCGGCGGCGTCGTCGGGCGGGTGGTCAGCGGGGACCCGGGCCCCGCGGCGTGCGCCGGCCCGCCGGGGTGTCGTCCAGGCCCGGCGGGGTGCTCGGGGCCGGGGCGGGGACGCTCGGCTTGCCGGCCGGGGTGGGTCTGGCCGGTTCGTGTGACGCCCTGCCGCTCGGCCGGGTCCCGGGTGCCGAGCCCGGGCGGCCGGTGGTCGGATCCGGCGACGCGTCGGGGTCGTCCCGGTCCGCCACGGCCTGCTCGCAGTAGTCGGCGACCTTGTCGCGGCCTCCGGCGCTGGTGATCAGGTCGGTGAAGACCGGGTTCTCCAGGGTCCGGCCCGGGTTGTCGCCGGCGTCCGCACGGTAGGCGCGGCAGAGCCCGAGTATCGCGGCGTCGGGCGTCGGGCGCCGCGACTCCACGGTGGACGGCGGGGCCGAGCGTCCGGGGCGGGAGCTGGTCGGGGAGATCAGGCCCGGGGCGGCCGACGGGACGGAGGGCCGGTCGTCGGTGCGGTCCAGCGGACCCGGCAGCGTGTCGGTGGCGGCGGCCAGCGCGACCCCGCCCGTGGCGGTCACGGCGAGCGCGGCCAGGGCGACCTTCAGCCCGGCCAACCCGGCCAGCGCACGCGGCCGGGCGGGACGGCTCGGCACGGGCAGCGGCAACCCGGCGCGCGCCCTCCGGAACGCCTGCACGGCGTCGCTCTCTCCGCGCAGTTCGTCGGGGTGGGGCGCGGCGCGAACCGCGGTCAGGAGCGCCACGAGGGGCCCTGGGCCGTCCTGCGGGTTCACGACCGGCCCGCCGAGCAGCCGCTCGACGGTTTCCTGGTCGATGCCATGTGCTTTCATCTCGTGTCCCTCAGCGCCAGCAGGCCGTGGGACGTCACACCACAGGGCTCCCGGGTGGCGCTGATCACGCCAGGTCAGGGGCCGGTCGCCACCCCGTGACCCGGGGCAGCCGGGTCGCCCCCGGGCTCAGCCCATCGTCCTGGCCCCGTCGGTGGCCTCGCGCAGGATGTCGGCGTGCCCGGCGTGCTGCGAGGTCTCCGCGATGAGGTGCAGCACCACGCGCCGCGCCGACCAGCGCGCGCCCGGCTCGAACCAGGGCGCGGCCGGCAGCGGGTGCGACGCGTCGAGGTCGACGGTGGCGATCAGCTCGTCGGTGCGGGCCGCGACCTCGGCGTAGCGGTCGAGCAGACCGGCCAGCGTCTCGCCCTCGGTCATCCGGAACGCGGCCGCCCAGTCGACCGGCTGTTTCTGCATCGCCTCGGCGCCGCCGACCATGAACCACGCCCACCGCTCCTCGGTGACGGCCACGTGCTTGATCAGGCCGCCCAGGCACAACTCGCTGACCGTCGTCCGGGCCGCCGCCTGCTCGTCGGTGAGGCCCCGCACGGTGTGCCGCAGGAAGCCCCGGTGCCGGCCCAGGGTCTGGGTCAGATCCGCCCGCTCGTCGGTGAGCACCCGCTCCGAAGTGGTCATCGGTCCGCCTTCCGTCGATGTCGTCGGTGCCCACCCTAGGGCGGCCCACCGACGATTCCGGGTAGGTCACGCGGTCGTCAGCGGTTGCCGATCCGGCCGGGTGGCGGTGCACTGAACTACATGGCGGTAATCAAGGTCGGCACGTCGTCCTGGGCGGATGCGTCCCTGCTGCGCTCGGGCTGGTACCCCCGCACCGCGAGGACCCCCGCCGACCGGCTCGGCTTCTACGCCGGACGGTTCGGGCTGGTCGAGGTGGACACCTCCTACTACGCCGTACCGGCGCCGGAGACCACCGCCGGCTGGGTCGAGGCCACCCCGGACGGGTTCACCTTCGACGTCAAGGCGTTCAGCCTCTTCACCGGCCACCCGACCCCGGTGTCCATGCTGCCCAGGGACCTGCGGCCCGACTCCGGTCCGGCCCGCGTCCGCCAGCGGGACCTGCCCGAGTCGTCGTACGAGGAGCTGTGGGCCCGGTTCCGCGCGGCGCTGGACCCGCTCGCGGCGGCCGACCGGCTCGGCGTGGTGCTGCTGCAGTTCCCGCCGTGGCTGGTGCGCGGCGAGCGCGCCCGACGGCGGATCGTGGAGCTGGCGCGGCGGTGCCGGCCCTGGCGGGTCGCGGTGGAGCTGCGGCACGGCTCCTGGTTCGACGGTGCGGCCGCGGCCGAGACGGTGACCTTCCTGCGCGACCACGACCTCACCATGGTCTGCGTCGACATGCCGCAGGGCCATCCCTCGTCGGTGCCGCCCATGATGACGGCGACCGCCGAGCCGGCGATGGTCCGCTTCCACGGGCACAGCGCCGAGTGGGTGGGCGGCAGCAAGGAGGACCGGTTCCGGTACGCCTACTCCGACGACGAGCTGGGCCGGTGGGCCGAGCTGCTGACCGACCTGGCGCGGGACGCGGGGGAGCTGCACGTGCTGTTCAACAACTGTTGCGAGGGCCAGGCCCAGCGGGACGCGGGGCGGCTCGGCGCGCTGCTCGGCCTGGCCCCGGCCGCCCAGCGCGCCGCCGTCTGACCGGTTTGTCGCTTCGCCGGCCGGGTACCGCCGTCTCGACGACAGGAGGTGCGGCGATGAGCGAGGAGCCACGGCGGCCGGGCGTACCGGACGACGCGCGGGCCCGGCAGGTGCGCGAGGCCGAGGAGGCACACGGCGGCAGCATGGCGCCCGGACTGGTGGACGAGGCCGGCCGCCCGGTCGCCGAGCCGCCGCCGGGGCCGGGCGGTGACGAGGACGGCACCGGCTCCTGACCGGTCCTCGCCCGGGGTGCCGCCGCGACGGCGGCACCCCGGGCGTCGCGCTGTCGGGGTCAGTCCCGGATGACGCCCTCCGGGCGCATCGCGGTCTCCTCCTCCAGGGCGTTGTCGGGCAGGTCCCCGCCCACCGAGTCGTCGGGGAAGGTGCGGCGGGAGGGGGCCGGATCGGGCGGGGCGCCCGGTCCCGCCTCGATGAAGCGGGTCGGCTCGACCGGGCCGAAGCCGTGCCGACCGGCCGGGCCGGTCGGCGCCGCGGCCGCACCGGCCCGGCGGTCACCCCGCCGTCCCTCGGGCACGGCGGTCTCCTCGCTGCCCTCGTCCATCGGGTCGTGCTCGCCGGCGCCCCAGGGCGGGTCGGCGTCGAAACCGTCGGTGGTGCCCCAGGGAGCGGCGGATTCCGGTCCGCGTCCGGCGCCGCCCCTCGGTGCCTCGTTCGCCGTCATGGCCACCTCACTGGTCGTCGTGGTCCCGACTGTCCGTCCAGGCCGCCCGACCGGCCGGCGGGGCCGCCGTCGGCGTGCGACGGCCCGCCCCCGCGCCGGCCGGGTCGGGTAGGGCGGTCAGCCCGCCATGGCCATCCGGCGCTTCCCCGCGCCCATCGTCGCCAGCTTCCCGATCGTCGCGGGCGCGCTCAACATCCCGCCCGCGCGGCCGAAGACCCCGCGGAACACCTGGCCGGGCTTCTGCTGCTCACCCATGTACGAGGTGACCACGATCAACGCCCCGGTCAGCGCCGGGATCGTCCACTGCAGCAGCTTCATCTGCCGCTGACAGGATGCCACGTCGGCCGGGGTCTGGTGGTTCGGCTCGGTGGTCCCCCCGACCGGCGAGGCGCCGGCCTTCTCCAACTTCATGCCGAGCAACCGGCTGTACCCGGTGACCGCGAGCGCGCCGACGGTGAGCGCCGTCTTGAGCGCGCTCACCTTCCCCACCCCGGCCTGGGAGAAGACCCGCGGGCTCTCCGCGGCCAGTTCCCCCACCGCGCCGGCCAGATGGGCGCCGATCGCCGCCGCGTTGACCGGGGTCCAGCGGGCCCATCCCGCCGAGGCCACCGGGAGCCGCTGGGTCGAATCGCTGATCCGCGAGGCCGCGCCGTTGACGCCGAAGGCTCCCATCAGGGAGCCACCGAACCAGGCCGCCAGACCCAGATCGTGCATGGAGCGCAGTGCGGTGTGCCGTTCGGACATCTGATCCCCCTCCACCGTATTCGGGCGCAGCGGCATACCCGCCGTTCACCCTCCTACTCATCCGATCCGGACCGGTGGACCGGGAGGGCGTCCCGTTCGCGGCGTCCGTCCGGGTCCGCCCGGCCCGGACAGGAGTCGACCGCCGGCCGGCGGGTAGGCAACCGCACGGAACGAGAGGGAGGAGATCGGGATGACGCAGCCGGACGAGAGCCGCGAGAAGACCGCCTCGACCGACGCGGTGCTGATGCACCCGGGCAGCGACCCGCGTCGCAAGACCAAGCAGGAGCCCCCGCCGCCCGAGCGGGGCGAGGTGCGGGTGGAGCGGGACGGGAAGCTGGTCCCCCTCGACCAACTCGACTGATCCCACCGGGCGGGCGACCAGCTGTCGCCCGCCCGCAGGTCAGCCGGGAGGCAGGGTGGCGGCGAAGTCGGCCACCCGGCGGGCCAGCGGCCCGCCGGCGCGGACCCAGGTGAAGTGGTCCAGGGGTACGCCGGCCTCGGCGACCGTGTAACGGTGCCGGGTGACCGGCGCCGCGGTGAGCTTGGCGCAGAGCAGATCCAGCGTGCCGTGCGGGGTGTACTGGTCGTCGTCCACGCTGACCGCCAGCACCGGAGTGGCGACCCGGCGCACCGCGGCCTCGGCGTCGACCCCGTCCAGCACCGGGAACCGCCCAATCCGCGCGGTGTGCGCCCAGTCCCGGATCACCCCGCGGGCCTGCCGTCCGCCGAACCCCCATCCCGGCCAGACGCCGAGCACGCGGGAGACCGCCGCGATGCCCTGGGTGTACGGCAGCACGCCGTACCGCCGGGCGCCGGGATAGCCGCGCCAGTAGGGCACGCCCACCGCGAGCAGGGCCAGCCCGTCCACGGCGGCGGAGCCGTGCAGGGCGAGGTGCAGCAGCGCCGCCTGCCCACCGAGGGAGTGCCCGAGCAGCAGCCGGGTCCGGCCGTCCAGCCGGGGCTTGAGCGCCTCCAGGACCGCGCCCACGTCGCCGGCCAGCTCCGCGTAGCCGTACCGGCTGGCCCGGCCGGGCGGGGGAGTGCTCGCGCCGGTGCCCCGCAGGTCGGCCACGACCACGGCCAGGCCGGCGGCGCGCAGCGCGGCGGCGAACGGCCGGTAGTACCGGGCCCGGACGCCCATCGCCGGCCAGAGCACCACCACCGGCGCTCCGGGCGGCCCGTTCGGTTCCGGATAGGTCTGGATGCCGATCCGTGCCCCGTCGACGTCCACGAACTCCTGGCTGTACTCCGGTTCGCCGCTCACCGGTGCAGCCTACGGCGGCAACCTACCGGCGGGTAGCCAAGGGCGCGGCGCGCTCGACCCGCCGCGCCGCGACCCGTTCCACCCGGTCCACCGCGGCCAGCACCGCCGGTACGTCCAGCGCCGCCAGCGCCGGGTGCACGGCCACCTCCTCGACCGGCTCGCGCGGCCCCACCCAGAGCGCCTGGTGCCACGGCCGGTCCGGGGGTGGGCCCCACTGGGCGGGCGGGACGGGGCCGAAGAGCAGTACGGACGGGGTGGCGTAGCCGGTGGCGAGGTGTCCGATGCCGGTGTCGCCGCTGATGACCAGGCGGGCGTGGGAGACCAGCGCGGCCAGCTCGCCGATCCCGGTCTCCCCGGCCAGCACCGCGTCGGCGGGCAACCCGGCCAGGGCGCACACCTGCTCGGCGGTGCTCCGCTCGCCGGGCGTCCCGGTCACCACCACCCGGTGCCCACGGGCGGTGAGGGCGCGGGCCACCTCGGCGAACCGGGCCGGCGGCCAGCGCCGCTGCGCCGCCTTCGCTCCCGGGTGGACGATGCTGACTCCGGTGGGCAGCCGGCCGGGGGGTGGTCGGTGCAGGGTGAGGTCGGTGCGGTCGGTGGGGATGCCGTACCAGGCGAGCAGGCGGCACCAGCGGTCGACC